>CALOFA010000009.1:0-94934 GCA_942492545.1 uncultured Cryomorphaceae bacterium | reverse complement strand
AAATCTCCCTTCTCCTTCTCAATCAAGTAAATCAGAAAAGGTGCAAAAACGATAATTCCCAAAATGCCGGCTGCAATTCCCATTGCGATTGATCCAACTGAAAACTTCCCTCTCCACATAATCCAAAGTGCCGATAGCAAGAGGTAAGCACTGAAGTCAAGAGCAAATTGCCCCATCCAAGTAAGGGTGGTTACAAAGCCGACGGCTTTGCCAAAAAAGTCAGTACCGTCGTTTTGAATGGCAATGACTGTGTATACGAGCACCCCAACGGTCAGAAGTACCAGAAGGATTTTAAGCGGTGTTTGGTTCTTTGTTTCGGTAGACATAGTGCAATATTTAGTTTAGTCTTTGGCAGAAAGCCACATAGGGCCAACGGCCATCAATAAAATGATGAGATTGAAAAAGGAATTGGAAGGGTTTCCCGAGGCGATTGAACCCGAGCTGTCCAAAACAAACCAGGCTAAAAGTCCTATGAGCACACTCTTTCTGACAAAGTCGGGTGCCTTGTCGTAAACCATTGCAGACAAACACCAGATCAGAACACCCCAGCCAAAGAGAAAGCCTCCCGTGAGTGCCGAGAGAAAACGTGTATCGGAGGAAGCAAAAGTGATGTTTCCATCGATGGGCCAGCTCAAGAGGTCAAGGGTGAATCTTGCCGTTTCTGCGGTTTCGACCATTGTACCCAAAAAGAACACGGGGCCAAAAGAACCTACCACGACGGCGGTAATCTTGAGCCAGAATTTATGAAACGATTGGGTTCTGTATTTCGGTACTTGTGTCGATGATTCTATCATTGCACTGATTTATTAGGGCAATGATAGAGAGCCTAAGCGATGAATTTTAGACGCTACCGTCTAATTTAGGAATCGGTGTTCCGCTTTTAAAGGCAGCGATCAGCCCTTTGATTTCATTGAAATAATTCTGCAGCCATTCTTTGTTCAGTGTCTCGTCCGTTATCTGAAGGAAGAAATTTTCCAAGCTGAGTTTGAGCACAAGTCCCGCCAGATATGATTGATCGGTCAACCCTAAAGATGTTGCCCAAACCCCCGCGATTGCTTCGGCGGTTATTTCATTTGACTTTTGAAAGCATTTTGCAAACTCCTCATTCTCTCGGTGAATGCGCAGTTGACGACTGAATAGCAGATCTACTTTATGTTCTACAATCACCTCGATCAGCTCTTCCAAATTTTCGCACTTGGCTTCCTTCTCAGCGATGAGGTAGTTCTGCCTCAAGTGTTCTTCCAGCAGCAGAGTGACGAAGACCTCCATATCGGCAAAGTGGTGGTAAAAAGAAGATTTGTTCTTGCCTACGTCTTTGCTTAAGGCTTCGATTTTTATGTCCTGCGGACCTCCGTAGGCGAATACTTTATACCCTCTTTCAATCCATGGCTTGATAGCTTCTTTCATTTATTTCGAGATTATGCAGGAACTACATCGGACAATATTCGGGATAATTTGAGAAACCCTTTCCGTTCGACCGAATCGCGAGGAACGGGCGATTTGAACTTAGTGACAACGCAGCAACCTCACTGACCGATAGAGAAGTAATCGATTTGTCAGTTCGAGTGATTTTCGACGAAGGAGCAAATAGTATCGAGAACCTTGTCAGTTCGAGTGATTGCTCTGACGATAGGAAGAGCAATTGAACTTAGCGACGAAGGAGCGACCTCACTGACCGATAGGGAAGTAATCGAGAACACCTGGTAGCACAATCTCACTTTAACGACTTCTCGATACTATTTCCCTTCGTTCCTCAGGAAAATCACTCGAAGTGACAAACCTGTCATTTTGAAATGCCTTCAATCAACCGCTGCCACAAAATACTTCTTCCTCAACCAAAAGGAAACCCGCACCAATAAAATCAATGCGGGAACTTCCACCAATGGGCCGATGACCCCCGCAAAGGCCTGGCCTGAATTCAATCCGAAAACCGCAATGGCGACGGCTATTGCCAATTCAAAATTATTTCCGGAAGCGGTAAAAGCCACCGATGCCGTCTTGTCGTATGTGGCACCCATGGCTCTGGTTACGAAAAATCCGATGAGGAACATGAGGATGAAGTAGATCAACAATGGAACCGCGATGATCACCACATCCATCGGGATTTCGACGATCAATTCACCCTTCAGCGAAAACATCACCACGATGGTAAACAAAAGTGCCATCAAGGTCAATGGTGAAATGGTCGGGATAAATTTCTTGGTGTACCACTCCTCCCCTTTTAGACTGACCAAAATCAATCGGCTTAATATCCCCATCAAGAAAGGAATGCCCAAGTAAATGGCCACACTTTCGGCAATGGTGACAATGGAAATATCTACGATAGCCCCTTCGAAGCCAAAGTACGGCGGTAGAATAGTGATGAAAACCCAAGCGTAAAAACTATACGCAAAGACTTGAAATAGACTGTTGAGGGCCACCAAGCCCGCACCGTATTCGCTGCTTCCTTCTGCGAGATCGTTCCACACCAACACCATGGCAATGCACCGCGCGAGGCCGATCAAGATGAGTCCGACCATGTATTCGGGGTAATCCTGCAAAAAGGTGATGGCCAGCAGAAACATCAAAATCGGGCCGATGATCCAATTCAGCACGAGCGAAATGGAAAGAATCTTGGTGTTTTGAAACACTTTGGGCAGCAGCGCATAGTTGACCTTTGCCAATGGCGGATACATCATCAATATCAACCCGATGGCAATGGGGATATTCGTTGTTCCCTTGCTCATGGAATTGATGGTATCGGGAAAACTCGGAACAAAGTATCCGATCCCCACTCCGATAGCCATGGCCACAAAGATCCACAGCGTGAGATTTTTGTCCAAAAAACTTAATTTCTTCCTTGCCATAACTTGCCGGTTCTTGGGCGAGAAAAGTAAAACAATTCAGTCAAAATTGCCTTCATCGGTTTGAATTTGAATAGAGGATTCCCTGACAAGTCCAAAAGACTCTTTAGCAAGGTCAATAATCCCTGAAGGAAATATTCTTATCGGCGATTTCTGACCTCAAATTGCTCATCAGCGGAGTGTCGAGAATGTGGGTTTGGTTCTTTATCGGAATTTGGGAACCCTTCATACGTATGGTTAGTCGCTCGACGGATAACTCCCCCGCACGACATCCATCGTGATGCAAAAAGTAAATGGGTTCAGTAAAGAAAAAGGGCAACTTCCCGTCTGAGATGCCTACCACCCGACAATCATCAGGAATGACCATACCGAGGGACTTTAAGGCAGGCACAATTCCCGAAATCACTTCATCGCTCATGGCAAATATGCCGTCTATGCCCTTTTGGGCAAATCCAAGAGTAGCACTGTAAGCATCATTCATATGATGAACATTCGATGTGCCGACGTCAGTCAATCCAAAATCCTTTACCGCACGCAAGTATCCGAGGTGTCTTTGAATAGTGATACTCATTGCGGGGTGACCGAAAATGCCTGCTATCTTTCGACATCCTGCATCCACAAGCGATGCCACCGCATTGTAAGCTGCCTTCTCGTCGTCAATTTTTATAATATCAAAAGCTGCATTATTGGGTGCCTTGTCAAAAAAGACAACGGGAATCCCAAAGTCAATGGCTCTTTCAATATGGGTGAGCTCTTCGGTTTCGCAACTTAGAGAAATAACGATTCCACTTACCCTATTATCAATGCAAATCTGAATATTCTCGAGTTCTCGTTCCAGCTGCTCATTGGATTGTAAAACCATAACGTGGTACCCTGCTTTTGCGGCTGCCTCCGTCACACCATTGATTACCGAGGGAAAAAAAACATATTGACTTCGGGGATGATCAGAGCAATGGTTGGGTTGGAAGAGCTTCTAAGATTTGATGCCATCTTGTTTGGCCTGTAGTCCAAAGCTTTGGCAATGCCCTTTATACTCTCCTTTACTTCATCGCTTATATCAGGATGATCTCTAAGAGCTCGAGAAACAGTAGATGGATTTACTCCTGCCATCTTTGAAATATCCTTGATGGTTACTCTTTGGCTCATCCTATTTGCTTGCTTCTCATCCTGAATAAAACTTAAAAATCCGGCGCTTTTAACCTGCTAGAGGTGTACGAAACACAACAAATATTCTCTTTTATCATGCTACGCTGCTCAGAAAGATATGAACAATTGTGTTAAATATCGGTGTATTAATGAACCGCAAACGTTTGCGCAACCGATTGCTGAAATTTTCAGCTCTCTGAAGACGGCAGTTTGAGATGATGATTCATATAGATTTGTGTCAAACAAACACCAATCAGAATGAAGAAAAATGTACAATTAAAACAAGTACTCCTTGCTTGTCTGTTGATGGTTTTGAGCCATGTAGTAATGGCCCAAGGAAACATTACCGGTACGGTAAGCAGTGATGATGGACCGCTACCGTTTTCAACGGTACAGATCAAAGAAACGGGCGGTGGAGCAGTGAGCGACCTCGACGGTAATTTTGAGATCAAAGACCTGCCTGCAGGGGAATACACCCTCATCACAAACCAAATCGGTTACAAGAAAGATGAGCAAATCGTCAGTGTCCAATCGAATCAAACCACAACGATTGCGATCGTTTTGGGTAAAGATGCATTGAGCCTTAATGAATTGGTTATAACCGGGGTGTCAAACCCTGTTTCAAAGTTGGAGAGCTCGGTGTCAATGACTACTCTTCGACCTGCCGCAATGATTGAGCAAAATGCGGCCAATACTGCCGAATTGCTTCGCACCATTCCGGGTATTCGCTCAGAAGCTTCGGCAGGTGAAGGAAATACAAACATTACAGTAAGAGGTGTTCCCATTTCATCAGGGGGATCTAAATACCTTCAACTTCAAGAAGATGGGATGCCTATTCTTCAATTCGGTGATATCTCTTTCGGAACTGCTGATATCTTCCTTCGAGCTGACCAAACAATTCAGCGAGTGGAGGCCATTAGAGGTGGATCAGCATCGACCATGGCCAGCAACTCTCCTGCCGGGATCGTCAATTTCATAAGCAAAACCGGAGCAGTAGCAGGTGGGTCGTTGATCACCAGCGTAGGACTGGACTATGACAACTTCCGAACCGATTTTGAATACGGCGCTCCCATAGACGATAAGACAAGCTTTCATATCGGTGGATTCATGCGTCAAGGCGAAGGATACAGAGAATCGGGCTATAAAGCCAATCAGGGTGGTCAAATTAAAGCGAATCTTACGCGTCGCTTCAAGAGCGGATATGCACGAGTTTATTTTAAACACTTGAACGACCGCACCCCTGCCTATCTTCCAATGCCCATTCAGGTGAGCGGTACTAATTCTGATCCAACCTGGGAAAACATACCAGGATTCGACGCTTTGCGCGGTACCATCCACTCGCCTTACTTAACGTCAAATTTGACCACGGGACCGGCGGGAGATTTGAGACGAAGCAACGTTATGGACGGAATGAATCCCGTTTCCAATGTAGCCGGTGCTGAGTTTGTTTCCGACCTGGGCGAAGGATGGAGCTTCGAGAACCGCACCCGAATGGCCTTTAATTCGGGAAGATTTGTTTCCCCTTTCCCTTCAGAAGTTGGCGATGCGACAGCAATAGCAGAATCAGTAGGTGGCGCAGGAGCACAACTTCAATATGCTGATGGAAGTGATTTTGGAAATGGAAACGCCGACAACAATCTGCTGATGAGGCTCCATATTTTTGATACTGAACTCAACGACTTTAATCTTTTTGCCAATGACTTAAAAATCAAAAAGTCTATAGATAATCTTGACTTTACATTCGGATACTACCGATCAGTTCAGAATATCTCAATGTCATGGCTATGGAACTCCTACCTCTTTGATGTAAATGGAGAAGATGCCCGTCCCGTAAATGTCATCGGAGAAGACGGAACCGAATACAGCACCAATGGACTCTACGCATACGGAACGCCACTTTGGGGGAATCTACACCGCAACTACGACACCCAGCACAATACCAGCGCTCCATATGCCGCGGTTTCGTTCAATTTGAATGACAAATTGTTTCTCGACGGGTCTGTGCGATATGATATGGGTTCTGTAAGCGGCTCATTCGCAGGAGGTACTTCGCGCCCCTTCGACATGAACAATGACAGTACTATTTCAGCTTACGAGGAGGATGTGTATTTCATAGACAATGAAGCACGCACTCCGGTCGACTACGATTACGAATACCTTTCATTCTCATTAGGAGCGAACTATAAAATCGACGAGACTCAAGCAGTATTCGCACGCTTCAGCCGAGGTGGTTCGGCAAAAGCCGACAGAATACTCTTCCAAAATCTACCGTACAGCGGTGGAGTTGAAATCAATGCCCTCGACATGATCGATCAGGGTGAGATTGGATGGAAGAAAAACTTCAAAAATGCAGCCTTATTCGTGACCGCCTTCTACGCCCAAACAACTGAGGAAGGAGGATTTGAGTTGACCACTCAAAATATCATCGATAACAATTACCAAGCATACGGACTCGAAGTGGAGGGTGCAGTGAACTATAAGAAACTCGAGATACGCGGTGGACTTACCTACACAGAGGCTTCGATTACATCGGGCGACAATGACGGAAATACTCCGAGGCGTCAGCCCACGTTGATGTACTTTGCTACTCCGACTTATCGATTTACCGAAAAACTCAATATCGGTGCTACCATTATTGGTCAAACGGGAGCCTACACTCAAGACAATAATGAGCTTTGGATGCCAGGGTATGCATTCGTCAACGGGTTTATCCGGTATCAATTAAATAAGAACCTATCTGTTTCAGTTCAGGGAAATAATCTCTTTGATACACTTGGCCTTACTGAAGCTGAAGAAGGTGCTATCGGCGAAAATCAAGTGAACTTTGTTCGTGCAAGAAGTATCGTTGGACGTAACCTGAGCGCATCAGTTATGCTAAGATTTTAAAATTAGTACTATAGTTAGGTTGGAAAAAGTCATGCGGGCGTTAATTCCCGCGTGGCTTTATCCATTTTTTTTCAAATACACTGCCTCTATGAATACCCTGCCTGATCATCCCATCAGAAAGAAAGCACTGGAAGTACTCCATGGCGCTTGTTTGCCTCAGGGCATTGCAGCCACTTCTGAGCTAACAGATAATTACCGTAGAATTTGGGCACGAGATGGTATCATCACAGGCATTACCGGTATTGTAATCGGGGATGATTATATAATAGAGCACCTTGCCAAGACTATCAACTACCTTGCTCAATACCAAGAACAAACAGGAATTATTCCTTCCAATGTGGGAGTCGAACCCACTCCGACAGTAAGTTACGGCAGTACAGCCGGCAGAGTTGATGCGACCGCATGGTGGATCATTGGCGCCATCTTATTACTGCGAGACTTCCCAAAACTGGTAAAAGAAAAAGCCGACCTCCAAAACAAGGTCTTGAAAGCAATGGCCGTAATGGAAATATGGGAGATGAATCTTGGGAACCTCATTTACACTCCTTTAGGCGGAAACTGGGCCGATGAGTACGTTATCCAGGGACACACGCTTTACGACAATACACTTAGGTTATGGGGACTGAAACTTGCCGCAGCTGTCCTAGGTGAAAAACAATTCAGCGACAAAGCCCGCAAGGTCGAAGAGAAAATTAAGCAAAACTATTTTTACACAACTGATCAAACTACCCCACGATACCACAAGGAAGCCTATTCAAGAATTGAGCAAGACCCCGGATATCTTTTTGCTTCCGTCAGTCCGGCGGGTTACGATACCCGGTGGGATATGGCAGGTAATGCATTGGGCCTCCTTTTGGGATTCACCCAAAAGAAAGATCAAACAGAAATCTTCTTGAGAAAGCTTTCAGAAGGCCTACCGGGAGGACTGATTCCTGCATTTTGGCCAGTGATTAAACCTGGTGATTCTGAATGGATTTTTTTGAAAGACAATTATAATTATCGATTTAAAAATATGCCATATCACTTCCATAACGGTGGTTCTTGGCCCGTTTTCAGTGGTTTTATGTGCCTGGCAATGGCCTATCAAGGGAAACCTGAACTAGCTGCCAATATGCACGAAGCCATGACCCAAGCATTGGAGATCGAAGTACCCGAATACAGCTTTTTCGAATATTTCGATACCGATCGTGGACAAGCACATGGCGTTCAACAATTATGCTATTCTGCTTCGGGTTGGCTCCTCTCGGAACTTGCCCTAAACGGTGATTTTAATCGATTAAAAAACATTCTTCCATGATAGGCGATGTTATTGATATCAAGCCTGAGTACATAAATACTGCGAGAGAAATCGTATCACTCTGCGGAAATCATTTCTTTGACAAAAAACGCGTAATCCTGGTGGCAGGTGAGTCGGGCAGCGGTAAATCCGTAACAGCTGTTTCGCTTCAGAAGGTTTTGCTGGAGAAGCACATTGATGCTATGGTTCTTCACCAAGACGACTATTTTCATTTACCCCCTGCTACCAATCACGACGAAAGGCTAAAAGATCTAAGCAGGGTGGGAATGAATGAAGTCAACCTTAATTTAATGCAGAAGCATATCCATGCCTTCAAAGCCAATATCGAGCGAATCACTAAGCCCTTGGTTCATTACAAGGAAAACGAAATACTCCAAGAAACGGCCAATATTGCCGCCTATAGAACACTCATTGTAGAAGGAACGTACAGCTTTGCACTTCACGGAGCGGATACCCGAATTTTCATGGAGCGCAATTATAAAGACACTTTAACAAGCCGATTGAAACGAAACCGCGACGTAGCGGGAGAGTTTGTAGAGAAGGTGCTCGAGATTGAGCATCGCCTTATCTCGCCCATGGCATCTCAGGCCGACATTTTGGTTCGCAAAAACTATCAGGTGGAAAGCTTATGACAACTCAAACTGAAAAACCGCGCCTTTCGATCTGGCAAATTTGGAACATGAGCCTTGGCTTCTTGGGTGTTCAATATGCCTTCGGCCTGCAACAGGCCAATATGAGTCCAATCTACCGCTACCTGGGGGCCGACGAAAGCGAAATTCCTTTTCTTTGGTTGGCAGGCCCAATAACTGGATTGCTGGTGCAGCCATTCGTAGGTGCCATGAGCGACAAAACCTGGCATAGATTCTTGGGGCGCCGCAGACCTTATATACTTTTCGGTGCCATCGCTACCAGTCTTGCACTGATCTTAATGCCAAACTCCACCCATCTCTGGCAGGCGGCCGCATTGCTCTGGCTGCTTGATGGCGCTGCCAATGTAACCATGGAGCCCTTTAGAGCCCTAATCGCAGATAAACTAAATAATGAACAACGATCTTTGGGGTTTTCCGTGCAAAGTTTGTTTGTAGGCCTCGGGCAAATTCTGGCCAACCTCATGCCTTTTATTCTCGGTGCTTTGGGCCTCCTCTATTCGGTGGGGGAAGAGGTAGAGCGTATTCCACTTTTTGTGAAACTTTCGTTTTACGTAGGTGCGATAACCATTTTGGTGACTGTACTCATTACCGTATTTACCACCAAAGAAACACCGCCTCCAGCGGAGGCGGAAGAGACTCTTCATTCTCCCGATGGAAAAAGTACTTTCGCTGAAATTGTTGCAGCATTTAAAGAAATGCCCAAGACAATGAGGCAATTGTGGTGGGTGAAGTTCTTCACGTGGTACTCTTTGCCCTTGATGTGGCAATACTATTCTCTATCTATGGCCAGGCATGGCTTTGGTGCTTCGCAACCGGGAGTAGAAGCCTTTGAAGAAGGGATCAAATTTGGAAACCTTGGATTTAGTGTTTTCAGCGGTGCCTGCTTGGTCTTTTCTATGTTTATCCCCGCTTTGTCAAAAATGGTAGGCAACAGAACGACACATGCCATTTGTCTTTCCATCGGAGCATTGGGCTTCATGGCTATGCAGTTAACTGAGTCGCCGCAAATGCTTGTGGCATTAATGGCTGCGGTGGGTATCGCATGGGCATCCATCATGGCCATGCCTTATGTGATGCTTGCAGGTGCAGTACCCGCAAAACGCATGGGTGTTTATATGGGTATTTTCAACATGTTTATTGTGGTGCCGCAAATATTGAGCATGCTTACCGTGCCACTGTTTTATGACAACTTATTAAACAGCGATCCGCGGAACGCACTATTCTTTGCGGGGATTCTCCTGCTGTTTGCTGCGGCATCCAATAAATTCGTCTCAAAAAATGCTGAAAATTAGAGCACTGTAAATGAAATATAAAGTATGCTTTATTAAAAATGAGTTTCCGTCTCTACTACCCATCCGCTTAGGATCTTTTTATCCATTTTACGATTTCAAACCAGATAACCGAAACAAAGCCAATTCCTACGCAGATTCCCAATTGGGATAAATCCAAGGCTTCAAATTCAAAAAATGAAGTCAGCGGTTTGATGTAGAGGATCAATCCTAAGATTGCCACGGTGATCAGAATGATGTACAACACCATACTGTTCCTGTACTTCAACGTGGTGAGTATGGAATAGTAAAAAGAGCGGTTGACCAACGTTAGAAAGATATTTGCCGCGATCAGCACCGAAAAAACCATCGTCCTCGTTAGCGCTTCTCCGTATCCATTCATCACGGCATATTGGTAGACAAAAAGCGTTCCTGCAGTGATTACCAATCCTTGCACGATACTTACCGAAAGCTCCTTCCAATTGAAAAAGGTATTGGTTAATGGTTTGGGCTTTTTCGACATCGTGTTGGGTTCCATCGGTTCATTTTCGTAAATAATGGAACAGGTAGGCCCCATAATTAATTCTAAAAATATGATATGAATTGGTGAAAATATATTGGGGTAAATCCAACCCAAGGCCAGCGGAATAAACACGGTCAAGATGATCGGGATATGAATGGATATGATGTATTGAATGGCTTTTTTCAGATTGGTGTAAATCTTTCGCCCCATCCCGATTGCATCAACCATTTTGGACAAATCATCTTCCAATAAAATTAAGGATGCCGCTTGCTTGGCTATCTCCGTTCCCTTCTGCCCCATGGCTATGCCGATATGAGCAGCCTTTAATGCAGGCCCGTCATTCATACCATCGCCCGTCATGGCTACAATTTGGTTGTTGGCCTTCAGGGCATTGATTATTCTCAATTTGGCATCGGGAAACATCCGCGTGAAAATGGCCGTGTCCATCACCGCTGTTTTCAATTCGTCATCACTCAATTGCATCAATTCGTCACCCGAAATGCTTTTCTCGTAACCTCGGAATTCAATTTGTTTGGCAATGGCGGTAGTGGTTGCAGCATTATCGCCCGTGATGATCTTTACGGCAATTCCGGCTGTATAAAACCCATCCAACACCTTTTGGATATTCTTTTTCGGCGGGTCGTAAAAGGCTACAATGCCTTTGAACTGGAAGGGCAAATCTTCTTGTTCTTCGGGGTAGTCACTTTCCGAGAAATCGGATACTCCCACTCCCAAGACTCGATAACCGTCTTTAGCCAAGACTTCGATGGCTGAATGTACTTTTTGCTTTTCGCCATCTTTCAGATTCGAGGCATTGATCAAGGCCTCAGGCGCCCCCTTGGCCGCGATAATCCTATGGCCTTCGGCATTTTCAAAAACATGGGTCATCATGGGTGGCTTACCGCCCAAGGGATATTCGTGAACCATCTTATAATCGGGTCTTTCGTCCTTTTGAATAACCTCCTTATAACTTTGGTGCAAGGCCACTTCCATTGGATCAAATGGTATGGGTTCACTGGCCCACATCGCCAATTTGATGAGCTCTTTCTCGTCTTCCGTTAAGGAATCTTGAGCCTCATAAATCTTACCAGTTGAAAGCAAAAACAGCTTGGCCAAACTCATTCTGTTCTCCGTAATGGTTCCCGTTTTGTCAGTGCAGATTACGGTAGCACTTCCAAGGGTTTCCACCGTTTTCATTTGCTTCACTACAATGCCCATTTTCATAAGGCGCCAGGCTCCTAAGGCCATGAACGTGGTGAAGGCCACGGGGATTTCTTCGGGCAAAATACTCATAGCCAAGGTGAGGGATTGCAGTAGACTGTTCAATACATCTTGCGATTGCCAGTAGTTAATGGCCCAGACAATGGCAAAAACCACCGCCCCTGCTATGGCCATCTTTTTCACGAAATTGGCAATCTGTTTTTCCAGCGGTGTTTTCTCTTCCGTGATGCCTTCCAAGCTCGTTCCGATCTTCCCGAGCTTGGTTTCATTGCCTACAGCCGTGATGGTCGCAATGGCCAATCCACTGGTTACGGTTGTGCCGCTGTAAATGAATTTATCTTCCTTGGTTTTATCCTTGTAAACCGAAAGCGATTCGCCCGTGAGAATGGATTCGTTTACCGAAAAGTCGTTTGAGTGAACGATTACGCCATCTGCCGTAATGGCTGTTCCTTCTTCTACCATCAGGCTGTCGCCCACGACCAAATCTTCGCTTTTGATCTCTTCCTCTTCTCCGTTTCGAATGACTTTGCACTTGGGCTGTGAGTAATCTTTCAGCTTTTCCAAGGCATTCTTGCTTCTGGAATCTTGATACAGTGAAATGGAAGCAATTAAAACGATGGCAGCTACCAAGAAAATTCCGTCTCCTACCTGACCACTGATAAAGTATATGGATGCAGCTACCAACAAAAGAATGATCATCGGATCCTTGGCGATGCGCACTACCGTGTCCAAGAAGGTGTTTTCCTTCTTGTAGTCTAATTTGTTGGGGCCAAATTTTTGCCTTGCACGAATAACCTCATCGTTACTAAGGCCTTCTATGTTAAAGTTGTTGACAGGCATATTTAAAGGTAGGTTTTAATATGATGCCCAATAAAAGTATCAACCCATTTGCTGATCAACACGATGGACTCTACTTCCCTATCTTTTCCGGTAAGCACGACAATGAATGGAATACCTGCGACGAATGCCATACTACTCCAGGAAACTATAACATGTTTAGTTGTATCGAATGTCACGAGCACGATAACCCCGGCGACCTAGCTGATGAACACGATGAAGTGTCGGGCTATGTTTATGAAAGCAACGCTTGCTACACCTGTCACCCGAACGGATCAGAATAGCAGTTTTGTAGAATTAGATCAATGCAAGTTATTCTGAGGACGTAAACGGATCGCCAAAGCAGACTCGGAATAGAGGCTGTAAATCAGTTAAAAACGGTATACGCCTCGTCTTTCTTCTCATTCGATCTGAGATAAACGTACTGCCTCTCGGCATCAATAATTATGTCGAATCGCTTGATTAAATCACCTCCCATCAAGCTTACCTTTTGGTGGTCAAGGGAACCTTCGAAAAAACCGACGGGAATATTTTCAAAGGTCTCTTCCCCTATTCTGAACTCGGGTAGACTACCTTTTCTTGTCAAAAGCCTATTTCCATAAGAATCCTGTAGCTCTTGCTCGGACGTAATCTCAATTCGACTGCCTAGATCATTGTCCTTAGCAAAACCATCATCAAAAAGAATGGCTCCTCCATAGCCCGAATGAAGCAAAAAGCGATGCTTATAAACGTCATCTTTAAGCAATGTGGTTGCTGCTAAAAAAATCATTCCATCTTCATAATCTACCGAGAGCTTGGCATATCCCTCAGGCATCGAAGGTGAAATTGGATGAATGACAAGAATCTGCTTGGTGAAATTTAGCTCTATTGCACTTCCATAAAAAAGATCCAAGCCGACCTTACCTTGCGATCCCGGGCCTGAATTGGTCGTTTCCCTGATCGGAAGACTATCCACGAGAAAATCACCTATTCTCATTGAGTTACCAACGCTGACTCGAGATTGACCCTGTCCGCCCCAGCTATAGATCTCTTGTTCAGATCCCCATTTGATGGACTTGAGCATGGATGCGCCCTCCTTGGTTAAGGAGACGGAGCCGCCTGCCGTGTGAAACATGAGTAGGACTGATTCATCCTCATTCAGGAGCGCCTCAACCAAAATATTGTTGTGGCTTGTCAATTGAAAAGGAATGGTATCACACTGCCCCAAACAAAACTCCGCTGAAACGAATGACACAACCAATAATAAAATACAGTGGACAAATGGATGTCGTATTTTTCATACTTCGATAAATTCGGACGGACTTAAAAATCTAACCTTCAAGTCTTAGGTCATGAGTAAATAAAGTAGAAATATAGCTTGAAATGCTCTCACTCACAGGATGTGCCTACTGCGTTATTGCTTTTTAACAACTCAACCTTAAACGAAGATCTCTCAAAAAATTGATCTCGATGCTCATGGCAATTACTGATTCAGGTTATTCTGAATTGTGGGTTCGGTTTAGAAATTATCAAGCTTCCTGAAAACTACGCCTCTTGATTTATTATTTCCGCAATGCAAAAAAGGCATCGTCAGGAAAAACACGTTTCCTTGGATTTCTATTTCAACTATTTCACATACTGAAAGCATAAATCATTTTTATCTATCGGACTATTCGATTTAAAACAATAATCCATTCCAGGTTTTGCAGGAACTTTCAAACCCAAGAAAAACAAGTTGTTTAGACCTGTTTTTCAGCTCTGTGAACTGAATTGTTTTTCATTTTTTCAAAACATACTTTCTGAAAATTCGACTTCAAAAATCACACGTCAATTTCTTTGAAGGATTTTTTTTTGATCTACTTATGGAAATGTGAGAGTTATTCTTACCTTAGCACCATGCTTGGATAACAGCGCTGTGGGATATCATTCTTTCATCGTCTCACTCTAAATCGTCTCACGGTGTTCCAAGATAGTTTTTCTGTTTCATAGCCTCGAAAGCCCTTCAAACGTGAAGGGCTTTCGAGATTTTATGACGTTCCTATTCTCTTTCAGCTCTATGCTAACCAAGTGAATTTCTTATCTGTTTTGCCTTTAGCGGACTCGTATACTGCAAAAACGGGAAACCTTACCAGGAACAATTGGAATGTTAAGTGAACATAAAATCCACTGAGTACGTGTTTTTCCTACTTCCTTCTTCTGTTTTATTTAAGACAGCTTTTTAACTTGGTGTCTGTGAAAACAGGAATAGCAATTTTCATTATCCTCTTTTTATCCACGGGACTTTCGGGCCAGCATCTTTCATTGAATTTAGGCTTGCACGAATCGCCATTCAATCCCGGGAGAAACGCACCATCCATCAACGGAGGAGTTGAATATGAACAACGAATCTTAGTCTGGTTGTCATTTTCGACGGGAGCCATATACTCCTTATCGGTTAGACCTTACAGCAGCTATGAGTGCGTGCCACCTGAATGGCTAGGTCGATGTCCCGATAGTTTTGACGGACCATTGAGCATGATAGAAATTCCGCTACTTGCTAACTTCAGACTGGTGTCTGACAAAGAGAATATCTCATCACTCCACCTCACCGTTGGTTACGGTTATGGGATTACCTCGGGCAGTTATGAGGAGATTCAATATTACGACGAAACGTATACAAATGGTGAGTTGGTTAAGTATCAATTGGCCAATCCACACATATGGAGTGCAGGCTTGGAGTTCAGGCATTACGTATCTGAAAAAGTGACTTTTTCTATTGGTGGCAGGTACCGCTATTTAACGGATATCCCTGGCAATGCAACTACAGGCATGGACTTAAGCCATGTATTGTATTACATCAAATTTGGCATAGACTTTTCCAAAAAGAACTGATTACTTGCAGCTTTAGCTATCAATAGTCAAACTCTTCTTGTTGTTAAGAGTCTAATTGAGTCCAACTTTCTGTTTCCTTTGAGGTAAAGAAATATTGCATATTTGTGCCCTAAAATACGTGTTGATGACTTCTATATTTCGTGCTGTAAGCCTCAGTTTCTGTTTATTCTTTATAGGTTTAATTTCCAATGCCCAAACCAATTACTTGATTGACCTTGAGTTTGGAACGGTCAACCATTTTGATGTCGCCACTTGGAACATTGAATGGTTTCCCAAAAATGGAGAAACGACCATTGAATACGTCGTTGAAATCATCGAAGAGCTCGAGCTGGATGTCATCGCCATTCAAGAAATAGACGAGCCTGAGCAGTTTGAATATCTGCTAAGCCTGCTTCAAGGCTACGATGGCTTCTACCAAGATGGAGAATACGCGCGATTGGGGTTTATTTACAATACCCAATCCGTGACGGTTAACGAGCAATACGAGATTTTTGACAACGGCAGTTATGGAAATCCGTTTCCTCGTCCGCCTATGGTGATGGAATTGACTTTCATGGGTGAGCATGATTTTGTGGTCATCAACAACCATTTCAAATGTTGTGGAAATACAATATTGGATCCTGATGACTTTTGGGACGAAGAAACCCGAAGAGCCTACGCATCTGAATTGCTCAAAGCTTACATGGACTTCCACTTTGGTGAAGAGAACCTTATTATGCTAGGCGATTTGAATGACCTTTTGACAGACGCGCCTCAAAACAATGTTTTTCAAGTCTACCTGGACGATCCGGCTAATTATCGTTTTGCCGACATGGAAATCGCAATGGGAAGCTCATCGCAATGGTCTTACCCGAGCTGGCCTTCTCACCTAGATCACATTTTGGTAAGCAACGAACTCTTTGCCGCTTTGGAAGATCCCGAATCGCAAATTGCCACCATTCAAATCGATGATTTCTTCCCCGGCGGATTCAACGGTTATGACACACATGTATCCGATCACTTGCCCGTAGGTTTTGGATTTGATCCTGCCACTTCTACCCTTTCGGATGGAATAAATACGACCGATGCGGGAAGTTTCGTTGTTTTCCCTAATCCCAGCAAAGGAGCGGTACAAATCAAAACGAAAGGCAGATCGCCAATCGAAGCGATCCACGTTATTGACCAAATGGGTAGAGTGGTATTCGCAAATGCGTATGAGGGAAGCGCCGAAAACCGCCTTATTGATTTGAGCAATTTACCTTCAGGGATATATAGCATCAGCATAACGACAGTTGATGGAGACAGGGCTACCAAAAAGCTAGTGCTCTCTCACTAAGTCCTTGCGCCAACAACGGTCTGCTTTCTTTGTTATGTAGGTGCAAAGCATTAATTTTACGCACCATCAAACTGAAAATATGAATTTAGCAGAACGCGAAGAATTGTTTCAAGAGAAGATCGACAAAGGGCAGAAGATTGAAGCAAAGGAGTGGATGCCCGAAAATTACCGCAAGCAACTGATTCGAATGATTTCCCAACACGCGCACAGCGAGATTGTGGGAATGCTCCCTGAAGGCAACTGGATTACCCGTGCTCCAAGCCTTCGCCGAAAGGCCGTACTACTGGCCAAGGTTCAAGACGAAGCCGGCCACGGATTATACCTCTATAGCGCTGCAGAAACTTTGGGAATTGATCGCCAAACAATGATCGATCAATTGCTTTCAGGAAAAGCCAAATACTCCAGCATCTTCAACTACCCTACCCTTTCTTGGGCCGATATCGGAGCCATAGGTTGGTTGGTTGACGGTGCAGCCATTGTAAATCAAACCATGTTGGCGCGCGGTTCTTACGGACCTTACTCACGTGCAATGGTGCGCATTTGCAAAGAAGAGAGTTTCCACAACCGACAGGGGTATGAAATAATGTACCAACTTGCTAACGGAACGGCAGAGCAGAAAAAAATGGCTCAAGATGCTTTGAACCGCTGGTGGTGGCCCGCCATTCAAATGCTGGGTCCATCAGATGCGCAGTCGAAGAACAGCGCCGAAACCATGAAGTGGAACATTAAAGTGGAGAGCAATGACACGATTCGTCAGCGCTTCATCGACCGCACGGTGCCTCAGGCAGAAGCTGCAGGTCTCACAATTCCCGATCCCGATTTGAAATTCAACGAGGATACCCAGCACTGGGAAATCGGAGAAATCGAATGGGAAGAATTTTTCCAAGTGATTAAAGGAAATGGCCCTTGCAACCACAAAAGAATGGAAGCCCGAAAAAAGGCTGAGGAAGAAGGTAAGTGGGTGCGAGATGCCATGAAAGCTTATGCTGAAAAACAAAAAGGACCGCAAATCGAGTGCAGCATGATGACTTAAGTATTCTGTATTCAGTACTCGGTGTACTCAAGCTCACTACAAAATACTGAATACTGACTACCGACTACTATTTACCATCGACCATCTACTAACTACTACCAAAAATGTCTGAAGATCAAACGAATCAAAGTGAACAAGGCCTCCTTTGGGAAGTCTTTATTCAATCCAAACCCGGAATACCTCATAAACACGCCGGAAGCGTTCATGCTCACGATGCCGAAATGGCATTAAAGGCAGCACGAGACGTCTACACGCGGCGAAGAGAAGGTGTTAGCCTTTGGGTGGTTCCTTCCAATATGATTCACGCTACGACGGAAGAAGAGGCGGAATCATTCTTTGATCCTGCCGATGACAAGGCCTATCGCCATCCTACATTCTACACTATTCCAGAAGGAGTGAAATACTTGTAAGATGACCAAAGAAGAAGCTTTATACGAATACCTGATCCGCTTGGGCGATAATGCCCTTATTTTGGGTCAGCGCTTAGGCGAATGGTGCGGACACGCACACCAATTGGAGAGCGATATTGCCATGACCAATGTGTCATTGGATTTAATAGGCCAGGCGCGAATGCTGCTTACCGAGGCCGGAGAAGTTGAAGGTAAAGGCAGAACGGAAGATGATCTGGCTTTCCACCGAAACGAGTTCGATTTCAGAAACAACCTTTTGGTGGAAATGGCCAATGGCGATTTCGCTCAAACCATCACAAGACAGTTCTTCTTCGATGGATTTTACTATCACCTGTTGCAGGCTTTAAAGACAAGCAAAAATGAATTCTTACAAGCATTTGCCTTGAAGAGCATCAAGGAGGTAACATACCACCGTGAGCTCAGTGCTGACTTCGTTATTCGACTTGGAGACGGCACGGAGGTGAGTCACGAAAAAATGCAACACGCCGTAAACTTGCTTTGGGAATACACAGGCGAACTGTTTGAAATGACCGAAGCCGATGAAATCCTCATAGCGGAAGGTATGGTCCCTGATCTCAACGATATCAAAGCACTTTGGCAAAAAGACGTTAAGGCTGCATTGGAGAAGGCCACGCTCACCATTCCCGATACTCAAGGATATATGGCCACGGGAAGTCGCAAAGGAAATCACACAGAATATTTGGGATATATCTTGGCAGAGATGCAATACTACCCTAGGATGATGCCCGACGCAAAGTGGTAAACAATGGCTACCACCACCAAAATTGAAGATATTTATGCACTTCTTGAAGAAGTCAAGGACCCTGAGATTCCCGTTCTCTCCGTTCGGGATTTGGGAATTTTGAGAGACGTTTCCATTTCTGACGACGGGAAAGTAGTTGTGACCATCACCCCTACCTATTCCGGATGTCCCGCCATGGATACTATCGAAAGAGAAGTCATGGAAAAATTGAGCGGTCAAGGAATCAACGCGGAGGTCATTACCAAAATATCTCCCGCTTGGACGACTGATTGGATGACGGAAGAAGGTCGGCGAAAGCTCGAAGAATATGGAATCGCGCCGCCTGCAGAAACTACTGCAGACAAGGCATCGCTTTTCGGAAAACCAAAAATCGTGCGTTGTCCGCGATGCAAAAGTGAAGAGACTTCATTAATCTCTCAATTTGGAAGCACGGCCTGCAAAGCCCTTTATCGCTGCAACGATTGCTTGGAGACGTTTGATTACTTCAAGTGTATTTAATCCTCTTGAAGCAATTTCACTCTGTAGATAACTGCTTTATCAGAAAATCAGCGGCAGTTTGTGACCCATTTGGTTTCGTTCCTTCAGCCGGAATGTAGATTTCATGTTTAATTCCGGCTTTCTCAATTTCTTTTTTGAGTGCTACAGCGTGATAAGGCGAGTGAAGTAGATTCCCTACCCGATTTCCATTATCAGGCGTAAAGTCCTTCTTGTTTAATATGTAAATGGGAGGATCTTCAGAATCTACCATAGAAAGCATGTCCACCTCTTTTCTGTATTTCACCAATTGTTCGCTTTCCAATTGATCAAGATCGTCGACTCCATAAAACACCATCAATCGATTTCCTAAGGCAGTTCCTCTGATTTGGGCCATTGTGAATAGTCCGTTAGGGAATACATCTTCGGACCATCTCACAATATCGTAAGTGCTTTGCGTCTCTTGTGCCGCTAGAGCCTGAACTCGTGTCGATTGCCGCGAGACGGGGTCATCGCTCGCCAAGTCGGCCATTTCATCGTGAAAGCCAAGCCATATGGCCGTTCCTGCTCCTGCAGATGTACCGACCAATCCAATCGATTCTGCATTCATATTCAATTCTGCAGCATGATACCGCAAAAATTGAATGGCTCGCTTGCTGTCATTCAAACACTTTAAAACTCCTTCTTGATCTGACTTTCCCAGCAAACGGTAGTTGATCGTAGCAAAGGAGAAGCCTTCTTCCAAAAAGCGGTTGATCTGTTCGGGACCGATTCCAAATTTGGAGGGTTTACTCCAAGCTGAACTTTTATCGCCGCCTTGGAAACCACCTCCATGGATATACACAATCAGAGGCCCCGTATTATCCGACTCAGAAACCCACAAATCCAATACATTCCGTTCATCACTTCCGTATGGAATATTCGCATAATACTTGTGACTTAACTGAATTTCAATAGGACTTCCGTCAATGTATTTCTCAAACGATGTACCTGCAGGAACAGAATCTTCAACCAGTTTCCATTCGGATGAACAGCCTGACATTAGGCCGCTTACGAATAACAAAGCCAGAAGAACGGCTCCTTTCTTTATTAGCATAGGGTTTTGTTATTTTTCAATGAAAGCAAGAGACCCCTCAGCATCCTGATCGATAAATTGGACGTAATGCCGGTATCTCTCCAATATCTGGGAAATGTAGGTGTACGGTTCGATACCACGCAGATAACCGTGCCGTACGACGGGATCATTAAAACTTTTAGGATAGCTAAGGGCAAGGATCATCTCCGCCACGTTTCCTTCCCAAATATTTGGATTTAGCCCTCTTTTCTCTGCCAATCTTCGCGCATCTTCCAAATGGCCTAAGCCTGCATTAAATGAAGCCATAGTAAATTTAATTCGCTCCAATGAGTCAGGAACATCTTCAAAATTGGAATAAAGCTGGAAAAGATACTTGGTTCCTCCACTCAAGCTTTGCTCGGGATCTGATCGATCTTCTATTCCCAAATCTTCGGCCGGACCGGGCATAATCTGCATCAAACCTTCCGCCTCAGCCCATGAAGATGCTTCGGGTTCAAACCTTGACTCTTGATATACCAGAGAAGCTAGAAGTCTCCAATCCCAACCTATCTCATTTGCATATTTCCGGATTAAAGGGTCAAATTCGCTGATTCGATTGTTGTTGATGCTGTAAAACTCGCTTTTGACCCGACGTCGAAAATCGCGCTTATTTTTAAAATACTTGTCGTAGATCACGTAGTAATCGGTTTCCTTTTTCATTTCACCAATCCACTCATTCATAGCGGCCAGTAGTTCTATGGAGTGTTTATCTACCGCCCAACCAATTCGTTGCGAAAAACTAATAGGCACAGTAATATCCAGAATGGGATAATAAGATGCGTTAATGGCGGCAATATTATTGTCCGCAACGGTGTACTTTATATCACCGTTCACCACCATTTGAATGATCTCATCCGTAGATAGCCTTCCCGGTAAGGTGTCTATATTGATCTCTCCACCGATCTCATCTGACAAGTTCTTGATTCGGGAAAAATAAGATGTGTTTTTTCTAACGGAAACGGTATCACCGATCAATTCAATCGGATCTTTGATGAGATCACGTTCGATCCTGTTCCACCTCATTTTTCTCCAATTTTCGGGCTTTCTCTGAACCAGCACCTGATTTACCAAATAAAGGTAATCACTAAAGCTCACGTCCTCTTTCCTTTCTTGAGTGATTGTAAGACCGTGGGCGATAAGGTCTATTTCACCCTTATTGAGGTGATAAAACATCGAGTCTATATTATCGCTCACCACGATTTCCAAGTCAACTTCCAGATAATCTGCAAATCGCTTTAAAAGCTCATACTCATAGCCCATCGGCTCTCCACGATAAAGGAAATAACTTGTAGCGCTGTATGTGGTCATGGCTCTGAGAACTCCACGACTCTTGATATCTGACAAATCAGCGACTGATCTTTTGAGAGATTGCTTTTTCTTTTGCGTCTTTGAAGGGTCTGCACTTTCAGCACAACCCAAAATAAGCATGGCAAACGCTACAAAAAATGAAAAAGAAAAAACCCGAGAATTTCTCATCATCCGAATATAAGAAATCTACACCTAGTCGATAGACCCAAAGAAGAAAAACTAAAAAGCCTCGCCCTAAGGCGAGGCTTTTGCATCTCAAGATTACAGGAAGCTGAGGCTCCTATGCGGCTAACCAAAACCTCTTGATCTGCCGGATAAATTGAACTATTAACCACAAACAATTCATTATCTATTATTAAAACGCCTCCCTTAAGTGAGTAGTTGTCCACAAAAAATATTTTTACGGGATGCCGGCATTTTCCATTAAATAACTCTTAAGAGGTATCGTTTTGATATAGAGTAGTTAGATGTATTGATCAAGCGTTTAGCTTTCCAAAGTTTAGGGTGTAATATGCATTCCATCGAGAGGTAAGGGAGGGAATTCTCAACGAAGACTGTCTAAATATTGCACTTAACCTAAACCAATGCTTATGAACCAGGAAATCTCAGTACTTGTCATCTCTCCAAATAAAAGTCTTTTCCGCTCCGTATTGAAAGGAGTGGCAACATTTGGCAATAGCATCCAAGTCTACCACACGAACGATATAAGGGAGGCCATTTTATTAATAGATCAGATTGGGATGAACTCAGAGACTCTCCAGATTTATTTGGATAGCACATTCTCGTCTGCGGAAGCCAAGAACTTTGTGCGATTGCTTGATCAAAAATTCAGAGAAATTTCTCGGAATTCCGTTGTATTGATTGATGACGCCTCAAGTATTTCCGGTATAGTAAGTTTGGCTATGGCCGAATGCGTGTGGGATGTTCTTAACTTTCCCGTTTTACCAATTGAAGTGGAAACAGCCATCCGAAAACGGTTCCTTCAAAACAGTAATTCTTCCCAAATCAAATCGGTTATCTAAAGCATCTTTTTCGGCCGTATTTCTTCACTGAACGTGTTGTGAATGCCTACTTTTAGCGCACAAACTTAACCACCACAAGTGTTACTCACTTGGCAAGACACTCTCAGTAAATGGATATTCAAAAGATTACCGTTCACCAAGTCGGCAATAAGCACAAAGAAGAGGAACTCACCCTCTCCGATAGGACCCTTGAAGTATCGGAAGATGCGCTGGAAAGCTTAACGGTTTATTTCACTAAGCCTTTCGGCGAAAGAGATTTTTACCGACTAAGTCATGTCAATGATCTTGAGATGAACGAGGTATACCAATACACCTCCAAAGTATTTGACAACCCCGACTCTCTCCAAGAGCAGTCTGTAAAACTTGCCAAACACCTTTACGAAATCAGTGAGCACCCGAAGATCAAGAGCGGAGAGTTCTACGTCGTTTACTTTACCAATTGCCAAGTAGAAGGAAATGTGATTGACGCTGTGGGCCTTTTCAAATCAGAGAGCAAGGACAAGTTTATAAAGGTAAAGAGGCAGGCTGGAAGCTTTGTTATTGAGAGCCAAGAAGGAGTCAATATTAACAAGTTGGACAAAGGCTGCATGATCTACAATATGGAGGGCGAAGAAGGATACGTGGTTTCGGTAGTAGACAATACCAACAAAAATACTGAAGCGCGTTATTGGATGGACGACTTCCTTCAGCTGAAGGAGCGAAAAGACGAATTTCACCAAACCAAGAATGCGATGGATCTCTGCCAGAATTTCATCAAGGAAGGCATGAATCGAGAGTTTGAAGTTTCAAAGGCTGAACAAGCGGAGCTGCTCGCCAACTCGATGAAGTTCTTCAAGACCAAAGACAACTTCAACGTGAACGATTTCAGCGAAGAAGTGATCGCTCAACCCGAAGTTATTGAGGAGTTTAAGTCATTTAGAAACAGAGCAGCCGAAGAAAGAGGACTCGCTTTTGAAGATGAATTTGATATCTCTCCAAGGGCAGTAAAGAAGTCGACTAAGAACTTCAAGAGCATTATCAAGCTCGACAAGAACTTCCACATCTACGTGCACGGGAACCCCAACTTGATCACCCGCGATGAAGACGAAAACGGGAAGTTTTACAAGATTTACTTCAGGGAAGAGAGCTAGCGCGACCTCAATTCATCCGGCTCATTGGTTTTCTCGTCTAACTTATGTTTGGGCGTTGCTTCGGCATTTCATGCGGAGAATATGAAGGATCTTTGGCAGGCTAATTCATTTAGAAAGGAGCTGAATCTTTTAATCTTTGATTCAGAATCGTACCTTAGTTAGGCAAACCAAACCCTAATCATGGCAAAGAAAGAAGAAAACAACCGAGAAAAGTCCGAGGAAGAAATCAAGTTCGAACAAGAGCTGGGCAAATTGAAGCTCAGTGCTGAACGTGGAATTCCTTATTTTGAAAACAAGAGGGAAGACCTGGATTTCGATGCTATAGAAGAATCAAACATGTGGAAACACTTGTCTCTCTTGGATGAAGTAATGAAAAACCCGGAGAAGGTGATGAAAAATTAGTGAAAGACTTTCTGGAATTTACTGACTATCCCAAAGAAAAAGACCTGTCTGATGATGAGTTAAATGCGGCATTAGAATCAGTTACCACCGCACTTGCCCTCGAAAACATTGTGCTCGATGTCATTCACCCAACACCGCCAAGGGAAGTCTACCGTTTATCATCGAGGAGTTGCTGTTTGAACCTGTTTTCTCTCCTCCTCTATCGGCCATGACGACTCATTTCATCTATGAGGAGTTCTATCCCAACCACAAAGAAGACATAAAGTCTGATGCGACTGATATTTTGAATTTCATTTGTGGCGGATACAAGGCGAGCCTACCTTGGCAAATCGCTGATCTAGTTTTGTGGAATGGATAAAAAATATTCAGAGAGGAATTTGACTTACTACTTACCAACCATCGTAATATCTTTAAAGGAATAAGTTTTATCGGAGTGGATTCTACGCAAATAGAGATTGACGATTCAAAGGCTTATGCTAAGGCGGTTTTTCGTTTTTACATGGATCAATTTTCAGACACTCCCGGAGAAGTAAGTGCCGATGCCGAATTCTACTTTGAACTTTACGACGATTCCTACCTATTGAACCGATTGGTAATAGAGCATTTTGGGATCAAGTAGAATTTCGAGCTCAAATTATGATTCTACTCCTTCTAGGTTTCAGAGGGTGAATGACTTTGACCCTGAATCTCTATTCGAGAGACGGGCAACATTTCGGGATATTCACGCTGAATAAAACCAATTAGTTTCTCTCGAACCTCAACCCGTAAATCCCAAGCAGTAGGCGAATCTTTGGCACTGACCAAAACCCGCATCTCCATGGTTCTTTCTTTGGAATCGGTTACTTGGACTATGGCTACCTTTTCGTCCCATAGATCCGACTTCGCCACGATCTTTTTCAATTCCTCGCGCAGCGCATCCACGGGAAACCGATAATCGGTATAAATAAATACCGTTCCCAGAAGATCGGAGCTCACGCGCGTCCAATTTTGGAAAGGCTTCTCGATAAAGTAGGTGCTCGGCACAACGAGCCTCCTTTTATCCCAAATGGCAATAACGACATAGGTCAAAGTCATCTCTTCCACCTTCCCCCACTCTCCCTCTACGATCACCACATCATCAAGGCGGATGGGCTGCGAAATGGCCAATTGAAGACCCGCCAAAACGGTGGCAATCAACTTTTGAGCTGCAAAACCTAATATGATTCCCGCTATTCCCGCCGAAGCTAAAAGACTCACCCCAAATTGGCGAATGCCATCAAAAGTCATCAATGCCAAGCCAATTGCAATGATCACAATCACAAACTTCAATATGTTGCCCAGTAATCTGAACTGCGTGTGAACCTTTCGTGCATGAAGGTTATTAGCGACGTTGGTGTCGTAGAGGCTCAGCATGGAAGCACGAATAATATTGACCGTGCTGACCAATAGCCAAGCAAAGGTCGCTATCAGCGAAATGTTCAGTATATCGCTGATGACAGATTCTTTATCCCCCTCGGCATCGACGAAAACCCCTTTTGCGATAAACAGGAAAATGACTAACAAAAAGTAACGTGTAGATTGAAATCCCTTGCTCAGTATGGCATCCCACAACTCTGCATCGCTCTTTCGGTCAATGAGTTTGAGTATTTTAAAAATGACGTAGTGAACCAAAAATGACAGGGCAATGGCCATTCCTGCCAAGACGATATATTCAAAAGTAGAGTCGCTGTCGAAAAAAGTTCTGAACTGTTGTTTGAGATCCATTGCTTAATAATAGCAATGATTTGCGTCAAAGAAGAACTTCTATTCCGAATGAAATCAATTCTGACGATCTTTTAACTTTCGCAGTAAAATCAATGGATATTGCTAAAACTTCAGTGACAGCTGTATCCTCTTTCGAGGAATATCCACCTCTACCACCTTCACTTCCAGCTGTTGCTGCAGCTTGACGATTTCGTTCGGGTCGCTGATGAAGCGATCGGCCATCTGACTGACGTGAATCAGTCCGTCTTGCTTCACGCCCACATCTACGAAAGCACCAAACTTGGCAATATTGGTAACGATGCCGGGAACCACCATTCCCACTTCGAGGTCTTCGATTTTTCTCAATCGAGGATCAAATTGGAACACTTTGGCTTTTCCTCGAGGGTCTCGACCGATTTTCCCCAGTTCTTCAATAATGGCCGTCACTGTCGGAAGCCCCGCTTTCTCATCTATGTACTTTTTCGGATCGAGGCTTTTCAGCACCTCTTTCGCTCCCACCAAATCAGACACCGGTTTACCGATATCCTTCGCCATTCGATTCACCACGCGGTAGCTCTCGGGGTGCACCGCCGAGTTGTCCAGCGGGTTCTTGGCGTCTCTGATTCTCAAGAAGCCCGCCGATTGCTCAAAGGCTTTCGGCCCCATTCCCTTCACGTTCTTCAAGTCTTCGCGGCTTGAAAATGCGCCGTGCTCTTTTCGGTATTCGATGATATTTTCCGCCAGCTTTGGGCCCAAGCCCGAAACGTAAGCCAGCAAGTGCTCACTTGCCGTATTGAGTTCGACCCCTACCCGATTCACTACGCTTTCCACGGTTTGATCCAAGGCCTCTTTGAGCTTGTTCTGATCGACGTCGTGCTGGTATTGACCCACACCAATACTCTTCGGGTCGATCTTTACCAATTCGGCCAAAGGATCCATCAGACGCCTGCCAATGCTTACCGCTCCTCTAACCGTAACGTCGTAGTCGGGAAACTCCTTACGCGCCGCTGAAGAGGCAGAATAGATGGACGCTCCCGCTTCATTGACCACGTACACTTCTACATCCTGACGAAAGCGCACGCGGGTGCGGATAAAGTCCTCCGTTTCTCTGCCCGCGGTGCCGTTTCCGATGGCTATGGCATCAATGCGGTACGATTCCACTAGTTGGCCAATCTTCGCAGCCGCCTTGGCCTTGTCGTTTTGCGGCGGATGGGGATAGATATTCTCGTTGTGCAGCAGGTTTCCGTGCTCGTCGAGGCAAACGGTCTTGCAGCCACTTTTAAAGCCCGGGTCGATACCCAAGGTGCGTTTCTGTCCTATGGGCGGTGTGAGGAGCAGTTGTCTCAAATTTTCCGCAAAAATGGCAATAGCCTCGTCGTCGGCCTTTTCCTTGCTGCTGTTTTTAAACTCCGTTTCGATCGAAGGCTTAATCAGTCGTTTGTAAGCGTCATTGACTGCAAGAGCCACCTCCTCTGAGGCTGCTCCTTTTCCCTTTACGAAAATTCGCTCGAGCGATTCAATGGCCTCCGCCTTCGGTGGCTCAATCGATACGCGCAATAAGCCTTCGCTTTCTGCTCTGCGGATGGCGAGCAGTCGGTGACCCGGAATGCGCCGAATGGGTTCGGCAAACTTGAAATAGTCGCGGTACTTCTGCGCCTCTTCCTCTTTGTCCTTGATTAGTTTTGACTTGATCTCCGACTTATCGGCAAACAGTCTTCTCACGGCATTTCTGGCTCGTGGCCGTTCATTCATCCACTCGGCCATAATGTAGCGCGCACCTTCCAGAGCTTCTTCGGTATTCTTGACTTGCCCCTTCACGAATCGCCTAGCCATGAATTCAATGTCATTGGAGTCCTGCTTCATGATGATCGCCGCTAAAGCTTCGAGTCCTTTTTCTCGCGCTTCGCTGGCCTTTGTTTTCCGCTTTTGCTTAAACGGCAGGTAGAGATCTTCCAGCGCATTGAGGTCTCTGGCTGACTGAATGTTCTGCTTTAAATCATCTGTCAATAAACCCTGTTCTTCAATAGATTGAAGAATGGATATTCGCCGCTTTTCGAACTCTTGAATTCGGGTGTTCTCCTTTTGGATATCGGCAATTTGAACTTCGTCCAGTCCACCTGTACGCTCCTTTCGGTAACGTGAAATAAAGGGAATGGTCGCCCCTTCTTTGAGCAGTGAAAGTGTGTTTTCGACTTCGCGCTGAGGCAGATTTAGGGTCCGCGAAATAAGGCTTGCATTCATCGACGCGAAGATAAGGCTCTATGCCGACTGGCGAAACAGATTAAATGAAGTTCGCAGAACCCGATACCATCATCACTCATATCTATTGATCGACCTTCTTCAAGCTGTCGACAGCTTAGTATGACAACCACAATCCAAGGATGCAATATCGAGCGGTATCTTTGGGTCAGTCACACAATTGGATAAAGAAGTAATGCGCAAGAGCGAAGGATTAGCTTCATAAAATGAGATACTGAATAATAGACTTGAAAAACGAATCGGAAAATTTTCCGTTCACCTGTTTGATTTTTTTCGATATTCATGAAAACATGAATCATGAGGTATTTATACTTAGCGCTTTTAATGTTCTTTGTAAATGCACTTTTCGGGCAGAACGCAACTATTATTCAAATACAATCTGTTCCTGAAGGAGGAAGCGATGCATCCACATTTTTAGGCCAAAATGTGACGACGAGCGGAGTGGTCACGTCAACCCTTGACGGTGAAAGCCTCGGTGCGGTATATATTCAACAGCAATTCGCAGCTGCGTGGGGAGGCTTACGTTTACTAAATGGTGAAGGATTAGAGAACCTAGAGGTTGGTGATTTTATTAACGTTCAAGGAACGGTGAACGAGGTAGGGGGTGAAACTGTTCTGGAATCCGTGTCTAATATTGAAATTGTTTCGGAAGATGCTTCTCAATTCGTAAATATTCAATACCCGGATCCTGCGATTTTTCAAGACTGGAATTACGAAGCCGAAAAATATGAAGGTATGGTGGTGGTCTTTCAAAACTTACCTGATCCTATTTTGGTTACAGAGCAAAATGCAGATGGAGGCTCCAATTTTGGAGAGTGGCGTATTGGCAGATCATTAGACAATCCACAAGAAGGTTGTCGTGTTCTTACGGGCAGGGTAACTTCCAACGTTCTTTCCTCTCTTTATGTGTCATATGTCAATGATGAGGCTTGGTTTGATAATTCAGGCCAAATGCAAGTAGATCCAATAGTTGTTGATCAAGGCGATTCATTTTCTTTCGTACGAGGTATTATGAGCCAATCAACAGGACACCATAAATTATTGCCTCGCAACAATATGGATTTTGAAACGGAGACGGGCGACTCTTTTGAAGACGACGACCTTGTGCTGACGGCATTAGGAACCTTTTATACTGAAACTACAGAAGCTCGGTTGATTCTTGGTAATAATATTGTAACAGCGATTCATCAACTCTCTTTCGAGCCTGCAGTGAATGATCCCGGAATTGTCATTTACAACTTGGATGGAACCAGAAATACGAATTTCGGAGATGACGGAATATTCATGATCGAAGGAGATGAGAGCTTTGCCCCTAAAGGCATAGCCATGACGAATGATGGGAATTACTTGTTGGCTGCCCAGACTTCTTTCAATGACGGTACGGCTGGTGTAGTCTACGAGGTTTTGGCTGATGGAAGTGGGTTGAACCCTTCGTTTGGAGAAAATGGAAAAGTCTTCATCGACGCGGTTACCGACTTTATGAGGATCGAAAAAATGTTGCTAAACGACGATGGGGAAATATTCTTGGCAGGTGGAGATTTTACTGATCTCTTCGTCGTAAAACTAAACCCCGATGGAAGCTTGGCCGATGATTACGGCATAGAGGGTGTAGCGACCATAGACCATTCGGATAATGATAATTTTATGAATGCCACCTTGCATCCAAACGGTGAAATTTCCTTGGCATTCTTCATTTTTCAGGATTTTAAATTAGCCAGAGTGAATGCGCAGGGTCAGGGCATGACTGGTTTTGGTACTGATGGCATGGCTTCTATTGAAGTTGAAGGGTTTATGGGATCTCAGTTCGATATGGTCCCCGAAGGAGATGAGCTTCTCATTGCAGGTTTTCAGATTGTTGAAGGTGCAGCTAAACATACCATGTTTAGAATTGACAATGTGGGAAGTGTCGATGACACTTTTGGAGATAATGGTTTCGTTTTAGGCTCCATATCCCCAACTGAGCGCGAAGCATTTTTTGCTTTAACTAGATTGGCAGACGGTAACATTGCCGTTGGAGGCGTTATTTCAGATACGGTGGACGTCATTACATGGTCAAGAGGGATTATGGTGGCCGTCTTTGATCCAAATGGATTATTGCTCGGTTCTGAGATTCGATACATAAATAACAATTCAGAAGTAAATGCCATTTTCGAAGATGAGAATGGGATGCTATATGTGGCAGGTCAGATCGAAGGTCTGGACTTCCCACCTTCGGCGGGAGCCATAGTCCGTTTTGATCCTTTTGAATTCCTTAGTTCGAGCTCTACTGAGCCAAAATTGAATATTCATGTCTATCCAAATCCAACTACGGGTACATTCAATATTGAAATTGGTGAAGAGTCAATTAGCGAGATCAGAGTTTACGATATAGCCGGACGAATAATTGACTCCAAAAACTTGAACTCTTTCTCGGAAATGATCTCATACCATTTGAACGCTCCTTCCGGAATGTATATCCTCGAAATAAGAACGGTATCAGGTCAATCGGCCACCCAAAAAATTCTCTTAGAGAATAATTAGAAAACCGCCCCGCCTTAGTGAATTAATTCTTGGACCTACTCTTTATCCAGGATTTTCAGGATAGAAATTCCGTATCTTTGCCCGTCCATTTATAAAAAATGAAAAGAGTAGTTGTAGGCCTTTCGGGCGGTGTGGATTCCAGTGTTGCAGCGTACTTGCTCAAAGAGCAGGGCTACGATGTGGTGGGGCTTTTCATGAAGAACTGGCACGACGAGTCGGTGATCATCGCCAATGAGTGCCCGTGGATTGAGGACAGCAACGACGCGATGCTCGTAGCACAGTCGCTAGGTATACCTTTTCAGGTGATTGACTTGAGCGCTCAGTACAAGGAGCGAATCGTTGACTATATGTTTGCCGAATACGAGGCGGGACGGACGCCAAATCCCGACGTGCTCTGCAATCGAGAGATCAAGTTTGACGTATTTCTAAAAACCGCCATGAGCCTCGGAGCAGATTTTGTGGCTACGGGTCACTATTGCCGAAAGGCTGAAACGGTAGTGGACGGAAAGCGGGTATACCGACTTTTGGCGGGAAAGGACAACAACAAAGACCAGAGTTATTTTTTGTGTCAGGTATCGCAAGATCAATTGGCTAAAGCCCTCTTCCCTATTGGAGAAATGGAGAAATCGGAGGTGCGCAGAATTGCTGCTGAGCAAGGATTGGCCACCGCCGAGAAGAAAGACTCTCAAGGTCTTTGCTTTATTGGAAAAGTCAAGCTCCCTGACTTCCTTCAACAGCAACTCCAGCCCAAGAAGGGAAACATCGTGGAGATACCCGCTGAGGCCGTGCATCAAACCAACGGATCAGCAACGGTGGAAGCCATGATCGAGCCACATCACTTCAGTCCCGAACTGGGCAAAGTGGTAGGTGAGCACAGCGGTGCGCATTACTTTACGGTAGGTCAGCGAAAGGGCTTGAACGTTGGTGGAACGCCAAAGCCACTCTTCGTCATCGGAACTGACGTTGAGACCAATGTCATCTATACGGGACAAGGCGACGATCATCCGGGACTTTACCGCAAGGGATTGTCGATCAGAAATGAAGAAGTTCACTGGATTCGGGAAGATCTCAAAATGAATCCGGGAGAAGAAAGAACCTACATGGCTCGTATTCGGTACCGACAGCCTTTGGAAGAAGCTACCTTGATTCAAACGGAGGATGAGCTGCGGGTCATCTTTAAAAATCCTCAACGTGGAGTGGCTTCGGGTCAGTTTGTGGCGTGGTATGAGGGTGATGAGTTGATTGGGTCCGGAGTTATTGGGTAATCTGTGATGAACGAATAGCTTGAAACTTTTTCAGAAACAGATATCATTTACTTCTTCTTTTAAAGGTAGAGCGGCGGTTGCCTTAATTCTTGGTACCTTTTTGTCGATTCTAATTATTCTTCTTGAACCATTTGACACCAATGAATTCGAATCTGAGTATAGGGTTCTCCTTCTTTTAGGTTTTGGTGTGATCTTGTCAATAGTTTGTTTCGGACTAAGCTTGATGGAAAGCTTTTGGTATGTTTATAAGAATAAGCACTGGACAGTAGGAAACGAAATGCTTTCAGTGCTGACCTTTTTCATCGTTTCGGGTACATTCATTTACCTCTACAACCGAATCTTGATCAATGATTCGGAGTATTCGATACAATCGCATTGGTGGTATTTGTCGCACATCGTACTGGCTATGATGCCTGTTGTAGCTCCGCTGTTGATTTATTTGAGGCAAAAGTTTGGAGAAAAAATAGTTCCTCTTTCACCGAGCATGCTTGTCCTGATTGGCGAGAATAAAAGTGAACATTTGGAGGTGCCAAAAGATCGATTGCTTTTTGTGCAGGCGATCGAAAACTATATTGATATCCATTACCTAGATGACCAAAATCGCCATTGCTCTAAGACATTCCGTCAAACTCTAACAAGTGCTCATCGACAAGCATCATTTTTAGAAAAATCGCACAGATCATACCTTGTTAATGCAAGTAAGATTTCTTCAATCAAGGGCCATTCACAAAACGCAAAAATCTGCTTTGAAAATTTCGAAAAAGAAATTCCACTTTCAAAATCGAAGTACAAACTCTTTAGAGCCAAAATTTCATTGTCCTAAGATTACATTAGGGATTATACATTCGTCAAAAAAACATCGCTTCATCACTATTTACTGAGTTCTTTGAGATTTAGCACTTCTTTTGAAGAAACTCAGAAACTTAGATAAAATGATGCGGATCGGCACACCACTCAAATCAGCCTTTTTGATTTCAACCTTATTCTTAATCTCATTTTTCGGAATCGGACAAACAGGTGAAATTCAGATCAAATTCATCGGAAATTGCGGCCTATATCTTACGGATGGCGATTTAAATCTCTACGTTGATTTCCCATATAGATCAGGCGCGTTTAACTATATGGAGTTTGAAAAGGCTGAAATAGACAGTATCAAAGAAAACTCAATATTCATTTTCACTCACAAACACCCTGATCACTATTCCGGAAAATATATGAGGAAGGCCTTACGAGGAAAAGGCGGAGCTAAATATGGGAAATGGAATATCGAAGAATTGGAGCATCTTGGGGATTCGATGCCGAACTTCAGCATTGAAGCGATTGAGACCGAACACAGTTTGTCTTTTAAGCACTACTCCTACTTGATTACCTGGCATGGAAAGAGAATTTACTTCTATGGCGATACTGAAGATGCCGATATAGCTCTATCCATGAAAAACTTAGACTTGGCATTTGTGCCCTATTGGACAGGCACAGAACTAAACGAAAGAGATGTAATGCTCGACACAAAACAACTCGCTTTTTATCACTTTTATCCAAATATGAAAACCATAAATAACTCTCCTGATAAAGTGAAATTTCTGGTCAATCAAGGTGAACTCTTTTCAATTCCTTACTGAACTAATGCTATTCGCCCTTGGTGAAAAGTTCATTCATAACTGAATCAAACAGGTAATTGTCGAGCAATTTTAAAATACCTAGTACCCTACTTTCTCCTCGACCACATACCGATTTCGATCAGGCGAAATACTTCTGGTCAATTCGGCTAAGAAGCCACCGATGAATAGTTGAGTTCCTATGATCATTGCCGTCAAGGCCACATAGAAAAGAGACATATCGGCAATGTTTCGAGCGAGAACACCTTGCGACAAAGCCCAAAGCTTGTAAGCGCCCAAATAGGCGAAAACGCCAAAACCAATCAAGAACATCAAAGCGCCGTAGGTACCGAAAAGATGCATAGGCCTTTTTCCATATCGGGAGACAAAGCTCACGGTAAGTAAATCGAGGGGGCCATTGATAAATCGAGAGATCCCGAATTTGGTATGACCGTATTGTCGTGCTCGGTGCTCAACCACCTTCTCACCTATCTTGGTGTAGCCTGCACGCTTAGCCAATACAGGAATGTAGCGGTGCATATCGCCATAGAGCTCCACGTTTTTGACCACCTTCTTTTTGTAGGCTTTGAGTCCGCAATTGAAATCGTGGAGGTAAATGCCGGACATCTTGCGGGTAGCCCAGTTGTAAAGCTTGGTAGGAACGGTCTTGGTTATCGGGTCGTAGCGCTTTTTTTTCCAACCGGAGACCAGGTCGTAGTCCTCCTCAAGAATCATGCGAACCAACTCGGGAATCTCATCCGGAGAATCCTGAAGGTCGGCATCCATGGTAATAACCACGTCGCCGGTGGCAGCTTGGAAAGCCGTTTGCAGACCGGCGGCCTTCCCGTAATTCCGCGCAAAGCGAATACCTCTTACTTCTGGAAATTGCTTCGAAAGTTTCAGGATGACCTCCCAACTCTCGTCGGTACTGCCATCGTCGAGCAAGATGATTTCACCCTCGAGTGAATTCTCTTTCAAAACACGATCGATCCAACTCACCAACTCAGGCAGGGACTCGGCTTCGTTCAGAAGCGGAATACAAATGGAAATTTTCTTCAATACCTATCCGTCAAGGGTTTCTGCGCCTCCTTCGGGGTTGCGCTTTAGAATGGCTGACAATATGAGGCTAATTACAGCGTAAAAAATCAAGGCGATACCAAAACTCTTGATTTGTCCTACAATGGTATATCTCTCAAGGGAATCAGCTTCTGCATCTCTCAATATTTGCTCCCTCATTTCATCGTCCATCCCTCCCATAAAATTGTTGGTCATTTCAATGGTTTGAGCCGTGATTCTCTCCGGAAATTCAGGATCGATAACTTGGATATAGAGCAGTTGAAAAATCATTCCAACAGCACCTCCTATCAATAAACCGACAAAGCTAAGCTTGAAAGCCTCGCCAAATGTGATAAATCCACCATTGCTTTCTCTCTCCTTTCGAATAAAAATAACGGGGAGGATGATAGCAATAAGAAATCCTACGATACCGATGACCGAAAGAATCATCATACCCGGCTCGAGAACCACCATTAATAAAAAGAGGAGGATTCCCAGTACCCCCATCGTAATCCCTAGGTTAAGCGCATTTTTATTCATGATCAGTTTAGTTTAGTTCTCGACAAATATAGAAACGCACACGAAAATTAAGTTTTTTATGGTGAAGCAATTTTGTTTTATACATTTGCGGCGGGCAAGTCTCATGCGACCAGCTCCTGCGGAACTCCCCCAGGCCCGGAAGGGAGCAAGGGTACGTGGTCGTAGCGGTGCGACATGAGTAGCTTGCCCACTTTTTTTGCCATGAATCGAAAAGTAGTACTCGTCACCGGAGGCTCATCGGGTATAGGGCTCTCCATCTGCAAACATCTCTCCCGGCAAGGATTCACGGTATACGGAACCAGTAGAAAGGTAAAGAACGGTGATCGTCCTCACGGCTTCGACATGGTTCAGATGGAAATCACAGACCGAACTTCCATACAAACGGCAATCGATTTTATTCTAGACAAAGAAAGCACCATTGATGTCTTGGTCAACAATGCCGGTACGGGCATGGCAGGCGCTGTTGAAGACGCCACCACCGAAGAAATCGATACTATTTTCAGATTGATTGTATTCGGTGCTCTCGATGTCTCCAGAGCTGTAATCCCTACGATGAGAAAAAATAGTTCGGGAAAAATCATCAACATATCCAGTATTGGCGGCGAGTTTGGCCTACCCTTTCGGGGAATTTACTCCGCTGCCAAAAGTGCCTTGGATCGATTTTCGGAAACCCTCCGAATGGAATTGAGCCCATGGAATATTTATGTCAGCACTATTCAGCCGGGCGATATCAAGACCAATATCAACAACACGCGACTGACGGCAGCCAAGAGTCACTCAGAAGATTCGCCTTATTACAAGATTTTCTCGAAGCTTTATAAGCAAATCAGCGAAGAGGTCGCCACCGCTAAAGATCCGATCATCGTGGCCAAAATCGTGGAGAAGATCATCAAGTCCGATTCGCCCAAGATGCGGTATCCTGCAGCCACTTTCGTGCAAAGGCTCTCCATTTCACTCAACCGGGTTCTCCCCACCGAAGTTTTTCAAAAAATGCTGCAGTGGAGGTATCCGGTGAAGTAGTAGCTCGTGACTAGTAACTTGTCGATAGTATCTAGTAGCTTATAGCTAAAGGCTCGTAGCTCACTATCAAGGGTATTGCGTTTTGACAGAATCGAAAGAGCTTAATCACACCCGGGCACTATTTAATCCTACTAGCGCTAAAATGGACGACGGACAATCCAAGAAAACTAGCCACTAGCGACGAGATACTAGCGACTAATAATTACCTTCGCGCCGAATTTTCAAAGAAAACACATTAAAGACCTTGAAAAATGGCAACGAATAGAACATTTACAATGCTGAAGCCCGATGCGGTTGAAGCGAAAAACACGGGTAAAATCATTGACATGATTATCGAAGCCGGATTCGAAATCAAAGCGATGAAATTGACTCACCTCAACGAAAGCGAAGCGAAAGAATTCTACGCGGTTCACAAAGAGCGTCCGTTTTATGGCGAATTGGTCGAGTACATGACCAGCGGACCTATCGTAGCTGCCATTTTGGAAAAAGACAATGCAGTAGCCGACTTCCGTAAATTGATCGGTGCAACCGACCCTAGCGAAGCAGAAGAAGGAACCATCCGCAAGAAGTACGCAGAGTCAAAAGCAAAGAACGCCGTTCACGGTTCTGACAGCGACGAAAACGCAGAAATTGAAAGCAACTTCCACTTCTCCGGTAGAGAGATGGTGGGTTAGTAAATAGTAGCTAGTCTTTAGTCGCTAGCTATTGTTTGTAGCATTCTAGATACCAGCTTCTATCGACTAGGAGCTAATAAAAGCCACTTGAGAAATCGGGTGGCTTTTTTTTTAGTAACACATAAAGTAACCGATTTTATTATTTGACTCAAAAGCCCTGAATTAGCTGATTGAGTGCTATATTTAAGCCTACGATACCAAAATAAACCACGTTACTATGAAAGCCACTCTTTCAAATTCTATCCCATTTTTTGCTCTTTTCATGATATTACCTTGCCTATCGATCGGGCAAGTCGAATTTTCACAGATCGTACCTGATGACTTTCTTGGAAACAGCTTTCCCGTATCGTCAAATGAAATTGATATTGCCGATGTAGACAATGATGGTGACTTGGACTTATATTTCGTCCGACCTTCAACGATTTATATAAATGATGGGAATGGGGTATTTACTCTTCCTGAGAACAACCCTCTGTCAAACGGAAGTGGTAATAATAATGGAGAACTGGCAGATATAGATGGGGACAATGATCTTGATCTTTTGGTCATCAATATTTTGGATACACTTATTGATGGTGCTCTCATCAAGACGGAATATTTACAATTTTTTGTAAATGACGGCAACGGTGGATTTTCTGAAGACAAGTTCCTCTGTAGGATTGACGCAGTACGATTGATTTTGCAGATCAGATAAGATGGAATAAGAGTTTTTTTGATGGAAAAAGATTGACAATGAACCGTATTCTAGTTATTCTTTAATGATGAAACGGCGAATTTTCTGCAAACTTTAAATCAGTTTTCATATTTCGGAAGGAGCAGTTGATTTTGGCGATATCGACGGTGATGGCGATTTGGATTTAGCCATGTCCGGTTCGGGTACATCTGAAGAAGTATTTAAATTATATTCAAATTTGGGCAACGGCGAGTTTATAGAAATATTTAACGCTCCCGCTTCACCCTCCGAGCAATTGATCCTGGCGGATGCGGATAATACGGAGACAAAGACATTTTTCTCTGTGAAATTAGGATTTCAACGTCAAACATGGTTATTTCTAAATGATGGAGTTGGAAATTTTTCGTTTGTAGATGACGTTCCGTTTATTGGAGCTGAAGATATTGATGTAGCTGATGTGAATGGAGATTCTTTGGTGGATGTCGTGATTTCAAGCGGATCCGATGATAAGTACTACACATTTACGAAACTCTATATCAATCAAGGAAATGCAGAATTTGAAGAGTCTGAGGAAAGCTTTATCCTTGGCACAATCAATGGAGACGTCGTTTTCGTAGATGCGGATGGAGACTCAGATAATGATTTGATTGTGGCAGACTTTAATTCCACTGATCTACATTTAAACAACGGTACGGGACTTTTTAAAAGACAAACTTCTACACCGTTTATTCTGGCTACTGAAAGCACTATAGCAACGGCAGATGTGGATGGTGATGGTGATCAAGATGTAATGCTTAAGGGGTTAAATCAAGATGCACGATCGTTTACTAAGCTGTATCTTAATGAAGGTAATAACACGTTTATCGAAAGTCCGAATTCTAATTTTTTCCCACTTCACGAAGGAGATATGAAGTTGGAAGATATTGACGGGGACTCAGACCCGGATTTGATAATTTCCGGTTTAAATTCAGGGCCACGATTAGAAATCTTTGATAATAGTGCAGAAGGTTACACAACAATTTATAAAAATGATGGTAACGGAAATTTTAGCATAACTCCATTGGGAGAATTGGTCCGCGGTTACAGAAATTCCATTGATCTTGCTGATGTAGACGGTGACGGAGATTTGGATTTGGGTATATCAGGGCGTGAGAGTCTCGGATATAGTGATATGGGATCCAGACTTTATTTGAATAACGGAAACGGAACATTCACTGAAGATCAAAACAATGATTTCCCCGGCATCTTCAATGGCTCAATGCTTTTTGAAGATCTGGATTTAGATGGAGATGAAGATATTTTATTGTTCGGTCGAGATTACTTTTTAAATACTGATTTGAGTGATACATTCTGTGATTTCTATTTGAATGATGGCGATGGGAATTATACAATTTTCAATAATGCTCTTGCTGATGAAAACATTGCTAAACTTAGAGGAGCTTCACATTTTCGCAGATATTGATGGGGATTTGGATCCTGACCTCATCTTTTCCGGCAGGATAGAAAATGAGAGCGGCAACGGTGAAGCTCTGACAACAATATTCATAAATGGCAATAATCAATTTGCCCAAATTGCCGAAAACCCGTTTAATGAAATAACTTGGTCACATATAGACGTTGCTGATATAGATGGCGATCTCGATATAGATATCTTGCTGACCAATGCCGATTCCTCAACCCTTTTCTTGAATGATGGAGTCGGAACCTTTTCGATCGCAGAAGGCTTGCCTTTTAGAGGAGCTCAACCAGGATATAGAGGAGACATTCATTTCTCAGATTTAAATGGTGATAGCGCTCCTGATTTGATAATTTCAGGTGCGAGTAAAAACTTCGGTGTGCAAACATATGCCTACATCAACAATACACAAATCGATTCTGATGGAGATGGAATTACCAACTTCGAAGATGACTGTCCGCTTGACGCAAATGCCTTTTTGGACTCTTGTGGCGATTGTGTCGGAGGAGAAACGGAGCTGGAGCCCTGTTGTGCTGAGCCCTTCCCTTCTGTTGATGAGAGTTCTCTTTAAATACTGTAGTCAATACGAACAATATGCTGCTAGAGTGGGAACCAGTATCGGGTCAGATAGGTTGTCAGGTCAAAATCAGGGAGTCAAATAATCCTTCAACTAGTCAATCGGTTATTGTTATGGATTCAAGTGCCTCTTCATTTAGTATTCCTGCAAGTTTCCTTACTTCAGACACGGACTATGAGTGGCAAGTGAGATGCGGTTGTTCTCAATCACCCGTCATTGCGGGGCCATTTAGTACATGGCAGCCATTCACTTATATAAGCGGTGGTCAAATTAATAGTCAGCCAAACCCAACGGAAGGTTTAACTACTGTCAGTTTTAGCATTCCTTTCACCGGCATAGCATCTCTTGAAGTTCATGATATGCAAGGTCGACTTATTCAAGCCATTTTCAGTGGTAATGCTCAAGCGGATCAAACCTATACATTCCAATTTGACGGATCATCACTTCCCAATGGTCTGTACATTTACAGACTTACGACGGCATCAGAAGTAGTCACGAAAACATTTATGATTAGCCGTTGATAATTTTATTCTTCCAAAGCAAAAAAGCCGCGAAATCGGGTGGCTTTTTTTAGCACTTCAAGGTTGAGGATTTTCTATGAGTACTTTACAACTCTGAAAAAGTATCTTGTTGATACTAAACTACCATGACTATGAAAGTAATTATGTTATTTCTCTTCACTGCTCTCACTCAATGTTATCAGGCACAAATGACAGTCGTCCTTGAAGATAATATTTCACCTCATGGGTTGCACCTCAACGATGAAAAAATCTATTTCTGTGAGAACCAATGATTTAGTCAATGAAGTTGCTTTGGGGTACTTCGGTCGGTGCGGAGGGTTTGTCTATAGAAAATGTAACCATTCTACAACCTGAAAACAGTGATGCTCTCCAACTGCTTTGTCTATGGAGAGCATTTATACTATCAGGATATAACTGACCACGATATAAACAGAATAAACATCGATGGCAGCAATGGCGAGAGAGTGAACTCGTCTATTCAGGCATGTTTCCCGTCTCTGTATATTTTCTATTCGATCTTGTGGTTTATGATTCCGCAGTTTTTGTGAGCAACGTTGGCACTGATCAAATCTTGAGAATAGACTTGACAGATACAGAGCTTTCGACATCTGTTGGGGGTGGCTACAACAGTATTTCGGAGCTTACATTTAGAGGAATCGGTTCTATACATTGCAGAAGACAACAGAATATCCTTTGTGAATCTCGATCAACAGCCTTTCGTGAGACAAACTTTAATTCAAATTCCTAATACTGACATTTTTTCAGATTTATGTAAGTAATTCCAAATCCTTTATTATTTTGATGGAGAATGGAACATTAGCTCGATAGATTTGAACCAGAAGCCGAACTCGAACCCCAGTTTTGATTCAACGACCGAGTCAAATCAGCGGTATTGGTATCCCGAAACTGACCTTTACATTTCTGAACTTCTAGAAAACCGGATCGTGAAATTCCCGCCCAATACCTTAAACACATCCGTAACCGCAGGCTATGGTACTTTGGTACTATATCCTAACCCTTCTCAAGGCACAGTCCGATGGGCTGAACAAAAGCAATTCGGAAATCTCGAAAAAGTAGAGGTTTTGACTTAATGGGAAGAAGAAGTTTTCAGGCCAATACAATCCACCGCAACCAAATCGACTTGTCCAATCTTTCATCAGGCACCTACTTATTCAAACTACAATTTGAAGACGGTTATCTCTCTAGCAGAATTGTCCTGCAAAACGAATAAGAACTCTTCGTTTAGTTCCGCACAGGAAAAGGGCATTTGCACACTTAAATTGACCTCCTTAAATCTCAATACCCTATACCCACTACCCTATACCATTTCAATGAATCTCCACACCCGTAATCAAACGGTGCCCAATCTCCTTATTGATAGTCTGAATGATTTTTTCCTTGGCGTAGCTTAGTTCTTCGCGCAAAGCAGCAGAGGTGATCTGAACCTTTAAAACACCTTTCTCGATTTTGATCTTACCCGTGTGTCGAGCCACAGCAGGGCCCATCAGCTTTTCCCAATAGGTGGTAACAGCAGCGGTATAGTAGCCTTCTTCCAAGCCATAAGCCTTCAGTAGTCGGTTGATGACGCCTCCCAGTTCTTCCTCGTTTTTTATCTCTACGCATTTACTTCGCCTTTTTCGATGTGAAATACCTTAACGCTATCCGTGATCTCTTCAAAGATACGCTCTATCCTCTCGGAATGGGTGTCGGTGATGAAGATCTGCCCGAAGTTGTGATCGCTCACCAATTGCATCAAATGCTGCACCCGCACATCGTCTATTTTATCGAAGATATCGTCGAGCAATAGCACAGGGACTTTGTTGGTCACCTCCTTCACCAAGTCGAATTGTGCCAGCTTTAGCGCAATCAAGAAAGTCTTTTGCTGTCCTTGCGATCCAAATTTTTTCAGTGGGTGCCCCCCACCGATACCGAATTTCAAATCGTCTTTGTGCGCGCCCACATTAGAGTAATGTGTGCGGCGGTCTCTGTCTAAGCTTTCCTTTAGCACTTCCGTGAAATCGCCTTCGCTCAAATGCGACTTGTAGCGAATGTCTACTTCTTCGGCCTTTCCGCTTATAGCGGCATAATGCTCTTGGAAAATCGGCTCAAAAAAATTGACGAACTTCTGCCTTTCGGCGAAAATGCGCTTGGCAAGATCGACCAACTGCATACTCCATACTTCGAGGTTATCAGCATCGTAGGTACGGTTTTCCCAAAAGTACTTGAGGAGGCTATTTCGCTGACGCAAAACCTGATTGTATGAAATCAAGTCGTCCAGATACCGACGATTGTACTGGGAAATAATGCTGTCCATAAACTTTCAGCGCACCTCGCTCCCTTCGCCTAATCAAGTCCTTGTCGTAAGGCGATATCACCACAGAAGGAAACTGACCGATATGCTCCGCTAGTCGCTCATACTCGGTTTTGTTCTTTTTGAAGGTCTTCTTCTGCCCTTTCTTCACACCACAGTAAATCTTATCCTTGTCGCCGTTTTGAGCGAAAACGCCTTCCACAACAAAGAAGTCTTCGCCGTGTCGGATGTTCTGACTATCAATGGGGTTGAAATAGCTCTTGCAAAAGGAGAGGTAATGAATCGCATCGAGAAGGTTTGTTTTTCCTTGTCCGTTCAACCCCGTGAAGATATTGACATGCGGATCGGGATAAATGGTCGCCTCTCCGTAGTTCTTGAAATTCAGTACACTTAGCTGGTCTAATGTCATATCGCGACCGCAAAATTACCAATTCCTTGGGGGGCATATGCATTGGCAATTAAAAAAGTCTATTTTTGCACCTTCAATAAAAACAGCCCGTAATGGCGAAGAAGAAAAATCAAAGCGACGAAACCATAGTAGACGTACAAGAAGTATACTCTAAAACAGAGCGATACGTCGACGAAAACCGCAATACGATCATCATCGTAGCCACCCTTTTGGTAGCCTTGTTCGCGGGATATTTTGCATTACACGACTCTGACCTCATGCCCAAAAATGAGGGAGGAATGAACCTACTCTGGAAAGCTGAGTATTGGTATGAAATCGATTCTTTGGATAAGGCACTCGTTGGAAACGAGTCTTACTACGGTTTCGAGTACATTGCCGATGAGTACGACGGAACACAAGCCGGAGAGCTTGCATCATACTACACCGGTATCATTTACATGAAGCAAGGTGACTTTGGTTTGGCCATAGAGTACTTAAAAGACGCCGACTTGGATGATGACCTTACTGCGGCTGTTGCCAAAGGCGCTATCGGAGATTGCTACGTGGAACTAGGGAATTTAAGCGATGCATTGGGACATTACGAAGATGCCATTGAGACTTCTTCTAACCTGCTCACTACGCCGATCTATTTGAAAAAAGCGGCTTTAGTGCAAATTGAAAAAGGTGACTTTAAGGACGCCTTGGCCAAATTTGAGCGAATCAAAGAAGACTTCCCGAGCAGCTCTGAGGCGCGTACCATAGATTCATACATCGCCAAATACGGCGGATAGTTATGGCTACAGCTGGTAAAAATCTTTCTGAATTAGATAAAAGGAGCACGCCCTCAGCGGCTCCTTTTCGTTTTGGTATTGTTTCAGCCGAATGGAATGCTGAGATTACGGATCCTTTGACTCAAGGCGCAGGCGAAACGCTTATTGAACTCGGAGCGCGACGTTACCACGTAGATGTGAAAAAAGTGCCCGGCAGTTTCGAATTGCCTATCGCTGCCAAGCTATTGATCGAATCCGCACAATACGATGCGGTAATCGCCATCGGATCGGTAATCCAAGGAGAAACTCGCCACTTCGAATTTGTCTGTCAGGCTGTAGCCCAAGGCATCAAGGACGTCAGCCTCCAAACGGGAGTTCCTGTTATATTCTGTGTCCTCACGGATGACACTCTCGAACAAGCCAAAGCCCGCTCGGGTGGAAAGCACGGAAACAAGGGGGTGGAAGCTGCTGTTGCCGCTGTAAAGATGGCGTATATGAAAAGTCAGCTATCCAAGCCATTTTCTGACGGAGACGAGTAGATTCCGATTTCATTTAGCATAAAGTTCGCGTAAGCGATCCAATTGGATCAAAGGGCGAATAGTGTTATAACCCACTCTGCGTTAAAACCACTCTTACCAAAGAATTCATTTTGTCATCAATTCATTCCCAACTCAACCATTCCTAAATTGATGATATCTAATGCTTAATTGAAAATTTCACTTCCCACTGATACACTGTTCACTGACATCTGATATCTGACATTATCTCTGATTTCTGAACTCTCAGTTCCCCAAAATAGACTCAAGGTCCGGCTTGAAATACAAATCACTCTTAAGCACCTTCCCATCTTCGCGGTAGATTGGCTTGCCGTCTTTGTCGAGCTTGCTCATATTGCTTCGCTGAATCTCTTCAAAGACTTCAGCTATCTTTTCCCTCAAGTCCGTGAGACAGAATAGTTCCGCAAAGAATGTAGAGCATATCACCCAATGCATCGGCAATTTCTACCAAATCTCCCTGCTCAGCCGCTTCAAGATATTCTTCATTTTCTTCCCGCATTAGCTTGTATCGCAGTAAGATATCCGATTCAGAAAGTTGAGCGGTAGGCTTTTCAGCGTTCTTGATTCCAAAGGCATCGTGAAATTCGCGAACCTTCTCTATAGCATCGTTTAGGGTCATATCGAAGTCGTTTTCACGAAAATATAAATTCACTCATTCCATTTTACCAGATGTGGATAACTATCGGTTTTAGCCCAAAGCCGCGTCAATACTAGTAATGCTTAACATCTTTTAACTGCGGTATCTTGCTTCGAGAAAGGCATTCCTTGCAATTTTGCGTTGTTCAAAAGTCGCTACTTAACTTTGCGGCAGAAAACCTAAATTTTCATTGCTGAAACTTAAATTCGCGGTATGAACACCGAAGAAATGAACGACACTACTGAAACTCCTGTTAATCAAGGAGCCACCACAGGAACAGTTGACATTAAAGCGCTGAACGAAAAGATCCAAAGAGAAAGTGCCTTCGTAAAGTTGGTTACGCTCGAAATGGAGAAAGTCATTATCGGTCAGCACGATATGGTAGACAAACTGCTTATCGCCCTTTTGGCAGACGGCCACATTCTATTGGAAGGAGTGCCCGGTTTGGCAAAAACACTAGCCATCAAAGCACTGGCGGGTTGTATAAACGTTGACTTCAGTCGCGTTCAGTTTACGCCCGACCTACTTCCTGCCGATGTGGTAGGAACAATGGTTTATAGCCCGAAAGATCAAGGCTTCAGCGTAAAGAAAGGGCCTGTCTTCGCCAACTTCGTTTTGGCAGATGAGATCAACCGAGCGCCGGCAAAGGTGCAGAGTGCATCTACTCGAGGCCATGCAAGAACGTCAAGTCACCATTGGTGGCGAAACCTTCAAGTTGCCCGAGCCATTCCTGGTATTGGCCACGCAAAACCCCATTGAGCAAGAAGGTACCTACCCTCTTCCCGAGGCGCAGGTCGACCGTTTTATGCTCAAGGTGGTATTGGACTACCCGAAGAAGGACGAGGAAAGCATGATCATTCGAAACAACGTTTCGCTGGCGCCTTTCCCGAAAACCAAAAACGTGGTAAACCCCGATCAAATCATTCGAGCGAGGAACATCGTGAGGGAGGTTTACATGGATGAGAAAATCGAGAGATACATCGTAGACCTGGTATACGCTACGCGAAACCCTGAAGACTACAATCTCAAGAACCTCAAGGAGCTGATCGGATTCGGAGCCTCTCCACGTGCCAGCATCAGCATGGCCATGGCGGCTAAGGCCTTTGCCTTTATGAACCAACGAGGATTCGTAATTCCGGAGGATGTTCGCGCAGTTGCACCGGACGTAATGCGTCACCGTATCGGACTCACCTACGAGGCTGAAGCCGAAAACGTGAGCGTAGACGAAGTTATTCAACAAGTACTGAACACAGTAGAAGTACCGTAGATGGCTACAGATACCGCAGAGCTTCTTAAAAAAGTTAGGCGCATCGAGCTGAAGACCAAAGGTCTCTCCAATCAGATATTCTCAGGAGAGTACCACTCGGCGTTTAAAGGGCGAGGAATGGCTTTCAGCGAAGTGCGTGAGTATGCCGTGGGCGACGAAGTGCGAACCATCGATTGGAACGTTACGGCCCGCTTCGGTCATCCCTACGTCAAGATTTTTGAAGAAGAACGCGAGCTCACGGTAATTCTGGTAGTAGATGTATCGGCTAGCGATAGCTTTGGAAGCACGGCCCAAATCAAAAAATCGCTCATTACCGAAATCTGCGCCGTACTGGCCTTTTCGGCAATAACCAATAACGATAAGATCGGTGTGATCTTCTTCAGCAGCAAGGTGGAGAAGTTCATAACACCTAAGAAAGGAAAGTCTCATATCCTTCGCATCATTAGGGAGTTGATTGAATTCAAGCCCGAAGAGAGCGGTACCAACATCAGCGAGGCGCTGCGCTACCTGAACAATGTGGTAAAGAAGCGAAGCATCGCTTTCCTCATCTCTGATTTTATGGACAAGGATTACGAAGACTCATTGAAACTGGCCAATCGAAAGCACGACATGGTGGCACTTCGCATCCACGATAAGCGTGAATCCGAAATGCCGAACGTGGGCATGGCTCAATTTACCGATCCCGAAACGGGTGAAGTGAGGTGGGTAAATACTGCTTCTCGAAAAGTACGTGAAGCGTATCATCAGGCGGCTTTGAATCGCGAACTAAAAGCCGACAATGCTTTGCGCAGAGCGGGAATCGACACTGCTTCCATCGCCACAGACGAATCCTACATCCAACCTTTAAGAAATCTTTTTAGCAAACGATCATAGTGTTACGGCTCAAACACATATCGATTTTAATAATGGCCGCAATGATGGCCACAGGGCTGAAGGCTCAAAAGGCCGATGCCACTCTTACTCCAAAAGAAATCCTAATCGGAGAGCAGGCGGTAATGACCCTCAGCGTGAGCTATCAAAAAGGTCAAATGCCACAGGTGGTGTTTCCGCTCTTTGGCGATACCCTGATCACCAATGTGGAGATTGTTCGCGCCACGGATGTGGATACTCTCGCTACAGCAGACGACGTTACGGAAACCCGACTCGAGAAGAAACTCTACCTCACCTCGTGGGATACGGGCTTCTACGCCATTCCGCCGGTAGAGATCACCATCAACGGCGAGAAGCAAAGCACAGAGGCTTTCCTCCTTACCGTGAAAACGGTAGAAATTGACACCACTGCCGGCATCAAGCCTCCGGCAGAGATTTACGAAGTAGAAGTAGGTTGGCAAGATTACTTACAAGCTTATTGGTACTATCCTACAGGTGCTTTGGCACTAGCAGGACTCTTGGTGGCCGTGATTCTTTTGGTGCGCGCGCAGCGCAAGAAGAGATTGGCCAGACCCGTGGTCGAAAAACCTGAGCCAACACGCCCCGCAGACGAGATAGCCAAGGAAAGACTGCACGCCATCCAAAGCGAAAAGATTTACCGAAAGGGAAAGATCAAGCAATACCATACCGAAATTACCGATGTGCTCCGCGATTATCTGGAAGCCATTTATGAGATTCCGGCGCACGAGCTTACGTCGAATGAGATTTTGACCAGACTCAGATACGTCGGCCTTACCGATCAGGAATCACTACAACTGCGGGTAGTCTTAAACCGAGCCGATATGGTGAAGTTTGCGAAAGATCGACCCGACGACAATGAAAATGAGGACGCCGTAACGCAGACCTTGAGCTTTGTAAATACCACTTCGGCCAGAATGTTAAAGGACAAAGAGATCAATGAGTAAAAGTCAGCAGATAGGGTTGGTTTTCGCAGTGCTGTCTACCATCGGCGCAGGAGCGCTGTGGTATTACTTCCGCGGCGAGTACAGCTACGCCTACCCTATGTTGTTCTGGCTACTTTTGATTGTCCCCGTTCTTGGTTTTTACCATGTATTCTCCCTTCCGGGGAAATTGCCCAAAGTCACGCTTTCTTCCTTGAGTCAGTTCCCTACCGAAGGAGCCTTAACAAATGAATTACTGATTCATACTCCACTGCTTTTGAGAAGCTTGGGGCTCGCTATGGTAATTATCGCTTTAGCAAGACCGCAGTCCAGCCTCAGCTGGCAAAACACCAGCACCGAAGGGATTGATATCGTAGTGGCCATGGACATTTCAGCGTCGATGCTGGCGCAGGATTTTAAGCCGAACCGACTTGAGAGTTCAAAACAAGTAGCCATCGACTTTATCGAAGCGCGACCAAATGACCGCATGGGATTAGTGGTTTACGAAGGGGAGAGTTTTACGCAAAGTCCTCTCACAACCGATCACCGCGTATTGGTCAATCTCTTCAAAGACATCAAAACGGGAATGGTGCAAGGTGGTACGGCCATCGGGATGGGATTGGCTACAGCCGTAAACCGCCTTCGCGACAGCGACGCAAAGAGCAAGGTCATCATCCTCCTAACAGACGGAGATAACAATGCCGGCTCAATCGCTCCGCTTACCGCAGCAGAGATTGCTAAAAGCTTTGGGATCCGCGTTTACACCATTGGTGTCGGATCGCAAGGCAGAGCCCTATCTCCTGTAGCCGTGTACCCCGACGGGCGATACAAATACGACTATGTAGAAGTCAAAATTGACGAACCTACCTTGCAGGAAATCGCTAAAATGACCGACGGAGCCTACTTCCGCGCTACCGACGAAAAAGCATTGGCAAAGATCTACGCACAGATCGACCGATTGGAGAAAACAAAAATTAACGTCACCGAGCATAGCCGCAAGGCCGAAGAGTACTACTTTATCGCCCTGATCGGCAGCCTGCTCTTGCTGACCGAATTCTTTTTTAGAAAAACGATTTTACAAACGCTTCCATAAGTGAAAAACACAGCCAAATACAACCTCACGGGAATCCTCATCGCCGCCTCCATTTTGGAAGTTGTGTTCTGGCTGCTCTTTGGCGTGGTGTATTTGGTGGTAATGGATGCCGTACCCGGATTGCGCATCGGCAGGCCCGAATTGTGGTGGCTGTTCTTGCTGGGACCGGTAATGTTTCTCTTCTTCTGGATCTCTGTTTGGTCTAAGAACCGAAGGCTCGATCGCTTTGGCGAAAGCAGTTTGCTTAGCTCTTTGGTCACGGAACTGTCTAGTGTGAACACGGGCATTAAGTACATTTTGTGGCGATTGGCGGCAGCCTTTCTGGTGCTGGCCTTGATCAATCCGCAGCTCGGCTCAAAAATGGCCGAAGCCAAGGTGAAAGGAATCGACATTATTGTGGCACTCGATGTGAGCAACAGTATGATGGCCGAGGACCTCAGTCCGAATAGATTGGTAGCTGCCAACAGAGCCATTTCCAAAATGCTGGAGAAGCTTCAGGGAGATCGAGTAGGAATCATCGTATTTGCCGGACAGGCTTTTGTACAATTGCCCATCACCAGCGACTACGCAGCAGGAAAGCTATTCCTTTCTACCATAGATACCGATGTGGTACCCGTACAGGGAACGGACATCGGCGCGGCCATTGACCTCTCGATGAAAAGCTTTAGCGAAGAGAGTCCCGCACAAAAAGCCATCGTAGTCATAACCGATGGAGAAAACCACGAGGCTGATGCCGTAGTGGCTGCGCAAGAAGCCGCCAAGCAAGGCATTCGCGTTTTCACAATCGGAATGGGATCGCCCGACGGAACACCAATTCCGCAGTACAATGGCCAGACAAGAACGGGATTCAAAAAGGACCAAGAAGGAAACATCGTAGTGACTAAGCTCAATGAGCAGATGCTACGAGAGATCGCCAAAGCTGGAAATGGCGCTTACATTCGCGCCTCGAACGCCGAGGTTGGCTTGGAGCCACTACTCGCCGAACTCAACCAAATTGAAAAAACGGATATGGGAACTGTGGCTTACGCCGAATACGAAGATCGATTTCAGATCTTTTTGGCCTTAGCCCTCGCCTGTTTGGTTTTGGAGTTTTTCTTGGGCAATCAAAAAGGAAGAGTGGCCAAACGCTTAAAACTATTCGACAGATGAGAATAAAACTAAGCATACTGATTTGTCTTCTCCTCCCCTTTTCGGCGTGGAGCCAAGTGGAGAAGATCGACACGAAGAAAGGAAATGACGAGTACCGCAGCGGGCGTTACGACGAGGCTGTAAAGGAATACACCAAGGCATTGGAGAGCGATCCCGAATACATGGAGGCTCTCTTCAATACGGGAAATGCCCTGCAGCAAATGTCGCGTCGCCTCCAGGAGCAAGCTCAAAACGCGCAAAGCGAAGAGGAAAAGAAGAAGCTTATGGAAGGCGCCAAAACGGCCAGCGACAAAGCTGCTTCGCAATTTGCCTCTGTAGCCAAAATGGCAAAGACCAACGAGGAGATCAACAAAGCGCAGTACAACTTGGGAAACTCTCGCTTGATGAGCGGAGACCTGGAAGCGAGCATAGAGGCATACAAAGAAGCTCTGCGCAAGGTACCGAGCGACGATGATGCACGCTACAATTTGGCCTACGCCCAACACTTGAAAAAGCAGCAAGAGCAACAACAACAACAGCAACAACAGCAGCAGCAACAAGACCAGAAGCAGGACGAACAGAAAGATCAGGAGAAGAAGGAACAGGAGCAGAATCAGGATCAACAGAAGCAAGAACAACAAGAACAGCAAGAACAACAACAGCCTCAGCAACTCTCAAAAGAGGAAGCCGAGCAATTGCTACAAGCTTTGATGAAGCAAGAGAAAGACTTGCAAGAGGATTTGAAAAAGAAGAAGAAACAAAAAGCGCAAAGGATAAAAATTGAAAAGGACTGGTAGAAATAGTTGGGTCATCATTCTTTTGTTTGCCCTCGTTCCTTTTTTTTCATGGGGACAAGAGGCGTCGTTGGTAGCCACTGTGGACAAAAACCCCGTATCGGTAAGTGATGTCTTCACTTTGAAAATTACGCTTACCAACGGAAAAGGAAATATCGAAACGCCCGATTTGAATGACTTCAGAGTGGTGTTCGGACCATCGCGTTCATCGAGCTACCGAATAGTCAACGGGCAGCAGTCGAGCTCCATCACCTTTTCCTACACCTTAAAGCCCAAGGATGTGGGGACTTTTGAAATAGGTGTGGCAAAATCAAATGTAGACGGAAAAGTTCTCACCACCTCTCCCATCAAGATCGAAGTGGTAAAAGGCGCCAGTACATCATCTTCATCCGGGCAATACCAGCGGGGAAGCACCCAAGCGACTCAAGCGCCAAGCACAAACCAGAATCTTTTGGTGAAAACTCAAATTTCGAAAAGCTCGGTTTACAAAGGCGAGCAAATCGTGGTTTCTTTTGTTTTGCTGAGTCGCTACAACAATATCGACCTGGGAGAGATGGACTTCCCCACCTTCGACGGTTTTTGGACGGAAGAGTTTCCCGAACGACAAACCTCGTGGGAGCCGAATTTAGAAATCATCAACGGGGTGCAATACCGAAAGGCTATCCTCAGGCAGCAAGTTATTTTTCCACAGAGGACAGGCACCCTTCAAATCGAACCCTTGACCCTTTCGGCAAATGTGAACCGCTCATTCTTCAATCCGGGCGAAAACATAACCGTGAGAAGCAACTCGCCGAGCATCACGGTAAAGGAACTTCCCGACGGGGCACCTAAATCATTTAACGGAGCCGTAGGTACGTTTGACTTTTCGGCTACGGTAGACAAAACAGAGGCCAAGGCAAACGAGCCCATCAACCTGAAAGTGAAGGTGACGGGAGCGGGAAACCTGAGATTGATCGACGAGCCGAAGTTTAAATTCCCCGAAGATTTTGAAGTTTACGACCCCGAGACCGATGATCGCATAACCGTTTCGACAGGTGGTGTAAGGGGTTCGCGCAGCTTTCAGTATCTCATCATTCCAAGGTATCCGGGCGAGTATAGTATTCCCCAATTGGAATTCTCATTCTTCAATACCACTACGGGAAAATTCCAAACAGCGACCGCAGGTCCGTTTGATTTCAACATCTCTGATGACGACGGAAACGTGCCTTCGGCAGGAACACCCCGAGCCAAGAATATCGTGGAGCAATCGGGATTGGATATTCGGTATATCATCACCGATGCGAATTTGCTCTCAGCCACGCGCAGTCAGTTTTTCGGCACTCCCCTTTTCTGGGCGGGTACGGCAGGCCCCTTTGCGCTACTGCTCATCTTCTTGATTTACCGCCGAAGAAAAGAAGCCTTAGACAAGGACGTGAGAGGCAGAAAGAAACGCGGTGCGAGCCGCATGGCGCAGAAGCGACTCAAAGCAGCTGAAGCAGCGCTCAAGTCAGGTGACTCTACCGTTTTCTACCAAGAAATTTTCAAAGCACTATACGGCTACCTTGGCGATAAGCTGGGAATTCCCATCGGGGCATTGTCGCGTCAGAAGATCCTCTCAGAGCTGCAGCGCAGCGGAGTAAAGGAGGCTACGGTAAATGATGTGACTTACGTGATTGACACTTGCGAAATGGCTCGCTTTGCTCCCGTAACGGAAACCAGCGACGAGGTGTTTTACAAGCGTACGGCAGAACTAATTGAAACCTTGGAGGGAAGATTAAAATGAAAAAGTTCATCGTTTTCTTTTCGGCATTGATTCTTGCGGCATCGGCCATTGGCCAAAGCCTTGACTACGCCCGCGATCAATTCACACTGGGCAGCGAGGCCTACATGAAAGGCGATTACGAGACGGCTTTGAATCACTTTTTGGAGGCAGAGCCGACCACCGAAGGTTTGGCCATTAACTACAACCTTGGGAATTGCTACTTCAAGCTGGGTGAAATGCCCGAGAGTATCCTCCACTATGAGCGCGCACTGCGGTTTGACCCGTCAAACGAAGACGTGCAGTACAACCTGAGCATTGCCAACGATATGATCGCAGACAAGATCGAGGTCTTGCCAAAAAGCAAGTTGCACATCTGGTGGAAAACCTTTCGCTACAGCCTTGGCCCCGACGGATGGGCTGAGATCTGCATCGCTTTGGCTTTTGCCTCAGTTCTGCTTTTCCTCCTCTACTATTTCAGTCACTCTACCAATCTTCGTCGGTTTGGGTTCTTCGGGGGGTTCCTGACCTTTATCTTCCTGGTGCTGACGTATACTTTGGCCGTATCGGCCGAAAACTACCGCTACGCCGAGAAATCGGCCATCATCTTTACCGATAAGGTAGATGTAAAGAGCGAGCCCCGCGGCGGTAGCGTCAATGTATTTGTGCTGCATTCGGGCACAAAGGTGGAGATCCTGAGTCAAGAAGGCGAATGGTATGAGGTGGAGATCGGTAGCGGTGCCCAAGGGTGGATCTACCAAGATGAGTTGAGGTTGATTTAGAAGTGTGAGTTTTTATTCGATTGCAACGCGATCAATCAGTTGCTGATTCATAGAAGTCCCATTTACACTGAGAACAAACGGAATCCGTTTTGTCACGGTTTTTTCGAAATGAAAAAACACGCGCCAAAACTAATCATCTCTTCACCCCCAACCCGGGGCTTCACCCCGGGCTGACAGATTACGCCCCTTCAGGGCTCGACGTAGGTTCATTTAGCCCATTAGTAATATTGATAATTTCTCTTCGAACTCTGCGCCTTCTCTTTGTGCCCTGCGTTAAAACCAACCCTTCCTCCGATTTTTAAAATTCAGATTTACACCGAGAACACTGAGATTTTTTGATGCGCAAAGTTCAAGATTTTGAGGTCGCAGAGGATTGCAGTCGCAATTGGATGAGAACGCCAACGAATCATTCTCCGCAATCTCTTCAGTGTTCTTGCACGCCTCCGTGTCCTCGCCAAAAAAAGCTTTTCTGAGTATTTTTCTCTACGGAATCTGCATTAAATATGAGCTAGCTTCTGAAATTGAAACCCAAATTCATCCTACACGTATGTTAGTTAACCCCTTAACTATGAATCGTGTGCAAAATACCTCCTAGAGTAGAAGTACTCATCGACAACGGACATCCGCCCTACTGCCAGTGCTGCGGTACGGACAAAAACCTCACATTTGATCACATCTATCCCAAGAGCAAGGGTGGCCCTGATTGCAATAGCAACGGGCAGATACTCTGCCGAAAGTGCAATGGCACCAAAGGAAGCATGGTCATCTCCATTCCCGAATTGCGAGACTATATGTTTATTCGCAAAGAAGCCAAAGCCATACCGTGGTATGTGCCGTACAGACTGACGGCCTGAGGACAAAATCTTCCTGCCATTATAAAGTCTTCGCCTCAGGCAGAAGCTTGCATTAGTGTGTGCTTACCAAATACTCTTTCTTGAAGAATTCCGCTTTTCCAAAAGCAGGCATTTTCTATTTTATGGGATGCGTCGCCACCTGCCGACTGTCATCCCAATAAGATGTAAGAAGCTCTTCGGGCGCTGGAAGCAGATGGCTTAGGTAGTCGATACCAATAGCCGCAATAAAAAATATGCCCGAGTAGATTGGCAGAAGTCTCATGGCATTGCGCCGAAACCCGAAACAGCGGCGCTTTGTCGGTGCCCCACACGAGTCAATGTATCCGCAGAAAAGGTCAATACCGTTACATTTGTGATGGATTTTAAGAGCCACTTGGATCTGTGGTCATAAGTATGCCCTCATTATTCACTATGTTGGACCACCTTTTGGAGAAGAAAGGAAAATTGAAAAGGTAAAATATGAATTTTGTAAAAATCCAGGTCCTGGCATCATTGCTCTGCGGATCACTCCATGCCCAAGATGTAGGCAAGGGACCCGATGAATACCTCAACGAAGAGGCCCGCTACATTTGCCAACGAATTGCCGAGAGCGAGATTCCGATAGAGTCTTTGACCTCCCGAGGGGCAAGCACGCTGCGAGCAAAGCAAGGCCAAGGTCTCGAAGCGGCAAATGCACAAGTATACCATATGAAAAAGTTGGCGGCACAGGGTATAGACGGCTTTGCCTACGACGGTTATGTCAATCTCTACGTCTCTCAAATCTGCTCTGATTACAATCGACTCCTTGCCGTGCAACAGGTGAAATACACAGACGATGATCTAACTCACAAACGATTTGTCGAGCTACACAACTTTATGCGCGACCTGATGATGGCTGACAGTACGATACAGGTGCGAGGCTATATAGCACCTGCTGGTTGGGACGTTATAGAACCCCTACTCCGTTCAGAACTGAGCAAATTAGAAGAGCTGCGCTGGACAGGATCCTTAGAGGTCATTGCTTCGGGGCGAGAAACGGGCCATTTCCTCATCCACCTCACCGACATTGATGATACCAATCATATTTTTGGCTTTGATGTGCAATATGGTTCAGAAATAGATTCAAAGATTACTGCGCTCGCTCTAAGCGAATACACGAGTGAAAGCCCTATGCCAAAGGATACGGTAGAGACGGAAGATATAGTACCCATAGGCTATTAGCAATGGAGAAATCGCAGGCACGCAGCTACCTGTTCCAATCATTTTTAATTGAATACCCCGTGCGCTGCACGCGGCTATTTCTTATCTTGTGGTGCCGACCAAAACCGATTTTTGGGAAGAGTGGGATTCTTCTATAGCAGTTTTGGGAGTGACAAAAAAATGGTTCTTTTTGAAAGTCAATAAGACCATGTAAGCTGAATAAGTGCGACTGAGTTGCGTTTATTCAATTGTTGTGGTGCATTCGAAGAAAGATGATTAGCCATTACCAGCCTCTTTGGAATCTTAAGGGAATAGTTTAAATTTGTATCCATATGGATACATTTATTCATGGTCAGAATAGAAAAAACAGCTGAATTCGATAAATGGATTAGAAAGCTCAAGGATATTCGGGCTAAAGCAAAAATTCTATTCAGGATTCAGAAGTTGGAGACTGATGAACATTTTGGAGACTGTAAACCTGTAGGTGATGGAATTAGCGAAATGCGGATAAATTATGCGAAGGGCTATAGAATCTATTTTAAAGAGAAGGAAGACAGGTTCATCATTCTACTGATCGGCGGTGAGAAATCAAGTCAACAGAAGGACATTAAGAAGGCAAAAGATATCTGGAATAAACTTAAGAATGAGTAAAATGGCAACAACAAAATTTGACATCGCAGATTATCTCGACAACGAAGAAATGATTGCAGAGTATCTCAATACTGTTCTCGAAAACGGAGACAGCTCTGACCTCGTTGTAGCTATCGGACACATCGCAAAAGCTATCGGGATGACAAAAATTGCTGAGAAAACCGGAATGAGCAGACCAAGTCTCTACAAGGCTTTATCCGACGGAGCTAAACCTCAATTCGAGACCATAATGAAAGTTCTAAAAGCGGTCGGTGGACAGATTAACGTAAAACCATCTGCTTAAAAAAGAAATACGACACCACAACATTCTGTAAAGTGCATGCCCTTCGGGACACGCACCTTACAGTTGGCGTTGGGCTTAATTAAAAAAAACACAGCTATGAGAAGAATACCAATTATCTCAGTCCTACTTCTAATGTTCATCGGATGCAACAAAGATGATGCGGATGAAGCGGCAACTGTTGAAACCTACAAGGTTTTTAATTCAACAAATTCACCGATTGATGCTACCACAACAGACCATGTAACGGCATTGAAAATCGATGAATCAAACAATGTTTGGGTAGGAATAAAGAATCAAGCAAACATATTGGTGAAGTACGATCAGTCTGCTGATACTTGGACGGTTTTTGGGGATGAAGCTTTCGGAGACAGTATTGGGGCCGTTTACAGTATTGATTTTGACCAAGACAATAACGTATGGGTCGGAACCAATGATGGAATATTCAAGTACGATGGTGAAGATTGGACATCTTCGATCAGCATTCATGTTTTTGTTATACCACAGCTCGGCGATAACGTCCATGTAGACAGGTCAAACACGGTCTGGTGTACCGTCGGTGAACTCCTTCATCGGTATGAAAATGGAGAGTGGACTCAGATGGATGATTTCATCAACACATTCCCGAATTACCAAATTCGAGAAATAGATTCTGACGAAGATGGAAACGTATGGTTCGGGACTTCACAGGGAATCGTAAAATACGATGGCACTGGTTTTACTCAAATTGAGCACGAGCCTCAATTCACAACTATGAATACATACGCCGTTGAACCTGCAGGTGGTGATACGGTTTGGGTCGGCACTATTGGAGGTTTGTATCGATTAATTGGCACAGAGTGGCAACCCATAGACGACGTATCTTTTGAAAATCCGGGCTGGGATGACCATGATTGGAATGTGCAGGCAATTGCCTTAAATCAAGAAACCGGATTATTCGGAACTTGGAATATGGGTTTAACGATTAATCAGGGAGATGATTTTCTTTTTATGCGCGGAAATGAATTTGGAATAGACACCAACAGATTTCAAATCAATGAATTGGAATATGACTTAACCAATAATCTTTGGATAGCTACAAGATTCGGCGCTGTGATTGTATACCGCGAAAGTGGTTTATAATAGAATACTAAATATAACGAGTTGTAAAATGCATAAGCTCCTATAGTCAGCTACGACATCTTACTCTGAACGTTCCCAAACACCTTTCCCCCAAACGATAATCAAACCTCATGGCAAACAATAAGTTACTGATCGATGAGCGACAGGCAGACTTGGGCAATTTTATGGTGGGCAGACTGCTGCCATTCCGAAAAAAACGTCAGGTAGGGCCATTTACATTCATAGACCACATGGGCCCCGCAAAATTGGGGAATGGAAAATATGTAGATGTAGATCAGCATCCGCATATTGGGTTGAGTACCCTGACCTACCTCTTTGAAGGAGAAATCGAACACCGTGACAGTATCGGGTCCGCGCAAGTTATTGGCCCGGGTGATGTGGGGTTTATGACGGCAGGAAAGGGCCTAACGCATACCGAAAGAACGCCAAAACCGAATAGAACTCAGGATGAGTTGACCATGCACGGGTATCAGATATGGGTGGCCCTTCCGAAGGAAATGGAGGAAATGGAGCCACGGTTTGACTTCTACCCAAGGACTGATATACCCACATGGAAAACCGATGACCTTACCTTCAAATTGGTTGCGGGAAATGCCTTTGGAAAATCAGCTCCACTCCAAGGTTTTTCACCTTTGTTTATGGTGGACATATTTACCGAAAAGGCCACCACACTGTCTCTTCGAGGGCAAATAAGCGGAGAAGTGGCCTTTGTGATCGTCAAAGGCTCGATTACCGAAGGTGATCAAAAAGTAGAAGCGGGACAGATGCTGATCAGCAAGACGGATGATGCATGCGAAATCCATTTGGATGAAAATACGCAGCTCTTACTTTTCGGCGGTGAGCCCCTGCCTGAGGAACACTTCCTGCTATGGAATTTTGTATCACACAGCAAAGACCGATTGAAGCAAGCAAAGGAAGACTGGATTGCCAAAAGGTTTCCAAAAGTAGATGGAGATGAAACGTATATACCTTTTCCCCAATAAAATGACTTTTGGATCGGTTCCAACCTTTCTTACATCAAGCGATTGCAACCGGACGCCTCTCCCACTCTGCCTTAAATCCCTTCAGGTCATTCTCTGATCCGAATACAATGATTTCATCGCCTTCGTGCAGTCGTGTGGTACCGTCGAGCTTTGAGTTGAAATTCCCGTTTCTGTAAAAGCCGATCATCCGCACTTTGTACTTTTCCATCAAGGGCGTTTCGCAAAGGTTTTTTCCCGTAAAGGGACATGAATTGGTCAACACGAGATTCAACGCGTGAATATCGTTGAGTTCCAGCGCACCCTTCTTGTAGTAATGGTAGTTGGAATGTACTTCAGAATAAGCCTCGTCGCGCACCATATCGATAAAGCCATCTATCTCATCGGGCTTAATTAAAAATTGGTTGAGCATTCTGGCAAAAACTTCCACCGAAGCTTCAAATTCCTGACTAATGGCCTCACTGGCTCCGAGATGCAGCAATTCTTCTGTTTCGGAAATGCTTTGGCTCCTGGCAATGATATGCACCGTGTTGCAAATTTCACGAATATTGGCCACCACCTCCAAGGCGTGTTGGTGGCCATTTACCGCTACCACCGCCACTCGGGCTTGGTAGATGTGCACGTATTCCAAGATAAAGGGATTGCTTCCGTCGCCAAAGATGATGTGCTCTCCTTTTTCACGCGCAGCAGTTACTATCTCGGCATCATTATCGATGATCACATAGGGAATCTTGGCTTCCTTGGCCGTTCTGGCAGCATTGCGACCATTGGTTCCATAACCGATGATGACCAGGTGAGCCTTGAGTGTTTCCACCAATTCGGTCGACTGTACAGTCTCTGTTGGATCGGCGTCATTTACCAATTTACTCATGGGCGTACGCATCAGGAAATTGGCAATTCGCTCGCCGTAGTCAATCAGGAAAGGCGTGACACCCATGGTCAAGATCGAAACAGATAGGAAGTACTGATTGGTGAGTGGGGAAATCAATCCCGCTTCCATTCCGGTGCGGGAAAGGATAAAGGCAAATTCACCCACTTGGAATAAGCTCAGCCCTACGAGGATGCTCGTCTTTAGCGAAAACTTCAAAACTCGTGCTGCCAGTACCAGCACGCCGAATTTTACGATTGCAGCCACAACGGTGAAAAGAAGCACCAGCGGCAAATTCATGACCAAGAAATTCAAATCGAGCAACATCCCGATGGAAACGAAGAAGAAGCTGGTGAATATTTCCCGAAAGGGAATAATCAAACCCGTGGCTTGATGGCTGTACTCAGACTCGCTGATGCAAAGGCCCGCCATAAAGGCGCCAAGTGCCAGCGATAGCCCCATAAGCGAGGTAACGAAGGCCACCGCAAAACAGATGACGATGATGGTGATGAGAAACAACTCGCGGCTTCTGGTCCTGGCTATCTCATGCAGGAGCTTCGGCACCAGGTACCGCGCCGATACGTATATGGCCACCACAAGGAAAAGCGCCTTTACCAAAAGGATGGCCAAGGCACCCCATACATTGCTCTCCTGCCCCGAAATAATGGGGACAAGTAGAATCATAGGCACCACTATGATGTCTTGAAAGATGAGGATACCAAGACTGATTCTACCGTGGTTGCTGCGCATCAGTCCCTTTTCTTGAAGTAGCTTCAGCACGATGGCGGTGCTGCTCAAGGCAAAAAGAAATCCGAGCATAACGGCTTCGGTGAGTTCATATCCAAGCAGGAAACTAATGCCCGCCGTAATGGCAATAGTGAGCAAGACTTGGATGGAGCCACCGATAAACACCACCTTTCTAATGGACATCAGGTTTTTGAGGCTAAACTCCAGCCCGATGATAAACAAGAGTAAGATGACACCGATTTCGCTCAGCATCTCAATCTCCGAGCCGCGGCTGGCTAGACCTAAGGCATTTGGTCCAAATAGAATTCCCGTAGCCAGAAACCCGAGTATGGCGGGGAGCTTAATCTTTCGAAAGATGTAGATGACCAATACCGAAAGTCCGAGTATCAGCACGATCTCTTTGAGAAAAGGAATATCAGTAGTGCCGGCAAGAAGTATAGCGATGAGGCTCATCAAAGTTCGGTTTCAAAAGTTTTGTTCAATTTCATGGTCTGAGCTGAAGCAGTTCAACATCTCAAAAGCACGCCGCAATTTCGCTATCTTTTTTTGGAAACCGTCACCGCAGGCAGGTGCACTTTGTATAAATTGAAAAACACTCAAGTCGCGGTGACCGTTTTTAATAAATCGTGCAATATTGAGGTATTACCCTGACCGATCTTTCATCTAATTTAACCGCAATATGAAATCTATCTTAAAATTAAGTCATAATAGCTTCATTGACAGATGAAGATGATACCTTTGACTTACTTTGTCTATTGACAATGTAATCTATCTGAATCATGAAAGAAATCAGCCCGGCAGAATTAAAGCAGTGGATAGAGAATAAAGAAGACTTCCAACTTGTAGACGTCAGAGAGCGCTACGAATACGATATATCAAACCTTGGCGGAGAACTCATTCCCATGCAATACATCACCGAGAAATTGGACGATATAGCCAGAGACAAAAAAGTGGTGGTCATGTGCCGCAGCGGAGTAAGAAGTGCCAATGCGATACAATACCTGGAGCAAAGCCAAGGATTTGACAATCTCTACAATCTGGAGGGAGGAATACTGGCGTACAGCGACGAAATTGATTCGACGGTGGCTAAGTATTGATCCCCTTTCCTTTTTTCTTCCTTTTTTTTTCCTCTCTCTCCTCTCCTTTCCCTCCCTTTTTTTTCTTTTTTTCTTCCCCTTTTCTTTTTTTGTTCATTCGTTCCATTTTTTCTTTCTTTCTTTCCTTTTTCCCCTTTTTTTCTTTTTTTCTTCCTTTTTCCCCTTTCTTTCTTCTCTTTCTTTCCCTTCCCCGAAATTACAGACTTCTGACTACCCTCTAAATCTTTCTTCCTTGTTCTTAAATTAATTTCCATTGGCTAGATTTGTCCGTATGGAACAAGACCTCAACGTTTTCGGCGAAAAACTCATCTCGTGTAGCACCGACCCTATGACGGGTTTTTATAGAAACGGCTGTTGCAGCACCGGACATGAAGACCGAGGAACGCATACGGTTTGCTGCATCATGACCTTGGAGTTCTTGCGGTTTACCAAAGCCATGGGCAATGATTTGTCGACTCCCGTGCCTGAGTTCGAGTTTCCGGGCTTAAAGCCGGGAGACCATTGGTGCCTTTGCGCCTTAAGGTGGCAAGAAGCCTACCGCCATGGCGCTGATCCAAAAGTCATTTTGGAAGCTACCAACGAACAGACTTTGGAGTACGTCAGTATGGAGGAGCTGATCGAGCACGCCTACAAAACAGTAGAATGATCGGCGTCTTTCAGCGACCTTTTCCTCCCCTATCCGAAAAGCCCCAAAGACTTCGTTCTGCTTTTCTCATTGCCTTTTTTGTGTTTGGTTTTCTCTACATCTTCAAGCCTTTCGGGCTGGCAGATGTAAAGGGCAATCTATTGATGGTTGCAGGTTTTTATGGCCTCATCACTTTGTCCTTCCTCCTACTGACACAGATCCTCTTCCCGTTTCTCTTTCGATCGTTTTACAACGATCATAAATGGACCGTAGGCCGAGAGATCATTCAAACTATGGCCAATGTGCTGCTCATTGCCGTTGGCAATTTTCTGCTGAGCTGCTACCTCGATTTCTTTTCATGGAGCTTTGAGACACTCCTTCTTTTCGTGGGTTTTACCTTGGCCATTGGCATTATTCCCGTTGCGATTCAAGCATTGGTAAGGCAAAACATCTACCACCGCAGAAATGCCAAAGCGGTAATAGACGACAATCAGGTCATTGCCGAAAGGCCCAAGCCTGCTGTTTCTTCATCGGCCATCACCATTTCGGGAGAAGCGGGTGAAGAAGCTTTTCAAGCCAAGGCTGAAGAGGTTCTGGCAATCGAGAGTTCGGGAAATTACATCGAAGTTCACCGAACAGAAGGGAAGCCCGTGCTCATTCGTAAATCACTCAATGCTACGGAAGAACTTTTGCCGAAAGGCTTTTTCCGCACACATCGATCGTGGATTGTCAATATGCCAATGATTAATCATGTGGATGGAAATGCGAGAGGCTATACACTGCGCTTCGAAAATTCTGAAGTAGTAGTGCCCGTGAGCCGTGGAAAACTGAAGGATTTTGATGCCGAGTTGAAAGCCCTTTCAGCAGATTAAGCAAATCTTTCGGGCAGCCGCTGCTTCCCATTCGTCCCAAACCTTCCCGACTGTAACAGCGCCCTTCCCATTCGTCCCTTTCATTTGCTGCTAAGGGCTTTGCGCCCGTATCATTGTGTCAAATCATTTGCGATATGAACAAGGTTTATGCAGCGATAGTCATTATACTTATTTCCCTTTCGGCAAAGGGGCAAAAGGATCAATACAGATTTGCACAGACCTATATTGGTGCTCAATTCGATGGAATCGGCGGATCAAATGCATCCGAATTTCTAGCAGGAAGATTTATCATTGGCGGAACTCATTTTTGGCAAAAAGCCGACTTCTACATTTCCATCCCCATATTCACCTCACGCGTAAATGGCGATGACCAACATTACAGCGAAGGAGTGATCACGGGATTTCGCTACATACCCTTTGGCTTAAGCCGAAAAGCACCGCGACCTTTCGTGGGCGCTCAATGGCTCACACCCGAATTGCGATTGGACAACGGGCCACTCTTTGAAACGAGTCGTTTTGGACTCGAAGCGGGACTCAATATCGCTTTTGGCTCGCTATACACTTTGGAACTTTCTGCCCACCATGTATTCAACAACGAGGTAAATTACTCGATATCGAGAGATGAAAACGCCTCGATACAAACCCCCGATTTGGGTCTTTCCATTGCTTTGAAAAAATACTTTGATACCACTGCCAATCTCTCTACTGATGAATCGAAAGCTTATGTAAAGCAGCGCTACGACGGTTTTGCCGAAGAGGGAAAGCTCAGCACGTGGAATGTGGCCATCGGCCTTTCGGCAAATGTGCCCCTGAGCGATGTGCCCATGCTCGAGCAGTACCCGTTTATGCCAAACAGGCCTCCCCTCGTTGTGTATCCCGACGTAGCCATGGGGTACTACTTTTACAGGATAGATGCAGGTTTTCGCGCAGCTTGGCGACCAATGAATCTCAGCGATGAAGCTTACGGGATGGATTACAGCATCACGCAACACCGACTATCGCTGGAGGGATTTAAATTCCTCTTCAATTACAAAGGTTTTGCACCCTTCGTAGGGTTCAGCGTAGGCAATGACTTTATAAATGCCGAGATCAACGATGGCGAATTGCCACAAATCAAAGACAGCTATTCAGCCTTTTCATACGGCATCACCTTTGGCTGGGACATACGACCTACCGACACAGAATCGTGGATTCTGCGCAGCAATCTTCGCTATTTGGTTCAATCCGATTCGAATGTAGATATTGTCAATGCCACCGGCAGGAACTTAGAAATCAATTTTATACAAATGGTAATTTACCCAAGCAGATGGAACTAAAATACGACTACCTACTCTTTGTGCACGCTGCGGCGGGTACGATAGCACTGATCGCCGGATTGGGCGCGGCATTCTTAAGAAAAGGATCGAAACCACACAGTATGGCGGGCCGGGCCTTTGCCATTTTTATGGCTTCATCAGCTGCTATGGCCGTTGTGCTTGCCATTTGGCATCCCAATCCGTTTCTGCTGGGTATCGGCTTCTTCACGCTCTACTTGGTGAGCTCCGGATGGATTTGGATCAGGCGCATGCCTTTTGGCAAAAAGGTGAAAGTGACCAAAGCCATTGGAGCCGCAGGAGTCCTCACGGCGGGATACATGGTTTACATTGGGATTATCAATCCCATAGGGGCAATTATCCTCTATGTCTTGGGAGGTATTCTGGCCGTGCTATCCTTCACGGATCTAGCATTGAAAACCACTCCCGAAAAAGCCGCAGGTAAACACGGTGGCAGAATGGGCGGCGCCTTGATTGCCGCTATAACGGCTTTTTTGGTGACCAACCTGCCGAGCACAGACTTACTTCCGCCGGTAGTCATTTGGCTCGGCCCTACCGTGATAGGAACGCCCCTACTCGTCATTGGAATTAGGAAATTCTACAAAAGAAAAACCAAAACCGGAGCCGGATCATAGGAGCTTGAATTCATCAAACGGAGTTTAGATGCCGTTTTAATAAAGAGCACTTTTCAGGCTCTTTGGCTCTCGTTTTGTTTGGATGATGCCACCAAATACCACATTGACCTGAGAAAAGAAAAGTTTTGACTGGCTTTATCTGCCGGAGAACTAGTCGTTCTCACATCGGGCAAATCAATAAAGCCTCCTTTCACCTCAGACTGGATGAAGAAACCATTGAAAAAAGGTGAAGTTGACTCCAAGAATTGCTCCTATGCCGTAACCGGCAAGGTGAAACTCGTCATACCTGTCGGCTCCCCATAAAGTAGTATTGGTTTTTGGAAAGAGAATCCCGCTTCCCAAACCTTCTATCAAATTAATTTGCACCCGATTCTTATCGAGGATATTGTCAGTGTGCCTCAGCTCAATGTTTAAATAGTTCAGCCCGTCGGTATGCTCAAACTTCAAAAAATCTTCATTCAACAGGATATCATCATTATCATATGAGCCATCATAATTAGATCGACCTGTATTGATTTCTCCTGAAATCTTGACTGTTTGATAATTCTTCATCACATACTTCATATGGTCGATACCAAAAGAAATATCCCAGTTGTCTTTGAAATAGTATCCTATCCGAAAATTGTATTGAGGAATCGTCATAACCGTCGGGTTCAAATAGGCGTCAATCGAAAAGTCGGACTGCCGATCGGCGGCAACTACATCCTTCAATGTAAAGTCATAATCAGCCCCCGCTGAAGTGCAAGTCTGATTTGCTGAACCAATCCTGATTCCAACCCCCAGTAGAAATAAAGACTTCCTTTTTTGGTGCGGTTGGGATTAAGATCAGTATTTTGAGAGAGGCTGACTTGTGCAATGAAAACCGAAAATAAAACCAGTAGGTTATACTTCATTGAGCTTAGGCAAACATGCGGACAAAACCAATAAAGTATTCCTTACCCGTTTATCCACCCCGTAGTTTGCATCAGGGCTTAATCATAAGTAATGCAATTTTAATTGCGTGCAAAACTAGTCAAAATAGAGAAGGCATGTGCATCAACTTTGACACCTCTATGTGATGATCTTGCATATCTGAGAGGTGCCAAAAAATGGCTTCTAATCGTCGTAGCTCTCCAAATCAATCACGCGCGCATCGTTTCTAATCTCAGAGTGTCTGATTTCGCCACCGCTGGTTCCCACATACTTTGCAGAGACTCCCGCTGCAATGGCAAACAACAGAATCATCACGGTTAGAAAATTGGCGAACTTGAATTTTTTCAATTCAGATACAAATCCGATTAAAGACAAGGCGCCCAAAATTATCGCGAGGATCAGAAAGGTCTCGGCGTACTCCTCGTGGGTGTGAATCAAAGTCTCGCTGATTCCCGAAATATTCTCTACGATCTCCTCGGCCTCTTCGCCCGTGTAATTGGCTACGATAGCGGCTAGGGCACTGAATATATAAATCCCGAATGCGGTCAGTTTCACTTCTGATTTTTTAAGCAACATACCCGCAATGAGTACAAGTGTTCCGATCAACAAACCCACGATGGGCAAGTGATTAACAATGAGGTGAAGGTGTGCGTCGTTCATGACTATTCTGTTATTAAGTTAAATGCTCCCTTGGTCAGGAATCGGGTATTCTCTTTAAAGTCTTGTGGGTTGAGGATTTCTACAAAGCCATCATTGGACTCCCCTGCGCTGATCGCTTTCCGAACCAATGAATACTCCTGATCGGAATCCCCTTCAAGAACCAATACGTAATAGCTTCCATCCATTTCCACCAGTGCATCTTCGGGCAGTGCGGGTTTCGATACGGAGGCGGCATAAATTTCAGATTCGATGTACATTCCGGGACTCAGCTTCGAAGCCATGCTTTCATCGCGCAAATGCCCGTGAATTCCGATGGTGCGGTGCACGGGGTCTACGGTTTTATTTACCATATAAACCTCCGCTTCGTACTCCTGACTGCGGTCTTCTTGTATTCTGAATTGAATGGTTTGATCGACTTTTATTTTCGGCAAGTCCTTTTCGAAAACATTCACTTCCAGGTGCAGGTGTTCAGTATTTACAATGTCCACCGCCGACTCTGAGGGGCTCAAAAAAGTACCTCTCGCGATGCCTACACGGGTTACGTAACCACCGATGGGCGCATTTACCCTGATGGTGGTTTGGATGTTTTCCGTGGTAAGCGAATTGGGATCGATATTCATGAGTGCCAATTTCTTGGCAATGGATTCCATCTTCACCTTGGTGACCGTGTAATCCGACTCGGCCTTGAGAAATTTCTTCTGCGAGGAAACGCTGTCTTCAGCGAGATTCTTCTGTCTGTCGTAATCTGATTTCAGGTAAGACAACTGTCCTTTCGCTTCCAGAAAGTCTTGCTGCATCTGCACAAAATCAGGATTTTCCAGAGTGAACAAGAGCTGCCCTTTTTGGACTTCCTGTCCCGTAATGAGTTTGATGTCTTTTACCGTTCCGCTGAAATAAGAACTCACGGAAGCGCGGTACTCGGGCGGAACGTCAATGATTCCATTGGCCTTAATCACCTCGTGAAAGGTTTTCATTTCCATCTGCCCCAGCTCCATGCCCGAAGACTCGAATTGTTTTTTACTCAATTCGTACGATCCTTCCACGGTACTTTCTGCAGTGGCCTCATCAGCCATCTGCATATCGGGTTCAGACGAGCAAGAAGCGAGCACCAAGAGTGAGGCAAAAATCAGAAAGCTTGCAGAGTACTTCATTGTCTTATGATTGATTCGGTTTTTCATTTTCAATTCATTAAATAGTTCACTTCCAATACAGTCATATTGTATTGGAAAAGAGATTGGAGGTAATTTGATTCGATGGTTTTGGCGTTTTCCAAAAGCTGAGCGTATTGCAGAAAGTCAATCTCTCCGTTTTGATAGGCCTTATTGGCATGAAAGAGGGTTTCTTGCGAAAGCTTTTTACCCGTCGATTCGTAGTAAGTCAAGCCCTGCTCGTATTGTCTTAGCTCCGAAAGTAAAGCCTCGTAGCGCGCAATCAATTGTAGTTTATAATTGTCACTTTCGGCCTCCAAGATGCTCTCGCCCGTTTTGGCGGCAGCTATTTTCGACTTTTGAACGCCAAACCACAAGGGAATGGCGACGCCCACCTGAAAACCCGCAAAGGATTCTTGTCCCCCACCATTATTCGTCCCTCGAAATAAGGTGGCATTGAGGTCGGGCAGCAATTTTTGCTTTTCCAGGGATACCATATCGTTGGATAGTTTCATGGCATTGGCGTAGTAGCTGAGCATGGGATGCGTAGCACTGTCGAGGGGCATGAGCTCAATTTTCTCAAACTTGTCGGCACTCACGGTAAAGCTTGAATCAGACTGCAACCATTGGTTCAGTAGGATGTAATTCCGTCGGATGCTTTCGCGAATTTGATTGAGCTGAATTGACACCTCTTTCTTCTTTGTTTCGGCAGTCAACTTCTCGAGGTAGTTCGATTCTCCTTGCTCAAACTTTCGATTGGCGGCACGTTCAAACGAGATGTAAAGACTATCGAGATAGGCGTAGTTTTTCAGCATTTGCTGCCAATACACGATTTCGTTGTAAACCTGATGTACCCCCTTGGTGAGCATTCGCTCGTCCATTCGGTATTGGTCTCTGCTCAATTCCGACTTCCCTTTCATCACTTTGCGCTGCGCGCCGTAAATGGTTGGAAATTGGATGGATTGGCTGACTCCCCATGTATTCACGGGCAAGTTATTCGGCGCAATATTGGCCGCATCCTCCATGTAGTAAATCTCCGTTTTATCGATATCTATGGCACTGCCAATCAGCTGCTCGCTTTGATCAACGCGTTGAGCCGATGCTCTCAATCCAAGGTTGTTTTGCAAGGCAATTTCCACGGCTTGATCCACCGTTATTTCAATGTCCTGACTCTGACCCAATGCGGGAAAAGCGAGTAGCAAAGCAATGGCGAGTCCTACCGCGGGTACTTTGATATTCGGCATATGTCCCTTTCTATCGAAAAGGGCGTAAAGCACTGGGAGCACGATAAGCGTAAGCAATGTCGCTGAGATCAGTCCGCCGACTACTACGGTAGCCAAAGGGCGCTGAACTTCTGCTCCCGCCGAGGTGGAAATGGCCATTGGCAAAAAGCCCAAAGCCGCTGCCGAGGCCGTTAGCAATACAGGACGCAATCTGTTTTTTGTACCCATAATGATTCGTTTGTTGATGTCGGTAATTCCATGTGCTTTCAACTCCTTGAACTCTTCAATCAGTACAATTCCGTTCAACACGGCGATACCAAAGAGGGCGATAAATCCAACCCCCGCAGAGATGCTGAACGGCATGTCGCGGATGTAGAGAAAAATAACGCCTCCCACCGCTGACATCGGGATGGCACTGTAGATGATCAAAGCCTCTTTCACCGAATTGAAAGCAAAATACAGGAGCACGAAAATCAAAAGGAGGGCAATAGGAACGGCAATCATCAAGCGTTCTCTGGCCGTTCTCAAGTTTTCAAATTGGCCTCCGTAATCGACCGTGTAGCCCACGGGTAATTTGATATCCCGACCAATGATTTCCTGCACATCCTTCACCACCGATTCCAAATCCCTTCCTCGCACATTCACACCCACTACGATTCTTCTTTTGGTATTGTCTCTCGAAATCTTGGCAGGGCCCTTGGTGTAAGAGATATCGGCAAATTCGGTTAAGGGAAGCTGATTTCCATCGGGCAATTGCACCGTGGCCGTTTCTATGTTCTGAATATCGCGACGGTGGTCTCCGTCAAATCGCACCACCAAATCAAATTGCTTCTCGCCTTCAAAAACGGTTCCCGCAGTTTTACCCGCAAAACCCATGGTGATGATGTTGTTGAGATCTTCGACGTTCAGGCCGTACTTGGCTATTCGCGCTCTATCGTATTTCACCGACATCTGCGGAAGCCCCGCCACTTTCTCTACCGTAATGTCGGCAGCACCTTCCACTCCTTGAATGGCTTTTTCTACTTCCAAGGCTTTGTTGTAAAGGATATCCAAATCCTCTCCGAAAATCTTGATCGCCAAATCGGCGCGAACCCCCGTGATCAACTCATTGAAACGCATCTCGATGGGTTGGGTAAATTCGAAATCAACTCCGGGAATTTCCGTCAAGGCCTCTTTAAACTTATCGGCCAGTTCGTCTTTGCTCTCCGCCGAAGTCCATTCGCCTTTCGGGATGAGTTTGATGATGACGTCGCTCTCTTCCATCGACATCGGATCCGTGGGTACTTCCGCTGCTCCGATCCGACTTACCACCTGCTCTACCTCGGGGAATTTCAGCAAGATCTTTTCAATTCGCGTGGTGGCGACTACGGTATTGCTCAATGAGGTACCCGTTTTGAGCACGGGCTGAATCACAAAGTCGCCTTCATCGAGTGTGGGAACAAACTCTCCTCCCATGCGGGTGAAGAGAAATGCTACGGACACCAAAAGCAAGGCTGCCAATCCCAAAACCAATTTCTTTTTTTCTAGCGCCCATGCGATGGAAGGCTCGTACTTGTCTTCCAAAAACTTGATGAGTCGCGTTGAGATATTTTTCTTGTTGGGATCAGTGGGCTTGATGAACAATGAAGCCATCACAGGCACATAGGTGAAGCAGAAGATCATTGCTCCGATCAGGGCAAAGCAGAATACCAAGGCCATAGGCCGGAACATCTTTCCTTCTACACCCACCAGCGAGAGAATCGGGATAAAAACGATGATGATGATGAGCTGACCAAAAACGGCCGAGTGCATCATTTTGCTCGCACCTTTATGCGTAATGTTGTCAATGAAGTTTTGTCTTTCGCCTTTTGGCAATGACAATAATTGAGAACGCTCAGAGGTGATTTTAAAGGCGATGTATTCCACAATGATCACCGCACCGTCGATGATGATCCCGAAGTCGATTGCACCCAAACTCATCAAGTTGGCGTCTACGCCGAAGATGTACATGAGTGAAAGTGCAAACAGCAAACACATCGGAATAACCGAGGCTACCACCAATCCCGAACGGAGATTCCCGAGCAATAAAACCACCACAAAGATGACGATCAAACAACCCAAGATCAGGTTTTCAGCGATGGTAAAGGTGGTTTTTCCAATCAGTTCGCTCCGTTCCAAAAAGGGATTGATGCTAATGCCGGGAGGCAGCGATGGCGAGATTTGAGCCACGCGTTCTTTTACCGCTCCGATTACAGCTTTAGAGTTTCCACCCTTCAGCATCATCACTTGGCCAAGTACTTTTTCACCTTCACCGTTTCCGGTAATGGCACCAAAGCGGGTTGCATGACCGAAGCCCACCGAAGCGACATCTTTGATAAAAATCGGAAGGCCGTTTCGCGTTTCAATTACAATGTTTTCAATGTCTTCCAATGAGCCCACCAAGCCTTCGCCTCTGATAAAATAGGCCTGATTTGTTTTTTCGATGTACCCACCACCTGCTACGCTGTTGTTTTTCTCCAAGGCTGTAAATACCGAGGAAACTGACAGGTTTAGACTTCTCAACTTTGCAGGATCGAGAGCTACTTCGTATTGTTTGAGGTAGCCGCCCCAGGTGTTCACTTCTACCACTCCCGGTATACCCGAAAGCTGTCGCTTCACCACCCAATCTTGAATGGTTCTAACATCAGAAAGGGAGTAGTCATCGCGATGAGCGGAATCTACTTCGATGACGTATTGGTAAATTTCGCCAAGCCCCGTAGTGATCGGCCCCATAAATGGCGTTCCGAATCCCATCGGATTTTTTCTTCGGCGGCTTTGATCTTTTCAGCGATCAGCTGACGAGGCAAATAGGTACCGATCTCATCGTCGAAAACCACCGTCACTACGGAAAGACCAAACTTAGAAACCGACCGAATCTCCTTTACATTAGGCAGGTTGGCCATCTCGAGCTCCACGGGATAGGTCAGAAACTTTTCTACGTCTTCCGTAGCCAGATTTCTGGAGGTGGTGATGATTTGTACCTGATTGTTGGTGACATCCGGAACGGCGCCTATCGGAATCTCAGAAAGGGAATAGAGGCCAAAGCCTATAACACCTACCGAGAAGAGGAGCACAATCAATTTGTGGTGAATACTGTACTGGATGATGCGATCTAACATTGGAAGCAATTGATTTGTGAGATCAAATATAGAGGGAGCTTCCTAAGGCCTTTCTCAAGCCTTTCTTAAGATTTCCTTAAAATGTGATGGTCACGGTGGTTCCACGGTTCAAGGTGCTCTTGATATCGAGTCGAGCCCCGATGGCATCCGCGCACTTTTTGGCAATAGACAAGCCCAATCCATTGCCTTTGATTTGCTTCTGACTGAGTGAGTCAGAGCGAAAGAAGTTTTCGTAAATATGCTTCAAATCGTCCTCCTTGATTCCGATTCCTTCGTCTTGGATGGTGCAATGTACGTGCCCGTCAATTTCACCTATGGCTATTTTCAAAACAGATCCGTCCTTGGCATATTTGGTGGCATTGCTCAGGATATTGTCAATGATCAGGTTGGTGTAATAATGCGGCACCAAAAGCTCGCGATTTTCATCGAAATTGAATTCTATGGACAGTTCTTTAGCGGCGATCTGCTCCTTAAAATGCGTCAATGACTCGTCGATGATGGTGGGCAAAGAAATGAGGGTTTTTTCTTTAATCGATGCTTGGGTATCGAGTCGTGCCAGCAACAGCAATTGCTCAAGCGTGATGGCCATCTTTTCGATCTCCGAAAGGCTGTACTTTATTTTCTCTTCGTACTCTTCCCGATTTCTTGGCTTTCGAATGAGGACTTCCAGCGTGCCTCTGAGGGTTGCCAGTGGCGTGCGCAACTCGTGCGAAGCGTCTGAGGTAAATTGCCTTTCTCTTTCCAAGGCATTTTCGATTCGGTCGAGCAAGGAATTAAAACCCGTCGACAACTCGTAAATCTCATCCTTATTCTGCGGAAGCTGAACCCGCTCTTTTAAATTGTACTTGGTAATTCGGGTAATCGTATTCGTTACTTCTTGCACGGGGCTGATGCTTCGCCCTGCCAAAAATCTGGAAATGAAATACAGTCCGAGCAAAACAAACAAATAGGAAACGAGCAATACATTTCGAAGCATCAAGATGGTTGACCGCGCCGACTCGGATGACATCGCAGCGATGATGTAGCCAACAATTTTCCCGTCTTGCTCAATCGGGAGCTGCACTTGCCTGATGGCTCTGTTGGTTATTTCCGAATCGAAATGACCTCCGAATTTGGAATCGTTAAACTCCAGAATATCCTCCTTGAGGTTGGGCGATTTATCCATCACCCGACCTTCTTTGTTGATCAATTGGATGAAAACGGGATTGACCTGAACCTCCATATGCTCTCGCTCCTCCAGCTCTGCCTTATTGCTGAAAGCGATGCTATCTCCTATAATTGTGATTTCGCCAGTGTGCTTTTGGGCTTCAAAAGACAAGTCGGCGTCGAGGTTTCTCACCACGGTTTCGGATACCACAAAGTAGATCACCGCAAAAGCCAAAGCCATAATCACCGCGGTGGCGATCATGTAATAAATGGCGATCCTGTTCTGGAAATTGAGGTTCATATTTCTTTGGCAATGTATCCGACTCCGCGAACCGTCTGAATGTAATTTTCCTCTTCAGACAAGTGAAGTTTTTTGCGAAGCGCATTGATGTAGACATCGATCACACCTGTGTTGTAATCAAAGTGAATGTCCCAGACACTTTCGATGATGCGCGTCCTTCGGCATACCTTTCCCTTGTTTCGGATGAGGTATTCCAAAAGGGCAAATTCCTTTTGCGTTAAGCTGATTTCCTCGCTGCCTCTCTGCACCTGATGGGTCTCAGTGTTTAGCGTGATGTCGCCCAAAACGAAAATCGAGTGCGTTCCCGATTTTGGCCGCAGTTGCACCTTTACCCGCTCTAGGAGTTCCTCAAAGTGGAAAGGCTTTTTGATGTAGTCATTGGCTCCCGCTTGCAAGCCGAAGACCGTTTCGTCCAAGGTATCCTTGGCAGTTAGAAAGATAATCGGGGTTTCTGAAAACTCCTTTCTGAATTGGCGGCAAATTTCAATACCACTGAGCCCGGGAAGCATCCAGTCCAAGAGCAATAGGTCGTACTCGCCCGACAAGGCGAGTTCCAAGCCCTTCTTGCCTTCATCAGCTACATCCACGGCAAAAGACTCCTCCTCCAATCCCTGTTTCAGGAAGGCAGCAATACCTTGTTCGTCTTCAACTACGAGGATTCTCATGATACAAATATCCGTCTTCCATCTTTAAGGAGTCTAATGGCTTCCTTAAGATTTGCTCTTTTAAATATCTATTTTTCTTATAGTAGTGTTCTTTGATTGTTGGCCCGGCCGCCGGTGACCTCTAATTGATAATTGAGTGTTTCGGCGGCTTTGTGCCTTGTGCGGTCGCTGTGCTCTCGTTTTTTGCGATTTTATCACATCGGGCGCGCTGCTGTTTTCCCGAAAGGACAAGCCCCTTTGATGAATTTTTACGAAATGCGCAATTCACTGCAGCCGCCGGCCCGCCAATTGCTTCGGGCCCGCGCACTTTTAGGTTCTGCAAGAAAGTTAATATTAATATTCATTTAAAAGTCTTGCTCTTGGGATGATAAATCCAAAATGAAGCCTACATTAAAGGATAAACTTGTATTTAAGAGGTAACAAACATTAAGGGCTGGGCTTAGAAAATGGGGTTCAAAGGTATTAATAATGGTTCGGACCGAATCTCTTCAGTTTGCCTTTTCATAGGCCTCCACTATCCAAGCTTTCAATTCGCTATCGATTTCCTTGGTTTCCGAAATTTTCACCCGATGGGTACACATCGTTCCAAAGGGCCCCGAATTTTCGAGCCTACTAGTCATCGGCTTGTCCTTTAATTTCAAACCCAAGTCGATTCTGGTTTTGGTGGCAGGTTTGATAATCACAAATTGACGCTTGCGAATAATGCTAACACTGCCTTTTTTAGGTGTTATAGTAATATCAGATCCCAATGATTTTACAAACTTGATCAATTCCTCATAAACGGGTATCAAATCCTCCTTGCCCGCATACTGAGCTTCCACAAGATCTTCTGATGTATGATTTTCTTCTTTTGATAAGCTCACAATGGCATTGGCGAATCCGTGCGTTACCCCGTATTCAGACTTAAGGTACTTCAAGCCCTCTGAGTGTTTTTCAAATGATTTGGCATTCAAAATTTTCTTCCATTCATCCAATGATTTGCCCGTCTTTTCAGGCATATTATCGATCATTGTTTTTAGTAGTGGGTCCATAGTTTTGAGCTGGTTAATTTATTTTGAAGAGTCTGATCACTGCTAGAATTTCTAAGCCATTGGCTGATTCCGAGTATTGAAATTAGGAAAAATATCTAGGCTGAGTCTGATTCTTGTGTAGACTCAAATCCAGAATGCTTTGGCTCTTCTAAAGCCCTTTTACGATTTCGAACCAAATCACTGAAACGAAGCCGATTCCTAAACATATCGCCAATTGAAGCATATTCAATGCCTCAAATTCAAAAAATGAAGTGAGCGGTTGGATATAAAGTATCAATCCCACGATGGCCAGGTGATCAGAATGATGTACAACACCATATTGTTCTTGTACTTCAAGGTGGTGAGTATGGAATAGTAGAAAGAGCGGTTGATCAGCGTTAGAAAGATATTTGCCGCGATTAGCACCGAAAAAACCATCGTCCGCGTCAGCGTTTCTCCGTAGCCATTCATCACGGCATATTGGTACACAAAGAGCGTTCCTGCAGTGATTACCAATCCTTGCACGATACTTACCGAAAGCTCCTTCCAATTGAAGAAAGTATTGGTTAATGGTTTAGGCTTTTTCGACATGGTGTTGGGCTCCATCGGTTCATTTTCATAAATGATGGAACAGGTAGGGTCCCATGATGAATTCCAAAAAATATAATGTGAATTGGTGAAAATATATTTGGGTAAATCCAACCCAAAGCCAGGGGAATAAACACGGTCAGATAATCGGGATATGAATGGATATGATGTATTGAATGGCTTTTTTCAAATTGGTATAAATCTTTCGCCCCATACCGATTGCATCGACCATTTTGGACAAATCATCTTCCACCAAAATTAAGGAAGCCGGCTTGCTTGGCTATTTCCGTTCCTTTTTTGCCCATGGCAATACCGATATGTGCAGCCTTCAAGGCTGGCCCGTCATTCACGCCATCGCCCGTCATGGCTACAATTTGGTTGTTTGCTTTCAGGGCATTGACGATTCTCAATTTGGCATCGGGAAACATGCGCGTGAAAACATTGTGTCCATTACCTTTTTTTTAATTCGTCATCACTCAATTGCATCAATTCATCACCCGAAATAGATTTTCTCGTAACCAATGAATTTAATTTGTTTGGCAATGGCGATAGGTGGTTGCAGCATTATCGCCCGTAATGATCTTTACTTCAATACCCGCGTTGTCAAAATCTTCCAGCACCTTTTGAATATTCTCTTTTGGAGGGTCGTAAAAGGCTACAATGCCTTTAAAATCGTAAACGTAAAATCCTGTTGTTTGGGGTAGTCGGTCCCTTTAAAATCGGTTTGCCCCCACTCCCAAGTACTCGATAACCGTCTCTTCCCAAGACTTCGAGGCTGGTTGTACTTTTGCTTTTCGCTATCGTTCAGATTCGAGACCGAAATCAAGGCTTCGGGAGCACCTTTGGCCGCGATAATTCAGATTGCCATTCTGCGTTTTCAAAAACATGGGTCATCATTGGTGGTTTACCGCCCAAAGGATACTCGTGAACCATTTTGTAATTTGGGTCTTTCGTCCTTTGAATAAGCTTCTGTAGCTTTGTGCAAGGCCATTTCCATGGGGTCGAATGGAATAGGCTCACTGGCCCACATCGCCAATTTAATTAGCTCTTTTTCTGTCTTCCGTTAAGGAATCTTGAGCCTCATAAATCCTACCAGTTGAAAACAAAAACAGCTTGGCCAAACTCATTTTATTCTCCGTAATGGTGCCCGTTTTGTCGGTGCAGATTACGGTAGCACTTCCTAGGGTTTCCACCGTTTTCATTTGCTTTACCACAATTCCCATTTTCATCAGTCGCCAAGCGCCCAGGGCCATAAATGTGGTAAAAGCCACGGGTATTTCTTCGGGCAGAATACTCATGGCCAAGGTGAGGGATTGCAGTAGACTGTTCAATACATCTTGCGATTGCCAGTAATTAATGGCCCAGACAATGGCAAAAACCACCGCCCCTGCTATAGCCATCTTTTTCACGAAATTGGCAATCTGTTTTTCCAGCGGTGTTTTCTCTTCGCTGATACCTTCCAAACTCGTTCCGATCTTCCCGAGTTTGGTTTCGTTGCCTATAGCCGTAATGGTCGCAATGGCCAATCCACTGGTTACTGTTGTGCCGCTGTAAATGAACTTATCCTCCTTGGTTTTATCCTTGTAAACCGAAAGCGATTCGCCCGTGAGAATGGATTCGTTTACCGAAAAATCGTTTGAGTGAACGATCACCCCATCTGCTGTGATGGCTGTCCCTTCTTATACCATCAGACTGTCGCCCACCACCAAATCTTCGCTTTTGATCTCTTCCTCTTCTCCGTTTCGAATCACTTTGCACTTTGGGCTGAGAGTAATCTTTCAGCTTTTCCAATGCATTCTTGCTTCTAGAATCTTGATAAAGCGAAATGGAGGCGATTAAAACGATGGCAGCAACCAAGAAAATTCCATCACCTACCTCACCACTGATAAAGTAAATGGAGGCAGCCACCAACAAGAGAATGATCATCGGATCCTTGGCGATTCGCACCACCGTATCCAAGAAGGTGTTTTCTTTCTTATAGTCTAATTTGTTGGGGCCGAATTTCTGCCGTGCCAGTATAACTTCCTCGTTGCTTAAACCTTTTATTTTGAAATGATTTGCCGACATACTTAAAGGTAGTTTTAAATATGATGCAGCTGGCGACCCAGTTCCTATTCCGGGTTGGGTTTATATCGCTGTATCGGTAGTGGCGATGATCAGTGCTCTGGCCTATTGCGAAAAATAACGGTGGGAGCTTAAGAACGAATAAGGTCTAATCTAGCTCTCGGTATGAAGTCCGACGAATTCAGTCCGACTCGAGATTATTGCAGAACTGATTCACTATCCTCGATTCTATTTGGATAGAATAAACTTCCAAGCACCATGCTTAGACAGCTCACAATGAATCCATAAATAGTAGCGTCAATTCTGGTATCGAACAAGTAGCAGAAAAACCAAGTCGAGCCTCCGAGAATAACGGAGAGCCAAGCGCCCTTTACGCTGGATTTTTTCCAAAACAAGCCAAAGGTAAACGGTGCGAAAAGGCAAACGATAATGAGACCCAAGGACGCTTCCACCAACCCCACGATATCGGAATCGTCAAATGCGAAATAGCAAGAAAAAGCAGCGATGACAATTACACTTAGCCTTGTCCAGAGCAATAGTTTCTTATCTGAAAAATGAGGTGCATAAGGCTTAATGAGGTTTTCGCCAATGACCGTGGCCGGTGAAAGCATGGCACCACTCGACGTGCTGAGAATGGCAGAAATCATCGCTCCGTAGAAGAGAATTTGTACGGGCAAGCTGGTAAACATGGTTACCAGCTGTGGAATAATCTTTTGCCCCACCTGAGCGTCTAATAATTCGGGATGTAAGTAAACTCCCCCCAAGCCTATTAAAAGCGGAACACTGGGAATGACAACTAACAAAAACCCACCCAAAAAGAGACCGTTTCTGGCGGCTATTTCATTTTTTGCTGAAAATACCCGCTGATAGACTTCTTGAACGGGTATCACCCCGACGATAAATGCCAGTAAAAGGGCAATGTATTTAGACCATTCATCGAGTCCGCCTTGTGGGAAAAAGTAAAAGAACTCCTTTGGTTGGTCTTCAAATATTGGAACGATTCCGCCGGTTTGATCGAGCACCTGATAAAGGAGTATTCCCAAACCAAGAAGAATCATAATACTCTGAATCATATCGGTGTATGATACGGCCCACATCCCTCCTATGTAAGTGTACAGCACTACGATAGAGGCACTGAGAAAAATGCCATAATGAATCGGAATACCGAGTATAGCGTTGAACAAATAGGCTAATGCGACAAATTGAGCGGCAATCCAATGCGGGTAAGAGAGAACCATGATTATCGAAGAAACCAGCTCCAGTTTCTTATTGTATCTGATTCTGAAAAAGTCTCCTACGGTAACGATATTCATCCGATACAATTTCCGAGCGTAGAAGAAACCTATTATGCCTAAGGAAATTCCGCTGGACACGATCAGCGTGAAAAAGGCTTGGCCTCCATCCTCAATAAATCGGCTCGGATTGCCCATTATTTGAGTTGATCCAAACCAGGTGGCGAAAAGCGTTACACCTACAAATGATGTCGACAAACTTTTACCAGCGAGGGTAAAGTCTCCTGAAGTCTTGATTTTTTTAGAAGCCCAAAAGCCAATTGCGAGCGTGGTCAGTAAGTAAAATACTATGAAGAAGGCTATCAATTGCGGATTTTTGGCGAAGGTTGATTTGACGAAGTATAGCTTCTTTCTGCCGTAACTACGCTACGCCATTGAGATAGGCAATTGCCAAATATAGTTTTTGAGATTTAACGAAAGTAAAAAAAGTGAGAGCCTTGAAATATTTCGTGTTTCATGGGCTCCGTTATGAAATGGGCCTAGCGTATCTTATTTAAGTATAACCGCTCCACCTTTTCCCTTGCCCAAGGAGTTCTTCGCAAAAACTTTAGGCTCGACTTAATTGAAGGATCATTTTTGAAGCAGTTGATATTGATTTCCATGGCCATTTCTTCCCAACCCATTTCTTCGACTAGGAACTCTAAGATAGTGGCCAACTTTACTCCGTGCAGCGGGTTGTTTGGTTGCTGTTCGGGGCTATTGTTTTCTTTTTCCATAAACGCAAAACTTGGTTTTTACTTTGATTTATATGCACCTTTAGCCGGCAGCGCAAAATAAATGGCTCATTGCCACCTTTCTTCTCTCCACTCCTCCCGCTCGGCCTTTGATAGGAATGACCAAGCCACTATTCTGCTCGATTTATTACCCGTTCCCATAGGAATTGTTCTGACCTCTGTGGCATCCGTGTTTTCTAGTAGGCTATGAATTCTTTTGAGATTCGATTGCTTTGAAACGAGGCTTGAAAACCAAAAACAGTTTTTGCTGAACTTTTGGCTTTCTCGTATCATTCGTTGAATAAACTTTAATTCTCCCCCCTCATAGATCAGCTCTTTACGGATACCCGAAAAATTGAGGTCAGGAGTGTCTGTTTTTTTGCCCGAAAGATTCGACACTTTCCTGAGTGTGCCCCTTTGCGCGTCTTCCGAAGAAGCGTGAAATGGTGGGTTACATATACTGAAATCAATCTTGTCTTCTCGTTCTAAAACGCCGTAAAAGATGTCCTTCGGATCTTCTTGTAGCCGGCATTCGATCTTCCCTTTAAGGGATGGATTAGCCTTGACAATATTTTCAGCCGAAGCAATGGATTTCGGATTGATGTCGGAGCCAATAAAACTCCATCCGTATTCCGTATGGCCGATAATTGGGTAAATACAACTAGCACCCACACCGATATCGAAACCCTTGATTTTTTGATCCTTAGGGATATTCTCAAAATTGTTTTCGGCCAATAGATCAGCCATGTGGTGTATGTAATCTGCCCTACCGGGAATGGGTGGGCAAAGGTTCTCCTCAGGAATTCCCAATAGTGGATGCCGTAGTAATGCTTGAGTATAGCCGTGTTTAACAAACGCACCGCTCGTGGATCCGAAAAATTGACCGATTCCGCTCCGTATTTATTCGAGATTACAAAGTCTTTTAAGGCGGGGGTCACCTCTATCAAAGCACTCAAATCATAACGCTCGCGGTTCTTATTGCGCTGATGCAACCGCGATTTTTCGGGATGCTTTTTTTCGGCAGACTTGGCTTTCTTTTCCTTCACTATTCGGTTTTTAATCTTTCCGCTTTTGACGGGCTGCATGGTACTAGAGAAACTGTGCGCTCTCACTCCAATCACTCCACGAAAAAACGGTTTGAGATTATTCCCAAACCGTCGTTCTTTCTAAAAACCATAAAAGTACTGTTTTTAAATTCCCGCAAATTTTATCCCTGTTAATTCGGCCATGTCCTTCTTCCATGTGGTGATGTCATTCGGGTTAAACTGGCTTAAACGGTTATGCCCGCAAGCCCGAGCCATCACCTTCATAAGCTCTGTGGAAGCCGTGAAGAAATTTTTTAATTGCTGGGCCGACTTATCGATATCGAGCAATTTCCTTAACTCAGGTTTTTGAGTGGCCACTCCGGACGGGCAATTATTGGTATTGCACATTCTCGCTGCCACGCAGCCGATGGACTGTATGGCCGAGTTGGCTAAAGCAACTCCATCTGCACCTAGCGCCATGGCTTTGATGAAATCTTCTGGAACGCGGATACCTCCGGTGATGATTAAAGTAACATCGCTACGACCTTGCTTATCGAGGTAGTGGCGGGCTCTAGCCAATGCCGGGATGGTGGGCACTGAAATATTGTTTCTAAAAATCAATGGCGCTGCTCCCGTTCCACCACCTCTTCCGTCGAGGATGATGTAATCAGCACTCGCGTCGAGCGCAAATTGAATGTCTTCTTCGATGTGATTGGCAGAGAGTTTGAATCCAATCGGGATTCCTCCCGTAATGTCGCGCACCCTATCGGCGAAGTTCTTAAAGTCTTCAGTAGTGGTCAAATCGTCAAAAGTCGGCGGAGAAACCGCAGGGGTGCCCTCCTCCAAGTTTCTCACTTGGGCAATTTTTCCCACGACCTTATTTCCCGAAAGGTGACCGCCCGTGCCCGTCTTGGCACCTTGTCCTCCTTTGAAGTGAAAGGCTTGCACCCTTTTCAGCTTATCCCATTCGAAGCCGAATTTGGCTGAGGCATATTCGTAGAAGTATTTCGAATTGGCCGCTTGCTCATCGTCAAGCATTCCTCCCTCCCCTGAGCAAATTCCCGTTCCTGCCAGCTCGGCTCCTTTGGCCAAAGCCACCTTTGCTTCTTCGGATAGGGCACCGAAACTCATATCGGAAACGAAAAGCGGAATATCGAGCTTTAAAGGCTTTTTGGCATTAGGACCGATAATGAGTTCTGAAGCAACAGGCACATCCTCCATGAGTGGCTTAGTGGCCAATTGTGCCGCCAAAAGTTGAATATCATTCCATCGCGGTAATTCTGGAATTGGTACGCCCATGGCTCCCATTTCGCCGTGGTGCCCCATTTTTGATAGTCCGTCTTTTGCCAAAGCCTTGATGTAAGCCATGGTTGGCTCCTCTTTTGTGGAACCGCTGCTAGGTTTGGATTCAGATTCTTCGTCTTTGCTCTCCTCCTTTAAGGTGGCGTGCGTACCATCGCAGTAAGGCGGATTCTTGGTGTGCTTGCACATGCAGAGGTAGGCATCGCCTGTTTCTTCCGCCTCAAATTTTACGGGAGTGATGTCAGTGGATTGGTGTGAGCCATCGCAATAAGGTTGATTACTGCTTCGCCCGCAGGCACACCAGTACTTCTCCTCTCCTTTTTCTAACTCAACTTTGATCGGTTTTCTGTCTGCTATTTTTGCTTCGCTCATGCTTGTTTTTCTAGTTAGATTGATTTCAGTCTGATGTTTTTACGGCTGCTTCTTAGTTTGATTATAAGAAATCGAGCAGCATTCCTGAGAATGCTATCGTTTTTCAACCAATTTTACCGTGTGATTTTCGATCTTATTCTCTGGGTATTGATAGAAAGACTTCCGAATACCAATGAATATAAAAACCATCACAGAATAAGCAAGAAAGAAGGGTAGAATTATGGCTTTCAGGCCCAGTACAAGCATCAGCGCAATAATGAGCAACTGAAAACCCAAGCCGAAAGTCGAAACACTTGTCATAAACCATTTCGGCAATGCTACCCCTTTATTAGCATGGGTGTCTAATGCATAAATAGATTTGTCGAAAGCACCATACAGCAATTTATACAAACCGAAAAGCACATCTACGTGCTTTTGTTTTTCGCCTTCCAAGGCTATTGGTGTTTTACTTTCGAAAATCCGACTGGTGGTATCCCCATCAAACTTATTTCTTAGAATAACATAGTAGTAATTGTACAGGGTGCCTTGGAGTTGCAAGCCGAGAAATGCTGCGAAGCAAATCCAAATACTGGTATTGGTGATGTGCCAAATCGAAATAAAGAACAAAGCATTCAAAAGAATATCTGCTACTGAATCTAAATACCGTCCGGTATAGGATGGTTTTTGTTTTATGCGTGCCAGCTCACCATCTGCGGCATCAAGAATGGATTTTAGAATTAAGAAAATCCGGCCAGCCAATAATAACCTTGAAGAATGCAATAGATTGCAAGCAGACCAGAAATAATAAAGCTAATGGTAACATGGATGGGGGTGAAAGACGTCTTCTTTAAACTATTCGCGATCACTTTGGCTATTGGTCTTCCATAATCTGAAAGATCAAAAAATTTATGCGCTTTGGGTAATTTGGACATTGATTATCATAGCAAGCCGTATTGTGGAATATACCGTTTAGAATGATGCAAAGATAGGCTTATTCCTAGCTTTTAAATGGTAACGGATATAATCCGTAAGGGTATTTGCTAAACGTAGATTCAGATGATTAATCGCACCCCACCTAATTGTTCAATTTTAAATGGGAACCGATCACCGGGTGAACCAATGAACATAAAATTGACTGGGATTTTCCATTTTTTGGACAAGCGCTCTATTAGGTCTGGTCCAAAACTATCTTCGATTTCAATGAACTCTATGTCTATTTCGGGGTATTCTCTATCAAGCACATCTAAATCAGATTTGAATTGAGGTGTGGCCCTCTCGCCTTTTTCAAAGGCAGCAACAACTTTTATTTTTTTGGTGTGCTCATTCTTTCGAATGTAGAGCATTACATTATTAAGTGTTGCTATATCATCGCCTTTGGTGAAATAGACGAATTCCTGGGAGTTGATTTTATCAATTATTTTGAGAATTGCACTATTAGATCTATTGAGAATATGGTTAATCGGCGATAGAAGGTATTTCAGTATTTGAAGGAGCACTTTGAGAATTAATGTTCTGTTTAGCATAACTCCAACAAGCAATATTGTGGGTATGAAATACTCGAAGAAGACTCCTAAATATGCAGGGTTTAATATTGCATTACCCGCAATAGCAATTAGCACTGCTAGAATTGCGATTAACAAGAGTGGCCAAGAGGATTTTTCGGGTCTGGGGAGTTTCTTTCTCTTAATTTTCAAGAGGATATTTCCTACACCAAAGAGAACCATTACGGATAAAAATGCGATGGTGTATACACCTGCCAAGGCCCCGAGCTCTCCTTTGGTTATCAATAAAATAGATACGCATAACAAAAAGAAAGCAACCGAAATTCGATACGAACTCCCCATTTTGTTTTTCTTCAATAAAAACGGAGGTAGTACTCTGTCTAAGGTCATTCTTTCAACCAAGCCGTTTACGCCGATAAAAAGAGGTTAGTACGGCTCCGCTTAAAACAAGAGCGGCGTCTATTGATATCAGAAGAGATAACCACGACCCGCCTGATAAATTACCCATATATGATAAAAGCGCTTCTTGGTTCTGCTCAATAGTTGCCACAGGTATTACCGCCAGAGCCAAAAAAGCCATTAAAGGATTAAAATCAGTCACAACGATCCACAAATTGCGGAGCGTTTTTGGAAAAACTCCTTTCTTTTGTTCTTCAACAAAGTTTGCGGAACTCTCAAACCCACTAATACCGAGCATGGCCGCTGAAAACCCGAAAAAGAGTGCCGTCGTTATACTCCCGCCTTCTACAGGGAGGCTGGAATTTTGAAAAAAGACTTCGAGGCCATTATTGAATAGATAAAGCCCTGTAAATAGCGACAATAGTATGAGTGAAGTCAAATGAAATAGAAATATCGCAATGGCCACCTTAGAAGATTCGCCTATCCCAATAATTGCCAAGCCCATAAAGATTGCAAGCAAGACTATAGTGGAAATAATAATGGGTAAATTATTGAATAGAATATGAGTGTAATGCATGGCCTCATTGGCCGAAATAACGGCGGTAGCCATATACGAGAGTAAGGTTAATGCCGCGGCCAAAGAAGCGATTGACTTGCTAGTGGTATTGAGCAGAGCATTATAGGCTCCGCCATTCAAAGGCAGCGCTCCAACAACTTCTCCGTAAATTTTCCGAAAAAGGAAAAGAACAGCTCCTACCATTAATAGTGCTATCCAAGCATACTGCCCAGAATACACAATGGCCAATGCCGATACGTACAAGCAAGACGAGCTTATATCGTTGCCGGAAATAGCCGTGGCAGCAAGCTGATTTAATTTTTTCTTGTTTTCTGACATAATTTACGACATCACAAAACTGACTTGATTCGGTAGTGTTTTCCTAATCTTGTCCCCGCTGAAAACACTTTTGAATTTCCCCAGCGAAGTCAAACAGAAATTTGAAGTTAAGCTTTTTCACCACGATTAAAACTTATATCCCCTAGCCTTTTAGGACTAGGTTAGTTACAATCTTTCGAGAAAACTATATCGTACGTGTCTTGTGCAGATATTTTGCACCCATTAACTATTCCCTCGGAATTTCTAGTAAACTCCACTCTACTGATAGGTCCGAATCCTGAAATGAATGCGTCCTCATCAATAGGCCTCAATGCTGCTTTGGGATTGAGATTGTGCTTTGCGATTAAGAAGCCATCCTCCATCCTAAACTCATAAGAGGTTTCAAGTTCTTGACTTGTGAATGAGCCCTGGTATTGCAAAAGCTCAATTTGATTGTATGATGGAGGATCCAAGGAAACTCTTTTTCCTGGATAGTAAAAATCTGAAAAGTGCCAGTTCAAACTGTCTCCATAAAAGACAATTTTACTATGAGGTCTATCTGGAAATATAAATTCGTTCTCGCGAGCCACAGGCAATAGGAGCTTGTAGTCGGAATCGTATTCACTAAAGTAAAGGCTATCATTTTCAGCCGAAATAGAAAGGTAGTACCCTGGGAAAACTTGGTAATCTCCTTCGAATTTTTTTAAATCTTTAGTGGTGTAAATAGGTTTCTCTTCTGTTGATTCTTGAATATAATCCGACAAAAACACATCAACTATATCATATGCAATATCCAATGGATTAAAGGCCTCAAAATTTCCGGCAATTGCTACGGACAATTTATATTCTGGCACTCTTAGGAGATAGGATCTAAACCCCGCATCACCGCCACCGTGAAAAATGACATCTAAGCCTTTATAGACTTTCACCTCTTGGCCTAGAGCATATGGGATCTCAGTCCCATTATTTAATATGCTTTTTGTTGCCATTTTTTGAACAATGGCCCCATTCCCGATTTCTAGTTCATCGAAATTTGCGGCCCAGCGGCATAAATCTTCCGCAGTGGTGTAAAGACCCGTTGAACCAAGAACGAATCTGTTAAACAGTATATTTTCATATTCGCCATTAAGTCTGTAGGATTGTGCTTTGTTGGTGATTAATAATTCAGGACCATCCTGAAATACAGAATTATTCATCTCAAGAGGTTTGAAAATCCTTTCTTGGGCGAACTCCGCAAAGTCCATCCCTGAAACGCGACCTACAATTTCGGCTAATAAAATATAGCCCGCATTACAATATTGAAATCTTGATCCAGGAGTGAAGTTCAGGTCTTTTTGTTTGAATAATAATTGGACCAATTCATCCTGACTTGTAAAATCTCGATCCCCTATTCCTTTGAGATTATTAAGATCGTATGAACTTCTAAATCCACTTGTATGGTTGAGGAGTTGTTTGATACTCACTTGGTAATCTATATCAGCGAGCTCAGGCAAATATTTTGAAATTTCATCATCTATTGAAAGAAGACCATCAGACTCTAATAATAGAATAGAGAATGCTGTAAACTGTTTGGATATGGATGCTACTAAAAATTTGGTAGAATCTGTTATGGGAATGCTGTATTCAAGATTTGAATAACCCCTGTAATTCTCGTAGATTATTTCACTGTCTTGGATTACAGAAATTCCGATTCCTGGGCCATTAATGGGATATCGTAAAAGGAGTTCTTCTAGTCTATCAGAATTTGAGACTTCGGAAGATTTCTGGCCGCATGAAGAAATTAAAAAGGCTATCGCAATAAATATTGAAAGAATAAGCGTTTTCATTAGCTGTGTTTTTAAGTTCACAGCAAATCTGAACACAACTCGTTTATCAAGCGTACAAGTGCGTAAAGTAGCACCCTTTTTTTGAAGGCAAATGCGTATTACTTTAGTAGAAATGCGTATTACTTTAGGCTAAATGCCTGTTTATAAAAGCCTTGATCGATACTCTGTGGGTGTAAGCCCGGTATGATTTTTAAACGCCTTATTGAATGGAGATTTAGAATTATACCCCACTTCGTATAAAATCTCAAGGATGGTGAGCTTCTTATTTTCGGGTTGCTCTATAATTGAAATGGCCTTCTTAATTCGGTAAGAACTTATAAAATCAAAAAAATGTTGATTTAGATTTTGGTTGATGAGCACGGATAATTCTCTGGTCGGCATTCCGAATAGACGTGCTAATTTTTGAATCGTCAATTCGGAATCCAAATAAGGTTCCTCTCGATCCATAAAGGCGCGTAGTTCCTTTATTTGAGCTTCAAATTCGGAATCTAGTAGTCCCTTGGTTTCCGACTCCTCCGGTATATATGTACGACTTAAGCGGTGGCCAGTATCAATAGCTTTGAATAAACTTGGTTGATACATGCTCTTCATTACAATCCAGACCAAAAACCCCAGTAAACAGGAAACTAGTGATAAGCGCATGATATTCAAGATATCAATATCACTGCCTCCAAACTTATAGATCTGTTTGAATTGCGAGAAGATGAAAATAGCGGTAACAACAAGAGTTAATTGGAATAACCACTTGTAGTTGAAGTATGTGGTATCCGAATAATTCTCGTCAAGTAGAGTTCTATATTTTTTTAGTTCAATGAACATCAATACCAGATAAAAGGTGGTAATAGAAACGCTGACGATGTAGGAGATTTTTTGTTCTATCTGAGAATTAAAACTTTCCAGAAAAAGAACTCTTTCATCTTCACTAACGGCATAAAACCGGGGTGTAAATATTAAGATTGCAACTAGGAGTGGTATTAAGTGAAGCACATGTATAGTTCGCAGCTTAAAATCAGAATAAATGTTGGATAGCAAGTATAAAAACAATAACGGACTGGCAAGAGCGAGAATTTGGTCGCGTAGCATTTCAATGACCGATGGCAGTTCAATATATTTTGCGTAGAAAAAAACACTGATATGAATTGAAAAAACAATGAAATAGGCAGCCAAAAGTCTATTGCTTAATTTGTTCTTTGACTTGACAGTTAATAGGAAAACCGACAAGAGCATCGAAAAACAAAGAATACAAAGGGTTATAATGCCTACCAAGGTGAACTTATCCATTTTTACAACTCAGTCTCTAGCATTTATAGCACTTTCTTAACTCTTCCAACCTGCCCATCTTCCAGTTGGACTTTGATGCCATGGGGATGACTTGAAGATTTTGTTAGGATTTTCCTTACGATTCCTTCGGTCAAAGTGCCCGTACGCTGGTCTTGTTTAAGCACGATCTCTACGGTTGCGCCGATTGAAATATCTGCTCTCTGAGTTCCTTTCATCCGACAACTTCTATGGTTTGACCATTAAACTCAGTTTTATCGCCTGCACGAATTTTCTTCCGCTTTTGCAATTCTACTTCCCCATTCACGAGTACCATTCCTTCTTGAATCACAGCGTGGGCTTCCCCACCCGAACCAACAAGTCTCATCAGCTTCAACAGCTTATCGAGGGTAATGAACTCATTGTCTTTATTCAGCGTGAAAATTTGAGGTGTCATTGGTTCATGTTTAATTGGATAAAAGCCATGACAAATGTGATGAAATCCTGAAGATTGGGCAATCTAAATCATACACGTCAATTACTTGGAAATGCCCTGCTATTTTGAGAGCCTCTTTATAAATTTTGAATTTAGAATAAAGTAAAGGACAGATAAGATGGCTAACAATACAGCAAATCCATAAGCCTATTTTCTGAGAGATTGGAAAGAAACCACATAATTACAATTGAAGACAATATGGGTATGGTGTAACCGCCAGAATTCTAAAGGTATTTCCCTTGCGAATTAAACTTTTTGCTTATTCTGAGTTTAATTGTTGCTATTGATAAGGCTAAGGAAATTATTAGGGTGGCAGCGCTCGACATAATGGCCAATTCTTCAAATCCTCCGAGGGAGGCAAAGACAAAGCACAAACTGGCAAAAGTTACAATTGCCACATCTGAGTTAGGTATTTGGAGTGAATATTTGATAATTTTTTAAATGGAATTACCTCATCTTCAGAAGCTGCAAATAGAATTCGTGGAATATTAAGTATGAAACTACTAATGGTACCGAACATGGATACGCCCGCACCAATCGTTAATAAAACAAAGCCAACAGGGCCAAAAATATTACTTGCAACTTCGCCTAAGGGATTTTCAACATATGAAGGAAGAGATGATCCCAATACCCCTTGGGCTACGGTTTGAACCATTACATAAATCACCCCAATAACAAAGATGCTGAAAAGGATTGCCCGTGGTATGATTTTTTGAGGATTGCGCACTTCGCCACTCACTGAGAGCGCTGAGCCTGCACCCGTAAATGCAAAGAGCAAAATCAGAGATGTTGACCCAATTTGCTCAAATGATGGTGTTGTTTCCCAAACCAAATTTGTGAACTCAACATCTTTAAAACCGATAAGGACAATGAGTAATAGAGGGTAAGTTTGATGAAGGTTACCAACTTAACCAAACCGATACCTTGTTTGAGTCCTATTACATTAATGTATGCCAATCCACTAAAAACCATAAAGAAAAAGATAAATCCGCACCGCTCCACCTTCTACAATCGGAAAAAAGCTTGAAGATGATTCCTATGATGGCATTTGAAATGGCACCAACTCCCGAAATTGTTGCTAATAATACCAGGGAGGCTGTTAAGAATCCGGCATACCTTCCAAAGGTTTTTTCAATATAGGTGTATACCCCACCCGTTTCTGTTATTTGGCTGCTAACCTCTGCAACGCACAACATCATAAGCGTTATCAAAACTCCGCAAAACACATAAGCTAATATGCTCGCGGCACCAAGATCAGCTGCAATTATGGCCGGCAAAACAAATATGCCCGATCCAATCACGGTATTGATGATATTCGTGCTTAGTCCTATAAAACTAATCTCTTTTTTTTAGATGCTCTGGGTTATTCTCGCTCATATTGGTTGAGTGTCAATGATAGATTTATAGGTGAGCACTTTATACCCTATTTGGCCTTATCCATGATTCGATTTAAACCTTACTTTGTTTAAATTCTTAATTGCCTCTATAATGTCAATCCTGCATAATGATTGCTGGAATATCTAATGACTTATACATTTCGTTGTAGGCTTTCATTTCATTAGAAATAATTGAATCGCGCTCGTCTTTGTAGACCTGCCAATCATTTTCTAAATCAGCAAAACGCTCCATAGCCCCGCTCGTTAGTTTTGGATCTTCTTGATCGATATACATTTTTAGCGCGATCAGCTGGGCATTGAGCTTATTGTTGAAATTGATTACATCTTGAAATGTTTTCTGTTTGGCCTGAATCAGGTTCTCTTCCCAGACATTAATCCGCTTTATTAATTCATCTCCCTTTGCCAAGAGCGAATCGGCATTCTTCATTTTCTTTCAAGGGCAGCATAGCCTTGTAACTGAGTTTTAGCCGAACGCATTTGGTTAACCGAAACGTGAATTTCTTTCACCATATCTTGAATAGCTACGAGCATATCCTGCTGTTCTGCAAAATCTTCAGAACTGGCCTTGATTATTTGGATTTGGAAGAATTGCTAATTTCCTTTTCAGAAATAGTATCACCCAATGTCAATCTTAAGGTGTATTTTCCTGGACCGACAGTTGATCCAGAAAGGCCTCCTAAAACCATAGTGTTTTCAACTGGCGGAATGTCTTCACGACAAAAATCCCAAGTAAATCTATTGTAGCCTTTTTTAGTTGGCAAGGTCTCCGGCTGCTGAGGGACCACCGGGCCAAGATTTAAATTTTGGATCTTTTTTATTAGAATAAGTTCGTATGAGCTCCGAATTTTGAAATACTTCAAGCTTCAAGTCTGAGCTATCGGCATCTTGATCTAAATAGTAATCAAAGGTTACTCCACTCTTCGGGTTTAGACCTAGTCCTGTTCGTTTGGATGTCCCTCCAAAAATGCGATAGCTTGGTTTCGGCTGGAAGAGCTCCATAGCGGGCAGCGCTGAATCTAGGCTTTGAAGAACCGATAAGTCATCTAAAATCCAAAAACCACGTCCTGCTGTGGCGGCCACTAGGTCATTGTCTTGTATAGTTAAATCGTTAATTGGAACCACCGGAAGGTTCAACTTAAATGCCTGCCAATCTTTACCATCGTCCATGGAAATATACAAGCCCGCTTCAGTTCCTGCGTATAATAATCCTTTCCGTTTTTTATCAGCTCGCACAACCCTTACAAATCCATTTGGATCATTAAGTCCTTTTATAATCTTGGTCCAAGTTTGACCGTAATCAGTGGTTTTATACACGTAAGAATTAAGATCCATAGACTTTGTAGCGCATCACGACAATATAGACTGTTCCATGATCGTGCTCAGAGATTTCAATACTATTCACAATGCCATCATACAAACCAACTGGAGTTATATTACTCCCAAGATCTCTCCTCCGTTTTTCGTAATATGAACCAAGCCGTCATCGCTTCCCGCATACAATACTCCTTCTTCGTGCTGCGATTCTACTAAGGCAGTCAGCGTATTGTAATTTTCTCCTCCGGCGGCTTCATTTGTAAAAGGTCTACCACCTGGTCCGTGTTTTTCAGTTTCATTCTTTGTTAAGTCAGGACTGATTACTTCCCAGTTAATGCCCTCATCGGTAGTTTTGAAAACGCGATTTCCGGCGTGATATATAGTCTGCCTATTGTGAGGTGATGATATAATTGGAGCATTCCAGTTGTACCGGTATTTTGAATCTTCAGGGGCCGTACCCAAACCCAATTCGGGGTATTCTTTAATAGACTTACTTGAATTTGAAGACTTTACCCACTTATTAATATTGCCTTGATAATTTCCACCGTAAATCACTTCGGGATTGTCAGGATCGAAAGCGTGGAATGCGCTCTCTCCGCCCGCGACAGAATACCAATCTTTCCAATCAATGCCTCCATCATTCGTGCGACTTGCTATGGCAATGGCAGAGTTATCTTGTTGGCCCCCGTAAACCCTATAAGGCACTGAATTATCGGTAATAACCCGGTAGAATTGTGCTGTAGGTTGGTTTTGCTGGGTACTCCAAGTTTCGCCTCCGTTGAAAGAGATATTTGCTCCACCATCATTTGAATTAATGAGGTTTCTATTGTCATTAGGATTAATCCATAAATGGTGATTATCACCGTGAGGAACAGAAATATTTGAAAAGGATTTACCCCCATCAATAGATTTCATAACTGGGGCATTCAGAACGTAAACAACATTCTCATTTTGAGGATCGGCAAATATTTCCATATAATACCACGATCGAGCAATATTCACCCGATCGCCATTCACTTGTTGCCATTTTTCACCAGCATTATCCGAACGATAAACACCACCTTTTTCTCCTTCGGCTTCAATAACTGCAAAAACCCGGTCGGGATTGGCCCGCGAAACAGAAATACCCGCTTTTCCCGAAATGATTTGGAATTCCATCAGTCATTTTTTTCCAAGTATCGCCGCCATCAGCCGACTTGTATAAACCTGAGCTTTCCCCTCCTGATTCCATTACCCACGGGTAACGCTGATGTTGCCACAGCGCAGCATAAAGAATTCTAGGATTGGTCATATCCATTGATAAAGAAGAAGCACCCGTACTGTCATTAACTGAAAGGATATTCTCCCATGATTTTCCTCCATCTAGAGAGCGATAAATCCCTTTTTCACCCGAAGGAGCATATTGAGCACCCTGCGCCCTAACATAAATTACATATCGGGATTTGTAGGATGAATGATAACATCAGAAATATGACGAGAAGAGTCTAATCCCATATGTTCCCATGTCTTACCGGCATCGATTGATTTGTACACACCATCTCCCATGGAAGTCATAACCCCACGAGCAGCATGTTCACCCATACCCACCATTACTATATTCGGATCGCTCTCGGAAACAGCTATTGCTCCAACTGTTCCTGTCTTAAAAAATCCATCTGAAATATTTTCCCAGGTAATTCCAGTGTCGTTAGTTTTCCAAACGCCACCGCCGGTAGAACCCATATAATAGGTTTGAGGCTGACCAACAACACCTGTCGAAGCAACACTTCTCCCTCCTTTGAAAGGACCAATATTTCGCCACTTTAACCCATGAAACAAACTGTCGCTTAGAACTATAGAAGCTTCTTGCGATTTCTTTTTACTGCTTTGGGCAACTAAATTAAAAGGAACACCAATGCGCAGAGGAGAATGATTTTTACTGCTTTCAAGTAATGTGGACTTACTTTTGAATTGTGAATTTACTCCAACGCATATGGGCTGAAGTCTCATCGATAAAAGCATCGACATCCTTTTTGAACTTCTCCATGGATGGTTTGTGCGTGTACATCATATGGCCGGCTTCGTAGTATTCCATAATAATATTCTCCTTCAATTCAGGGCTCAAACCCATGTGATTGATGGAATGCTCTACACCATAAAATACCGTAGCTAAATCGAAATACCCATTGAGGATGAGAATTTTCAAATTAGGATTCCGCTTCATAGCGGAAGTCATATCAGGAAGTGTAGAAACCGCAGTTTGCATGTTCCAAATGACATTACCTGAGTGATTCCAATCCCACTTAAACCCCTCTCGGCCACCAGCTGATGTGGTGTAAGTTAAATCCTTCCTCACCTTTAAATCATTGTACAAATAGTCTTTATACGCTGATATATAAGGGGCTGAGATTGCATCGCTTTGGGGATCGGTGAATGCTGTTTGAGCCAATAAATCTTCGTTGACTCCTTTAAAGCGTGAGTCGAGCCTGCCGATTGTCATCCCTTCATCTCGAAGTAGTTCTTGAAAGTATTCCCTATTTGTTACTCTCAAATCTGCTTTGATCCAATAAGACGGATCTAATCCAGAAAGATCTGCAAGCTTTTGGGCAATTGCGTTCTTTTCAGAAATTGAGAGCTTATCTCCTTTGAGCAAAGCTGGGGCATATTCGTTTTCAGTAAAATCTCTCACTCTCTGAACGAATTCTTCAAGCGAAGCTCCTTTGTCCTTCACTCTATTGTGGTACCATGCGGTTGTGGCATAGCTAGGAAAGTGAACTAGGTAGGCCAAGTCATCACCAGGGCCGAAAAGTAGATGTTGTAAATCGAACACGGCTGAAACCATAATCACCCCATTCATATCAATACCCTTATCTTGAAGGTGTTTCACCAGAGCTGCATTTCTAAATGTGCCATAGCTCTCACCTAAAAGGTACTTGGGTGCATTGAATTTTTCAGCGCGTATGAGGAATTGCTCGATAAAGAGACCAATACTTCGCACATCCTGATCCACACCCCAAAAGTCTTCCCATTTGGCTTCTCCAACTGGTTTGCTGAAACCTACACCAATGGGATCAATCATCACAAGATCAGCCTTGTCTAGAATTGAAAACTCATTATTCACCAATTTGTACGGAGCGGGTTTGGTATAATCGGGATCGTTAATTTCTACGCGTTTTGGTCCCAGAACTCCAAAATGCAGCCAAAAAGATGCCGATAAGGGTCCGCCATTAAATGCAAAAACAATGGGACGATTTTGGTCTCCTCCACTCTTTGCGTAATGCGTAAAACCAAATAAGGCTATAGGCTTGTCATTTTCATCGCGCAATTGAACTGTTCCCGTTTCTAGGAGGGCATACGGACGAAGTGCAGAGATAGACGGTGAAATTCGGTTACCGGTATTGAGCAATTATCAATGGATTGAGCATAAGTGTTGAATTTTATCTAACCGAGGAGCAGCCCGCACCCGAATTTCATCCGCGGTTTT
>CALOFA010000008.1:0-6136 GCA_942492545.1 uncultured Cryomorphaceae bacterium | reverse complement strand
GGCCACGATTATGGCACTCGGACTAAGCATTCCTGAAGAATTGGGTGGCCTTGGAATGGATTTCAAAACATCCATGCTTGGTGCCGAAGTATTTGGCCCGGGACACTCGTTTTCGGTGGCCTACAGCGCTCATACGGGGATTGGGACATTACCGATTCTCTATTATGGTAACGAAGAGCAGAAACAAAAATACATTCCGGGCCTCGCCACGGGTGAGCTTAAGGCGAGCTACTGCCTCACTGAGCCAAGTTCAGGTTCTGATGCCAATTCAGGAAAGACTTCCGCAAAATTGACGGATGATGGTAAGCACTACCTCATCAATGGTCAGAAAATGTGGATTACAAATGCCGGCTTTGCGGATGTTTTTATTGTTTTCGCTAAGATCGACGATGACAAAAACCTAAGTGCATTTATCGTTGAGAAAGAATTTGGAGGAATCACTCTGAATCCTGAGGAGAAGAAAATGGGAATCAAGGGTAGTTCTACTCGTCAAGTATTCTTTAATGACTGCAAAGTTCCGGTAGAAAATTTGCTTTCCGAAAGAGGAAACGGGTTTAAAATAGCTTTGAATATTTTGAATATCGGGCGGATTAAGCTTGGTGGTGGTGTGATCGGTGGAAACAAGGATATCATCAACCACAGTGTGAAATACGCTCTTGAAAGAAATCAATTCGGACGATCCATTTCAAAATACGGAGCGATTCGCCACAAACTAGGTGAACAAGCCACTCGCACTTTTGTAACGGAGTCAGCCATTTATCGCGCTACGCAAAACATCCAAGACGCAATTGATTCTTTGATAGCAGGTGGTATGGATAAACATGAGGCTACCCTGAAAGGTATCGAACAATATGCTGCAGAATGTGCCATGATGAAAGTACTGGCATCTGAGGTATTGGATTATGTGGTTGATGAGGCCGTTCAAATCCACGGAGGAATGGGTTACAGCGCCGAGACTCGTGTAGAACGAGCTTACCGCGATGCGCGAATTAACCGGATTTTCGAAGGCACCAACGAAATCAACCGTATGCTTACGGTAGATATGCTCATTCGCAAGGCGATGAAAGGCGAGCTAGACTTGATGGGCCCCGCCATGAGCGTAGCAAATGAATTGATGTCGATTCCTGAATCTCCCGAAGATGACGGCAAGCCAATGTTCGAGGAGCGTATGCTCGTTGAGAACTTCAAAAAATGTGTTCTTATGGTAGCAGGAGCTGCGGCTCAAAAGCTGACTCAGACTCTGGCAAAAGAACAAGAAGTAATGATGAACATAGCCGATATGGCCATATGGACGTATGCTTCTGAATCTGCCATTTTGCGAACCATGAAAATAATGGAAACGAAAGGCGAAGAGGCAGCTAAAGATCAGATAGCTATGACAAAAACATGGCTATATGACACATCTGACCGCATGAACAAGGCCGGGAAAGATGCCATCAATTCTTTCGTTGAAGGAGATGAACTCCGCATGATGATGATGGGCTTGAAGCGATTTACAAAGCACGCACCTTTTAATTCAAAAGAAGCGCGTCAACAAGTTGCATTGAGCTTGATTGATGCAGGAAAGTACTGCTTCTAAATTCGATAATAGACGTCTCACACAAAACCACTTGCCTTTCAGGCAGGTGGTTTTTTTATTTTGGAATACAGGAGTTCCTGCTTTTTTAAAGGTCTATCGCAGAGCAAATACAACTTCTGCCTTAAGATCTATCAGTCAAACAACATTTTTGGGATTCCAATTAATCCAATTTGTCTTTATGCTTGCTGCTCAAAGTGTCTGCTGAACGACAGCGCTATTCGGACCTGACCACTTAATTAGCGGTAAATATCTATTCCGATGAAAAAGACAATGTTACTTTCCGCTTTTGCACTCCTTGTATTCGCCGCGTGCAATGAATCCGATGATGAACCTCAAGATCCTGTAAATAATTCACAAAATGTAGCCATTCAAGATGGTGAAGTGGATGCTGCTGATGCAACCTCCTTTAAGATGTTGATTGATAATGACGACACAAAAACATGGTCGGCAAGTGCCTTTACGCTCGCTGGTCAAACCACATTTACCGATTGTAGACTGGATGATGAAATGGTCTTCAACGCAGACGGCACATACATCTACAATGGAGGAGCTGAAACTTGCGGCGGTGAAGACAGACAAGCGCAAACCGGAACATGGGAAATTGATTTTGACAATCTGTCAATTATCTTCGACAAAGAGACATCCAACGAAGAAACCGCATTAGTCCTTGGCTTGAGTGAAAATGAAATACGCTTGCAAGGGTCATACATGATGATGCAGGTGCGTGGAGTGTACACTTCAAACTAATGCGCCGATTACTCCTCGTTTTCTTCTGTCTGCTTGGCCTGGTATCGATGGGGCAGACATCCTATATCGATGTTCAAAAATCAATTGACCACATTTTTAGTTCATTTGTTGAAAATGGGAAAGTCGATTATGAAACCATCCTTTCTGTTCAATCAGACTTTGATCGATTAGTTGGGGAGATTGAAAACCTCCCTGTGACTTCAATTACGGCTGAACAGGAGAAAGCTTTTCTCATCAATGCCTACAATATTTTTGTGATCAAGCAGGTGGTGGATCACTACCCGATCGCATCTCCTCAAGAAGTAGGAAATTTCTTTACAGAGAAAAAGTTTAGTCTGATTGACTCCAAAACTTTAAGTCTAAATGATCTCGAAAAGAATATTCTCCTATCAAAATATCCTGATCCAAGACTCCACTTTGCGTTGGTTTGCGCGGCGGAAGGCTGCCCGAAACTCAGATCAGAAGCTTACACGAGCGATAGATTGGAAGAACAGTTGGAAGATCAATCTAGACGTACTTTGCAGAACCCGTACTTTCTAAAGTATGACGATGCCACCAATAGTTTGAAAATCTCCAAATTATTTGACTGGTACGCTACTGATTTCGGAAGAGATAAAAAGGAGCGCATTGACTTTATCAATCAATACACTACCCGGCAAATCCCGATGGACGCTAAATTTGAATACAGCGAATACGATTGGGCATTAAACGGAAAAGGCAGTGTAATGGGTAAAGATCCCGAAAAGGAGATGAGCAATCTTCAGATTTTTACGCCTTCGGCACTTTTTACCAAAGGAGAATTTGAAGTTAATGTATTCAATAGCATATACTCCCAGCGAAGTATCAGAAATAAAGATGGGGAATTGATTGATCTTGGAGAAACACAAAACTTCTTCACATCGATGATCATGTTTACTACAGGAGTATCTGAGAAAACTCGATTCAATATCGGCTTAGATGTTTTCGTTTCAAAAGCCAGGTACACACCGGGAGAAGTGTCGGCGCTCGATGTTTTCAGCGGATCTGATGATGCTTCTTTCAACAAAACAGTAGTTTCCTATGTCGCACCCAGAATAAAATGGGTGCCATTTAAAAAAGTCCCAAGACTCTCTATTCAAAGTGCACTATGGATCCCCGTGAACGATCAGCTCGAATCAGAAAGATTTATCGCCCATGATCGATATACTTGGTTCACTCAGGTTTTCTTCGATAAAAATTTAGGGGATGATTTTCAGATTTTCCTTGAAGCCGACTTACTCTATCGATTTGCGAATTCTGAACTTCACAATCACGATTTTTTCAGAACACCTGTCAGCGCTTTTTTGAGCTATTTTCCAACATCAAACTCGACGGTTTACGTGTTTTCCCAATACTCTCCTCGTTTTGAAACCACTCTGGAAGTAGACAATACGGGAGAAATGGAAATGATCGAAGAGTTTGGTTTGTCGAGCTGGTTTACGCAATTCGGCGTAGGTGGAAAATATCAAATTACCGATGCGTTTGGGATTGAGCTATCCTATTCCAACTTCGCCCTTTCCAGATCTGAGGGAGCAGGGCACACACTAAATTTTGGAATCCGCTATATTCAAAGATAATCTCCTGATCACGGATGCCGCGGGATAAAACCATAGTGGTTTGAACCGAACGGTAAATACCTATTCAAACTTCTTATAAAGCACCGATGTATTGTGCCCTCCGAATCCAAACGTGTTGCTGATGGCGGCAGTCACCTTGTGTTCTTGTGCTTGGGGGCCGGCTATTTTCAATTCTTTTGGAATGGCAGGATCCAATTCAACCGTATTTATGGTAGGGGCAACCACTCCTTCTTGGATGGCTTTAATGGTAAAAACACTTTCTACAGCTCCTGCGCCTCCGATAAGATGACCGGTCATAGATTTTGTGGCCCCGACAATGAGGTTATCCATCTTACCATTAAACAGTTTAGTGATTGCTCTCACTTCGCTTATGTCTCCAACGGGGGTCGACGTAGCATGAGCGTTGATGTAACCGATATCTTCAGGTGAAACTCCCGCTTCTTCCATAGCCAGCTCCATTGCACGAATAGCTCCTATTCCATCAGGGTGCGAAGATGAAAGGTGGTAGGCATCAGCCGTTGAACCGGTTCCCGCCAGTTCGGCGTAGATCTTTGCTCCTCGCGCCTTTGCATGTTCCAGCTCTTCCAATATTATGGCGGCTCCACCTTCACCCATTACAAATCCATTTCGGGTAACATCAAATGGTCGAGAAGCTCTTTCGTAGTCATCATTATCGGCAGAAAGCGCGCGCATGGTAGAGAACCCTGCCATGATAGGAGCAGTTACTCCTGCTTCGGCTCCGCCGCAAATCATCACCTTAGCCCTACCCAGCAAGAGGTTATTGAAAGCATCGATAATTGCATGATTTGAACTGGCACAAGCCGAGGTAACGGCAAAATTAACTCCCATTAATCCGTACTTCATTGAGATCATTCCCGGAGCTATGTTCGGAATCATTTTGGGAACAAAGAAAGGGCCGAATCTAGGCGCTTCGCCGCTCTTCCAGTAAGCACTAGACTCCTCGTCATAGCTGTTTACACCGCCTTTTCCTGTTCCCCAAATCACTCCGACATCGTAAGGAGACATCTTCTCAAAATCCAACCCACTGTCTTCAACCGCCTCAGCCGCAGCATGAATAGAGTATTGTGTATAAATATCACTTCGTTTGATCTCGTTTCTATCCAAGTAGATTGTAGGATCAAAACCTTTTATTTCGCAGGCAAACTGCGTTTTATGCAAAGAGGCATCGTATCTGGTAATTGGACCTACGCCATTTTTACCTTTTAAAGCATTCTCCCAAAGTTCCTTTGAGGAATTCCCAATTGGCGAAATAGCTCCTAATCCTGTGACTACTACTCTTACTTTGCTCATAAGTCAGCGAATAAAATGGTTGATTGAGTTTTACTCTTTACTAATCTGCAATATTATTGACTTATTTAGAACAAAAGGCAGATTCTCCCATTTGTTTCAACCGGAAAAGTATTCAGACCTTCTCTTCGGAAAACACTCTTTGAGTTTACAAACTAAGTATCTTTGCGCTTCTATATGGAATTTCGATTTCGCAAGCTCTCAAATAACATACGCACCGTTCATCTCTCGCTAAAAGACCACCGAGTGTCGCACTTGGGTCTTACCATTGAAGCGGGTTCGAGAAATGAGTTGCCGCAGGAACAAGGTATCGCTCATTTCATTGAGCACCTATTATTTAAGGGCACCAAAAAACGAAAGGCATTTCACATCCTCAGCAGACTGGATAGTGTAGGTGCTGAGCTCAACGCCTACACCTCAAAAGAAGAGACCGTGATCTATGCTTCTTTCCTGAATGAGCATTTCGAAAGAGCCGCAGAAATCATTGCAGACATCGCCTTCAACTCCACCTTTCCCATTAAGGAAATCGAAAAGGAAAAAGAAGTTGTTCTGGATGAAATCCTCAGTTATCAAGACAATCCTGCCGAACTGATTTTCGATGATTTTGAAGAACTTCTTTATCCGAATCATCCTATGGGTAGAAATATTCTGGGAACGATAGAATCAGTTTCCGGCTTTCGCCAAAAGGATCTTTCTCATTTCGTCGAAAGACAATACCATACCGACAGAATGGTAGTAAGCCTGGTAGGTGAGATCAAAGAGTCTAAAGTTCAAAGAATAGTGGACAAGTACTTTGGTTCGATTCCCGCTTCTACTTCTACTACCGAAATCGTTTCACCCGGCAAGGCGAATATCGAGCGTAAAGAAGTGGAGATGGACACCTTTCAAGCTCACCTCATCATTGGTG
>CALOFA010000007.1:0-12462 GCA_942492545.1 uncultured Cryomorphaceae bacterium | reverse complement strand
ATAGCCGTATCGACGCTAATCCGGTTAAACGTGGTGTTGGTATAAGTTACATCCTCTAGATTGACACCTGCATTGAGTCTCCATCCGTTTGTGCGTTGTGTATGCTCTACCCTGAACTTATTCTCAATTTCTTCAGACTCGTAATTGAGAATGAGGTTTTCAGGCGTTTCGATGTTCTGCTCGTATTTCACGGCGCTGTTGTTCAGGTGACTTCGACTCAAGACTACATTCTGAAATCCCTTATTTGAAAAGTGCTTGTAATTGGCACCAACGGTATAATTCCACTGATTATTCACCGGAAGGTTATTCAGGATATACTCGAGTTCCTGTCGCTCCTCTTCCGTTTCAGCATCTTGTACAGCGCTCTCATTCAACTCAAATTGGTCATAGGCTCCAAGTCCGACAAAGGTGATCTCATTCTTATCGTTGATCTTATGCTTGACTTTAAACTGAGCGTCATTATAAGTAGGCAAAAATGGTAAACCTATCACCCCGAAGAGGAACTGCAGGTAGGACCTTCTCGCAGATGCTATGAAGGTAGTTTTTTCTCCCAGGGGTCCATCAAGCGTTAGCCCCACATCGGTGGCACTCAAGGTGAAATTACCTTTCAATCCTTCGGTATTTCCGTCCTTTTGTGTGAATTCCAGTACTGAGCTGAGGGCGTTTCCGCGATTTGCAGGAAAAGCACCTGAATAGAAATCTACGTTTTGGATGAAGTTCACATTCAAAATACCGACAGGTCCACCGGAGGATCCTTGCGTAGCGAAATGATTAATTACAGGAACCTCAATGCCATCCAGAAAGAATCGGTTTTCGTTGGGTGCCCCTCCGCGAATGATGATGTCATTCCTAAACGAAAGAGAAGACGCTACACCTGGTAAGATTTGCAGTGCCCTGGAAATATCCCTGTTACCGCCTGGGTTTCGCTGGATTTCGTTTGTACCAATCTGCTGGAGAGAAACCGGGCTCTCAGCATTTCTTTCAAAAACTTCGGTAGTAATCTCTACTGCTGCAAGATTTGTCGCGCCCGCCTCAAGCGGAACGTCCAATATGGTGGGTTTTGAAGCAAAAACTTCAACTTCAAATATGGTTTTTGTCTTGTATCCCACGAAGCTGGCTTGGACGTTATAAAGTCCCGGTTCACCGCTGGTGATTTCGTAATTCCCATCTATATCCGAGACTGCACCGTAGTTTGTTTCCTGCAGAGCTACGTTGGAAAAGGGAACCGGCTCATTGGTAAGCTCATCCAAGACGCGGCCTTTGATAACTCCCGATTGACCGAAAACAGAAAACACAGCTAGAAGGGCTGTGAAGGTGAAGAAAAATCTCATTAGGCTTAAGTTCGATACAAGAACAGGAAACAATTAAAAAGGTTGAGTGGTCGTTTAAAAACGCTTATTTGACAGGGCTATTTGTATATTTTCCTCTCGTTCAAAGCTTGTTGAAAAGCTCTCGCATTTCGGTTGTGCTCGTTCAGATTGGTAGCAAAAGCATGGTAGCCTGAGAAATCTGCCTTAGCGCACATGAAGATATAATTGTTCTTATCTGCATTCAGCACTGCGTCAATGGATTGTTTTGAAGGTAAATTTATTGGTCCGGGAGGCAGCCCTGTATTGATGTAAGTATTGTAAGGACTTGGCGTCGAAAGATGCTTGGTCAAAACTCGATTGATCGAAAAATCGCCAACTGCATACACTACTGTGGGATCACTTTGCAGTCGCATCCCTTTTCTCAATCGATTCAAATACAGTCCGGCTATCACTTTTCTTTCATCGGGATGCACCTGTTGCTCTGCTTGCACTATACTGGCCAAGGTGCTGACTTCGCTCTGAGAAAGGCCATAGTTTCTTGCTTTTTGAACTCGATCTGCCGTCCAAAAGCGCTTATACTCTTCCGCCATTCGCTCCACGAATTCATCGGCATCGGTATCCCACTCCATTCTATAACTATCGGGGAAAAACATGCTGATAAAAGTCGCGGAATTAAAACCGTACTTCCGAGCCACTTCAGGGTCTGATAACTTTTGGGCTACTTGAGCAGAATCAGCCTCGATATTCATTGCCACACGACCTGCGAGTTCTGAAAGCGTTCTCGCCGCATTGAATGTCACCAAAACTTCTTCCTCACCATTTCCCGCCCTCAAATGATCAATCAATTCATTGAGTCCCATGTCGGAATTTAAAGTGTACTTGCCCGAAACAACCAGATTTCCTTGGTAATTCTTCTTTTGCATCAATGTTTCAGCAATTTCGGGATGACGAAGACCGGCAACTTCCGTCAGAGATTTCAACACATCTCGCTCATTCCAATCGCTCTTGATGTAAAAGACGACACTCTGGTTTTCCAAATCCAGTGCAGGTCCATATAGCAGTCTATAAGAATAGTAGCCGATCACGGCTCCTGCCAAAATGCACAGGAGAACAATAGCAATCAAAACCTTCCTAACCATTGCTTCTGAATTTCTGCATCAGCACTTCATCATAGAATTTGCCCTCATAGAAAGTCCAATCCCTTTTCACTCCCACCTCTTCAAATCCATATTTCTTAAAGAGCCTGATGCTCTCCGTATTGTCAGTCAGAATACTGCAGTAAATCTGATGCATGGTGAGGGTTTGAAAACAATAAGGCAAAATAATTTCCATCACTTCCGAAGCGAAACCTTGTCCTCTTTTTTCGGGTTCGGCCACCAGAATTCCGATGCCTGCGCGTTTGTTCTTAAAATCGCAATCGAAGATATCTACCGTTCCTATGGGTGTATCAGACTCTTTCTCCTCAATGATTAGCCTAAGCTGCTTGTCGGTGAAAACGTCTGATATCGAATTCACATAATCGATCAGAATATGCCGTGAATAAGGTGTGACAGTCTGAGAAACTCGCCAGTTTGATCGGTTGTTCTCCCAGATGAAGAGCTTATCCACATCGGTAGTTTCGAGGGCGCGCAGCCTTATTCGTTCATTTTCCAACATGGTAAACTCCTTCAAAGATTTTAAGTACGGGGCCTCTTAGCATGATCTCCGAAAACCCATATTCATTTCGAACAAAAGTAACGCTGAGAACTCCTCCTTCGGTATTTACGGAAACGCGATGTCTTCCGTTTTGATTCTTCTTTTTTGCCAGTGCAACTGCGGTGACTCCCGTACCGCAACTCAAGGTTTCTGCCTCCACACCTCTTTCATAAGTGCGAACACGAACCGTATCTGCATCAATTTCCTGAATAAAATTCACGTTTGTACCTCCCGATTTAGAGAAGCTATCATCGTATCTCCACTTTCTGCCCTCGGTCAAAATATCGATTGAATCAAGATTCTCTTCGCTGATGATCAGATGAGGAGAACCCGTATTCAAAAAATCCATTCCCTTTACATTTTGGACCAATTCCACACCTTTCATGCTGATCTCTACTTCGCCTGTTTGGGGAATAAAGTATTCATGAATCCCATCAGTTGTAGTAAAAGTACCCGAATCCTTGGCCAACCCCAGTTCTTTGGCATAGTGAACTGAGCATCTGCTCCCATTTCCACACAAACTTTGAGAGGCATCGGGATTAAAAAAGATCATTTCAAAGTCGCATTCATTGTGCTCCCGCAAAAGCATCAAACCATCAGAGCCTATACCGAAATGACGATCGCACATGGCTTGAATCAGCCTGACATTATGCTCGGGGAAGTTGCGGCCACGATCATCGATCAGGATAAAATCATTTCCGGTGCCGCTATATTTTACAAAGGGTATGGTCATATATGAACTGACAAAAGTAGCAGTTAATTAGAATCAAGTCCCCCTGCCATGTGTGAAATCATGGCAGATTGAACACTACGGAAATCACAAATTGTCAGGTTCCTTCCTTTGGCATGCAAATTGACCGTAGCGTGCGCGTATTCAAGGATGTAGCTTAACACGAATTAACAAAGCAGACAAAAGAAATCAGGCCTTTTGACTGTTTATACTTTCAAATCACTAAAAGAATCTCATGAAACAATTGATCAAGACAGCAGCAGTAGCATTGTTCGGAGGTTTCGTGGCGCTCGGAACCTACGTTACTTTTTTTGAAGGCGGTATTCAGCCCAATCAAATTGAACCTAAGGCAGAGTTCAAACTCACAAACTACACTTCTTCCCCTTCGATGCCATTGGAAAGCATCGACTTTGTAGAAGCATCCAACAGATCATTGGATGCGGTGGTACACGTGAAGACTGTCTCTGTAGCGCAACAGTATTACAATCCATGGAGCCGATATTTCGGGGGTGATCCATATTCTTCAAAACAACAGAGATCTTCAGGATCGGGCGTTATTATAAGTGATGATGGATTTATCGTTACAAATAATCACGTGATTGAAAATGCCGAAACGATAGAAATCACCACAAACGATAACCGCACCTTTGAGGCGACTTTAGTGGGTCGAGATCCCGGGACGGATATTGCCCTTTTGAAAATCAAAGCAGAAGGAATGCCATCGATTACCCTCGGAGACAGCGATGCACTGCAAATTGGCGAATGGGTGCTGGCGGTTGGAAACCCTTTCAACTTAACATCGACGGTCACTGCGGGTATCGTAAGTGCCAAAGCCAGAAACATCAATATTTTAGATTACGATCCTAGCTCTGAAACTTTTCCTTTGGAATCTTTTATTCAGACTGATGCCGCGGTAAATCCGGGCAATAGCGGAGGGGCTTTAGTTAATGGGCGCGGAGAGTTGGTTGGAATAAACACCGCCATAGCTTCCCGAACAGGCTCTTACAGCGGATACAGCTTCGCTGTTCCTGTGAGCATTGTTAAAAAGGTAACTGCTGACCTTCTGGAATTCGGTATTGTACAGCGTGCCTACATTGGAGTAAACATTAGCAATATCGACCCTGACTTGAGAATGAATAAAGGTATTGATGTGAGCGAAGGGGCTTACGTGAGAGGACTCCTCGAAGGAGGAGCTGCAGAGCAAGCAGGCATTGCCGAAGGAGACATCATTATTTCTGTAGAGGACTTTCCGGTAAGGAGTGTAACAGAGCTCCAAGAACAGGTAGGAAAATACAGACCGGGCGACAAAATATCAGTGAGCATACTACGTGAAAACGAGAAGCGTTCTTTAGAAGTTTTATTACGCGACCGCTACGGAAACACTGAACTCAAGAAACGCACTGAGGAAGAACTCAATAAGATTTTTGGAGCCAAATTTGAGGTACTCAGTCCTGAAGAAAAATCATCACTCAAAGTTGTAAATGGTGTCAGAATAACGGATATTGAGGAAGGAAAATTCAGGAAAGCGGGTATTAAAGAAGGTTTTGTCATCACACATATTGACAAACAACCCGTTGATAGTCCTGAAGATGTGAAACGCATCCTTCACTCAAAAAGTGGCGGGGTTTTGGTGGAAGGGTTTCACCAAAACGGGATGCCTGATTATTATGGCTTTGGTATTTAAAGACAATTTTAAGATTCAAGATAAAACCTGCGAGATACTCATCAGAAACCGTAAACATCGATTCATCTATCAATTCCACAACGATATCTCGAAATTATTTTGAATTTAACGAAGCGACCCCTGCAAACGAGCATGGTGTCGCTTTCTTTTTGAAAAACGATACGAATTATATGAGATTTGGAAATAGGAAGCTTTGGTCTATCTTTGCGGCTTATTTTCCACGTCCGATTTTAACAACTTTAACGCAAAAGATACATGAGACAGCTTAAAATCACCAAAAGCATAACGAATCGCGAGAGTCAATCACTTGATAAATACCTTCAGGAAATTGGACGTGAAGACCTCATTACAGCTGAGGAAGAGGTAGAACTCGCGCAGAGAATCAAAAAAGGTGATCAGCTTGCATTGGAGAAACTCACACGCGCAAACTTACGTTTTGTGGTATCAGTGTCTAAACAGTATCAAAATCAAGGACTTTCTCTTCCTGACTTGATCAATGAAGGAAATCTTAGGTTTGATCAAGGCAGCGCAACGATTTGACGAAACGCGAGGATTCAAATTCATTTCATACGCCGTATGGTGGATTCGTCAATCAATTCTTCAAGCACTTAGCTGAACAATCGCGAATTGTACGTTTGCCACTGAACCAAGTAGGAAGCTTGAACAAGATTAACAAGATGTTCGCGAAGCTTGAGCAAGAATACGATCGCCCACCTACCGTTGAAGAAATCGCAAATGCCCTTGATATTCCAGCAGAAAAAGTAGCCGATTCGCTCAAAGTAAGTGGAAGACACGTGTCTGTTGATGCACCTTTTACTGAAGACGACAGCTCATCGCTGCTTGACGTAATGGTAAACAACGATTCGCCTACGGCTGACTTCGGTCTGTTGAATGAATCTTTGGTTCAAGAAATAGAGCGATCACTTTCTACTCTTACTGAGAAAGAAAGAGAAGTGATTCGTCTGTTTTACGGTATCGGTATGAAGCACGGATTGACATTAGAAGAAATCGGTGACAGATTTGGCCTAACCAGAGAAAGTTGAGACAAATCAAAGAGAAAGCCATCAGAAGACTGAGGCATTCTTCTACGCAGTAAACACTTAAAGGCTTACCTCGGATAGGCTTTTATTTTTTTGAATTCAATTAAACCATCAACATTAACAACCCCAAAATAATCTAACAAATGTCCATCTGATCTATTGAGTGCAGGGCGAGCTACCTATAACGAGAAAGAGCTGGAGACCTAGATCAGTAAAGAAAAAGCAACAGTCAAATTGATCAATGCCGTTGGACAACTTGCTCTACAATAATTCCGTGGAGCTTGTTCTTGTTCCGAAACCACCTGGTAGACACCAGCGTGAGTGAAGTACTGCTACTTCACGTTATGCGGCAAAAGTGGTTCAAAAACCAATTGATGTACTTGAAACTACTGAATTGCCGAAGATCCTTAAGGAAATGGATTTGGCCCCATCAAAAATCGACATCGGAATTGCCACTGCCGAGATGGATGGAAGAAAGAAAGAGTTTGACTCAATCGAGCTTTCCTTGCTTCAAAAGCTAGAGGGTTTCACCTCTTTTGATGAGTCGGGTAAAGGCCCACGAGATGTGGTATTGTATGGATTCGGACGAATCGGCCGTTTGGCTGCTCGTGAGCTGATTCAGCAATTTGGTAAAGGCCAGCTATTGAGATTGAAAGCCATCGTAACACGAAAGTGACAGATGAAGAAATCATCAAACGTGCTGACCTTGCTTCGTTTGGATTCAGTCCATGGTCCATTTCAAGGTACTGTTGATGTCGACTTGGAAGAGACAGGCATTGATCATCAATGGTCAAATCGTTAAAATGATTGAAGCTCCTGGTCCAGATCAAGTGAACTACGAAGATTACGGAATTAGCAATGCGCATTGTCTTATTGACAACACAGGAGCTTTCAGAAATCGAGTTGAATTGAGTCGCTCACCTAAAGAGCAAATGGAATCAGCCAAGGTATTGTTAACTGCTCCAGGTAAGGTGAAGTTCCAAACATCGTTTATGGAATCAATCACCAAACGCTGGATCTCGATAACGAGAATATTTATTCTGCTGCATCTTGCACGACAAATGCGATCAGTACGGTGCTTAGCGTTATTCAGAACGCGTATGGAATTGATAAAGGTCACATCGAAACGGTTCACGCCTACACGAACGATCAAAATCTTTTGGACAACTTCCACAAGAAAGAAAGAAGAGGTCGTTCTGCAGCTGTTGAACATGGTGATCACCGAAACGGGAGCAGGTGCAGCTGTAACGAAAGTAATTCCTGTTTTGAAGAATAAGCTTACCGCAAATGCCGTTAGGGTTCCCGTTCCAAATGGGTCATTGGCCATTATGAATCTTACGCTTCACAAAGAAACAAGCGTTGAAGAAGTAAACGCTTTGGTGAAAAAGGCAGCCCTTGAAGGGAATTTGGTAAACCAAATCAAATACAGCATCGAACCAGAATTGGTTTCAAGCGATATCGTTGGAGATACTTGCTGTTCGGTATTTGACAGCAGAGCAACTCTTGTTCACCCTGACAAAAAGAACGTTGTTCTTTACGTTTGGTACGACAATGAGTACGGTTATACTAAACAAGTAATCAGATTGGCGAAGTATATTGCCAATGTGAGAAGAAAGCACTATTACTAGTATTTAGTATTAGTATTAACAGTATATAAAATGCTTCAAAAATAAAAAAGAGACTGCTTCTGTATGAGGCAGTCTCTTTTTTATCAAGTATTTGAGAAAGTGACGATTGGTTTGTCAACTATGAAAATCAGCGAATGATCAGCTTTTTAGCTGTTAACGGTTTTTCATTCACTGTGATTTTAAACACATAAACCCCATTGGCTAAGTCGACCAAAGGCAATTGAACCGTCATTTGCTGCCCTTCGCCAATCACTTGATGATTCATAACGAGCTTACCAACAAAGTCATAAATTCTGATTTGCGCTTCATTCTGACCATTCGTTAAATTCTTAAGAGAAACAACCACTTCATTCCCGTCATTTGGATTGGGGTACATGTCGAAAGTGCTTTCTTTTCCCTCTTGATTTCCTCCGCTTTGTAAGGCACTCATGCCATTAGATTCAACTATGGAAATTTCGCAAGCCGCGCCATAGTCGCCATCTATCTGTAAATTAAGGTAAGTCGGTCTTACACGAACAGAATAGCTTCGCCCTGCTTCAATTTGAGGAAATTGACTCAAAGAAAATTCGGATTTGATCCATTCGGCGAAACGACTTCATAGCTCTCGAATGGAGATTCCAACTCGGTAAATTGCCACGTCCATTTCGATACAGAATACTCAAATTCAGGAATGGTAGCGGTAAGAATATCTGAAATAGTGAACACTCCTGATTGCAGTCAGCCTGCTCGATGTCGGCACTTGGGAAAAAAGTAACGGAGGTTCTGAACGAGTTAAAATTTAGGGGATTTCCGCCTCTTTCGTAAACCCGGTACAGGTACTCTTGACCAATCTCAGAGTTCGAAACCAATACGGTCTCCCGATCTCCTTCTTCACCGCCGTTTCTGCATTTTATTCTATTTCCACCACAAGCATCATACACCTCTAAAACAGCATCGTAATCACCAACACCCTTGACTGCCACGGCCATATTTGACGAAACCGCTTCATAGGAAAACCACGAATCCGGTCTTTCTTCGTTGCTGCCATCGCAGTAACCAAGTGGAGAAGGCATAGCATCAGTAGCATCAAAAAGAATTGGGGAAGCTGTGAGACCTGGTCCAGCTGTAATATTAAGTGGGTCTGAGCAATAGTCAAGTGGGTTAGGAACTTGCCCAAGACATTCGCAATCAGGAGTTATTACATCATTCTCGGTAAGCGGATCTCCATCATCGCAAGAATCACCCTCTTTTCCATCAAGCGCAGGACAAACCTTCGGAGCCGTTACGGTCATTTCAAAACTGTTAAACAAAATACCATCAGAAACTGGAACCCCACCATCAACAAGAATAAAATACTCGGTATTGGCCTCTGTATAAAAATCAACAATAGAACCTGTATTAGTATTGCAACTAGTAGCCAAGGTAGCAGCAAATGGACATCCCGTTAAAATGGTTGCGGTAGGAATCCCACCAGATTGATTATCTATGAACTCAACACTAAGCACCCTGTCATCAGGTGAGCTGAAAGAAAAAACCATATCTGCCAGTGTAAAACATTGAAGGAATAGTTCTCCACTTTCCAGTGAATCTGCCGGGGCAGGAATATCTTCAATGTTGTATGAGTAAAGATATGTCAGACCAATTGGACCACCTAAGGTACCTGCCGTAGCATCAATAAAGTAAGGTGTTTCAAGAATTGGAATCGCCACCTCGCAGAGTTCACCCTCTGGAATAGGCTGAGCTGAACATTCACAGTTTGAAGTGACAATATCATCTATCGTTAAAGGATCTCCATCATCACAAATATCTCCTATATCCGCCGAATATAGAGGGCAATCATATTGTCCTTCTTCAATAAGAAATTCGTATGCAAAATCGAGTGGTGTATTCGTTGTGAATAGCAATGCGCTATTGCTGACAAAAAAATAATAAGTCTCACCAGCTATAACAGGAATATTCTTAACCTCGGTGGTAGAATTGTCTCCAGCATAATCTGCAGCCAACGTCTGTTCAAAGGGACAGCCTTGTAGAACTAAGAATCCCCAGCCTTCGCTATCCTCATCAAGCGGATCGCCTAATCCTCTCAAACTAACATCAATTAGCTGATCAAACTCAGGTGTGTAAGAATAGAAGGCTTCTCTACCGTTGTATATAAAAGGAGAATAACCATCCACAAGCGCGTCTGGAGCGAATGGAGTCACATCGCTAAGGTTGTACACATCATTAAAATCGAGAATAGAACCAACATCTGAGTAAGGCAACTCACTCACAGGGAAGGGGTTTTCACATGACAAACCGAATATTTCCTCTCCTTGACATTCACAATCTTGAGTTACCACATCATTTATAGTAGTCTGAACTCCGTCATCACATGACGCTCCAACACCTAATTCTAAGTCAGAGCAAAACGCATTGAAACGTACCTCCAGCTCATAAATATTCTCTAAACTGCTATTGACAGAGAAGGCATCACCGTCTATTAACAAGTAATAAGTTGTATCTGCAAAAGCGTAGAAATCTGTAATCGCTCCATTCGCGCATTCTGCCAAAAGAGTAGTCGTAAATGGACAACCCTTTAAGATAGTAGCATTGGGGGTACCGAAAACTGCTCCATCAACACTAATACTAACTACTCTATCTACAGGTGTTGTAAAGGAGTAGACGAAATCCCCCTGTTCGTAACATTGAGGACTAGGCATTACTGGTGGTTCTTCAGCGAATGGAGGGATATCGTCAAATTCATAAGAGAATTCCAAAGGTTCAAAGAAGCCAAAGTCTCCAACAGAATTCGAATCAAAAAACGGATTGGATAATATGGGTACCGCGGTTTCACAGAGTTCCCCAAGAGGAATCTGCTCTCCGATACAATTGCAGTCAGCGGTGATCGTGTCTTCTGTTGTAGTTGGGTCGCCATCATCGCATGGACTTCCGGCAAAACCCAAATCAGGGCAGAAAACTTCCTCTGAAAAATTATAATTAAGCTGATAAGTATCAAAATTTCCAGATACCCTAATGAAGTAATCAACATCTGATGTTACATCAACGGTAAGAGAACTGAATGGCGGACAAAAGATACCATCAAGACCGAGACATTGAAAATCTTCGCATGAACCACTGACAACTTCAATTGAAAAGGAACAGGCACTCAAGTCCAACTCTCCATCCACATCAGAGCGAAATTTGAACCATTTTGAATTGTTTATGGAATTACTAGTGCACGGAGATTGATCGTAGGGAGCTTCGACTAATGATCCTGCAATTGTACCTTCTGTTCCGGAAATCTCGGTTGCTCCGCAAATGAAAACGTTTTCCGGAGCAGGACTGCATTGGATTGCTACTTGATAATCAGGAAGGCTGAAAGGACTTTCATTAGTCGGTTTTACTGAGAAGTAAACTGTTCCGTCAATGATAATGTCATTAATATTTGTTGTAGAAAAGTCCAAAAGCACAACTTCCGAACATGTATCTGCTGCATAGAATAAACGAATGGATTGGTTCGATGTTCCGATAATGTTGTAGCTAGTCGAACTATTCGCTTCAAATTTGAACCATACGTCACCACCTTCTCCAGGAATGTTCAAATCTATACCGTCATCGAAAGATTCAGTAGCACCGATCAGTTGATCGCTGTAAACTTGCCCACATTCAACCTCTATAGCGTCGCATATTAAATCATTAGATGGAATAGGAGCACAAACAAGACCAGCGTTGTAGCTATTCTCATCAGGTCCCGAGAATCTTTGTCTCAGTTGGATGTAATAAGTTCCTGCAGGAAAAAGAGTAGAGAAATAATTGAACCTGTTACAGTCTTCCAACAGTGTCAATTCCTCACACGAATTTCCCTCGTAAATAGAGGCCAAATGTCTTGATTGAACGGTGTCATAAAGATCAGAGTAAAATATGCGGCGCTCCTGAGATCCATCCGAATCAAATGTAAACCATATGGTTCCTTGACCGGGACTATTGTTAAACGGACAATCGAATGGATATTCAGGATTTGGCGTGGATCCATCAAATGTTCCGCTAAGGGCAGTGGAGTTGCACTCAAGTTGAATAGCATCACAAGGATTGTCTTGAGCTGATGAGATAAATGCAAAAAATAGAATGGCGAAAATTGATGTAACGACTGGTTTCATAATGATTGTTCTCCTACAAGATAAGCAACAGGATGGACAAATCGAAACAAGACAAACCCAATTAACGGAAAATTAAAAAAGCCATCGATATAGTCTTCGACGGCTTATAATTCAATTTTGATTTCTTTAACTTAATTCGACCCTTGCATGGGGTTCGAGTTAGATGCTCGTTTTTTCTGTTTATAAATTTCGAAGCGACTCGGCACTTCCTGAGCAGGCCATGAGTTATTATTCAAGTCCACATCAGCGGTTTGTAAATA
>CALOFA010000006.1:0-30659 GCA_942492545.1 uncultured Cryomorphaceae bacterium | reverse complement strand
GTTGTTGACTCTTTCTCCACTGATGTCATTTCTCTTTCCGAATTCCTTTATGTCATCCTTAATGTCCGTGAATGATTCATTCACTTTTTTGGATATGTTATCGACTGTTACGGGTTCACCTCGCATTTGTAGTTTCTCAGCTGTCGTCTTAGCCTTGGGTATGATTAAAGCCAAGATGATGTAGATCAATGGTCCAACCCCGAATGTAATTGTGGTGATCACGAAAAGGGCCCGAAGGATTATTGGATCCCAGCCCAAGTAGGCGCTCAGGCCGCTGCAAACTCCAAATAAGAGTTTGTCGTCGGGATCGCGGAAAACCCGCTTCTCGTATTTTTTCCTGTGGCCTTTTTCTGAAACTCCTGTTCCATCTCCTCATCCTCTGCGTCGATGTAGTCTTCGGGTTTTCCCATTATGGCAATTACCGCCTCTACATCTTCGAAGACGATCACTTGTTTATTGTCATTGATTCTTTCTGAGAAAAGTTCAGATACTCTCAGTTCAATGTCAGAGATGATCTCATCCGCACTTTGGTGACCTTCGAATGAGTTTCGAATGGCCTCCAAGTATTTTTCCAGTTTGGAGAAGGCATCCTCTTCTATACTGAAAATGCGTCCGCCTATGTTTACGTTTATTGTCTTATTCATGATAGTCAGTCCTTGGTAGTGGTTTGTTTAACTGCGTGAACCAATTCATTCCATGTTTGGCTCAATTCGCTTAGAAATTGTTCTCCCAGCTCGGTGAGCTTGTAGTATTTTCTCGGTGGGCCCGATTTGGATTCCTCCCAGCGGTAGTCTAGAAGCCCCGCATTCTTGAGTCGCGTCAGCAAGGGATAAAGAGTACCCTCTACTACTATGAGTTTTGATTCTTTTAGCTCGCCTATTATATCCGAAGGATACATTTCCTTTTGACTGAGCTGCTGCAGAATCACAAACTCCAGGACTCCTTTCCGCATTTGCGCTTTTGTGTTTTCAATCTTCATAGTTGGAGTCGTTCTGATTTGTGAATGAGGTGCTGAATGTCCCTTTTAGAGAGGGCTCCGTGTTCTGCGCCTGTTTTTAAATTTGCCATTTGTTTAACTTGTTTAATGTTTAACCGAGTACAAACCTACGGAATAAATATAGTACTATGCAAAACAAAGTACCTTATTTTAACCAAGTACTGTTTGAATGGTCAGAACCGGGATAAATGGTTGACCCTGTACTTTTTTTGAAACCTTCACCGATTAACGGGGTATACTTTCGAGAATAAAGAAACCTTCACATGAAAAAGTTATTTGCAATACTTTTAGGAATAGCAGTTAGTTGCTCTGGTCCAATCCTGTTCAGGTGGACAAAAGCAATGCGCGGCTTACACCAAGCACGACACGGGCAATCAGCCATCCTATCACGAGGTGCAATAGGCATCCGAGAAACCTGCAAGATCAAGAATACGAATCGGCCTTTTGTGCCGATTCTTTTTGTTTCTAACCCTTTTATAAATGCGTAATTTTGCGCCGTGAAAGCGGAGATAATTACTATTGGCGACGAGATTTTAATCGGCCAAACCATTGATACCAACTCAGCCTGGCTTGGGGAGCAACTTCATTTAATAGGTGTAAAGCTGAACAGAATAGTTACCATCAGCGACACCCCTGAAGCCATTCGCGAATCCATAGATGATTCATTCAGCCGAGCCGATCTTATTTTGATGACAGGTGGTCTTGGTCCGACCCAAGATGACGTAACCAAAGAAACCTTAGCCGAATTTTTTCGGAACTACCCTCGAAAGAAATCAGGAGGTTCTCGCTGAGATTGATTCCTATTTTGCGTCCAAGGGTTTGCAAATGCTCGAGTCAAACCAAAAGCAGGCAGATCTTCCGAAAGACGCGAAAATCCTACGGAATACCAGAGGCACCGCTATGGGAATGTGGTTTGAGAAAAATGGAAAAGTATTGATCTCCATGCCGGGAGTTCCGTATGAAATGAAAGGTATCATGCGTGATCATGGATTGCGAATGCTTCAGGATTTCTTCCCCACAAAAACCATTCTTCATCAAACGATTCAAACACAAGGAATCGGTGAAAGCTTTTTGGCCGAGATAATCAGCGATTGGGAAACTGCCTTGAGAAATGATGGGGTCTCGCTGGCTTATTTGCCTTCACCAGGCTTGGTTAAGCTTCGTCTCACCGCTTATGCGGAAAATGGCAATAAAGAAGCCGTAGAGGAGAAGATGGCGCATTACATTTCTGAGTTGGAGAGGAGAATCCCACAGTACATTTTAGGAAGGGAGAAGGATACCGTAGCTAAGGCCATTCAGGATATTTTTCAATCTCGTGGATTTACCTTGGCAGCTGCCGAAAGTTGCACGGGTGGATTAATTGCTCACGAAATCACTTCTATTCCCGGCTCTTCTGTTCACTTTCTTGGTTCTATGGTTACCTATAGTAACCAAGCTAAGATGACCATTTTTGGGAGTGAAGAAAAGAGAGACGCTCGATGAATTATGGAGCAGTGAGTGAACAAGTGGTAAGAGAAATGGCAGAAGGAGTCAGGCAAAAACTTCGTTCAGATTATGCCATTGCCACTTCAGGTGTGGCAGGACCCGATGGTGGTTCTGAAGAAAAACCCGTAGGAACGGTATGGGTTTCCATAGCCGGGCCAAAAAAACCTTGGCCAAGCGTCTTAACTTAGGTAAAAGCAGAGACCGAAACATCAGAATATCAATGCTTACCGCGTTGAATTGGTTAAGGCAAGAAATTATTTCAGGAACCTTTGAATAATAGATAGAAAATACCGTTATTTGCACCCCACTTTTTACACCCTAAAGGACAGTAATCATGGCTAAAGCATGTGAACTTACGGGAAAGACAGCAATGGTTGGTAACAATGTTTCGTTTTCGAACAGAAAGACCAAGCGCCGTTTTAACCCGAATTTGATAAAGAAGAAATTTTACCTCGCCGAAGAGGGTAAATGGGTTGATTTAACCATTTCAACCTCTGCTCTTCGTACGGTTAACAAGATTGGAATAGCTAAGGCTTTGAAAAGAGCTAAAGAAAAAGGCTATTACAACGGAAAATAAGAGTAGAAATGGCAAAGAAAGGCAATCGCGTTCAAGTTATTTTGGAATGCACTGAGCACAAGGAGACGGGCATGCCCGGAACTTCTCGTTACATCACTACCAAGAATAGAAAAAACACTCCGGACAGAATGGAGCTCAAGAAGTACAATCCTATCTTGAAGAAAAAGACTGTCCACAAGGAGATTAAATAATATTGAGTCATGGCAAAGAAGACCGTAGCAACACTCCAAACGGGTAGCGGAAAGAACCACACGAAAGTGATTAAGATGGTAAAATCCAAATCAGGTTCTTACAGCTTTCGCGAAGAAATCGTTACCAACGACCAAGTGGGCGACTTCTTCAAAGAAGACAAGTAGTCCTCCGTGTAATAAATTTTCAAGCCTTTTTCCGAAATTTGGAAAAGGGCTTTTTGCGTTTAAATACTGCAACCATGGGAATATTTAACTTTTTCTCAAAAGAAAAGAAAGAGACGTTGGACGAAGGTTTGGAAAAAACCAAGTCCGGTCTTTTTTCCAAACTCACCAAAGCCGTCGCCGGAAAGTCAAAGGTCGACGAAGAAGTGCTGGATAACCTCGAGGAGATTCTCATCTCTTCGGATGTCGGAGTAAATACCACGCTCAAAATCATCGAACGGATTGAAGAACGTGTTGCCAAGGATAAATACTTGGGGACGAGCGAGCTCGACAAGATTCTCCGCGAAGAAATTGCCTCATTGCTCGAAGAGAATAATTCGGGGGTAGCTACGGAATATTCCGTGCCTGAAACCCACAAGCCATATGTGATTATGGTGGTAGGTGTGAATGGAGTTGGTAAAACCACCACCATCGGAAAGTTGGCTTACCAATTCAAAAAGATTGGAAAGAGCGTGGTGCTTGGCGCGGCCGACACCTTTAGAGCGGCTGCCGTAGATCAGCTAAAAATCTGGTCGGAGAGAGCAGGTGTTCCTATCGTTTCGCAAGGAATGGGAGCAGACCCGGCTTCGGTGGCTTTTGATACGCTGCAATCAGCCGTGACGCAAAACGCCGATGTGGTATTGATTGATACAGCCGGTCGTTTGCACAATAAAGTGAACCTGATGAACGAATTGACCAAAATCCGCCGCGTGATGGACAAGGAGGTGCCAGGTGCACCGCATGAAGTGCTGCTGGTACTCGATGGAAGTACCGGCCAAAATGCCATCGAACAAGCGCGTCAGTTCACCAAAGCAACTGAAGTGACGGCTTTGGCTTTGACCAAAATTGACGGCACCGCCAAAGGTGGAGTCGTAATCGGAATTTCAGATGAATTTAAAATTCCCGTGAAATACATCGGGGTCGGAGAAGGAATGGAACACCTGCAAGTGTTCAACAAATACGAATTCGTAGATTCCCTTTTCAGCAAGGAACGTGTAGGATGAAGACAAAGACCCTAAAAAAGAATAAAGTCAATGTGGTTACCCTTGGCTGCTCGAAGAATATTTTCGACAGTGAGGAAATGATGGCCCAGCTCAAGGCGAATAAGTACGACGTTGTTCACGAAAGTGATGATGGAGATGCCTCCATTGTGATTATCAATACCTGCGGGTTTATCGATAATGCCAAGCAAGAAAGCATCGACACCATAATTCAATGGGCTGACGCCAAAGAGCGTGGATTTGTGAACAAGGTCTACGTTACGGGATGTCTTTCAGAGCGTTACCGCGATGATCTGGAAAAAGAAATTCCCGAAGTAGATGCCTATTTCGGAACGCGCGAATTACCGCGACTTTTGAAAACACTCAAGGCCGATTACAAACACGAATTGGTTGGCGAGCGATTGCTCACCACACCATCTCACTACGCTTATTTCAAAATCGCAGAGGGTTGCGACAGACCCTGTTCGTTTTGTGCCATTCCGCTTATGCGTGGTAAACATCGCTCAACACCGATAGAAGAGTTGGTGAGAAGGGCAGAAGGGCTAGCTGCCAAAGGTGTAAAAGAATTGATGCTGATCGCGCAAGACTTGACCTACTACGGACTGGATATTTACAAGAAGCGCGAATTGGCCAAATTGCTTCAAGCTTTGGCCGACGTCGAAGGAATTGATTGGATTCGTTTGCACTATGCTTTCCCTAGTGGTTTCCCGATGGAGGTGCTCGATGTCATGCGCGAGCATCCGAATGTGTGCAACTACCTCGATATCCCGCTTCAACACGCCTCGACGAGAATGCTCAAAGCGATGCGTCGCGGAATCACCCGAGAGAAGACCACCGAACTCATTCACAAAATTCGTGAGCAAGTTCCGGGCATCGCCGTGCGAACGACTCTGATCTCAGGATACCCCGGCGAGAGCGAAGAAGACCACGCCGAAATGTTGGAATGGGTTGCCGAAATGCGCTTCGACCGACTGGGAGTCTTTACCTATTCTCACGAAGAGAATACCCACGCTTTTAACTCGGAAGACGACGTTCCCGAAGAATTAAAAAGGCAACGCGCCGAGGAAATCATGGAACTCCAAAGCGGAATTTCTCATGAGATCAACGAGGAAAAAGTCGGTAAGACCTTCAAGGTGATGATCGATCGAGTGGAAGGAAACGACTACATCGGTCGCACGGAGTTTGACTCACCCGAAGTGGACAATGAAGTCATCATTCCAAAATCATCTGGTTATGCCCGCATCGGCGATTACGCCGAGGTGAAGATTACGGAATGCGCGCCTTATGATTTGTATGGGGAACTCATCGAGAGCTAGAATTTTCTAAAGGGTGCTTTCTGAGGTCACCGAGTATTCCAAATATTCAAAATATTGATTGAACAATTTCTGAAAAATCGTACACTATCATATAGCCTTCAACTCTTAAGATTCGAAGGGGCACAGGAAATCCCTAAGTGCGGAATAGCAGCAATGTTTTCGATAGATTTCGTGATAAGAATAAGGAGTTTGATTGAATAGAGATTTGACCTATTACGTTCGTTAAAATATTCCAGAATATCCCTTAAATCCTGTTCTGCTATTCCGGACCAGACTATTTTTCGCTCAGCATTTCTTGGATGCATCCTCACGTTCCGTATGTGATGTAGTTTTCCCGTTCTGTCTGTTCTCGACTTTCTTCGCCAGGCTCATCGTAGAAACGGTACGAGTATCTTTGCCCGAAAGCAATAGTTCCAGAGTTCTAAGAGTTCAAGATGTGAATTTTTTAATTCGTTGATATGGAAAATTCTTCTTTTGAACCAATGATTAAAGATATACAAATTGACTTGAAATAGGAGGCGACTATGTATCTCTTGGATGCTTTAATCATTAATTCTGCTCATTCAGTGTCGCCAAGAAATCCCTCGACCTCATCACAGGAATCTCCGAAAAATGAAAATCCCCAATATCCTCTGTGATGATGTAATCACAACGTGAGTCCAAAGCCGCGTAATACTCAAAACCATCTTCGAGATCCAATACCTTGGGATCTTTGAGGGCTTGCTGCACGGATTTTTCGAAGAGCTCGCTATCTCAATATGGTCACAAAGGGTTTTGATTTTGTGCTTTGCAATATCTGCTCCGCTTTTCTTTTCAGAAAAATAAAAGGCGATCGCCAAGCAAATCGGAGAAGTAAATAGCGTTATATTCTTTTTCGACTCGAGGCTTAAAACGCGCGCAGCTGTGTCGAATAATGGGTATTCCCTATTGAGAACTGCAACCAAGATGTTGGCATCGATAAATAGTCTCATTTTCGAGACTTCATAAATTCATCTTTCATCGACTTCCTTCCACGTTTTCTGTATTCCACTTTTCCTTCTGCAACTTGGTTTACCCAATCCGATACAGGGAAATCATGAAGATTCTCATAATCTTCCGAAGTTATTCTCTGAAAAATAAATTCCGTCAATCGGGAAAGACTGATATTATGCGCTTTTGCGTATGCTTTAGCATTGTCAATTACCTCCTTGTTAAACGATAAGGTGATTTTTGAATCCATGGCATTTAATTATACTACAAATATAATAAAGTATACGTGTAAATTAGTTTTTCGTTGAATCGGTGAAAACTATTCGAAGGTTAAAACGACGCTCGCAAAGGCGCGAAGCCGCCAAGAATGGCTTTATGTAGAGGTCGATTTTGCTAAAGCATGTATTTGATCAGCAGAAAGCTTTTCATTTTGATTCCTTCGTTGATGAATAGTTACTTCCTCTTTGCGCCTTAGCGTCTTTGCGTGAAAAATACAACTCTCCAATATCCGCCTTAAAACCCTCATTTTTTCCGATATTTGCCCCCTCAAAATAAACCTCCATGAGCGACGACAAAAAAGTCATATTCTCCATGGTGAAGGTCAACAAGACCACACCTCAAGGAAAGCAGATACTCAAAGACATATACCTCTCCTTTTTCTACGGAGCGAAAATCGGAATTCTCGGTCTCAACGGTGCGGGAAAATCTACCGTAATGAAAATCATTGCAGGACTCGACGAGGCCTACCAAGGCGAAGTAGTTTGGGCTCCGGGTTATTCGCTCGGCTACCTGCCTCAGGAGCCCGAACTCGATGAATCCAAAACCGTGAAAGAAGTGGTGATGGAAGGAGTGAAGGAAATTACCGATGTGCTCGCCGAGTACGAAGACATCAACAACAAGTTCATGGATGAAGAAATCATGAACGACCCCGACAAGATGCAGAAGCTGATCGACCGCCAGGCCGAAGTTCAAGATCGAATCGAAGTGCTCGGCGCATGGGAACTGGACACGAAACTCGAAATCGCCATGGATGCTCTTCGCACACCTGAAGGCGATACTCCAATGAAAACCTTTCGGGTGGAGAGCGAAGAAGGGTTGCACTGTGTCGACTTCTTTTACAAGAACCTGATGTTCTACTGCTCGATGAGCCTACCAACCACCTCGATGCTGAATCTGTGCAGTGGTTGGAGCAGCACTTACAGCAGTACAAAGGAACCGTACTTGCCGTAACACACGACCGCTACTTCCTCGACAATGTTGCTGGTTGGATTCTCGAACTCGACCGCGGAGAAGGAATTCCCTGGAAAGGAAACTACAGCTCTTGGCTCGACCAAAAGTCGAAACGACTTAGCTCAAGAAGAAAAGCACGAAAGCAAGCGCCGCAAGGAATTGGAGCGCGAGCTGGAATGGGTTCGGATGAATCCAAAAGGCCGCCAAGCGAAGAACAAAGCGCGTATCGCCAATTACGACAAGATGATGGCCGAAGGGACAAAAGATAAGGAGGAACGAATATCCCTTGCTATCCCGAACGGACCGCGTCTCGGTAACGAAGTAATCGAAGCCATCGATGTGTCAAAAGGTTACGGCGATAAATTACTTTACGAAAATCTCAACTTCAAATTGCCGCCTGCAGGAATCGTTGGAATTATCGGCCCCAACGGTGCGGGAAAAACTACGCTCTTCCGCATGATTATGGGAGAAGAGACTCCTGATTCGGGTGAATTCAAGATTGGTGAAACGGTTGAAATCGGCTACGTGGATCAAAAACACGCTGATCTCGATCCCGAGAAAACGCTTTTCGAGGTGGTGTCCGGTGGAACGGAGTTTTTGGAAGTAGGTGGAGAAAAAATCAATTCGAGAGCATACTGCTCTAAGTTCAACTTCAGTGGCCCCGATCAAAACAAGAAAGTCGGAGTGCTTTCCGGTGGTGAGCGAAACCGCCTGCACTTGGCGATGACCTTAAAAACCGAAGCTAACGTGCTCCTGCTCGATGAGCCGACCAACGATATCGACGTGAACACCCTGAGCGCCTTGGAAGAAGGAATCCAGAGTTTCGCGGGTTGCGCCGTGGTGATCTCTCACGACCGCTGGTTCCTCGATCGAATTTGTACCCACATTCTCGCATTCGAGGGAGACTCTCAGAAGTGTACTATTTCGAAGGAACTTTTAGCGAATACGAAGAGAACAAGAAGAAACGCTTGGGCGATGTGAGCCCGAAGCGGATTAAGTATCGGAAGTTAGTTCGTGGATAGTTGACTTCAGTATCAAGTATTAAGTATTAAGACAGGATGAGTCTTTGTACTTAATACTGATGTCTAATACCAATACCCATTATTATACCAAACCCATAAAATGCCCAACTCCCCAAAAGGAACACGAGATTTTCTACCTGACGTCGTCCGCAAGCGAAACTACATCTTCGGGACGATACGCGCAGTTTTTGAGAAGTACGGCTATCAGCCGATTGAGACTCCCGCGATGGAGAACTTGGAAACTTTGACGGGAAAATACGGCGATGAAGGGGATCGGTTGATTTTTAAGATTCTTCAACGGGATCAGAAGCTTCAAAACGCCTTGTTGGCAATTGCCAAAGCTGAAGTTTCAGAAGGTGGAAAGCGATCGAAAAAGATTTGGCTGATGGTGCCCTCCGCTACGACCTAACCGTTCCCTTTGCCCGTTTTGTGGTGCAGCACCAAAACGATTTGAGCTTCCCGTTCAGGCGGTATCAAATCCAACCCGTTTGGAGAGCCGACCGTCCGCAGAAAGGCCGCTACCGCGAGTTTTTTCAGTGCGATGCCGATGTGGTGGGGACAGATTCCCTGCGTTGCGAAGTGGAGTACTGCCAGATTTTCGATGAGGTATTTTCCAAGCTGGGATTGCCCGTGGAGATTCGTCTCAACAACCGAAAACTGCTGGCGGCATTGGCCGAATACATCGGTGAGAAAGACCGCTTGGTGCCAATGACCATCGCCATCGACAAGTTGGATAAGATGCCGATGGATGCCGTTTTGGAAGATTTGCGAAAGCAGGAATTTCCCGAGCCGGCCATCGAAAAGCTCAAAGAATTTTTAGAGATAGCGGCCGAGAAATTGCCCAATGCAGAAATGCTCGATCGAGTAGCAACACTTTTGGGCGAAAGCCCCGAAGGCCAAAAAGGAATCGAGGAACTCCGTTTTATCTTGGAAAAGATTGAAAAGCTGGGAATGGAATCGGCCAAAATCGTTTTGGACTTGAGCCTAGCCCGAGGACTGAATTACTACACGGGTGCCATCTTTGAGGTGCGGCCATTGACGGAAAGTCAAGTAGGCAGCATCTGCGGCGGTGGTCGCTACGACGACCTTACGGGAATTTTCGGAATGAAGGGAATGTCGGGGGTGGGAATCTCCTTTGGTGCCGATAGAATCTACGATCTTCTCGAAGCCGAAAATGCCTTTCCCGATAAGGAGACCGAAGGCACGAAACTGCTCTTTGTGAATTTTGGCGAAAGCGAAGCCGACTACTGCCACAATGCCTTGGTGAAAATCAGAAAGGCAGGAATTCGGGCAGAGCTTTATCCCGATGACGCAAAGATGAAAAAGCAGATGAAGTACGCCAACGACAAGCAAATACCTTTTGTGGCACTTGTGGGGGAGAATGAGATGAAGAGCGGCCACCTTACCCTCAAAGACATGGAGAGCGGCGAACAATTTGCCCTCGACATCGACGAACTCATTCAAAAACTTTCCTGATGCCACATGCCATTTCCGATGAATATTTAACCCTGGACAAAGTTGACGAGATCATTCGTTCGGGAGTAGATTTGGAGTTGAGTGAAGGAGCCAAGAACAGAATTATCAAGTGCCGGGAGTATCTGGACCAACGAATGGAGAAATCCGATGATCCGATCTATGGAATCAACACAGGGTTTGGGTCGCTATGCAATACCACTATCAGCAAGGAAAGTCTGGGGCAGCTGCAGCAGAATCTGGTGACCTCACATGCGGCGGGAACAGGTAAAACCATACGGCCCGAGCTGATCAGATTGATGCTTTTGCTCAAAATTCAAGGCTTGTCATACGGCCATTCGGGCGCTACACTCCAATTGGTGGAGCGATTGATTTGGCTCTACAACAACAATGTCCTTCCCGTGATTTACGATCAAGGAAGTCTCGGCGCTTCGGGCGATTTGGCCCCGTTGGCCCACTTGGCTTTGCCCTTGCTTGGTCTAGGCGAAGTTTGGGAAAAAGGCGAGAAACGCCCCACCGCTCGGATTCTCTCTAATTATGGCTTGGAGCCTTTGGCTTTGAAAAGCAAGGAAGGCCTCGCAATGCTCAACGGCACTCAGTTTATGAGTGCCTACGGGGTGGCCATTTGCCTGGAGGCAAAAAGGCTACTTGACATGGCCGACCTGATTGGCGCCACATCTCTGGAGGCGTACGACGGACGCCCCGAACCGTTTAACGATGCGGTGCACGTGGTGCGTCGTCAGCCCGGGCAGCGCGTGGTGGCAGAGCATATCCGAAACCTGATGGGCGACAGCGAGAATTTCTACAAAGCCAAAGCCCACGTTCAGGATCCCTACAGTTTCCGCTGCATTCCTCAAGTGCACGGAGCGGCCCGCGATGCGGTAAGCCACTGCCTCAGTGTTTTTGAGAACGAAATCAATTCCGTTACCGACAACCCCACCATCTTTCCCGACATGGATGAGATCATCTCAGCGGGGAATTTTCACGGAGAACCTTTGGCCTTAGCCCTCGACTTTATGGCGATTGCCATGGCGGAGATCGGCAGCATTTCCGAACGAAGGATTTATAAATTGGTTGGTGGAAGCCGTGGATTGCCTGCCTTCTTGGTCGCAAACCCCGGATTGAACTCGGGCTTCATGATTCCGCAATACACCGCCGCGAGTATCGTGAGCAAGAACAAGCAGCTCTGCACACCTGCTTCGGTTGATACCATCGACTCGTCAAACGGGCAAGAAGACCACGTGAGCATGGGCGCCAATGCGGCAGTGAAGACCTTGGAAGTGGTGGAAAACGTTCAGTCCGTTTTAGCTATTGAGCTACTGAATGCCTGTCAAGCGCTTCATCTTCGAGGCACGGACGGTTGTGCTTCCACTATCAAAAATCTGTATACCGCCTACCGCAAAATGGTTCCGGCTATCGAGCACGATCAGGAGATGTATCCACTGATTGCAAAGAGTAAGGAGTTCTTAGAAGAACTTTTGGTGAGTGAGTATCTTCAAAAGAAATGATGAATATGACAATGAAGAATTAAAAATGAGGAATGTCCGCTCTCGACTCGTTACAAAATTCAAAAGCCTTTTGCTAATGAGGCAGCAGGAGCGCTAGTCGAACTTGAACATTTTTCATTCTCAATTGCTCATTTTTAATTGATAATTGAACATTCTTAATTGAACCAGTTGAAACCCATCCACACCCAATTCTTCAAAGTCATTTGTTTCCTAAGTCTGCTCAACGCGTCTTACGGAATTATTTCGGGAGTGCTCGGCGCCATCGCTCCGCCAGACGTGGATCAGGCCTTTATCGATGGTTTTATGGAGCGGATCAATCAATTTGAATTGCCGATGGAAGGACTGCGCGAAGATGTAGAAACGTATTACCTCAACCTGATGCTGGCGATGGGCAATGTGGCAGCAGCCAATTTTCTCTTTTTCGGGATTGAGATGATCGGGGTCATTCTGATGTTTCGACTCAATCGAATCGGTTTTGTGCTATACATCGCTTCGCAAATCGGATTGGCATTTATTCCCGCTGTCTTTGGTGGCTTCAGCCAAATTGGTGTCGCTGTGCTGATTTTCACCTTGATCTGGAATGCCGTTTGGGTAATCATTTATTGGACGCAAGTCAGAAAATTTCCAAAGCCTTGAGAAGTGAAGCAAAGGCGGGATAAGATGTTATTAGAGAGTGTAGGGCGATAAAATGTTGCACGCAAAGCCGCGAAGGCGGAAAGGAGTAATGCAGGACGACAAACATTGGCACGCAAAGCCGCGAAGCCGCAAAAGAGTTTTTTTCAAGATAAGATTAGATCATATACTTTGCGGCTTACCGTCTTTGCGTGAAAACTATCCCGATATTCAACTCACTTAGAATGATACGCATTTACCTCTTTTCAGGATATCCCGACTGTTTAAAAAAAAATCGGCCCGATTGAAGGCTACGAAATGGTTCCGTTGGAATTCATTCATCCCAAAGAATCAAAAACGTTGAGAGACTATGCACAGCTTTTAGCGGAGCACTTACACTTTCGAAGAGCCTTATTTTCTAGGCGGAATCTCCATGGGTGGAATGATTGCGCAAGAGCTGGCGCATCTTACCAATCCAGAAGGCTTGGTGCTGATTTCCACAGCGACCTCTCGAGCAGAAATGCCACTACTCTTCGAATGGGCCCGTCAACTGCGGTTGGTTTCACTTTTCAATAAACCCGCGCTTGAAGGAATTGCCAAATTTGGCGGATCAGTTTACGATGAAGTCCCTGAAGGACGGAAAGTTGTTTTTAGATATGCTTCACGATTCTGATCCCGATTTCATGAAGTTTGGAGCAAAGTCTATTCTCGAATGGGAGCCACCGAAAAACGAGCTTCCAACAGTTCGCATTCACGGAACGATTGATCGGGTTTTTCCTGCTTCCAAAATCACCAATGCTGACGATGATCGAAGGAGGCAATCACTTTATGATCTTTGAAAGGGGGGAAGAGATAACGAAAATTCTTTCCGAAAGAATTGATAGCCTGAAGCTTTAACCAAAGTACCCTGAAGACTTTTACCGCTCATTACCTTTTGATTGCCGTTCGTACAAAAGATAATTCCCTTGCACTTTATTCTCTCAACTTTGTCCCGCAATTCAAAAAGTATTTTTTCCGTTTCCGGTGCAACCTTTCAAATTCTTCGTGTCTATTACCACGATTCTAAAACAAACCAATCAAATCCTCATGAGATTCATCACCCTATTATTTGTGCTGTTCACTGCTGTAGCAATGGGTCAGTCCAAGTATACCCTCAGCGGCTACCTGCGGGATACCGAAAATGGCGAAGGCCTCATCGGAGCAACGGTATATGTAGACGAAATCGCTTCGGGAACAACTACCAATGTTTACGGATTTTATTCCATCTCTTTGCCCGAAGGTACTTACACTATCACGTTTAATTACCTTGGTTTTGAGGCATTAACAGAGACGATTGAGCTCAAATCCGATAGAACTTTTGACATGGAGATGATCCCTGATCGAGAATTGCTGCAAACGGTAGAAGTCACCGCTGAGAAGGCCAATGAAAATGTGAGTAACCTCGAGATCGGAGTGGAGCGAATGGATGTGAAGATGGTAAAAGACATTCCCCAATTTATGGGTGAAGTCGATATTATCAGAAGTATTCAACTTTTCCCGGGAGTTTCCACCGTCGGTGAAGGAGCTACGGGTTTCAATGTGCGTGGAGGAAATATTGACCAAAACCTGATTCTATTAGACGAGGCCACGGTCTTCAATTCCTCTCACCTCTTCGGATTTTTCTCCGTTTTCAATGCCGATGCAGTTAAGGACTTAACCCTTTACAAAGGGGGCGTTCCCGCCAAATACGGTGGGCGACTTTCCAGTGTTTTGGACGTGCGTCAAAAAGAAGGAAACTCAAAAAACTTTGAGGGCAACGCAGGAATCGGGTTGGTATCCAGCCGACTGATGCTCGAAGGGCCCATTATCAAAGACAAGATGTCATTCATGGTAGCCGGTCGTCGTTCTTATGGCGATCTATTGCTCCCTCTTTTTAATCCTGATTTCCGTGGTGATCAGCTTTTTTTCTACGACGTAAACGCTAAGGTCAATTACAAGATTGACGACAAAAATCGTCTCTTCCTCTCAGGATATTTCGGTGCTGACCGATTTAAGTTTGGTGATGATTTTCAGAGTTATTGGGGTAATAATACCGCCACCCTTCGCTGGAATCACCTGTTTAATCCGAGGCTGTTTTCCAATTTCTCTGCCGTCTATAGCGACTACACTTATTCGCTCGGCGTACCTACAGGGGTCAATGCCTTCGAGTGGGAAGCGGGAATTCAAAATACGGCGCTCAAAGCTGATTTTTCATTCTTTCCCAACGTGAACAATACCATCGAATTTGGTGCTCAAGGAATTCTTTATGATTTTGCTCCGGGACGTGCCGCCGGTCTGGGTGATGAATCCATTTTTAATGTGGTGGAAGTTCAAGGCGAAAATGCTGCAGAAATCGCTGCCTACATAGGCAACAAACAAACCATCAACGACCGACTCTCGATTGAGTACGGAGTTCGATACAGCCGCTTCTTGAACTTGGGTAACCGCGATGTATTTCTCTACGATCAAGGAAACCCTACTTCAGACGAAGCAATAATCGACACGGTGAATTACGGTTCGGGAGAAGTAATTGCAGATTTTGGTGGCTTCGAACCTCGTTTTGCCATCAACTACACCTTCTCGGAAAGGTCGTCGATCAAAGCCGGCTACAATCGAATGAGGCAGTACATCCATTTGGTGTCCAATACGACGGCCGCTACTCCGCTCGATATTTGGACGCCTGCCGGCAAATATGTGGACCCTTCGATTGCCGATCAGGTATCTGTGGGCTACTTCCGCAATTTTGACGACAATATGTATCAAGCTTCGGTTGAAGTATACTACAAGAACTATCAAAATCTTCTTGATTACAAGGACAATGCACAGCTTTTACTAAATGATAATTTGGAGACAGAACTCCTGCAAGGGCAAGGGAGAGCTTACGGTCTGGAGTTTCAAGTCGAAAAAGTAAAAGGACGCATGACGGGATGGATTAGCTACACCTTGAGTCGCAGTGAGCTTCAAGTGGATGGCATCAACCGAAACGATTGGTATGCCTCCAACTACGACAAGACCCACGACATAACGGTTGTGGCTCAGTATAAGCTCAACGAGAAATGGAAGTTCGGAGGGAACTTCGCCTTTATGACGGGTAGACCCATCACTTATCCCGATTCGCGCTACGTTTACGAAGGAATCGTGGTGCCAAATTATACCAACCGAAACGGAGCTCGCACACCGACATACCACCGTTTGGACTTTTCTGCCACATTGGTTCCGAAGCAAAAGGACAAGGTCTTTTTCTTTTTTAATCGACCGGACACCTGGGAAAGTTCATGGACATTCTCTGTCTACAATGCATATGGAAGGAGAAATCCTTACAGCATTTTCTTCCGACAAAACGAAGACAATCCCACCCAAACTGAGGCGGTACGCCTAAGTATTTTCGGAAGTGTAATTCCCGGTATTACCTACAATCTTAAATTTTAATCGCCATGAAACGAAGTTTTTTGAAATTCTCATTTTTGTTTTTGGCAGCCGGATTCCTGCTGGGTTCCTGTCAGGATGTGGTTGAACTCGATTTGCCTGAAGGCGAACAATTCCTAGTTGTTGAAGGTTGGATTACCAACGAAAATCGGCCGCATGATGTTATTCTCACCACTACGGCCGCCTATTTTGACGAAGCCGATCCTGCACCTGTGACGGGAGCCAATGTCTTTATCCGCGACAATGAAGGAATGGAAACTCTATTGACGGAAACAGGCCCCGGGATTTACACTTACCCCGATTCGGGAATTGTCGGTCGGTCATACCAGCTGGAAATTGTTCTGGACAATGGAAAACGCTACCTCTCCACCTATGAGGAGCTCTACGAACCCGTGCCAATTTTGGACATCTTCTGGCAACTTTCGGAGGACGAACCCGATGAAGACAATGGAGAGAGTCCGGATGATATTTACGATGTATTGATCTTTACTATTGAACCCATTGGAGTGGGCGATAACTACCGCTGGCGATCCATATTGAACGGTGAAGAGCAGAGAGAGCCTTTCGATCTATTCGTTACGGACGATGAATTTGTGGATGGCAATCCCATCCCTGATTTTAACGTGACGGACGACCTCTACTCTCAATTTGATACGGTGACTATCATCCAAGAACGCATATCTCGTGAAGCACGCGAATTTATACAGCTGCTGCAAACGCAAACCGCCTTTGTCGGTGGACCTTTCGATCCGCCGCCATCGCCTATCAAGGGAAATATCGTAAACGTAAACGATCCTGATGATTTGGCACTTGGATTCTTCGGTGCTTCAGGGAGAGATAGGGCTACGATTGTGGTAGGGATTGAGTAGTAGCTGGCAACTCGTCTATGGTAGCTAGCTTGTATGAAATTCTAAAATAGGTACGAAAGTTTTTTCGTTTAACTAGGACAATGATTTATGTCGAAAATTTGGTTCACTGACTTTCGGTTTTTACTGCAGTGAGCGTTCCTATTGATTATTGGGGTATTTACTTTTCTTGGTTAAGTAGGCTTTCTTGTTAACGCCATCTAGTTTGTAGAAAGCAAACTACAGTTCTCGTATAAGCTAGTTACGAGCTACTAAAGACTAGCTACGAATGATATACGCCACCAAAATCGCCAAGGGGAAAATCACGATTGGCGCGACGACTGAGAAATAACCACCGCTAATCCGAAAGTCTTTTTGCTGCAAGAGATTGGTGCTGTACGCAATTGCATTTGGCGGGGTAGATACAGGCAAGAAAAGTGCACAGGAAGCGCAGAGTGCAACGATCAATGGCACCGAAATTTGAAATGCTCCCGATAGTCCAAGCGCGATAGGCACTAAGATCGAAGTGGCTGCCGTATTGGACATTACATTGCTCAAGGCAAGAGTCAGGTAACCAAATATCACTGCCAAGACCCAAAGGGGCATATTCAGACTTTCCAATCCCACTACAAATTGATCGGCAAGGCCCACGTCTACAATCGCTCGGCCCAGTGCCAAACCTCCCGCTACCAGCATCAAGGTGTCCCAAGGCAGGGCACGTACTTCATCGGCTCGGATAATTCGGGTAAGGGTAAGAATCACAATCGGCACGGCCGAAGTGGCGGCCAAGGGTATTCCGTGGAGTGATTCCGTACTCCAAAGTAAAACAGTGAGAAACAAGGTGAAAATAACCAAGTTCCGTTCTTTTTGGTTGAACTTATGATTTGGCTCTTCGTGATCCATAAAGCTCAGGTCAAGCTCTTTCACTTTCGGCACATACCGCTTGCTCAAGAAGAGCCAAAAGCTCCATATCAGAAAAATGGCCAAGGGAAAACCAAAGGCCATCCAAGTAAGGAACTCGATTTTTATGCCTGCCGCTTCCAAGGCCCCAACTGCGATGGCATTAGGGGTGCTTCCGATAATTGTTCCCAGACCTCCGACAGATGCTGATGCAGGAATTCCGATCAAGAGACTTTTGGTCATCGGAGCCTCTTTACCAAGGCTGCGCGCCAAGGGCAATATGCTCGTGATCATCATGGCCGTAGTTGCCGTATTGGACATAAGCATACTAGCCAGCCCCGTCATCATCATTAGTCCGAAGAGCAATCGAGTAGGGTCAGAGCCGAATCGCTTTACCGTAAATCGAAACAGCGCTTTGTCCAGTTCCACACGCTGCATTCCCTCCGCCAGGAAGAAACCGCCCAAGAGAAGCCAAATCACGTTGCTCGTCCATGTGCTTACATAGCGTTCGGCATCCATCGGAACCTCTAAAAAATAGTCGGATCCCAAGACGAAAACCAAATAGGCAATAATAAAAATCCCAACGGCAAATGGCGGAATGGCCTCGGTAAGCCAGAGTCCTATCGACAAGATCAGCAAGAAGAGCACGTAGTTCACGGCGGGCGCTGCATCAGGAATCTCTATAAAATAAGTAAGGGTGAGAGCGATCAGTACATTTCCAATAAAACTGGAAGTGTTAAAAATGTAGTGAAAGGCCTTTTCACGATAGTGACGAAATGCGGCTCTTCTGGAGTCGTACGTTGCCATTTTCTATGGTGTTATTTCAGTTTTTTCGCCGACCAAGGCATACTGTACCAAGTTGGCTCCCATTCGCAAGGCTTCTTGTCGAATATCTTCCGGGTCGTTGTGTACCGCAGGATCTTCCCAGCCATCGCCCAGATCGGACTCAACGCTGTAGAACAGAATCAATCGCCCTTCGTGAAAGATTCCATATCCGCGGGGCGGCGTTCCATCGTGCTCATGCACTTTTGGCAAGCCTTTGCTAAAATCGTATTTCTGATGGTAAACAGGATGATCGAAAGGAATTTCAACCAATTCCTTTTCGGGGAAAACCTGTTCGAGCTGACTGCGAACAAAGGCATCCATCCCGTAATTGTCGTCGATGTGCAGAAAGCCGCCTCCGAGTAAATACAGTCGAAGATTCTCGCGGTCATTGCTATTGAAAACCACATTCCCGTGTCCTGTCATGTGAATAAAGGGGTAGTTGAAAATGTCGGGGCTACCCACTTCTACATACTTGGTTTCGCCGATGCTCATATTGAGTTGCTCTCGACAAAACTCCGCCAGGTTGGGCACGGATGTCGGATTGGAATACCAATCTCCGCCGCCACGGTATTGGAGAACGGCCAAGGAAAATGATCCGTCTTGCGCGAAGGCGGAAGTCGAAATCAATGCAATTAGAAAGAGTAGTTTTTTCATGCTCATTCAAATATAGACTTAACGCGAAGACATTTGAAGCATTGCCACTGCCAAAATTCCTGCGGTCTCGGTGCGCAACCGATTTTCGTTGAGCACTACTCCTGTGAATCCTGCTTGTTCCGCGAGTTCAACTTCCTCCAAAGTGAAATCACCTTCGGGGCCGATCAGGATAAGCGATTCAGATCCTTCTGGGTTCACCTCAATGGCTTCGCGGTTCTTTTCATTGATGCAGTGGGCGATCAATCCTCCTTTGCTTTCAGATTTTAGCAATTCTTCGAAACTTGTCGTAGGGTGAAGGATGGGGACAAAGGCTCTTTGGGATTGTTTGGCAGCGTTGAGAATAATCTTCTCCGATCGTTCATCCTTGATTCTCGCTCTCTCGGTTCGTTTAGAGATCAATGGAACGATTTCGCTCACACCCAATTCGGTGGCTTTCTCCAAAAACCATTCAAATCGGCTGAGGTTTTTTGTTGGCGAAATGGCTACCGTCACTCGATGAAGTGGTTTGGGAAAGTTCTTCTTTTCCAGGATGTTCACTTTGACATCTTGCTTTGAGATTTGACTGATCTCAGCTGTGTATTGAACGCCTCTTCCATCGCCGATAAGAATTTCATCGCCCTCTCTAAGTCGAAGAACCCGCGCAGCATGTTTGCTCTCCTCGGGATTGAGGACGCCATGTTTCGGATCGAATTCAGGATCTAGGAAGAAGTGCATTTTCGTTGAAAAAGAAACCCCATGGAAATTCCACGGGGCTTCATTGAATGAATGTTTGCGATTAGGCGTTTTCTTTTACTTGAGGAGCTGCATTGCGAATCGCCTCGCTTACACCTGACTCAAACTTCTTAAAGTTGTCTACGAACTTACTTGCAAGCACGTTGGCTTTGTTGTCGTAAGCATCCTTATCTTTCCAAGTGTTTCGAGGGTTCAAAATTTCGGTGGGGACATTCGGGCACTCATTTGGAATGGCCAAGCCGAATATTTCGTGATTGTGGTAGTCAACCTTGTCTAAGTGTCCGTCCAAAGCCGCGTGAATCATCGCTCTGGTGTACTTGAGTTTGATTCGGCTTCCTGTTCCGTAGGCTCCGCCAGACCAGCCCGTATTGATTAACCAAACGTTGGCTCCGCTTTTTTACATCTTATCTGCGAGCATCTCAGCATAAACTCCTGGATGCAGCGGCATGAAAGGTGCTCCGAAACAAGCGGAGAATGCTCCGACCGGCTCAGTGATTCCTTCTTCTGTTCCCGCAACTTTTGCCGTATAACCTGAGATGAAATGGTAAGAAGCTTGAGCGGGAGTTAATTTGCTGATCGGAGGCAATACTCCGAAAGCATCAGCTGTCAGGAAGAAAACGTTCTTTGGAACTCCTCCTCTTGAAGGGCTCACCGCATTTTCGATGTGATGAATGGGGTAACTAACTCTGGTGTTTTCTGTTTTGGTCGAATCCGTGTAATCAGGTTCGGATGTACCTTCTTTGAAAACAATATTCTCCAAAATTGCACCGAATTTGATCGCTCGGTAAATCTCAGGCTCCTGCTCTTCGGTGAGGTCGATAGTCTTGGCGTAGCAACCACCTTCAAAGTTAAACACGCTGTCTTCTGACCATCCGTGCTCATCATCTCCGATCAGTCCTCTGTCAGGGTCCGAAGAAAGGGTTGTTTTTCCCGTTCCGGAAAGTCCGAAGAAAATAGCGGTATCGCCATCTTTTCCAACGTTGGCAGAGCAGTGCATTGCCAATACATTCTTCTGGTGAGGAAGGATGAAGTTCAAGATGCTGAACATTCCTTTTTTGATTTCACCGGTATAACCCGTACCACCAACGATCGCCATTTTTCTGGTAAAGTTGATGATGGCAAAATTTGGCTGACGCGTTCCGTCAATTTCGGGAACGGCAAAGAAATTCGGGGCACAAACGATGTTCCACTCAGGCTCGTTTTTGTCGATTTCCTCATTGGTCAATCGCAAGAACATATTGTCCACCACCATATTGCTCCAAGGCAATTCCGTTACCACTCTTACGGGCACGCGGTATTTCGGATCGTCGCAAATGGCCGCATCCTTCACGTATACTTCGCGGCCTGTTAAATAGGCGCACATCCGGTCGTAAAGCTTGTCAAATGCTTCAGGCGAAAATTTCTTGTTGATGTCTCCCCACCATACTGCATCGCGTGTGATGTCGTCTTCTACAATAAATCGATCTTTTGGTGACCTTCCGGTAAAGTCGCCGGTATCAATAGCCAAGGCTCCCGTATTTGAGAGTGACCCCAGACCCAGAACTAATGTTTCCTCAACCAATTCGGCCGGGGTTAAGTTCCAAAATGCGGCTCCCACGTGTTCTAAACCCAGATAGGAGAGGTCGTGCTTCTCCGGAATTCTTCCGTAATTATTCATAGTAAATGGTTTAATTCTTCAGTTGGTGTTACGGAGCAAAGATAAAGCTTTGAGGCTAGAAAAAGGCAATCCGAGTAGCTGACTTTTGGCAGGTTTAGCCGTGGAAAAGTTTCTATGAATGAGCAAAAGCTTTAATTCTCGATTTCAGTGGAGCGTTGGGATTTACTCCCCCGAATTGCTTGAAAGCCCAGAAAAAGCCAACCCGAAATCAGGAGCAGACCACCAATGGGAGTGATAGGGCCCAAGAAAGATTTCCAAGATTCTATTCCCAAAAGTTCGCGAGTACTCAAGAGGTAAATGGAAATGCTAAAGAAGATTATTCCTCCGATAAAGAGAATGGTGAGAACCTTAAAGCTCTTTTTACCAAGCAATTGAATTCCTGAAAATCCGAGTATAATGAGAGCCAAGGAGTGCCAGGCTTGGTAGCGAACGCCCGTCTTGAAGCTGTCGAGTTGTTCGGGTGAAATTAGCGCTTCGAGGGCATGAGCACCGAGTGCACCGAGTACTACTGCCATTGCCATGGAAAAAGCGCCGATGGCAATAGTTGACTTGTGGATTGAGTTCATGGGGCAAAAATAGTCAAGAACAAAAAAAGGCGACCCTTTCGGATCGCCTCCCCTGATTCATAGAGTCGGGGGCTAATTCTTTTTCAATTTCTCCATTTCTTGGTTGAAGGTTTCCTTAAACTGCTCGTAGTCGTAGTCTATTTTCAACCTTTCGTCTTGTGACAGTCGCTCGTTCATAGCGCCGATCAAATCTTGACCACTCAACTCGATAGCTACATAGTATTTGTAGTTTCCAGTCTCGGTAACTTTAACTGCCTTTTGACAAATGGTTTTAGTACCTGTCAGCTCTTGGTCCAGAACTTCCCGAGTCAGTCCTTCGAATCTTTCTTCTACCTCTTCGCGGTTATTGAACTCGCGTGAGTTTACGTAGTTGTCAATCGTTCCTTGGATAGTGGTATTGATGGCAGAAGCCAAATCAGCACGAGCATTGCTGAATGCTTTCTTTTTGGCTGTAGCCTGATCCATGCTTTCGCCCAAACCATTTGATCTGAAGAATTCATCGTTGCTGAAATACTCTTCACCAGCGCAGTATTCATATATCAATACTTCTCCTGCGGGAGCAGCTACTTCTTTTGTTTTTCTTACAAGCCGTAAAGGCTATACCTACTGCCAAAAATAAAAAGGCAGTTTTTGCAATTCCGGTGCTTCGTGCAATTGTTCTCATTGTTTCCGTATTAGGTTTTTTGTTTATTCAGAAATTGTGCCAAATGGCTATTTTGTTTAAAATAAGTCGTTTGAGAGCTTTCTCATCAGCTCTGATTCTATGTTTTTAGTAAAGTTTTGATAGGCTTTCAGTCCCGCTTTCTCGAAAGTGAGGTCTACACCTTTGATATCGGTTTTTGAAATTTTGTAAACGCTTTCGTCCTTTTGAGCGTCGATCACATTGGCATCCAGCTCTAGACGAACGGTTGAAAATCCTTGGGATTCTCCCGTAGATTTTGTGTCAGATTTTAATTCGATGATCACATCTGCTTTTTTGGGGTCTTCTGTAAAGCGCACTCCTTTTCGATTGAGTGATGCGATAATGGCAGCAGTAATCGGTTCCCCACTCATCTTCTTTCCCAGATTCCTCTCATCTCCATCTATGTGAACCAATGGCGGTGCATACTCGATGGGAGAAGACAGACTTTTTCCTCTCAAAGTTTCGGTCAGCTTTCGCATAAAGCGATCTCCCTGAAAAGGCTCAAAAAGTTGTTCGGTATCGATTTCCGTTGAAAGCATATTTGGCTTAGTAGATCGTTCTGCTTCTGCGACAGGAATGGTAATTCGGCCATCAACATTCGTTGAAAGTGAGCCTTTAATTCTGCCGTACTGACCTTGGTAAATGTAGTTAATAGGAACCCCCGATAGTGGCTGGCCCGATTCAGAATCCGTTACCGATAATTCAGCTTCGGTTTGGTAGCCGTTTTGGAAAGTAAGCCTCGGTTTATTGGTCAAATCTAAAATCACCCCGTCGAGCATCGATTTTAGTCCTCCGAATAGTTCGTTGTCAAGCAGCACCGTCTGACCGCGAAAAGTGGCTTCGTTTTTATCTGCCCAAAATTCTTCGATGGCTTGTAGTCCTCTCAGGTAGTAATCCACCGATTCAGAGTAGCGTCCGTCTGCTTCGGCGGCTTCGGCTTTCGCCAAAAAATCTAAAGCCAGTGACTCTGCTGATTCTTTCTTCTGTCGCTGCTTTTCGGCGTAAGCCGATTTGTCCAGGCGGTAATAAACCCAATAGGCATCGGCATCCTCGTATTGCTCTACCAATTGGAAATCTTCCAAGTCGAGATTGGTGCTCGTACGAATGGTCTCTCTGAATTCCTGTTCAAATTTGTACTCGCGCTCCAGCGTGTAGAGTAGCGAATTGGAATTGACATTGACTTTGATCTCTGAAGCCAAATCGCTGAGTGCATTCTCCTTTGCGGCGCTTCTGAAATCAGTTCCCTCTGTTTTTTGGGCCACCCCGATGCCAACGTAATACGAATTGGTAATCGGTCTGCTTTGCACCCAAGTGGGCGAAGGGGGATAACTCTCAGATGTGGAGACAGATTTTTGGCTCGAACAAGAATATAAAACCACAACGAACAAAAACAGATAGCTTAGAACTCTCATTGGCGCATAAGTTTTGTGAGTTCCGAAGCAAGGTCGGAAGCGATACTTGAGTATGCGTTGTTCGCCAATTGATCTACAGTTTTTAGAGTCCTTTCGGCTCTCAGCATTCCCAAAAGCCGATTTTTGTCAGCGCGAGAAGTGATCACACCATCGTCATTGGCAGGGAATAAATTCGTGGCCTCGCCTTCATAAGAGGCGTAATAGACGTCGTCTGAAATCTTTTTTTCTGCGATGTCTGAAAAAAGCACTTCACCTGTTTCCAACGAAATCGCCTTATACTGGAAGGAAATCGAGACCTCATTGGCATTGTAGTACTCCTTGTAAGTCACGGGCTTGTATCGCGTTTGGTAATAGTGCTTGTCCTCTTCTTTATTGTAAAGCTTCACGCTATAGGATTCAAATCCTTTCTTGTCAGAGACTTTCAATCTTCCTTTACGTTCATTATAAGAAATGACCGTTCCCGTGATAATTGCTTTAGCCCCCAGCAAGTTTCCTACTTCTACAGCCGTTCCTTCATCGACTATTCCGCTAAGACTCATTCGCTGCTCTTCCAGTATCAACTCCAAGTTGTCTCTTTCGACAATTTTCAAAAAAGGATCATTGATGGCCGAAAGCTCGGTAATGACAAAGGCAGTGAGTCGATCGTTTACACCTCTTTGCGATGAACTATTCTTGAACTCACCGATCGCCACAGGGAATTTTCCCAAGTCGAGGCACTCATCCCTTAGCACAGCTACGTCTTTGTAATTGGGGTCAACGCGATAGATTTCATCAAATTCGTAATAAGCCAATCGGTATCTGCCACCATCAAAATGCTGCACTGCTGCAATGTAAAGCGGTTCGTTAACAGCGGTATTTTTCAATTCCGACACATCCTTATAACCGGGTTCCAACTGCTCTATTTCCTTTAGCAAGATGGTGGCCTGATTGAATTTTTTATCGGCCATCAATTCATTGCTCTCGTTGTATAGCTCCTTGATGTAAGCGGCCTTTACATCTTCGTAGTCATCAGTGATGTAGCGTGGGTAAGTTAGGTCTATGCCCAATCGCTCCACTTTATCGTGGTAAGCCATCGCCTCCAAGTAAGAGTAAACCGCTTCTTTGGTTTCACCCATGGCCTTGGTTTTGGTGAATTCATCCACCTTGTTGTTCAGCATTCGCTGGCCCATTTTGGTCAAGCCAATTCGGGCATCTACATTATTTCGGTTTTTGAGAAGGGAATTGTAATAGAAGAGTGCAGCATCTGAATAGAGTCCTGCTTCTTCCAGCTTCACGGCTTTTTTTGAAAGCGACTTGGAGCCATTACATCCATAAGCGATCAGACCAATCACCATGCAGGTCATCAGTTTTCTGAGTAGTTGAACTTTATGTGTGTCGAACCGTGGCATTTTTTGGTTTAAGAAAAAAGTTGACCTTTTAGATGGCTGCCTCTGAGTCGAAAGATGAAATTTCCGTTTTCAATATTTTCCGAAAATTTCTGAAGATGTAATGGTAAAATTGCATTCATAATTAAGGGGTCAGAAGCTAAAGTAACTTTTTTCAGCTCAGAGATTAGCAACCGACGTGCCAAATGCTCCAATCAAGTTATGCAGTAGCTCTGTTGAAAAGAAGATACGTGAGAATTTATGACGGGTTACCGCATAGTTCTAACTTCGTTTTTTCTAGAATAAAGAATAGTCATTATGCAAAATATATTGATCCTCGGAGCGGGTAGATCTGCCGTCTCACTTTTGGATTATTTGATTGAAAGGTCAGGCCCGAATCAGTGGAAAATTATCATTGCTGACGCAAATCCTGATGCTGCAAAATCGCTGATTGGCGATGCCGATGTAGAATTGGTACATCTCGATGCCAAGAATGATGAGCAGCGGTTGGAATTGATTTCCCGAGCCGATCTTGTAATTAGCATGTTACCTGCTTTCTTGCACATTTTAGTGGCAAAAGATTGCCTTCACGCAGGTAAGAATCTCATTACACCAAGTTATGTCAGCAAGGAGATGCGTGAGCTGGAAGATCAGGTAAAAGAAAAAGGGTTGATTTTTTTGAATGAATTAGGCGTTGACCCGGGCATCGACCACATGTCGGCGATGAAACTCCTCGATGAGATAAGAGCCGAAGGATATGAAATGACCTGTTTCGAAAGTTTTACCGGTGGCTTGGTAGCCCCCGAGAGTGATAATAATCCGTGGAATTACAAGTTCACTTGGAATCCCCGCAATGTGGTGCTTGCTGGTCAAGGAGGTGCAGTTCAGTTTAAGCACAATGGACAATTCAAGTACATTCCATATCAAAAGCTTTTCCGAAGAACCGAGATCATTGAAATTCCCGGATACGGCAGGTTCGAAGGGTATGCCAATCGCGATTCCTTAAATTATAGAAAAACCTATGGCCTTGAAGGAATACCGACCATTTACAGAGGTACGCTTCGCCGTGTTGGCTTTTGTAGAGCTTGGAACATCTTCGTGCAGATGGGAATGACCGACGATTCCTACACTATTGAAGATTGTCCGAATATGACGCATCGGCAATTTACCAACGCGTTTTTGGCTTTCAATCAAAACGACAGTGTAGAGTTAAAGTTGATGCACTACATGAAATTGGATCAGGATAGCGAGATCATTGACAAATTAAAATGGATCGGCATTTTTGATGACGAACCGATTGGTTTGGATAAACCGTCTACTCCTGCTCAAATCTTACAGCACATCCTTGAGAAGAAATGGACACTCGACCCGGGCGATAAGGATATGATCGTCATGTGGCATAAGCTGTGCTACAAGAAACCGGGCGATGAAGAGTTGAAAGAGATTAACTCGAGTCTGGTAGTGATCGGTGAGGAGAGTCCTCGCACGGCTATGGCCAAGACCGTGGGGCTTCCAGTAGCCATGGCTGCCAGGTTAGTCTTAAGCGGAGAGTTTGACATCCCCGGAGTTCATATCCCCACCATACCGGAGTTGTACAAGCCGATATTAGCCGAACTTGAAGAGCACGGAATTGAATTCAACGAAAGGGAAATAGAAAACGCCCGATTAGGGTAGAGCTACCGAAACGATAGGACTAGGCTCTGTGGATAGATTGGGGAAAGTCAAAGTCCCGTCTTGGTTTGTGATTTCAAGATTGAAATTCGCGTCACCGTAAAATTGAGCATAGATAACATCTCCTGATCTCACACCCAAAAGATCAAAAATTTGATCGCTGTAGTTTAGCGCGATCTCCGGAGATGTGGAGGTATAGTGTGCTTGGAAAAGATAGTTTTCCGTACTCAAGAACTCATCGGTTCCCCAAAAAACACGATATCCTTTGGCTTGGCCCGTAGGTGGCGGAGCCGGACTCATCACTGCCGACATATCCAAATTCCATATGGTGTCTTCTCCCATTTCAGTAAAGGTGAGATCAAGCTCGATGTCTTCGAATTGGGTAACGGGAAGCTTAGTCATTACGAAAGTTGGAATGGTTTGAAAACCATTAAAAACAGGAAACTCAGGATTTACTGTACTGATTCGAATCCCTCTTTGAGTAATTGTGCCGTAACCTTCTTTTTGAAGAGTAAATGTATAGGTGCCTACGGGAGCTCCTCCCAATTGCCATTGACCCACATTATCTGCATCGATGAAAAACTCTCTGAAGCCTACCTCGAGCTGTAGCTCCACTCCGTCACGTTCGTCGTACAAGGGCTGCTGAAACTCATTTTGAGTCAGCACTTTTCCTCTGATGCCGATGCTACTTGGGAAATCACTTTCGTCATCGCCATCATTATTGCATGACGCGAGAACAAGAAGCAAAAACAGGGTGTAAAAAAGACTGCGATTAATCATTTTACTCGGAGTGAAAAACGTAATAGTGCGCAAGATAAAACAATTCCCTTGATGGGATTCCCTACCAATAGAGAGATACGAAGATAGGATTGTAAATAGTTTAAACCCTAAGAATCGCCGAAAAGGTAGAAATCACGGGTCAATTCGATGTATTCTTCGCTGTATTGATGTCTGCCGTATTTTTCAATGACCAACTCAGCACGTTCAGTTGGTTGATTTCTTTTTCCAAATTCTCCCAAAATGCGGTGAGAAGGTTTCGTTGCCGTTGGTTTTACTTCTGTTCTTCTTTCTTCAAAGAATCCGATTTTGTTCATTGCAGCTCTGAAGGCGCCATGGGTTTCTGTCGGGTAAATCACTGCTATTTTTCCATTTTCAGCCAGTAGGGCAGTGGCTTTCGCCAAATCATCGGGACTCAACGAATGGGCGTGCCGCGCCTCCGTTCTACCTTCATTCTCTGAGACCAGCGAATTGGTGAAAAATGGAGGATTAGACACGATTAGGTCGAAACGATCTTCCGTCTCAAATTCTTGAAGATTCGTCTTTATGAGGCGTAGCCTTTCGGCAAATATGGAATTCTCAAAGTTGAACGCCGCATCTGAAAGTGCATCACCGTTTGGTTCAATTGCCGTAATCCGTGCCTCTGGAAATCGCTGTGCCAACATCAAGGCGATGAGGCCGGTGCCTGATCCAATGTCCAGAATCTTTTCAGGCGCGCCTCTTCCTGCCCAAGCTCCAAGCAAAACTCCATCCGTACCCACCTTCATTGGTGCATGGTTTGGCGGATTGCGAACTGCTTAAAACGGAAGGGCCTGCTCACACTATTTGTTCACATCTACGAGACCTTCGGGAAGGTCTACGAAGATTTGTTTATTGGCCTTATCGACTTTCTTTACGAAGAGGTCGTTGATGGGAATCAACACTTCCGTCTTTCCATCATTTACCTCAAGCAAAGGATTGTTGGAATAGTCCAAAACTTTTAGAACCTTACCCAGGCTTCCGTGATTTTCGTCGATCACGTCCATGCCTTCCAGGTCGTGCAAGTAGTACTCATTGCGGGAAGTGGCGGTAGATCCGTCAGCGGCAGGTAAACTTGTTTGCCTGAAAGTCTGATTGAGTCATCTTTGGTTTCGACACCTTCCGAGCTTTATATCAGCGTAGCCATCATTTTCAGGCGAAATGAGTCAATAAAATGGGGTTAAAACCCCGTTTAAAGTCCACCAGGATTCGGTCGAGATCTCGATAGTTCTCGGGTTCGTCCACATCCAGGAAAAGGGAAAGCTCTCCTTTGAAGCCTTTGCTTTTGGCAATGTGACCTAGGTTGAAGCAGTCTTTGTGAGATAGTATCATAGATATAAAAAAAACCTTCGACAGATTCTGCCGAAGGTTTCCGAATTTGATGATTGGAAAGGAATTACTTCTTCTCTTCCTCTGTGTTTTCTTTTTCTTCGGTAGGAGCTTCTTCTTCCTTTGCCTCAGCTTTAGGCTCTTCTAGCGCTTCGCTTCTTCAGCAGGAGCTTCTTCCTTTGCTTCAGCTTTTGGCTCTTCAGCCTTTACTTCCTCAGCAGGAGCTTCTTCAGTTACTTCGGAAAACGCCTCTTCGGCATCGCTTCAGCTTCAGCAGTAGAAGTTTCTTCAGCAGGCGCTTCAGCTTCCGTTTGATCTACAGGAGTTTCAGTCGCTTCAACAACTTCTTCTTCTACAGGCTCAGGAGCATTGGCAGCAGCTATCGCAGCAGCCGCTCTTTCTTTGCTCTTCTCAGCTTCGGCAGCAAGTCTGTCTTTTCTTTTTTCTTGTTCAGAAGAACTAGCCAAGCCTTTTTTCTTGGCTTCGATTTTCTCTTGTTTTTGTTCCAACCAAGCGGTAAAACGCTTTTCCGGCTTCCTCTTCAGAGAATGCACCTTTTTGAACACCTCTCATAAGGTGATTCTTGTAAAGCACACCTTTGTATGACAAGATAGCTCTTGCCGTATCCGTTGGTTGTGCTCCGTTTTACCAGCCAACTGCGCTGCAGTATCTACGTCTACTTCGATAGTAGCCGGGTTGGTGTTGGGGTTGTGGAATCCGAGGCGCTCAATGTATTTACCATCTCGTGGTGAACGCGCGTCAACGGCTACGATGTGGAAGTAAGGTTGTCCCTTTTCTTCCGTGACGATGAAATCTAATTTTTACTGGCATATATTCATTAAATATTGAGGTGCGAAAACCTCCGTTATTAATTTTTAGGGCCGCAAATATCTGCTTTTTATTTGAATAGGAGAAGGAAATGATCAGTTTTTAAATCATCATTGATCAATGACTGCTTTCAAATTAGAATACCCCTTGCATGGTGTGGAATATTTATCGCTATTTTTTAAAAAAGCGCAATTATAAGGGATTCGATTTAAAAGGCAGATTAGTCAGAAAAATGCCTGAAACAAACGATAAGGAAGTCCTTAATGAAATTTACCGTCTTTTGGATTCAGGGAATAAAGACTTCTATAAAAATCTAACTGACGATCAAAAAGCCGAAATAGAACTGGGTCTCCGTCAAATTAAGAATGGCGAA
>CALOFA010000005.1:0-105806 GCA_942492545.1 uncultured Cryomorphaceae bacterium | reverse complement strand
CGCGATCTACCCCTTGGTAGATATCGGGCGATTGCTGTGGGAAGAGCACTCAATACACTGCAGCTGTTGGCCTCGAATCGATGTATTCGCTCTTGGTGTAACCACTCGAGTAATAACATCTCTTGCGATGTTCTGAATGTTCAGGTAGGTCTCTGATCGTACCTCCTGCGATCACTACTACCGTCGTTACCAACGTTTCGCAGGCAACTTTTGACGTTGGGTCAAAAGCAAGAAAGTTGTCCAAGATGGAATCGGAAATCTGATCGGCAATTTTATCCCGGTGCCCTTCAGACACCGACTCGGAAGTGAAGGAGTAAGGCATGAAATGTTTTTAGTTTTTTTGTTAGTGCCCCGATCAAGAAGGCCCACAGAAAACGCAATTTTTAGCATTTTTTACTGTGGTTGCAATAGGCCAAATCTTTCCACGGAAGTGGCACAAAAATAGAAAAAAAGAGACGTTGAAAAAAAACCTCTAATTCGTTAATGACTTGAAAACGTCCTCCAATCGGCGTTCTTCCTTTCGTAACTCCTCGATGTCAAGGCCTTCACGTGAAGCCAATTTCGAGAGTTCTGATGTTAAACCGCTTCCTTTATTTGGCAGAAATCAAGTACTGGCCTGAGCCCATGCCTTTCACCTTCGTTACTCCTGTGATGGCCTGAATCAATTCAGTATTTAGTTTTCCATTGACATGGAAAACACCACCTCAGATACGGCCTCTTCTTCTAAATGACTCATACTATCATCCGCGACAATCTCACCTTTTCTTATGATAATAACTCGATCACAAATGGCTTCTACCTCTTGCATGATGTGAGTGCTGAGCAAAACCGATTTTTCCTTACCAATCTTTCGAATCAAGGAGCGGATGTCTTCCAATTGGTTAGGATCCAAGCCTGAAGTGGGTTCATCTAAAATGAGAACTTCGGGATCGTGCAGCATTGCCTGAGCCAAGCCCACCCGCTGCTTGTATCCTTTTGAAAGCTCACTGGATCTTGTGATTCTCAGGAGTCAGGCCCACCGCTTCGATCATCTCTTCTACGCGCTGTTTCTTATTCTTGAGCCCATACATTCCTCCCACAAAGGACAAGTATTCGCGAATATACATTTCATAGTAAAGAGGGTTGCTCTCAGGGAGATAGCCCACTCTTTTTCTTACGTCAATGGGTTTTTCATTCACGTCAAACCCCGAAACGTCCACTACGCCTCCATCAGCAGGCACATAGGTGGTGATGATTTTCATCATAGTAGATTTTCCGGTTTCGCCATTAGGTCCTAAGAATCCGACTACTTCGCTCTTTTCACTTCAAACGATACACCTTTTGAGCCGCATTGCCTGCAAGTACTTTGATACATTTTCGACTTTGATCGACATAGGCTGACGAAATTATACAACTTTCTTTGATCTATGCTACTTTAGCTTCCGCAATGCAGGAAGGGTTCGTAATAAAAAGCACAGAAAGTTGGTATACCGTTGAAACAACGGAGGGAGACATTATAGATTGTCGCGTGCGAGGAAAGCTGCGCATGAAGGGATTCGCTCCACGAATCCCGTTGCTGTTGGCGATGTTGTGGATATAGATGGCGATACTGATAGCTATGTGATTGTCAATATTCACGAGCGTAAAAATTACATCGTTCGCAAGTCCGTCAACCTGTCCAAGCAAAGTCACATTATCGCGGCCAACTTGGACTTGGCTGCCATCGTGGTTACGCTGAAAAACCCGACGACCTTCCCGACATTCATTGATCGATTTTGTGTCGCCGCTGAGGCTTACCACATTCCTGTGGCTGTGGTCATCAACAAAGCCGATCTCCTTGATGGAGAAGAGTTGGAGATGGCTAATCACTTCTTAAAGGTCTACGGTGACCTGGGGGATATCAGACCTTGATCACTTCGGCAGAAGCCGGGCATGGCTTGGAGGAGTTTAAAAATCTTCTTGAAAACAAAACGGTTTTATTAACCGGCCATTCGGGAGTAGGAAAATCCAGATTGGTGAATGCCATCGATCCGAATCTTAATGTGAAAGTGGGCGAGATTTCCGATTTCCACCAAATGGGAAAGCATACAACGACCTTTGCGCAGATGCATCACCTCAGTTTCGGAGGCTACATTGTTGATACGCCCGGGATTCGCGGTTTTGGGTTGGTGCACTTCGAAAAAGAAGAACTGGCGGGTTATTTTCCCGAAATGCGCCGCCTCTTGCCGGATTGCAAGTACTACAACTGCATTCACGACAATGAACCCGGATGTGCCGTGAAGGCAGCTTTAGAAACGGGAGAAGTGGCTCGAACCCGCTACAATAGTTATTTGAATATGCTCCAAGAAACCGACGAACAAACCTTTAGAACATGAAGGCAGTCATCCAGCGCGTGCGAAAATCCAAAGTAGAAATTGACGGAGAGGTCAAAGGTGAAATAGGTGTCGGACTTAATGTCCTTGTTGGAGTGGGCCAAGAAGATACCGAAGAAGATGCCAATTGGCTGGCAGCCAAAATAGCTGCGCTGAGAATCTTTAATGACAATGACGGAGTGATGAACCTTTCGGTAAATGAAGTAAAAGGTGATGTTTTGGCGATAAGCCAATTCACGCTTCACGCTAAAACCAAAAAGGGCAACAGGCCTTCATACATTCGAGCCGCTAAGCCCGATCTTGCCATCCCGCTCTACGAGCATTTTTTGAAAGTGCTCGACCGCGAAGTGGACGGGAAAGTGGAGTCAGGAGTTTTCAGTGCCGATATGAAAGTGCTGATTGAAAACGATGGCCCCGTTACTATTCTCATCGATACGAAAAACAAAGACTCAATGGAGATTAAGGAATTGCAAGTACAAGTCGATGCGTGGATCAAAGAATACGGAGTACGCTATTTCAATGAGCTTACCAATATGGCCATTCTTACCGAAGAAGTAGGGGAGTTGGGCCTCGCATCATGGCTGCCTCGGGCCAAGCGACAAAAAAAAGAAGTGGGAGAGGAGATGGCGAAGTGCGTTGGGTTGCGTGGCCATCATATCGGGGGTCGATCTGGGACGCGAAAAAACTTGGAAGAGACGGGCGAGAACAGTCTGAGAACAATAAGAAAGTAAATAGTGCTTGAAACAAAACACAAGTAGCGCGACAAGAACAAAGACGTTCCTGGGAGATTTAATCCCTCAGCAGCAATGCCGACTTCTTTTTGAGTTGGCTTTTTTTATGTGATGGGCTGAACCAAGACATCAATTCTCAGAATATCTTTGGGTCTATGATGGATTGTCTGGCAACTCAACTGGGGTATTTTGTGCGTTAACTAATTGTTAACTCTATATTTATCTGTATAAATCAACTAAAAGAACGATTATGAAATTTTCATCAAAGTCCCTTAGATTAGCAATTTTAGTATGAATCTTTACCGCTTTGTAATGACGATGATGATGACGATGGACCGGTACTTGGAAGAAGCCATTCAGAAAAACTCTTGAAAGCGAGAAGAAGGTGGTGGGCCTCGTTTTCTTCGTTTCGCTCGGTGGGATGCCTTTATTTTATGGTCGACGTAAAGCAGATATGACTCCATTTGGTTCTAGCCCTTTCTATCGATTTTAACTTACATTGCCCAATGGGACTGACGGTGGCGGATCGGGTGCTATTCCGGGGTAGTGACTCACAACTGCTTCACTGTAAGTTGAGAGGACGCCCCTTCTTTCCTCGCAATGTGGTCAATATGCGGTTAAAGAATAGCCTATAGAGGAGCCACATCAAGGATGGAATAGATTCGACGCGCATAAGAGAACAGCAAAATCTATTTGGAATGGAGAGGCAGGGTCATTATGATTCGTTCCCCTTTAACACCCCTATGCCAAAACTGACGAAGTTTAATCCTCCCTACCGAGCAGCGCTGATTCTTGAAGATTCTGGATTTGCTCTGGTTCGGCCCAGTGGAGTTCATCTGCACCAATCGGCGGAGTTGGATGTGGATGCGTTTTTTTTTGCTTATAATGCACATGGCCGAAAAAGCCCATTAGATGGCTTCATTTAGTTCTAGCTCCTTCTATTGATTTCAGCGTCACACTACCAAATGGGACTGATAACATGGATCCTCTCGGTCAGCCATTTGCCGGAAGCGCTAATATTCTGAGACCTTATCCTGGGTGGCGCCCTTCCATGTATTCCTATACAAATGCCAAGATTTTGGTCACTCGTGCTTCCCCTAGTCTTTCAGTGATTGCTTCTTGGTCGACGTCGAAAACACCAAATTTATTGTGGAATGCCGCCACCACATCGATGTCAACAGCGCTGCCTTTCCTTACCTGCAGGATCGGTCCTTACACCTGATGGCACTTCCTTTTCAATCACCTGTCCTTCCTTTTTTTTGAAAGAGGCAGAGGTCAGTCGTTTTTGACGGTCGAATATTCCCAGAGCTCTCCACTGATAAGTTGCGCGATTGGTTTCACCAGAAATACTCAAGAACCCCTTTTCTTCGGGAATGGTCCCAACTTTCATCCTTCGGGTAAATAACCCAGCTCTTTTTCGCACACCCCCTGTTAGCGTCGCCTGAATATAGACTCTGGCTATCGTGCCAATGATGTCAACGTTCATGTCTTATTTGTTATCCACCTGCGAGCATTTTTTCTCCCAGCTTCGGTTACTCACCTGTCCTTTTTTGGGGCGGATGTGGGTGCGCGTTCGGCGCTTCCGTCAATACTGAACCGTCACCGAGGTGGCGCTCCGAGTACAACTTTGATCGGGTGTGATGATGTCAATGTTCATGCCTTATAAGTTATCAGCGAGCATTTTCTCCTGCTTCGATTAGTTGACAAGCTGCTTCCGGATACTGATCAAGTTCTCCATCGAGAATCATGTTGAATCCTTTGATGCACTCTTCAATTGGAACAAGAACTCCTTGAAGTCCTGTAAACTGCTCGGCTACGTGGAAAGGCTGAGAAAGGAAACGCTGAACACGACGTGCTCTGTGTACAATTTGCTTGTCCTCTTCACTCAATTCATCCATACCCAAAATGGCGATGATGTCTTGAAGTTCTTTGTAACGTTGAAGAGTTTCTTTTACTCGCTGGGCACAGTCATAGTGCTCATTTCCTACAATTTCTCTTGTAAGAATACGTGAAGTTGAATCCAATGGATCAACCGCAGGATAGATACCCAAAGCTCAGCAATTTTACGAGAAAGTACTGTAGTTGCATCCAAGTGAGCAAAAGTCGTCGCAGGAGCAGGGTCAGTAAGTCATCCGCAGGTACGTAAACCGCCTGTACCGATGTGATCGATCCTGTTTTGGTAGAAGTAATTCGCTCCTGCATCGCACCCATCTCAGTGGCAAGTGTAGGCTGGTATCCTACCGCCGATGGCATACGTCCGAGAAGTGCTGATACCTCAGAACCTGCTTGCGTAAATCGGAAAATGTTGTCGATAAAGAAAAGGATGTCTTTTCCTTGTCCGTCTTCTTCTCCGTCACGGAAATACTCAGCAATGTTAAGACCTGAAAGTGCAACACGTGCACGTGCTCCTGGAGGCTCATTCATCTGACCGAATACGAAAGCAGCTTGAGAATTCTTCATTTGCTTCTTTGTCAACTTTAGCCAAGTCCCATCCACCTTCTTCCATAGACTCTCCAGGAATTCATCACCGTAAGTGATAATTCCCGATTCAAGCATCTCTCTTAAAAGGTCATTTCCTTCTCTCGTTCTTTCACCAACCCCGGCGAAAACAGAAAGACCTGCATAACCTTTCGCGATATTGTTAATGAGCTCCTGAATCAATACGGTTTTTCCAACACCAGCTCCACCAAACAAACCAATTTTTCCACCTTTTGAATAAGGCTCGATAAGGTCGATTACTTTGATACCAGTGTAAAGAATTTCTTCTTTGCGTAGAAAGGTCTTCAAATTTTGGAGCTGCATCTCTGTGGATTGGGTAACCTCCTTCTTTCGAAAATCACCGATACCATCAATGGTATCACCTGTTACGTTGAAGAGACGTCCTTTTACTTGATCGCCAACTGGCATTACAATTGGATTTCCAGTATTCACGCACTTCGGTTCCTCTTGCGATTCCGTCGGTAGCATCCATTGCGATAGCACGCACAGTGTCTTCACCAACGTGCTGCTGACACTCGAGAACAAGTTCTGTACCATCTGCTCTTGTGATTACCAGAGAGTCATAAATATTCGGCAAATTTTGCTCATCTGCAAAGCTTAACGTCAATTACCGGTCCGATGATTTGGACTACTTTACCAGTATTTTTCGCCATTTTTGTTGTGTTAAGATTTGACTTTTAGGGTCGCTAAATTGCGGTGCAAAGCTAAAATTTAACTTGGTTATTACCAACCCGCATAGCGCATTTAATTTTTCATAATTTTGAAGCCGCTATACGGCGCTAATCCTATAAAACAAAGGAAACTAACTTGGAAGTATACCACGATGTTGCCGATTTTCGTCCTACCTCAGGTACCATCGTTACCGTAGGAACGTTTGACGGAGTTCACATTGGCCACAGAACCATTATCAATCGCATCAATGAATTGGCCAAGGATCAAGATGGAGAATCCGTCCTTTTGACCTTTTGGCCACACCCTCGGTTGGTGCTCTTTCCCGACGATAACGAACTGAAACTGCTTTCTACCCTGCGAGAAAGAATAGAACTTCTCAGAGAGTCCGGAATAGGACATCTGATCATTCATCCTTTTTCGGTCGATTTCAGTCGGATCACTGCGGTAGAATATGTGCGCGATATTTTGGTTAGAGATCTCAATGTCTCCAAGTTGGTCATAGGATACGACCATCACTTTGGTCGAAATCGCGAGGGTAACTTGGAGGAATTGAAAAGCATGGCTCCAGACTACGGTTTTGATGTCGAAGAAATATCCGCACAAGAAATTGACGATGTCAATGTGAGCTCGACCAAAATCAGAAACGCCTTGCTAGAGGGAGATCTGGCAAAAGCAAATGAGTTTTTGGGGTATCGCTATTCCGTTTCCGGGAAAGTAGTAAAAGGCAAGCGAATCGGTCGTTCCATCGGTTTTCCTACGGCCAATATTGAAGCCCGATGAATCCTACAAATCTGATTCCGGGTAACGGTGTGTACTCAGTGACTGTTCTTTACGAAGAAAAAATTTACCGCGGTATGGCCAACTTGGGCAGCCGACCAACGGTAAGCGATTCCGAAGAGCGAATTTTGGAAGTAAATCTCTTTGATTTTGATGGAGACCTTTACGAAAAGGAAATCAAGGTTACCTTCGTGGATCGAATTCGCGATGAGATCAAATTTGAAAGCCTCGACCTTCTCAGTGCTCAGCTCCAAAAGGACGCCGTCGTGGCTGATCGTCAGCTCGACAATCTTAGCGACCACGATTTTATCGACTAGTTTTTTCTCTAGTCCTTGTTCTGAAATTAAAAATGGTCGGCTTTCCCTAAAAGGAGAGGAGATCTTAAAGTTGCAGGACTATTGCGAGTGTTCTTTTGAAAGTCTTGAAATCAAAAGAGGCACCTTCATCGACTTACCCCATTGTTTTGCTGATAAAGCAATCACCTCCTTGCACATCGAGCAGCTCGATCTCGCCGTTTTCCCGAAAGGAATATTGGAGATAGAAGGTTTGCAGGAGCTTTCCCTAAAACATACGGGATTGGCATTTCTGCCAGAAGAAACAAGCCAACTCAAATCATTGAAAACACTCGACTTGCGTGGAACCAATATCAGCTCTTTGCCGGAAGGCTTGGAGCACTTGGAAATAATAGACTTGCGTTTGACCGACATCAATAAGGCCGATCAGGATGCCATTCGAAATCAGTATCCACAAACAAAAATTTTCTTTTCATCACCTTGTAATTGCCATTGAATATGACCGCTACCGTTGAAATATCCATGTATCCCTTGAGGGAAGATTACGAAAAACAAGTGCTCGCATTCCTCGAATTGCTGCATAAAGAATCAGCAGTTGAAATTCGCGTAAATGCCATGAGCACTCAGGTCAAAGGCGATTACGACTTGGTGTTTGAAACGCTGAAGAATGCGACCAAGGAGGTCTATAAAAAGGGAGTGAAGGCTTCATTCGTAATAAAGGTGTTGCACGGAGATCTCGATTTGGGCTACAGTTATGACGCCTGAAATGCTGGAATATACCGCCGTGGCTTTCAATATCGGATACGTGATATTGGCTGCGCGTGAGAATATTTGGTGTTGGCCATTGGGCATTATCGGCTCGGCATTGAGTATTTGGCTTTTTGTCGATTCGAAAATCTACGCCGAGTCGGTGCTCTTTACATATTACGTGATCATGGGTTTTTATGGTTGGTGGGCTTGGAGCCGAGGAAAAAGCGACACGGGAAAATTTGAAATCAAAACCCTGAACGTGCCGATTCATTTGGGTATTCTGATTGGAGGATATACCGCGACCGTTGGCCTGTTTTTTCTTCTCAAGACATTTACCGACGCCGAGATGCCACTGCTAGATTCATTCACTACCATCTTCAGTTTTATTGCCACATGGATGGTGGCCAAGAGAATCATCGAGAATTGGATTTATTGGATTTGCATCAATGCCCTGACCATTTACCTCTATTTTTCTCGTGACTTAAATGTCTATGCGATGCTCTCAGTGGCGTATACATTCTTGGCAGTCTACGGCTACTTCGCTTGGCGAAAGGATTTTATCAAACAAACCGAAACACCATGATTAGAGTTGCCATAACCGGGCCTGAAAGCAGCGGAAAGTCCGATTTGGCAAAAACCTTAGCGGATCATTTTGATACGGCTTATGCTCCCGAGTTTGCTCGAGTTTATTTGGAAAAAAATGGCTCCAATTATTCTTTTGAGGATTTGGACGAAATCTGTCGAGGTCAGATCGCCGAAGAGGAAAAAGCCGTGGTTGCTGCCAAAAAAATCTGCTTCTTCGATACGGAAATGCTCGTCTTGAAAATTTGGTCGAAGTTTCGATTCGGACGTGTTTCCAACTTTGTCAAGCAATCGGCGCTATTGAGAAAATACGATCACTATTTGCTCTGCAAGCCCGATCTTCCATGGTCGCCCGACCCGCTTCGCGAAAGCCCATCTCAAGAAGAGCGGGATGTTTTATTCAACTTTTACCGAACGAGTTGGAAAGCGCGAATTGTTCCTATTCCATAGTGGAAGGTCAAGGCAATAAGTGCCTTGACTCGGCGGTTAATGCGCTGAAAAGGTTGAGGTTTATATAATCGCTATCGCTGAATTATATTTCCCTGCTCTAAACGGAAATCCTCGTCAAAAGATGAGGTTCGGAAAAACGCTGAGACGCGGAGAAGGCGCAGTGCACGCAGAGGTTTGCTCTGAACTGTACTTTCTCTGCGAACTCCGCGATTCCTCTTTTTGTGCGCGAACCCATTTTATCGCTTTTGCCTCTCTACAATCTAGAAGAACCATTGCGAAAAGTGAGGTTCGGGAAAACGCAGAGGAGGGAGAAGGCGCAGTTCACGCTGAGGTTTGCTCCGAACTCTACTTTTCTCTGCGCCTCAGCGACTCCTCTTATTTCTCTGCGTTAAACCACGCTATACTAATTTTTTCACCTTGTTTTCATTGTCCAAAACCTCCAACCGATTACCTTTGGCCCATCTCACAGGGGTGCCTTACACGAAACGGTCAAACGAGACCCATTCACAAAGGCTGAGATCATACCCTATGTCCTCAATTCGTCGAGGATATATACCTGATCCGGGTAATGCCGGCGTAGGGAGTTAATTGTTTTGGTTATCGACCGCCCCCAGGCACGAGGCCTCAACTAAAAAATAAATTCAAATGATTCAAAAGTTTAGTTCAGCCGTAGTGGCTGTAATGCTCTTGTTTACAGGAGTAAATGCACAATCTGTGCTTAGTGGAACAGTGACCGACGAGAACGGCAACCCGCTGTCGGGTGCCCACGTTGTTTTAGAAGAATCGCTAATTGGCGTATTTACAGATGAGGATGGAAACTATTCGTTCGGATCGGTCAAGCGCGATCAAGTCACCATTCGATCCACCTATTTGGGCTACGAGAAATTCAGTAGCCCGGTATTGCTCGCTTCAGGAGAGAACAACTTTCCCATTGCAATGAAACCACTTCCTTATGTGACCGATGAGGTTGTTGTAACAGGCCACTCGACTTGCGCCGAAAGCACCGGCCACTTTTCAAAACATTGAAAAGAAGGAGTTGGAAAAACTCAACTTGGGTCAGGACCTCCCTTTCCTGCTCAACTGGACACCATCTTTGGTGGCCACGAGCGATGCCGGTGCGGGCGTTGGCTACACCGGAATGCGCATCCGCGGAAGCGATCAGACCCGAATCAACGTAACGGTAAATGGGATTCCCATCAACGACTCCGAGTCGCAAGGCGTTTTTTGGGTCAATATGCCCGATCTGTCGTCGAGTCTTTCCAGTATCCAAATTCAGCGTGGACTAGGTTCCTCAACCAATGGCTCAGGTGCCTTCGGGGCATCGGTCAATCTCGAAACCAATAATGCCGAGCCCGAAGCCGGAGGTGCCATTGACAACTCATACGGCTCTTTCAATACGCGAAAGCACACCGTTGAATTCAATTCAGGAATTCTCAAAAATGGATTTGCCATCGAGGGTCGGCTCAGCAATATTCAATCGGATGGGTTCATCGATCGCGCTTCGAGCGATTTGCGCAGCTACTACCTAGCGGGAGGTTATTATGGAAAAAAAACGATGGTAAAAGCCATCACCTTTTCGGGAGCCGAGCGCACCTACCAATCGTGGTACGGAACGCCGCAATCGAGAATTGAAAACGACGTTGAGGGAATGCTTCAACACGCCGCCAACGAAGGCTACACCGAGGAGCAAACCCAAAACCTCTTGAACTCGGGTCGTACCTACAACTTCTACCTTTATGAAAACGAGGTGGACGATTACCAACAAGATCATTATCAACTGCACTTGGTCCACGAGTTTGCCGACAATTTGAAACTTTCCCTGGCAGGTCATTACACCTATGGTCGAGGGTTTTTTGAACAGTATCGAACTGACGACGAGTTTTCGGACTACGGACTACAAAATCCCATCATCGGGATGGACACCATTACGGAAACCGATTTGATCAGAAGACGCTGGCTCGAAAACGATTTTTACGGAGCCACTTATTCGCTGGATTACTCCAAAGGCGGTCATAAATTCACGCTGGGCGGAGGACTTCACTTCTACCGCGGCGATCATTTTGGAGAGATTGTTTGGGCTGAGTATTCTCAAGACATCGACCATTTGCAGCAATACTATTTCAATGTCGGAAACAAAGACGACTACAGCGTTTACGGAAAGTGGGAATACGCCACGGGAAAGTGGAACTTCATGGCCGACCTTCAATACCGACGAGTGGATTATGAAACTTTCGGAGTGGACAATGATCAAGTGGCCATCGACGTGACCCGCACCTTTAACTTCTTCAACCCGAAGGTGGGAGCGCGCTACGACCTGAACAACCGAAACGCATTCTATGTGTACCTCGGTCGTGGAAACCGCGAGCCCGTGAGAAACGATTTTATCGACGCCTTGGAAGGCACCGAGCCCGAGGCGGAAACCCTGAACAATTTGGAGTTGGGGTATACTTACCAAACCGAATCTTTTCAGTTGAACCTAAACGGGTATGCCATGATTTACGAGAATCAGCTGGTGCTCACGGGAGAGCTCAACGATGTAGGTTCCTCCATTCGCAGAAATGTGGACGACAGCTACCGACTGGGAATAGAGGCGGATGCAACGGTTCAAGTCGCCAAGAATCTTTGGTTGAATGCCAATTTGACCCTGAGCCGAAACCGTATCGGGCGTTTCGATGAGGTGGTTTACGATTACACCAATGGATTTGACGTGCTCGTCAATGAGTTCGAAGACACCGATATTAGCTTCAGTCCCGAAATTATTTCAGCGGGGAGGCTCATTTACCAGCCGCTAAAAGGGTTGGAGCTGATGCTGATTTCGAAATACGTGGGAGATCAATATTTGGACAATACTTCCAATGAAGCCAAGAAGATTGACGCGTATTGGGTAAATGATTTTCGAATCGGATACAAAATCAAAAATGTCCTTTTTAAAGAAATCGAGGTGAGCCTCTTGGTGAATAATATTCTCAATGCAGAATACAGTTCAAACGGCTATACTTACTCTTATGTGGTGGGTGATCCGATTACCGAAAATTTCTTCTACCCGCAGGCGGGAACCAATTTCCTGGCAGGTCTGCGCTTGAGCTTCTAGAGATTTTTGGCTGCAGCCAAAGATTTTTTGAATACAATATGCGGTGCTTCTTCAGAGTTCCAAACGGAACCTAGGAGCACCGCTCCCTCAAATCCCAAATCAATGATTTCGGGAAAACGCTCCTCGGTAACACCACCCAAGGCATAAACGGGTTGTTTGGCTTGAGGAATCATAATAAGAAGAGCTCCTTTTGCTGAAAAACCGCCCGACAAAGTGCTGTGCGTAATGCTGTCAAAAACAGGGCTTAGAAAAGTGTAGGAGTATTTGCGCTTTTCGTTGGTTAAGTCGGTGAGCTTATGAAAAGTTCTCGTCACCAGAAGCTTTTTGTCAAACTTCCTTCTTACGAAAAGTTTGAAGCGATAAAACCTTCCTCTCTTTCGGTGTTTTCGGCTGAGGTGAATTCCGCCTAAATTTAGTGCGGAGGCCAAGACCGTGGTAGCTGTGAATGATGAGACGACTTCTGTATTTTTCAGGAAATAACTTGATGTATTCGTCAAGTCCTTGCGGCTCATATCTTGGTTTTCTGATATGAAAATGCTCCAGTCCCGCTTCAAACATTCTGATCACCTCCACGATTTCATTGGGATGATCTTTTGGGCTTGATACAACAACGAGTTTCATTGCAGCCGACTTTTTGTGAGACTCAATTCTCGAAATAAAACGGGAATCTCTACCGCTCCGTTTCCAACCACTATCATATCTGCACCAGCTTCGAAGGCTTTTGTAGCAGCCTCACTGCTCCTAATCCCGCCTCCTACGATTAAAGGAAGGTCTACGCATTTTCTCACTTCCGAGATCATTTCGGCACTTACGGCTTTATCTGCCTCCGCTTCCACCGTCCAGGTAGATGAGCTTCAATCCAAGCATTTCTGCCCGCCATGGCGGTAGCCGCAGCAATACCGGCTTGTGGTAGGGTAAGGGCTGCGTCCCGCCGACGTACTCAGCGGTGGTCGGTCTTCCCTCGCAACCTATTAAGAGGTACCGTCGGAAGAACTTCCAAGACTTGAATTTTTTAAAATGGGTGCGGCTTGCGACATGATGTCCGATGAGGTATTCGGGATTTCTGCCGCTGAGGAGACTCAAAAAGAGAATGGCATCAGCCTCAGATCTTATTTGAGCGGGGCTCGATGGAAACAAGACCACGGGAATAGTTGTGATCTCCTTGATCATTTTAAGCGAATCGAAATCCTCCGTTTTCGTAATCAAGCTTCCGCCAAAGAAGATGTAATCGACAGAAGCTTTTTCCGCTTTTCTTATCACATCCACTACCTGATCTGAATCTTGAATGGAGTCAGGGTCAATCAAAATAGCCAGCAATTTCTTGCCTTCTCCTTTTGGTTGAATTATTGAATCGAGGATTTTCACCATTTAGCCCAAAAGTATCTATTCAAGTACATACGCCAAACTCAGATCGTCGAGAAAATCTCCGAAAAGTGTGTGCACGTGGGTTTTCCGTCTTGACGAAGTAAACTGACTAGCACTATATTGGTTATGGGGTTGTGGGTTTCAATAACCACTGTTTTAAAAGGGACCCCCTGTTCCGTAATATTTAAAGACGGCTTCTTTACTTGACCACGTGAGAGAAGCGCAGCTAATTCTGAAGGAGCCTTTACTCGCTCAAGTTCCTCACGAGTGGTAAACTTCTCTTTGATTTTTTTCAACTTCTCATTGAAAACCTGCACATCGAGGCCCGCATTTTTTTGCGAAAGCATAAGGCCCACCACATTATCTGAATGTGAGAATGAAATTTTTGGTCCGTTAAAAAGATGAGGTTTTCGCTCTTTGTAAAAGTCGATGGCTGCAGGGTGAGAAGTGATGAGTAAAAATCGTGAAGCGTACCATTGAAGCGCTTTTTCGGGTCGCACTATTCCGTCTCCCACCTCCGTAGGGAACCCTTCATCAATAAGTTTGTTTCTAAAATAAGATGCCTCTTCCGTGATTTTCCAAAGTGTGACTTCGCAATTAGAATGGGACCTGTAATAGTGAGAGGGGCATCTTTTAAGTGTTCAGTTCTTCAGTTGTCAGCTATCAGTAGCCAGCTAAGATTGAAATCCGTCAAATATATGAAACCAGCTTTTGCGGAGCATAAATTGAATTAAGCCAGAGGAATATGAAGACTTCAAGGTTCTTCGTATCTTTGCGCCTCGAAATCAAAAAGATTACAAAAGAATGAGCAATTCTGCCGAAACACAAAAGTTACCTTATAAAGTTAAGGACATTACCCTAGCCGACTGGGGAAGAAAAGAAATTCAGCTTGCAGAAGCTGAGATGCCCGGATTGATGGCATTGAGAGAAGAGTACGGAAAGGAAAAGCCATTGAAAGGAGCGCGCATTGCGGGTTGTCTTCACATGACTGTACAGACTGCAGTATTAATTGAGACCTTGGTAGAATTGGGAGCAGACGTGACTTGGTCTAGCTGCAACATTTTCTCTACGCAAGACCACGCTGCTGCAGCTATCGCTGAAACAGGAGTTCCTGTTTACGCCTGGAAAGGTATGACCGAAGAAGAATTTGACTGGTGCATTGAGCAAACCATCATCTTCCCTGACGGGCAGCCGTTGAACATGATTCTGGATGACGGTGGTGACCTTACCAATATGGTATTGGACAACTACCCTGAACTGGTAGATGGTATCAAAGGACTTTCTGAAGAGACGACCACAGGTGTACACCGCTTATATGAGCGTATGCGTAATGGAACGCTTACTATGCCTGCGATTAACGTAAACGACTCTGTGACCAAGTCTAAGTTTGACAATAAGTACGGATGTAAAGAATCATTGGTAGATGCGATTCGTCGTGCTACTGATGTTATGATGGCAGGAAAGGTTGCCGTTGTTGCCGGATACGGAGATGTTGGAAAAGGTTCTGCTGCTTCATTGAGAGGTGCAGGGGCCAGAGTTATCGTTACTGAAATTGATCCGATCTGCGCGCTGCAAGCTGCAATGGACGGATTTGAGGTGAAGAAGATGATTGATGCCGTTGCTGAATCTGATATCATTGTAACAGCTACCGGAAACAAAGACATCATAAAAGAAAAGCACTTCAAGGCGATGAAGGATAAAGCTATCGTTTGCAACATTGGTCACTTCGACAATGAGATAGACGTAGCTTACCTGAAGAAAAACTGGGCTCATACCAACATTAAGCCTCAGGTTGACATGTTCACAATGGATGGAAAAGACTTGATCTTATTGGCCGAGGGTAGATTGGTGAACTTGGGTTGTGCTACAGGTCACCCTTCATTTGTAATGTCAAATTCCTTTACGAACCAAACTTTGGCTCAAATGGAATTGTGGAATAACACAGACCAATACGAGAACAAGGTATACACCTTGCCAAAACACTTGGACGAAAAAGTGGCTATGCTTCACTTGAGTAAAATCGGAGTTGAACTTGAAACACTCAGCAAAGATCAAGCAGACTACATCGGTGTATCAGTTGAAGGTCCGTTCAAAACAGACGAGTACCGATATTAATCGATTGTATTCAAGATAAAAGTAAAAGGCCGCTTCGATAGAAGCGGCCTTTTATATTTTACAACGTACTTGTTTTGAGCAAACAGAAGATTACGTCTTTTCTTTTAAGACCCTACACCCTGTTAAGGTCAATTGTAAATTCTCAATAAATCTGAGTTCTGGTTGAATTGTGTTTGAAACGGCTGTAGTTGAAACTGTGCAGGGCCTTCCACCACATTTCCCGTAATGATTTCGAAAACCGAGCCACAGCACAACGTGTCCTTTGCCGTAAGGCCTGAATTCTCATCTACAAAAACCCGACAGGCCTCGGGGACATTAAAAGTGCAGTGTCGGTCAAAAGCAGAAAATTCATCATTGTTTATTCTGTAGACAATAATGCCCCTGGAGCCACCCGTTAGGTAAAGCCATCCGCCCGGATTCAAGAGAATATTATATTCGGGCAGATTTAAGTTTAAAGTAATATCAGTTTGAATTCTGGGGACTCTTTCATTTTCGTCGTCATCACGACAACTCGTCGTAATGATAAATAGGAAAATCAGTGGAAGACTTCCAATAGTTAAGAGACGTTTCAATCTTGTATATCTTCGAGTCATCATGAGTAAACGCAAAAATAGCCTTCGCATTTTAATTATCGTCATTTCAGGTATGATGATCTCAATAACTGCCTCAGCACAAAAAGAGAAGCCTGTAAAGACAAAGAAGCAATACAAGGAGTTTAAAAAGCTTCAGGAAGATAGAGAGGAGCAAGATTCTGAAGCCATGGAAAAAGGGCGTGAAAAGCACGAAAAGCTTCAGACTAAAGAGACTAAGAAGCGGATGAAAAGGAATGAGCGCCGAATGAGACGGGTGAAAAGAGATAGAAACGAGGATAGCTTCTTCACTCGACTATTCACTAAAAAGCCCCGCTGACACTTGCTTAGGATTCCCCTGAGATGTAAAGATTTGTGAATTCGTTTTAGTGTTTTTCTTGTTGAGAACAAATTTCTCACCTTATCTTTAGGGTCTCGAAAGAGAAAAATTACACTCTGCTTTGGGTTATTTTCGACCCTTAACCGTTAGCCGTCAGAAGCTTGGTTTGTTAAATGTTTTATGATTTTTGAGCCACCGTTGGTGCTTTGCTGAAGTGAATCAAAATTCTATATATTTACGGCCTTGTTGCGAAAAAGTTAAAAATTGTAAACCGAGATTTATGGTGCGTAACCTCTACCTACTGGGATTTGTATTCTTCGTATTCTCCACTTCATTGTTTGCCCAAGTTGGATCGGGTACCTTGAAGGGAACCTTAACAGATTCAGAGACGGGAGAACCACTCCCTTTCGTAAATATAGTACTTCAAAAAGGAGACCGACAGGTAACGGGAAGTGCCACGGACTTTGATGGGAATTATACCATCAAGCCAATTCCGCCCGGGACGTATGATGTCCTTGTTTCTTACGTTGGGTACAACGCAAAGAGAATTGAAGGTGTAAAAATCAACAACGATAAGATCACATTCGTTGATATTAAGCTTGAGCAAGGGATCAAGTTGAAGGAGTTCGAAGTTGTCGAATACAGCGTTCCACTTATTGACAAGGATGGAGGTTCTTCAGGAGGTACGGTTGGTCGCGAAGATATCCAGAAGATGCCCGGTCGTAGTGCAAACTCTATTGCAGCCACGGTTGGAGGGGTTCAGCAGAACTCAGAAGGGACTTCTATTCGTGGTGCTCGTGAGGGCAACACTTTCTACTACATTGACGGAATCAAGATTCGTGGAAACACCAACTTGCCAAAAGCCGCCATCGAAGAGGTTCAGGTAATGACAGGAGGTATTCCTGCGAGTTACGGGGATGCAACGGGAGGTATTATCGCTATCACCACTCGTGGGGCAAGTAGTCAATGGTTTGGAGGTATTGATGTTTTGACCTCGGGTTTTGCAAACCAAGATGGAGATGGTATCGGTCTTGACCGCTACTCTCAAACGCAAATTGAAGGTGTTCTCTCAGGACCGCTTCTTTGGAAAAAGAATGCTGCGGGCGAAAAAGAGCGTCCGATGCTCGGTTTTTTCCTCTCAGCCAACTACCGAAACTTTATGGACACACGTCCGCTGGCCACAGGGTCATTCCGAATTAAAGAAGATGTTCGAAATCGTTTGGTCGCTGACCCTTTGAACTTCATTATACAAGACGGAGGAACAGCAGTAGGGCAGGGCTGGTGTGTTTATTGATGAAAACGGAGATCCTGACGGATGCATTTCAATTTTTAGATCAAGTGCAGTCAAATAATAATGCGGAATTCTTGCGCTCAAGCGATTGGGAGGAGATTCCTTCTCGTCAAAACGGCAGACTTCAAGCTGTATCGCTTACCACAAAACTAGATGTTGCAACAACGCCGAATATCGATCTTTCATTTGGTGGTACTTATGACTTCCAGCAAAACAATGCGTGGAGTTACAACAATAGTTTATTCAATGCTGCCAATAATGGTGAATCTACAAACCAGACCTTTAGAATATTCGGACGTTTCACTCAACGATTTTCGAATAGCCAGGAGGAAGATGGCGGGTTGATTAAAAATGCCTTTTACTCCCTCATGGTGGATTATACGCAGATAAATGGTCGTACGCAAGATCCAAGACACCAAGACAATCTCTTTAACTACGGTTACGTTGGGAAATTTGAAACGATTGAGTCGCCTTTCTTTCAATACATCCAGGCAAATGACTCGCTTCAGACTTCCGGTTTCTATCAGAATGGATTCGTGCCCAGAGAGATTATTTTCACCCCTAGCGATGTGAACTCAGATTTGGCTTCTTATACTACTGATTTGTATGAATTTTTTGATGCCAACGGTATTCCTGTTGTCACAGAAAATCAAATTGATGCATCGGGTGGTTTGAGAAACGGAAGAACACCGGGTGCTATTTTTAACTTGTACAACCCCATTGGTGCTCCTTTCGGTACCTACCAAACATTTGACATTAATCAGTTCAGGATTACCGGTTCCGGTTCTGCCGACATCGGAAACCACGCTATTACACTTGGTTTTGAATTCGAGCAATACACAGAAAGAAACTTCAGTGTTGCGCCGATCGGTCTGTGGAATTTAGCGCGTCAATATACCAATGCTCATTTGGAGCAGTTTGATACGAGCGCACCTTCCGATACTTTAACAGGTTTTGGTATTGATCCTTTCTTTACCTATGACAGAATTATCAGTTTAGATAATCAACAGACATTTGACAGAAACCTAAGAACATCCTTGGGTCTCAATCCAAATGGAGATGATATTATTTATGTCGATGCTCTTGATCCTGAACTTTTCGAGCTTGACATGTTCAGCGCTGATGAGTTGTTGAACCAAGGAAACAACTTGGTTTCTTACTACGGTTTTGACTACAAGGGTGATCGACTAACGGGCGGACGACCTACCATTGACGACTTCTTTACCGAAAGAGATGAAAACGGGGATTTCACGCGACCAATCGGTGCTTTCGAACCGATTTATATTGCGGGTTACATCATGGATAAGTTCACCTTCGATGACATCATCTTCAACGTTGGACTTAGAGTAGACCGTTACGATGCAAACCAGTCTGTGCTAAAAGACCAGTTTGTGATCGGAGAAGCTTTGACTGTTCAGGACACAAGAAATAGCGGTGAGGGCGGAAGATTTATTCCCGATGAGATTCGTCAGCATCCATCAGTTGTTGGAGATGATTGGGTAGTTTATGTAAACGACCTTCAAAATCCAACAGCTATTAACGGATACCGCGATGGCAACACTTGGTACAATGCCCAGGGTGTTGAGATTCCTGATCCCCGAGCTATCAGAACGAATTCAGGTATTGCGCCTCTTTTAGCCGATCCTGATGCAGTAGGAGAGAACCTCAACTCAGGTGCTTTCGAAGACTACGATCCTCAGTGGAATATAATGCCTCGTATCTCTTTCTCATTCCCAATTTCGGATGAGGCAGTTTTCTTTGCTCACTATGATGTGTTGACGCAGAGACCTACAGGGCAGAATATCAACAACCCGATCAACTACCTATTCATCCAGAATATCGGTCAAACGGCTATTGCAAACCCGAACTTGCGTCCGACAAGAACCATTGACTATGAGTTGGGTTTCCAGCAAGTATTGTCCAGGACTTCATCTCTGAAGATTGCAGCCTTCTATCGTGAAACTCGTGATGAGATTCAAGTGCGTAACCTATTAGAGGCATATCCTGTGACTTACAACTCCTTTGATAACTTCGACTTCGGAACGGTAAAAGGACTTACATTAACGTATGACCTTAGAAGAACAGGGAATGTAACGCTACGTGTTGCTTACACCCTGCAGTTTGCTTCTGCTACAGGTTCCAATGCCGGTTCAGCTATCAACTTGGTAAACTCAGGGGAGCCTAACTTGCGAGTTATCTTCCCAACAAGCAGGGACCAGAGACACTTATTGATTACCACTTTTGACTACCGATATGGCGCGGGTGCAGATTACAACGGACCTACTGTTGGCGGAAAACAAATCCTTGCCAATACAGGTTTGAATATTGTAAGTACTCTAGGTTCGGGAACTCCATACTCTCAACAAAGACTGGTTACCGGGACTCAGCTCCAAAGCGGTGGAGGTACTCCTCAGCTAGAAGGATTGGTAAACGGTTCCAGACTTCCATGGCAGTTTAATGTCGATGCACAACTCGATAAGTCTTGGGAGTTGAAATTTGGAAAAGGAGAAGAGAAGAAGACCGCGTTCCTTAATGCTTATCTTCTGGTGAACAATCTATTGAATACAATGAACATTATCAATGTGTACCGATTTACAGGAAACCCTGATAATGATGGTTACTTAGAATCTCCTAGATTCCAGCCAAATATTGAAGCGCAAATCGACCCGGAAGCTTTCCGTCAGATGTATGCTTTGAAGGTGAACAATCCATTTAACTTTTCTGTTCCCAGAACTATCCAGCTGGGAGTGAGACTTGACTTTTAATTAAGAATGAACATTAAATCTAATACTATGAGAGTGTCCAAAATCGTTTTGATTTTTACTGCTCTGCTCTTGGGCTTAACTACCGGCGTATCAGCGCGAGAATATCTAGGTCCGAAATCTAACTCATCGCAAGCTAATGTGAAGGCGAAGGCGGCAACCTGTTCTCCCGCACAGACGCAAAACGAGTTTTTTATTAACAACGTACGAACTGCGGCTGAGACAGGTGGAAACACTTGGTATGACCGCGGTAATGGCTTGCCATTTTACGAAGTGCCTGCAGGTGGTGGAAATCACGCCATTTTTGCGGGTGCATTATGGATGGGGGGAACAGACCCGGCTGGTAACTTGAAATTGGCCGCTGTTCGATTCCGTCAGAATGGAAATGACTTCTGGCCGGGACCGCTCACCGATGATGGTGCTGCGACCATTGACGATGCCACTTGCGAAGCATACGATAAATTCTTTAATATGTCTCGCCAAGCCGTTGAGACGCACCGTTATTTTTTCACTTTGGTGAATCAAGGAATAGATCCAAGCACAGATCCTTTATTTGAAGACGGATACTCTACTCCGGTTGAAATTCTCGAATGGCCGGCACACGGAAATACCGGATTGGGTCAGAGTTTTAATTTAGCACCTTTTGCTGATTTAAGAGATCCTGTGACAGGTGATATTCTTACCACGCCCGGGCTTTACGAGCCTCAGCTAGGAGATTATCCTCTATACGATTTGGATTCTGAAATCGATTGTAGAACAAGGTTGGTTACTGATCCTGTTCCACTTTTTGGTGACTTTTCTATGTATTGGATATTCAATGATAAAGGAAACATTCACACTGAATCCCAAGGAGATCCTATCGGTATGGAAATCCAAGCACAAATGTTTGCTTTCAATACCAATGACGAGATCAACAACATGACTTTTTGCAATTATGTCCTCATCAACAGAGGTTCATTAACATTGGAGGAAACATACTTTGCTCAGTGGGTCGATACTGATTTGGGAAATGCCGAAGATGATTATGTTGGTTGTGATGTTGGAAGAGGATTAGGATACTCTTATAACGGTTCCAACTTTGACGGAAGTTCAGGAAGTGGTCCCGGTTACGGAACTCAGCCACCGGCAATAGGAATTGATTTCTTTGAAGGACCTTACCAAGACCCTGACGGAATAAACAACTTATATGGAATTGGTGAGGGTGAAGCCCTAAATGGTTTGGGATATAGAAATGAAGCTGATGCTTTCCCTGACTCGATCATCGACAATGAGCGTTTTGGAATGCGCAGATTCCTCTATCACCAAAATTCAGAACCACCTGTAGCTACGCAAGGACCTCAGGTAGCTGTGGAGTATTATCAAATGATGCGAGGAATTTGGAGAGACAATACACCAATGTCTTTTGGTGGGCAAGGCTATGCTCCAACCAATCCCAGTGCTCTTCGAGCCGACTTTATGTTTCCAGGAGACTCCGATCCTCTCAATTGGGGAACGGGTGGGGTAGATCCAAATTATACCACCTGCTGGAGGCTGGACATGAAGAAGAATGAAGGTAATGAAGCATCCGATAGAAGATTTGTTCAGTCTGCAGGTCCGTTTACCCTCGAACCAGGAGAGTTTAATAACATCACGGTAGGTGTCGTTTATGCCAGAGCAACAATCAGGGGGGCCGTTTGCCTCAGTTAATAGCGTATTTGTCGCAGATGACAAGGCGCAAGCTTTGTTTGAGAACTGTTTCCGACTTTTGAGTGGTCCTGATGCTCCCGACTTGACAGTGCAAGAGCTTGACAGAACATTGATCTTCTACTTAAGAAATACGAACGCTCTAAGCAACAATTTGGGTGAAGCTTATTTTGAAATCGACCCAACCATACCTGAATTTGACACTGAAGGAAATCCATATGATCGAACATATGATTTCCAAGGATACCAGATTTATCAATTACGCGACTCAGAAGTATCAGCTGGTGATTTGGAAGATCCTGAGTTGGCGCGATTATTATTACAGGTTGACATTGAGGATTTTGATGAGAGCGGAGAGCCTATTGGTCAAATCATCAATTACGAGTTTGACGAGCAAATAGGTCTATCTGTTCCTAGGGAAAAAGTAAATGGTCAGAATGCAGGTATCATCCACTCTTTTGAGGTAACTGACGACCTTTTTGCACAAGGAGATAATAGGCTTATTAATTTCAAGAAGTACTATTATATGGCCGTAGCTTATGGTTACAACATGTACGAGCCATACAATCCTGACCCGGACAATCCTACTGGGCAGGCATCTCCTTACTTGGTTGGTAGGTCTTCTGCAACAGGGGCAATTAATCCTGTAGTAGCTATTCCATCTAAACCTGATCCAAGGACTTTTGGTACAGTAGCGAATTCCAGCTATGGAGATGGTTTGCCAATAACAAGAATTGAAGGAACAGGGAATGGTGGGAATGAGCTCAGATTGACTGAAGCGACCATCAACAAAATTATGGCTGGCGCTCCTTATAAGGCAGATACGCTTGTTTATGAGACTGGTTTTGGTCCATTAAATGCCAAAATTGTTGATCCGTTAAACGTTAGAGCTGCTGACTTCGTTTTGAAGTTCTACAACGATCTTGATGAAGAAGGAAATTATGTTGTCGACTTCAACGATGCTCGATGGTTTTTGATCGATAAATCGAATCCAAACGACACTATTTTCAGCGAGAATACTATTAGCGTTGCAAATGAGCAGATAGTTCCCGAGTATGGGATTAGTGTGGAGATAGGTCAGTATAATTTTGAAATATCAAACCCACAGGCTGACAACACCAAGTTTATGCCTGCTCTTTTAAACTCCTCCGTAACCTACAGCACTCAAGGAGGAGAATGGTTATCAGGAGTTGCTGACCAGGAAGGTTTTACATACCTCAACTGGGTGAGAGCTCGGAACAGTTATTACCAGAAAACCTGGATGGGGATGAACCATGTTATTTGCCTGAAGATGTTGGTACTGAATGACCCATTCCGATTTACACTTGATTATCCGGGAGATAAGTAGATTGACGACAGACAAGTTTATGAAGATGTTGTTAACGGAACTTTTGCTCCTGCTCATTTGGTAAATCAGAATAATTGTGGTTTGGGAGCGTTCAACACTATCGCCGAATCTCAATCCAGAACGACTACTCGTGATCTATGACTGATTTGAGTTCAGTTGAAGATAGTCATTACTCCCGATAAATCGCGTTGGACCAGTGTACCTGTATTCGAGATACAGCACGATCCTACTTTCGCTCAATTAGGAGTTGAGAAAATGTTTTTGCGAGGAGCACTTTCGGTCGATAAGAATGGTCTGAATCAATCACAAGCAGGGGTAAATGAAGATGAGGCAACTTACTTCGGAGAGCAAGTCTACACAACTGAATACGTAGATGAGTTGATTGATGATCTCGACGAAGATGAACTCAACGACTTTTTGATCGCCGTTGACAATGAATACCCTTCTTTGAATATCGTAGAGGGTGTCGGTTCGAGCACTGAGTTTTTCCCTTTCCGATTAGTTGGTTTGTCTTTCGGTATGGGTTACTTCCCAGGATTTGCAATCAACCCAGAAACGGGGAAGGTATGAATATGGCATTTGCCGAAAACTCATTCTTGGGTGGTGATAACGGTCGTGATATGCTTTGGAATCCAACAGCTCGTATTTCAACGCCGCCTTGGCGATCCGATCATTCTTTGGTGGGGAGCACTATGTCTACGTATTTCGTAATAGGGCTCTGAATAGAAGATGACGACAATGAGATGCCGATGTATGATGGCGGACAGTATGTCTATGAAGACTTTACAGGTTCATCAGCAGATAATCGACGCTAGAACATTCAGAGGTTTGGATTGGGTATATTTCCCAATCTAGCACAGGGTTTAGAACCTATCTGAGTCCTGAAGAAGGTTTGGTGCCGGGCGATGTAAGATGTTATATGGCACATGTTGCCAAACCGTACACGCCTTATGCAACTGTTCGTGATGAACTAGGAGATGTGTCATTCCCATATACTTCAGTTGAAGAGAATTATGACTTGAGTAGTAACTTCTGGTATCCTTTCTACACTTTCAGTACAGAAGGTTCAGAAACAGTTATTAAATAATCAAGCAACTGCTGTAAGTGCTCTTGATATGATTGATATTGTTCCCAACCCGTACTACGCATATTCAGCATACGAGCAAAGCAGGGTTGATAACAGAGTGAAGTTTGTAAACCTCCCAGTTGAATGTAAGATTCAGATTTTCACATTGAATGGAACCTTAATTCGAATTCTTGAAAAAGATAATCCAAATACTTTCTTGGAATGGAATCTTCAGAAATGAAGCATTTGTACCAATTAGTGGGGGTATATATCTTGTTCATGTACCAGCTCCAGGAATAGGTGAAAGAGTTTTAAAATTCTTCTGTGCTACGCGTCCTACAGACTTGCGTAACTTCTAAAAATCGAATCGAAAGACCAACAATTAAAAGATTATGATGAAATATTGTTCTAAAAATCAATCCTGACCAAGTGTTGACGGTGCTTCTCAGGAGTTTTCATTGTTACATCATCTAGTCCATTTGGTGGAAACCCCGATCGGGCAGGCTCCGCGGGGGGATTGCAATTCTTAATCAACCCATGGGCCCAAAGTAATGGTTTAGCCGGAGCCAATATGGCTGATGCAACTCCAGTTGAGTCGATGTTTACGAATGTTGCCGGTTTGGCTTTCGTTGAGCAAACTGAAATATCATTCTCTACATACGAATTACCTGTCTGGAGCAGATGTAGAAGTAAACTCGATCGGATTAGCTCAAAGAGTTGGTGAGACAAGCGTTCTGGGGATTTTCAATAAGCGCAATGGATTTTGGTGATATCAGACGCACCACGGAATCGCCTGATGGAGATGGAACCTTCTTTAATGTGAATGTGCTGAATATAGGTTTGTCTTTTGCAAAGGCTTTCTCAAATAGTATTTATGGGGGTATTACACTTAAGATCCTTTCTGAAACTACAGCTGACTTCAACGCGTGAGGTGTTGCTTTTGATGCCGGTATTAAATATGTTACTGGTGATAGAGATCAAATCAAATTTGGTATTACACTCAAGAATGTAGGTCCTGCTATGTCCTTTTCAAGGAGATGGTTTAGAGCTTTGAAACTGAAGCTCCCGAGGATTTATACCCTTTCACAGCTGAGTTGAGAAGTGAAGAGTACGAGCTACCATCTCTTGTATCTATAGGCTTGAGCTATGACTTTCTGCTTGGACGAAAATCACTGTTTGACGGCTCATGGTACATTTATCGCCAATTCATTTAGCAATGACAATTACCTCTTTGGTCTGGAATATAGCTTCTTGAGGAAGTTCTACCTGCGGGGTGGTTACCACTACGAAGAAAACATCTTCAATGATGCAGACCGCAGGGTCGTGTATACCGGTCTTTCAGCGGGAGCCGGATTGGAATTTGAGTTCGGCGACAAAGGTTCGCGCGTCAGCGTGGACTACGCTTATCGCGCCACCATGCCATTCGATGGTTCACACTCTATAGGAGCTAGAATCCACTTAGGTCGTCCTGAGTAGATTACAGAATAACTTTTTATCTTTGCACAAACGAGAAAGCCCTATCATGGGTTTTCTCTTTTTTGATATATACCACACTGACATGTCACAATTAAGCTATTATACAAAAGAAGGTCTTCAGAAACTCAAGGATGAGCTTGATCACCTGAAAAGGGTTGAAAGGCCTTCTATTTCCAGACAAATCGGAGAAGCGCGGGACAAGGGAGACCTTTCTGAAAATGCTGAGTACGACGCTGCAAAGGAAGCGCAGGGCCATCTTGAAGCAAAGATTGCTAAACTCGAAGATGTCGTTGCCAATGCAAGGATTATTGACGAATCGCAAATAGACAACTCGAAAGCATTTATATTGAGTACCGTCAAGATTAGAAACGTTGTTAACAACGCGGAAATGTCTTACACGCTGGTAGCCGAAAATGAGGCAGATTTGAAGCTTAAAAAAATTTCCATTGAATCGCCAATTGGAAAGGGCTTACTCGGTAAGGCAGTTGGAGATATAGCAGAAATTCAAATCCCTTCGGGATTGGCCAAATTTGAAATATTAGAAATATCACGCTAATGGCTTCGATTTTTTCCAAAATCATTAGTGGTGAGATTCCATCTCACAAGGTGGCTGAGAACGATAAATTCATAGCCTTTCTCGATATCAATCCGCTCAAAGCGGGTCATACTCTGGTGGTGCCTAAAGAAGAGATCGATTATATCTTCGATATGCCTGACGACTTGTTGAGTGAAATTCTTGTTTTCTCAAAAGAAGTTGCGCGTAAAATCGAGTCAGTCGTGGACTGTCAGAGAATTGGTGTCTCGGTAATTGGTCTTGAAGTGCCACATGCCCACGTTCATCTTATTCCGATGAATTCGGTATCTGATATGAACTTCGCTAAGCCAAAACTCGAATTGGATCCTGAATACATGGCTGATTTGGCAGAGAAAATCCGCCAAGCATAAGTCACCCTCTTTTTCTTTCCGGATTAGCTGATAAATAGGCCTTCCATGATGAGAAGGACTCTTTTTCTTTGCTGCCTCCTTGAAAGCCATGACAGACTGCCGCAGCCAGTGCATCTGATGCATCAAGACTATCCGGTAACTCTTTTAGCCCGAGGACCGTTTGAAGCATTTTCGCAACTTGTTCTTTTGACGCGTTACCATTACCGGTAACGGATTGCTTTATTTTTCGCGGAGCATATTCACAGTATGGCATGTCCCGACTCAATGCAGCAGCGATAGCCACTCCTTGAGCTCTGCCAAGCTTCAGCATAGACTGCACGTTTTTTCCGAAAAAAGGGGCTTCGATAGAAAGTTCATCTGGATGAAACTCGTCAATCAACGATACGACACGATCAAAGATTTTCTTCATTCGGACGGCATGGTCAGGATATTTCCCGAGTTTGATCACTCCATAACCTAACATTTCAAAGCGCTTCCCTTCCACCTTAATGATGCCGTACCCCATGATCGTTGTCCCCGGATCCATGCCCAAGATGATGCGCTCCTTCTTCAAAACATTACCTTTAAAGGCTAAATGTATAAAAGAGTTTCCATAGCCCTTCGGAACCCCAAGGTTTCCATTACTCTTCGTTTGGCCACGTTGACACTTCTGGGTTCTTTGGCATGGTTCAAATTCAAAGGACTGGAGTTCGCAAGTGGTTGGATTCAGGTTAGTTTGCTTTTTCCTCTTTTGGTTGCTGCGCTTCTCTCATCCTTTAATTTATCCACCGAATCCGCAAAATATCAGAGCCTGTTTGGGAAAGATCGAATTGATTTCATGAATTCCTTTCGCTCCGTGCTCGCAGGGATGAGTGTGGGAATCTGGACACCAAATCGGGTAGGGGAATTTGTGGGGCGACTCAGGTATGCTCCCTATGGTGAAAAGAAAAGATCGATGGGAGCAACGGTAACCGGCTCCTTTCTTCAAGGTGGGGTGACCGTTCTCTTTGGTTGTGTTGGCCTCATGTTGTTTGACTTCAATATGGAGATGCCGGTTAATTTGAATATGGTCTTGGCAGGTGCAATGCTTTTCGCTTTGGCTGTGGTGCTGATTTTTCGAAAAGGGCCAATTGCTCGTTTGCGTAAGAAGCATTATGAGGTCAATGGAACTGAATTGTTGGTGGCATTCACTTGGGCGACTCTCCGATATGCTATTTTTTCAACTCAGTTTGTCATCTTGCTATTCGCCTTTGGTTTTAGCGGTACATTGCTTGAAGCATATTTCAGGGTGTTTCTACTCTAACTCCATACAGTCTTACATTCGTTGTCTATTGTCTCTGTCCGAACTTGGCATGCGTGGTGTCCTGTCCGTCCTGTTTTTTGCATCGTTTTTCGAAAACCCAATCGGAGCACCTTTGGCCGCATTTTGCCTGTGGGTGCTGAATATTGGCCTTCCGATTCTAAGCTGGTCAGTGTATTCGGGATTTAAAAAGCTCGAAGCGTAGCCATGTACATGCTGGTATTTCTACTCAGTCTTTATTTTATTTTCCTGCTTTATAGCCTGGCGCCCGCCCCGGATATGGAGACTAGTCAAGTGCCAAAAGAGATTGAGGGCCTTTCAATTTTGATTCCATTCCGCGACGAGGCCAATAACTTGCCTCAATTATTAGAATCGCTTAAAGCTGTCAATTTTTCCTTCCCTGTCCAATTTCTATTCATCAATGACCACTCACAAGATGAGTCGGTTTCGATTGTTGAAAAATTTGAGGGAGCTCGAATTATTTCACCGGATCGGGAAGGAAAGAAATTTGCCATTCGAAAGGGCGTTGAAAGGGCTAAACATTCTTGGGTTCTGACGCTGGATGCAGATGTGAAAATCACCTCTGAATTGGTATCGTGTATTGAAGCTTTAGATGTGTGTCAAGCCAAGATGTTCTTGTTTCCATTGTCACCCATTCGCCGAGCAGGAATGGCAGCCGCGTTTTTCGACCTGGAGTTTATCGCTCTTCAAGCCATTGGCACAGGACTGGCCCAAAAAGGGAACCCGATACTTTCCAATGGAGCATGCCTTCTTTTTGAAAAAGAGGTTTTCGCGGAAGCGGATCAGAAAAGGCAAGACTACCACATCCCTTCTGGAGATGATATTTTCGGGATGTTTGCCATAGCCGATCTCTTCGGCAAAAATGCCGTGAAGGCTGCTTCTGTCGATCCTCTGGTAGCAGTTTCTTTTCCCGAAAAGATGACAATACTTTTCAACCAAAGATCCAGGTGGATTTCTAAAACGTTGGACGTTCCCGACGCGAAGTATAAGCTTCTCGCCTTTTTGATGGGATTTGTTCATTTGACCCCTTTGGGAGTTTTTGTTGCGCTATTCTTTGGATTCAGTTGGCCCGACGTAATATCTCTGCTTTTTATAAAATGGGCGGGGGAGTGGATTTTCTTTTGGGTCACCACGAGAAATTATAGCAGACGAGACTTACTTTTATTCCTCCCATTATCGCAACTACTCTATCCGATCTATACATTTGCCCTAATAGCTACGGGAGTTTATCGAAAGCTTCAGTTTAAGAAACCACAGCTCAATGCAGCAGGATAAGTCAGAGTCACCTTTTAGGAGAAACTGGAAGCAGTTCAGGCGAAATAAGACGGCGGTTTTCGGGCTTCTGGTCATTCTGGTTGCAGCATTGATTTCCATTTTCGGTGCAGCGATCCGTCCCGATTCTTCGCCCGATGCCAATAGCCAAAACGTGAGCCTGGCAAAGAAAGGCATTGGTTTTACGGTAGATGTTGTGGAGGTTAGAAAGAATAAATCCATTTCAGAGAAGTCATTCTTCTCTTCTCTTTTCTTCGGAGGCGAAGAGTCTTCCGTTCAAGTCATTCCGTTAAATACGGTCGAAATTGTTCGTGATTCCTTGGTTGGATTTACCTACGGCGGAGCGGATGACGTGATTGGTCAGCCATTCCGATACCACTTGGTCGATGTAGTTTATCCATTAAAGGGCAAAGTCGCTGACGCCGGAGAATTCTACGAATTTGAAACGATTCAAGGGGAATTTATCCAAATTGAGAGATCTCAACTTCTCGAAAAGGTCAACGAACATATAGGAACCAGAACGTTCCTTTTGGGCACCGATAAATTCGGGAGAGATTTGCTGAGTCGATTGATGGCAGGAACAATCATCTCCCTATCCGTCGGTCTAATTTCCGTTCTTATCTCCTTGCTTCTCGGGGTCACACTCGGGGCCATTGCGGGGTACTTCGGCGGTAGAACGGATGACTTGATCATGTGGCTGATCAATGTAGTCTGGTCGATTCCAACCTTGTTATTGGTCATTGCCATCACCTTTGCCTTAGGAAAAGGGTTTGTTCAAGTCTTCATAGCCGTAGGTCTAACAATGTGGGTCGAAGTAGCCAGAGTAGTTCGTGGTCAAGTTCTTTCAGTAAAGAATCTTGAATTCGTTGAAGCAGCAAAAGTTTTGGGGTACTCCAATCTTCGGATTATTTTCAATCACATTGTTCCCAATGTCATGGGGCCCGTCATTGTGATTTCAGCGGCCAATTTTGCTTCAGCGATTTTGTTGGAGGCCGGCTTGAGTTTCTTGGGAATCGGAGCTCAAATTCCCATGGCCTCTTGGGGTAGAATGATAAAAGATCACTATCCCTACATCACCACTGATTTGGCTTATTTGGCCATTTTGCCAGGATTGTGCATAGTCGTTTTGGTATTGGCATTTATGCTCGTTGGCAATGGTCTCCGCGAAAGCTTCGACAAGCGATCGGTCTAAAAAATCAGCAATCCCGCTATATAGATCACCCCAGCAATCAGCATGAAGTAAACGGTAAAAGGCAAAATCTCTTTTGCCTTGAGCCCTGTTATGGAGAGAAGGGGCAGGGCCCAGAAGGGTTGAAGCATATTTGTGAGTTGATCTCCATAAGCCATCGACATGATGCTTTTGCCAAGGTCCAAGCCCATCTTTTGCGAAGCTTCAATTAAAATCGGTCCTTGTACCATCCACTGACCACCGCCGCTAGGCACCAGGATGTTTACAAACCCCGCAGAGATGAAAGAGAAAATAGGGTAGGTCGTTTGATTAGAAATCGAAACAAAAAAAGCAGAGATATCACCCACAATTCCTGCTCCCTTCATTATGCCAAGAATTCCGAAGTATAGAGGAAATTGAATTAGAATCCCCGATGCTCCGCCAATGGCGTCTTCAACAGCTTCGGCGAAGCGGCTCAAATTTCCATGGGCAATCAATCCCAAACCTAAAAAGGTAGTGTTGATGAAATTCGGATTCACAAAATTTCCATTGCCCGATTGTATGGAATGGGTAGCGATGGCAGCCGCTGTGATAAGAGCAGAAAGTCCCAATACCATCGACAGCGCAGGGTGAAAATCGAGCTTTTCTGCAAAACCTCTGGCTTCTGATTTGCGATCCTTCTTTTTGAAATGATGGAGAATGTAGTGGGTCGAGATGCTGTTTTTTCCAATGGCATAAGCACAAAACGGCAAGATCAAAATCAGCGCAAGCGAAACCGAAAGATTCATCGGCGAAAACCGTTTCACTAAATCCTACTGCTGTGGGAAGGGTGCTGATGTCTATCGAGCTACTGCCTTCCAAAAGAGAAGCTAAATGTCCTTCCTCGGCTGCTTTAATGGTGGAACTTCCCGAAATTCCTCCGTGCCATACCAGCAATCCCGTGTAGCCACAAGCGCCGATTAGCGGGTAGTTGATTTTGTTTCCCTTCTGCACCGCATATTCTCCCACCTTTCTGGCGAATATGGCTCCGAAAATCAGCGCAAGTCCCCAATTGATCAACCCGAGAATGACACATGCTGCCGTAATGATGGCAGCCGCTTTTGGTGTGGTGTCGCAATATTTTGTAGCACGCTTGATGAAATCATCTACAGGCGGAGCCAGTGCCAAGACATGACCCAAAACCAGAATGAGCATCATTTGGTATGCAAATACCAAAAGCGGAGCGTTCCAAATTCCGTCATACCAGTACCCGACTACTTCTAAACTATGAGTTAAAAAGTTTTCGCCGCCAGGCTTAAAGAAAAACACAGCCGTGCCAAACACAGCAAATGTTAATACTACTGCGAGCGTAAATGGCGATGGCAGCAGATTGTGAAATACGCGTTCGAAACGACTGGCAAAAGAGGACATTAATCAGACTTGTTCAAATGATTTAGTGTCTGAATTAGAAGTTTGATAGCAACGCTCGTGCAGTGTTTTAAACCAAGGAGCTGACAATGGTCAGCGATTGTTTAAAGCACAAGTGGAAGGCAGATAGTGAACTTTCTAAACAGACGCTTCCTAGAAAGGAAGGTCGTCAGTACCATCATCCAAATTAGCAGGCTCGCTTTGTGGGAGTGGTGGAAGGTCAGAACCGATTTTTTCCGATTCAGCTTTTTCCAATCTCCAAGCATCGAGAGAATTGAAAAAACGCGTTTCTCCCGTTTTTGGATTTTGCCATCTTCTTCCACGGATGTTGAAATTTACCTTCAACATATCTCCTTCATTGTAAGGATCGAGCAAATCCACTCTATCTTGAGTTAGCTGAAAAATAATTTCTTGCGGGTATTGACTTCCTTCGTCGGCTATGACGAATTCACGCTTTTTGAATTTATCGGTTACTTGTTCAGTACCGTTTTTTACCACTAATTTTCCGTTGATTGAAAACATAATTCGTAATTTTTTAATTGTTAAAACTCATGAGGGTCATCCATGCTTCGTTGACTTTTCCCTCACTTAATAAATCATGAGCTTTCTCGTGCAGCCGTTTCTCCAGCTCGTGCGGAGAATCTTCCAGTTCTACAAAGAGATCGCTTAATTCGATTAATCTATATTCGTTGACATCTGTCTCGTTTGGTAGCTCTTCAACATTGCCTAGACGGCCAAGGTCATTTCCTGTTAAGATAGTACTATTTCTGATTTCAGCGGGTATTTGGTCCACTCCTATTCCCATCGTTCTAAGTGGCTTTTCTACTTCAAACAAGGCTTCGCCATGAGCGCGGGTGTAGTAATCTCCACCCATACGGCCTACCGTATCAATCTTTGTTTGATCTATCTCAAGCTCTTCATTGATCAAGTCTTCCCGCACGTGAATTTTCACTACCTCACAAATAATAAGGTTTCCCGCTCCTCCTTCCTTCCCGAGCTCCACAATTTCATTCACCTTGCATTCATACTGCACGGGACTTTCTTTTACTCGCGGCGGTTTTACCATATCAGAAGGAATAGCCGTAAGTCCTGCTTTCTCGAATTCATTCACGCCTTCGGGATATTCCGTGCTGGAAAGAGACATTTGTTGAACGATGGAATAATTTACGATGTTGATCACCACTTCCGGGTGAACCTTCGCATTTTCGTAGCTATGCTTAGTGGTATTGTCTCTACCTCTTCTGGCAGGCGAAAAAATTAGAATCGGCGGATTGGCACTGAAAATATTGAAATAGCTAAACGGAGAAAGGTTGACAACGCCATCCTTATTTACCGTACTGGCGAAAGCAATAGGCCGCGGGCCAATCGATCCTAAAAGGATTCCGTGTAGCTTGGCAATACTTAATTCGGAGGGGATGAAACTGCGCATAATCCGTTTTTTGCAAAAGTAAAAACTTTAATTCCTCACAGAGTTTGATAGAACGCTTTGTGAATAATTCTTTCTAACTATCTTTGCGGTCGCCAAAGCGCAAAAAGCGGATGTGGTGAAATTGGTAGACACGCTAGACTTAGGATCTAGTGCCGCGAGGCTTGGGGGTTCGAGTCCCTTCATCCGCACTACACTTCGGGAGTCCATTTGGACTCCCTTTTTTATTTGACTTGAAATGGTGGCCAACCGACCGCCTTTTCTAAGATTTACAGTATATTTGCACCCCGATTTTCAGAGGGATGATCATTTATTAATGCCTTGTTTTTATGCAGATTACACAAGAGAAAATAGACGAAAAAAATGCTCTACTAAAGATTAAAGTTGAGCCTACGGATTATAACGATAGATACAGTGAGGCGTTGAAGCGCGCTCGCAAACAAGTTCAAATGCCGGGTTTCCGTCCCGGGAAAATCCCGATGGGGGTAATCAAAAGCCGCTACGGCAAGTCATTGTTGGCTGAAGAGATGAACGAAGTGCTCAACCAGAGTATTCAATCATACATAGCTGAGCAAAACTTGAAGATCTTGGGTAGCCCGATGCCGAAAGAAGATCATGTAGACAACGGAAATTGGGACAATCCCGGAGATTTCGAGTTTGTTTATGAATTAGGGCTTGGCGCCAAAATTGGACGTCGAAATTTCTAAAAAGAACAAGCTGAACTATTATACCATCAAGATCGATAAGAAACTTGTTGATGATGAGGTAAATCGAATTGCACGTCGTTATGGAAAAGTAGAAGACGTAGAAAAAGCAGGAGAGAGCGATATGCTCGTGGGAGATTTCGTAGAGCTTGATGAAAGTGGCGAAGTTGTTCCGGGTGGTGTAATGAACCAAAGCACCGTTTCTCTCGAATTTATTGATAAAGACCAGGCCAAAAAGTTCGTTGGTTTAAAGATTGGCGACGAAGTAAACGTGCAGCCATCTTTGCTGGCCAGAGATAACGACGACTTGGGTAGAATGCTCGGCCTTAACGGCGAAGCGCTTGCCAATACAGGTGACAATTACAAGTTTATCGTTCGCGATGTGAAGAGAATGGAGCCGGCAGAGCTAAACGAGGAGTTTTTCAAAAAGACTTTTGGCGAAGACAGCGAAGTGAAGACGGAGAAAGATTTCCGCGACAAAGTCTCTTCAGATTTGGAGAAACATTTCGTTAGCGACAGCGACCGACTTTTTAAGAGAGACATAAGCAAAGAAATGATTGAAAAGTACAATCCCGATCTTCCCGATGAATTCTTGAAGAGATGGATTCGACTTACCAATGAGAACCCGATTTCTGCCGAAGAAGTGGAAAGAGACTACGCCGAATACCGCAAAAGTTTGCAGTGGCAACTGATCTTCAACGAGCTGGTAAGTCAAGATGCCATAAAGGTAAGTCAAGACGATGTGATCGAGAAGACCAAAGAACTTTTGGTAGGAAATTATGCACAGTACGGCATGCCCGCTCCTGAAGATAAAGAACTTGAAGAATCTGCTAAAAGAGTTCTAGGAAATCAGGATGAAGCACGAAAAATTTACGACATGCTCTATGATGAGAAGTTGATCGCTTACGTGAAGGAAAATGCCAGTGTGGATGATAAAGAAGTGTCATTTGATAAGTTTGTCAAAATGGCGTCAGAGGGTTAATCAACCTTTCGGTAACTTTCACGTTTCAATCACATAGCAATAGCACATGTCAGAACATAAAGAATTCGAAAAATACGCTAAGAACCACCACAGAATAAACAGTATGTACTACCACGATTATGCGAAGGCACTTACGCCTTACATTATCGAGGAGAGACAAATGAATGTGGCCCAAATGGACGTTTTCTCACGTCTGATGATGGACCGCATCATTTTTCTTGGTACCGGTATCGATGATCAGGTGGCCAATATCATTCAAGCCCAACTTCTTTTCTTGGAAAGTGTGGATCCTAAGAAGGATATCCAGATTTACCTGAATTCACCGGGAGGATCGGTTTACGCCGGTTTGGGAATTTACGATACGATGCAGTATATCTCTCCGAATGTTGCCACTATCTGCACAGGTATGGCGGCTTCTATGGGAGCAGTATTGCTTTGCGCCGGTGAGAAGGGAAAAAGAACGGCCTTGAAACATTCAAGAGTGATGATTCACCAACCGCTTGGTGGCGCTCAAGGTCAGGCATCTGATATCGAGATCACCGCCAAAGAAATTATCAAGCTCCGCAAAGAACTCTACGATATCATCGCAAATCACAGCGGTCAAACTTTCGAAAAGGTAAGTGAAGACAGCGATCGAGATTTCTGGATGACTGCTGATGAGGCAAAGGAGTACGGTATGCTCGACGAAGTATTGGTGAAGAATCCAAAGCACTAAAAAGTACACGCAATGGCTGGTAGTGAAAAACGAGAAGTGAAGTGTTCTTTCTGCGGAAGAAACAAGAGCGATGTGAATGTTCTTATTGCCGGTGTTACCGGTCACATTTGTGACAATTGTATTACTCAAGCTCAGAGCATCATTAAGGAAGAGCTTTCGCAAAAAGCGCACACTCAGCTTGAGTCTAGCTTGGTTTTGCAAAAGCCTGCAGAGATAAAAGCCTACTTGGATCTGTTTGTAATTGGTCAGGATGATGCGAAGAGAACGCTCTCTGTAGCGGTTTACAACCATTACAAACGACTGCTTCAGAAAACTGAAGACGAAGGTGAAGATGAAGTTGAGATTGAAAAATCCAATATCGTTTTTGTAGGTGAAACAGGTACGGGTAAAACCCTTATGGCTAAGACCATTGCCCGCATGCTGAACGTTCCTTTTTGCATAGCGGATGCTACTATTCTTACCGAAGCGGGTTATGTAGGAGAAGATGTAGAAAGTATTCTGTCTCGCCTTCTTCAAGCGGCAGACTACGATGTGCCTACGGCCGAGAGAGGAATCGTTTTTATCGATGAGATTGACAAGATTGCTCGTAAGAGCGACAACGCCAGCATTACGCGCGATGTAAGTGGCGAGGGAGTTCAACAGGCTCTCCTGAAACTACTCGAAGGGTCGGAAGTAAATGTACCGCCACAAGGTGGTAGAAAGCACCCCGAGCAGAAGTTAATCCAGATCAACACGAAAAATATTCTCTTTATCTGTGGAGGAGCATTCGACGGAATCAAAAAATTGATTGAGCGAAGAGTTAAGACTTCTACTATTGGTTACAGCTCCAGCACGGAGAATGCAGATTTTGATCCGGATCATGTTCTTCAGTATGTTTCTCCTGTAGATTTAAAAAGTTTTGGTTTGATTCCTGAACTTATCGGAAGATTCCCGGTATTGACTTACCTCAATCCACTGGATCGTGAGACGCTTCGAAGAATATTAACTGAGCCGCGAAATGCGTTGGTTAAGCAGTACGTAAAGCTATTTGAAATGGATGATGTCAAGTTGTCTTTTGAAAAGGAAGCGCTGGATTTCATTGTGGATAAGGCGATGGAGTATAAACTCGGCGCCAGAGGTCTTCGCTCCATTTGCGAGGCGATCATGACCGACCTGATGTATGAAATCCCCGGATCTACTGACATCAAGAGCTTCAAAATCACCGCTAAATACGCCAAAGAGAAATTTAGCAAATCGAAAATATCGCAGCTAAAAGCTGCTTAAATCCTTATAAATCAATACCAATTAACCCATGAAAAAAACAATACTAGTATTGGCTTTTGCCATCGCTACATTATTTGCAAGTGCACAGTACTTTCCTTCTCCCAGCCCATTGGCTCGTGAGTATCAGATGGTAGGTCTTACTGAAATGGAAGTGGAATACAGCCGCCCCGGTGTAAAAGACCGAGTAATCTTCGGTGAGCTCGTTCCTTTCGATAAGCTCTGGAGAACAGGTGCAAACAAGGCAACAAAAATCACCTTCAGCAGTGATGTTAGCTTTAATGGTACTGCAGTAAAAGCCGGTACATATGCCATCTTCACCATTCCTATGAAAGATAAGATCATGGTGATGTTGAACTCAAACGCTGATCAAGGCGGAACGGGTAATTATGATGAAAGCCTAAATGTGGCTACAACTGAAGTGCCTTTCAAAAAAGGCCCTCAAATGGTTGAGCGCATGCGTTTCTCTTTCGAGAATGTTGAGGACAGCAAAGTTGACTTGGTATTTGAGTGGAGTAATATGATGTTCTCAGTTCCTATTTCTGTAGATACTGACATGCTGACCCAAAAAAGCATGGAAAAGAAGATGGCCGAAATCGAAGGTGAATTTGGATTCTACGAAGATGCAGCCAGCTACTACTTAGCTAACGATAAAGATCCTCAGAAAGCACTTGAGTGGGCTAAGAAATCTGTAGAGATGAAAGAGGTATTCTGGAATACACACACACTAGCCAAAGCTTACAAAGCTGTAGGGGATAAGAAAATGGCCATAGAAACGGCTAAGAGATCTCTGGAACTTTCACAAGCTGCAGAATACGAGCCTTACATTAAAATGAACGAGAAGATGATTGCTGAAATGAAGTAAGCAGTTCTTCACCAATACTAAAAAGCCCCGACGAAAATTTCGTCGGGGCTTTTTCATTTCTATTTTTTACGGGACTTAGACTTGGCTAACCGCCTTACCGTGGCACTGCTTGTATTTTTTTCCGCTACCGCATGGGCAAGGGTCGTTTCGGCCGATTTTCTTCTCAGCCCTTACGGGCTCAGTCTTAACTGGAGGCGGCGGTACTTGTCTCTGTGGACCTCCCGGTCTTCCGTTTGATGGCGCTACTTGCTCGGCTCCCGGTCGGCTCGTTTGTAATTTGCTTGAGTCGTCCTTGGCTGTAGTCGTGCGATTTGTCGTTTGAACTTGATCTGTCCTTCCCGGCAATGCAGCCTTAGATAGGAAAGAAACAACTTCTTTGCTTACTCTTCCGATCATCTTTTTGAATAATTCGAATGACTCGAATTTGTAGATCAAAAGTGGATCTTTTTGCTCGAATCGAGCATTTTGAACCGATTGACGCAAGTCATCCATCTCGCGAAGGTGCTCTTTCCACTCGTTATCAATAATGGAAAGTGTCACGCTTTTCTCAAGTGAGTTTCGAAGGATTTTTCCCTCAGTCTCCAAACATTTCTCAATATTAGCGACAATTTGTAGTGATCGTTTTCCATCTGAAAATGGAATCGCAATGTTCTCGAAATTATTCTCCTTCTGATGAACTTGCTTGATCACCGGCATAGCCGAAGTGGTAACCGATTCCATGCGGCGCTTGTATCGCTCGCGAGCTTGCTTGTATATAGTCTCGGTAAGTTCAGGTGCTTTTGCTCCAACAAAATCATCTTCAGAAATAGGTGAATCCATTCCAAAATATTGGAGCAAATCCATTTTGAAACCTTCGTAATCCTTGGCCTCTTGGTTGTTTATTACAACCTGTTCGGCCAAGTCGCGGAACATGTTTTGGATGTCTAACTCCAGTCGATCTCCAAAAAGCGCGTGCTTACGTCTCTTGTAAATTACCTCACGTTGAGAGTTCATCACATCGTCGTATTCCAAAAGTCGTTTACGTATTCCAAAGTTATTTTCTTCAACCTTGCGCTGCGCTCGCTCGATGGATTTGGTGATCATCGAATGCTGGATCACCTCGCCTTCTTCAAGCCCGAGTCGGTCCATCATTTTTGCTATTCGGTCTGAGCCAAAAAGTCGCATCAAATCATCTTCCAACGAAATGTAGAATTGGGATGAGCCCGGATCTCCCTGACGGCCTGATCGACCTCGAAGCTGACGGTCAACTCGACGAGAGTCGTGTTTTTCCGTGCCGACAATCGCCAGTCCTCCAGCTTCTTTTACTCCTTCACGTAGCTTAATGTCAGTACCACGACCAGCCATGTTGGTGGCTATGGTTACTGCTCCCGGCCGACCTGCCTCTGCTACCACTTCAGCTTCTCGAGCGTGAAGTTTTGCGTTAAGCACGTTGTGTTCGATACCGCGCATCTTTAGTGAGCGACTCAAAAATTCCGATACTTCTACCGAAGTCGTTCCTACCAATACAGGTCTTCCCGCCTTCGACAACTCTACTATTTCTTCTATGGAAGCATTGTATTTTTCTCGCTTGGTCTTGTAAACTTTGTCTTCTCTGTCTTCGCGTGCAATCGGTCGGTTCGTTGGGATGATCATCACATCCAATTTGTAAATGTCCCAAAGTTCACCTGCTTCCGTTTCTGCCGTACCCGTCATCCCTGACAGCTTGTGGTACATCCTGAAGTAGTTCTGCAGCGTGATTGTAGCATAAGTTTGAGTGGCGTCCTCAATCTTTACGTTCTCTTTTGATTCGATCGCTTGGTGAAGCCCGTCGCTGTATCGTCGACCTTCCATGATACGTCCTGTTTGTTCATCAACGATTTTCACCTTGTTGTCCATTACCACATAGTCCACATCCTTCTCAAAGAGACTGTATGATTTGAGCAATTGGTTGATCGTGTGAATACGCTCTGCTTTCACGGAGTAGTTTCGCAGGAGCTCATCCTTCTGCTTCACCTTTTCCTCATCACTTACATTGGCATTATCGATGTCCATCATGAGTGTACCCATGTCAGGAAGAATGAAGAAGTCTGCGTCTTCGGTATTCGAAGAAATCAGATCAGTCCCCTTCTCGGTGAGCTCTATAGCATTACTTTTCTCGTCGATGGTGAAGTATAATTCTTCATCCGCCTTAGGCATCTCCTTTTCGTTGTCTTGGAGGTAGTAGCCCTCGGTTTTGAGAAGCAGCTGCTTCACCCCCGGCTGACTTAAGTACTTGATCAGCGCTTTGTTTTTAGGCAAACCCCTGAAAGCCCTGAATAATGCCAGACCTCCTTCGTTCAATTCCTCTTTGGAAGCCTTTTTTTCATCGGGGTTTCCGATTTTCTTTTTGGCTTCCGCCAAAAGGCTCGTCACTAATTTCTTCTGCGCGTTGTAAAGCTTTTCAACTTTCGGCTTGAGGTCATTAAAGAGGTGTTCGTCTCCTCGTGGCGTAGGGCCTGAGATGATCAGTGGAGTTCGGGCGTCGTCAATCAATACGGAATCCACCTCATCTACGATGGCGTAGTGGTGCTTGCGCTGAACCAATCGGTCAGGCGTGCTGGCCATGTTATCGCGCAGGTAGTCGAAACCAAATTCATTGTTTGTTCCAAAGGTAATATCAGCCTTGTATGCCTTTCTGCGCTCATCGCTGTTTGGCTGGTGCTTATCAATACAGTCTACCGATAAGCCATGAAATTCATAAATCGGACCCATCCACTCGGAGTCACGTCGAGCGAGGTAGTCGTTTACCGTTACCAAGTGAACACCTTTTCCTGCAAGGGCATTGAGATAAACCGGTAGGGTGGCCACAAGGGTTTTACCTTCTCCCGTTTGCATCTCGGCTACTTTTCCTTCGTGCAATGCTACACCACCTATCAACTGTACGTCGTAGTGTATCATATCCCATTTGATCTCGCTTCCGGCAGCCAGCCATGAGTTCTTCCAAATGGCCTTTTCTCCGTCGATCAGGACGTTTCCTTTTGAGGCAGCTAAGTCACGATCAAAATCTGTTGCAGTAACTTCGATTCGTTCATTTTCCTTGAATCTCTTTGGCAGTTTGTTTTACGACGGCAAAAGCCTCGGGTAGAATGTCCAAAAGAACTTCTTCAATTTTGTCATCCGTCTTGGCTACGATCTCATCGATCTGCTTAAAGAATGCTTCCTTTTTTCAATCTCCATGTCGGGATCGTCGTCCACTTGTTTTTGGAGTGCCGCTTTTTCTTTTTCGAGTTCGTTGGTAGCCGCTGTGATTTTGGCTTTAAGCTCGCTTGTCTTCGCTCTTAACTGATCGTGCGTCAGAGAGTCGAATTGTTCGTAAAACTCTTTGGTTTTGTCAACCAAAGGTTTTGCCGCTTTGACGTCTTTTTCGGATTTATCTCCGAATAATTTCTTGAGTGTTTTAGTAACAGAACCTAGCATAGGTGTAATCTTAATTTCGATTTTTCATCGGGAGCCTAAAGGTACCCAATTCCTCTTTATGAAGTCTTAGTTTCAACTGTCGGACGATACTCACAAAGCATACCGAACTGAGTCAACGTGTCATAATGGCGGAAAACAAAAAACCCACGACTTTGCGTGGGTTTGTATTCAAGGATGATTTGAAATTCTTTAATATTCATCTTCATTAAAGAAGAAGTCCTCTTTAGTGGGGTAATCGGGCCAAATATCTTCGATCGTTTCGTAGCTCTCGCCGATTTCTTCAATTTCCTGAAGGTTCTCCACAACTTCCATAGGAGCACCTGTTCTCATGGCAAAGTCAATTAATTCGTCTTTCGTCGCAGGCCACGGTGCGTCTTCAAGGTAAGATGCTAATTCTAATGTCCAGTACATAGTGAAGTCGTTTTGACGGTATTTTCAATTTTTGCAAAAGTAGTTTTTTTACTTTCACAATCAAGTGTTTTTGCTTTTTTCTAAAAAGCTGTTAATCAATATTTAATATTCAACTGCTCTTCCAGGGAATCTCTTCTGCTCCCAGATCTTTTGCCAGCTTTCTACTTAATACGAAGAAAAAGTCGGATAACCTATTTAAATAGACGGGAATCTCTGCGGGAACATCACTTTCGTCCTTCAAGTGGAGTACGATTCTTTCTGCTCTGCGGCAAATGCATCGGGCCACATGCGCTTGTGCAACCGAGGGATGCCCTCCCGGAAGTACGAAATTTCTCATTACGGGAAGATCCTCCTCCATTTCGTCAATCTTCGTTTCCAGATAAACGGTGTCTTCTTCTGCAAGTTGTGGTATTTTGAATTTTGGCTCGCCCGGCTCAGAGGCCAGCTGCGATCCGATGATGAACAACTTATTCTGAATTTCAATCAATACTTGCGCGATCCCTATGGGCAATTCCATTGAGCGTAGCATTCCTACTGCGGTATTCAGTTCGTCGACAGTGCCGTACGACTCAATTCTCAGGTGGTATTTTGCAACTCTTGAACCGCCGAGCAAAGATGTTTTTCCCTGATCACCGGTTTTGGTATAAATCTTCATGTAGAAAATGTGTTTAAGGCCTTAACGATAAAATGGCCCCGTTGTTCTGTGAAACTTCTTTCGGCCTTTAGTCTAAAGTACTGCTACCTTGGTGTCACTTTCGATTACACCATCTCTCAGCCGCACTATTCGCTTGGCATGCTCTGCGATATCTTCCTCGTGAGTTACCAAAATTATTGTATTGCCCGCTCGATGGATTTCATCAATTAAGGCCATTATTTCATAAGAAGTCTTCGTATCGAGATTTCCCGTTGGCTCATCGGCCAAAATGATTGAAGGGTTATTTACCAAAGCTCTTGCAACAGCTACCCTCTGACGCTGCCCTCCTGAAAGTTCATTTGGTTTGTGATCCATTCGGTCTTGGAGCCCGACTTGGTGCAATACTTCTTCCGCTCTTTCGGTGCGTTGCGCCTTTCCTACGCCTTTATAAATCAAAGGCAAGGCTACATTTTCCAGAGCAGAATAGCGAGGAAGCAAATTAAAGGTCTGAAAGACGAAGCCAATTTCACGGTTTCGAATGTCTGCCAATTCGTCATCGTCCATGTGGCTTACATCGTTTTGGTTGAGCAGATACTTGCCTCTGCTCGGCGTATCCAGACAGCCGAGAATGTTCATCAAGGTAGATTTTCCGCTGCCTGAAGGGCCCATCAAGGCCACGAATTCATTTTTGTCTATTTCCAGATCGACGGTGCGCAAGGCGTGTACTTCTTGAGATCCAACTTGGTAGATCTTTGCTAAATCTTCTACTTGTATAATGGGTGAGCTCATATTCTTATCGTAAAATGTTCTGCTTCTGTTCTGTCTTTTCGGAAAAAAACCAAGCCGAGATCAAATAAATCAATGGTCAAAGTCACGGTTTTGTTCTGCTTAATCGTATTCCAGGTTTCTTCCATTTCCTCAGACCAGTGTATATCACCAAAGGCTAAAACAGAATTTTCCGTAGTTCTTTCCAATAGTGATTGAAAGTAGTTCAAGGTAGGTTCTTTCCTGTGATTTCCATCGATATAGACGAAATCCACAGAGGGCATTTTAGCCAATGCCAAATCTAAGTTATCCTCGAATCTTCCTTCAATTATTTCAGCCTCAAGGCCAATCTTTTGCAAATTTTTAACGGCCAGAGAAGCCAACGATGGATCGCCTTCAAGGCTGATTACTCTGAAATTTGGATTGGCAGCAGCCAAATAGGCAGTGGTTAGGCCAAGGTTGGTTCCTAGCTCCAACACGTTATTCAAGTCCAAAAATGAGATCAATCGCTGCATCATTTGGGCCATGGCAATGGGAGTGGAGCTGGTTTTGGCGATCTCCGAAACCGATCTTTTTGAGTTCGTACTTTTTCTCGAACCCGCTCCGTAATCTTTCAGTTCAATCAATGTATAATTGCGAAGCAGAGCTTTTCGCACTTCTTCAATCTCACTTGACTGCTTTGCATAGCGATTGTGAAAAACAGCCTCGCTAAGAGTGTAGACAAAGGGCGAATGAACGCCATGACGTTTTTTCGCCTTGAGTCGGTAATTCAGATATGCCTTTGCTATATGCACGAAGCAAAAGTAAATTCTTTTGAGGAGTAGATGCAGCGAATTGCGCTCTGCGGAATGTCGAAGTGATAATCGGGAGGAAATGACTTTTAATGGAAAAGGCGGTTATCATAACCGCCTTTTCCAAAAGTGCCGAAGAAGGGACTCCCATCGACTCGATTCGACTTCGCTCATCGCGAGCCGCTCAGGACAGGCTTCTCGTCCCTTTTTTATCTTTACAATTTGAGGTAGTAAATAAAAGCCCTGACTCATGTCAAGGCTATATTATTAGTGCCGAAGAAGGGACTCGAACCCCCACGCCCTTGCGAGCACATGTCCCTGAAACATGCGTGTCTACCAATTTCACCACTACGGCAAGTGGAGGGCAAAGGTAAAACTTTACTGCCTCAGTATATTTCTTTCTCAAATGAAAGAATTTCTGTGGTCAGCAAAATTAAAGCGAGCACTGCGAGAATGAGGTAAATGACTTTTTGATTTTGAACCCAAAATCGCTCAAATCGAAGCTTAAAGACTTTCATCTTAATAGCTCGAAAATCGTATTTGACTGAAATAATATAGGCTTCAGCTTTTTCTTTCCCTATCAAATTTACCAGCTCGTGATATTCATGTTCGGGTATTTTTGAATGATCCAAATTGGTTTGCATTTTGGTGGAATGAAGATACCGCTTCGATCTTGTTGAACGAAGGTGATGTTTCTTGGGAAGAATAAACTTACTCTTCGCTGAGGTTTATTTTTTTGCGAATGACTGTTTAACAGAAATCCCTGTCTTCGAAAGGAGTTTTAGTTGTAAGTGAGTTCCGCAGGATATGCATCCTGCGGTTGCGAACAGGCAGGAGGATTAGCCCTGAAAAACGGGTTGATCCTATTCATCGAAGACCCTGGTGCTCAGGAAAAACACAACCTTTGCTCCGCAGAGGTTGGCTTTTTTGCGCCCAAAACTTTTGCTCTGAGCGAGCTCAGCAAAAGTTTTGGGCACAAAAAAACCCCGTCATTCGACGGGGTAGTTTTTCTTGTGGGCGATGTAGGATTCGAACCTACGACCCCCTGCTTGTAAGGCAGGTGCTCTGAACCAACTGAGCTAATCGCCCTTTTTGTTTTCGGGAGTGCAAATATAGATGATTTTTTATCGTAGCAAACTGTAGAAGAAAAAAAAATTAACTGAGGACTCAAATTACCTCAGCAACCACAAAAACACTTCCTCCCACAAAAATGAGATCGTTGAGCTGTGCTTCTTTTTTGGCCGTTTCCAGCGCCAAGGATACCGATGGATATACTTTTCCGATCAGCGCGTGTTTACTCGCTTCTTGAGCGAGCTCTTCCGCATCTTTTCCTCGAGGTACATCGGCTTTGCACCAATAATAGGTAGCCGATTTGGGCAATAAGGCCAGAATCGCTTTCGCATCCTTATCTCCCGTCATTCCCCAAACGATGTGCAAGCGAACGTAGGTTTGTCGACGCAAATGATCCACCACTTGCTGAACTCCTGCTTCGTTGTGACCAACGTCGGTGATGACTCTTGGCATTTCACCGATGACTTCCCATCGGCCTCTCAATCCTGTTTTCAAAACCACGGATTTTGCTCCTTCCTCTACTTTTTCTTGGGGAAGTTTCCATCCTTTTTCGCGCATAGCTCTGACTGCCATTGCAACCGTGCGCATGTTCTCCCGCTGATATGATCCTTTAAGATCGGTCTCCAACATCGGGGAATTGGCGAAAACATCGTAATGCCTAGCTCCTTTTTTTGCAGCTATATTCTCCAATACTTCCCTCACGGAAAAGGTATTCTCGCCAATAACTACCGGAGTCCCTTCTTTGATGATTCCACCTTTTTCGGCGGCTATGAGTTCAATGGTATCGCCGAGAAATTGCTGATGGTCTTTGCTGATGTGGGTAATCACCGATACTTCGGGGTTTACCACATTGGTGGAATCCAAGCGTCCGCCCATCCCGACTTCCAGAATGGCGATATCGACCTGTTCGTCGGCAAAATAGGAGAAGCCCATCGCACAGGTCAATTCAAAGAAAGAAGGCTTTAAATCGTGGTCGCCATTTTTGAATTTCTCTACAAAGTTGATCACGTAATCTTCAGCGATCATCTCTCCGTTGATCTTGATGCGCTCTCGGTAATCTTTGAGATGAGGTGATGTGAAAAGCCCCGTTTTGTAGCCACAAGTCTGAAAAATGGCAGCCAATGTATGTGCCACTGATCCTTTGCCATTTGTGCCGGCAACGTGAATCGATTTGAACTTGTGTTGAGGGTTGTCGTAGATTTCGCAAATAGCGATGGTGTTCGACAAGTCAGCTTTGTAGGCCGCTGCTCCCACTCGTTGAAACATCGGGAGTTGACTAAACAAATAATCAACAGTTTCGAAATAGTTCATTACTTGAGTTGAAATACGTAACGTACTTTCCCTCGTTGAGAAATAGCAGCATCAGGATCGCCGTTGAATTTGAAATTATTCAAGACATCGTTCTTGGCGAGATTGATCAAGTACTGTGAAGTCGTATTCGACTCTCTCAAATTGGGTTGAACCTTCGTGACCTTCCCGTTTTTGTCTACCCAAATATTGAGAACAACAATCCCTTCCTCCTTTGTCGTGGTGATCTTTGTTCCGTACCCGGGAAGCATACTTCTGCCATCCAGTTGCCAGCTACCGCTTCCGCTGCCAATCATGCCATCTCCATCAGTTCCATCAGGACTTCCCTGATCGCCGTCTCCCGTGGTTTGGCCTTGGCCTGTCCCGGGATTATTGGTTTCGTTCAAAGATTGTAGCGCATCGTTTAGCTGATCGCTGATGGTAGGCTTGGGCTTTGGTTTTTCAACCGGTTTCTCGGGTTTCTTTTCCTCTACCGGTTTAGGTTTTTCTTCCTTCGGTTTGGGAACAGCGATTTCGCTCTCTGTTTCTTCAGCCACTTCATCTACTGGATCTTCCACCACTTCGGGCTGACTTTCTTGTACCGTTTCGGGTTGTTGAACCTGCTGAGTAGGACTGACAATGTCAGGACCGCCCGCATCTTCGTCCCAGCCAAATTCTACTGATGCTCCCGCGTCTTCGGGAAGTGGATTGGGCTGTTTGAGTCCGAAAAAGATGAATAAGATCAAAGCCACCGCATGAAATACGATGGTGACAATGACCGCTTTGGTCTTTCGCTTTTTCTCTTCTTCGGTTTGCATTTATTCAGGCTTTGTAGCCAATACGATTTTCCACTTATTTCTTTTGGCAATGTCCAATACTTCAACCGTTTTGCCGGTAGGAACTTTTTGATCTACGTGCAAAATGATACCGGGCTTTTCTACACCGGCCAATTCTCCTGCCAAAATAGATTCCAGTGACAATGGATCGATGATTTGATTGTCTACCGAATATATCAAGTCCTGATCTATCCTCAAGGCAATGGTCTGTTTGTCCTTCGCTCGGTTTTTGCTCACGGGCAAATCTACCGGAAGGGCATACGGACTAACTAGTGTCGATAATATGATGAAGAAAATCAATAGCAAGAATACCAGGTCCGTCATGGACGACATGGAAAAACTCGGATCGACTTTATTTCGAGACCTCAGATCCATATGGCTTATTTTCCCGGTTCTTCAAGTAAATCGATAAACTCGATCGATCGCGCTTCCATTCGGTGAACGACCTTGTCTACTTTCACAACTAAAGTATTGTAAGCGATATAGGCGATAATACCGATGATAAGACCGGCAACGGTGGTAATCATGGCTTGCATAATACCTCCCGAAAGTGCGCTGATTTCTACACCGCTATCAGAAATTTTCATGGCATGGAAGGTCGAAATCATTCCGATTACGGTACCGAGGAATCCGATCATCGGTGCTGCACCTGCCACTGTAGCGAGAAGGGCCAGGCCTTTTTCCAGTTTGTAAACTTCGAGTTTTCCGACGTTTTCAATGGAAGCGCTCACGTCGTCCATCGGCTTTCCTACGCGGGCTATTCCTTTGTCGAGCATTCGGCCGATCGGCGTATTGCTTGATTGGCAAAAGCTACGCGCCGCTTCCAGCTTTCCGTCGCTCACGTAATCTTTGATCCGATTCATGAAGTCTTTGTCCTCCTTTTGGGCTTTGGATATGGCCATCCACCTTTCGGCGAATATGTAAATCGCAAGAACCGACAAGATGGCCAATGGTATCATAATGTACCATCCACCACCTTGGAGCAATTCCAAAATCGAGAGTGTTTCTTCTGTTACTTCACCGGTTGAGAGGCTATCAGCAGCTGCACCGGGATTGATTTGCAAAATGAAGGGTGTATTCATGCAAACAAGGATAGTTTAGATATGGGGTATAAACGACGGGGTGGCAAACAAATTATGCACTAAAGAGTATGAATACTCCGGCACCTGCCAAATAGCCTAGAATGGCGAGTAGCGAAAGCTTCTTCATGTACCAGATAAAATCGATACGCTCGAGACCCATAGCTGCTACTCCTGCGGCTGATCCAATAATCAAAGCGCTTCCTCCAGTACCGGCACAATAAGCCAAGAATAACCAGAAGTCACCATTGGCTGCGAAAACACCTTCCGCTGCGATATCATACATTCCTTGCGCGGCAGCTACGAGTGGTACGTTATCCACAATCGCTGATAGCAGACCGATCGCCAAGTTGATCGCGTAAATATTTCCAACCGTACTGTCTAGCCAGCCTGCTGCCTGGCGTAAGAGACCTACTTCTTGCAAGGCGGCAACTCCCAAAAGAATCCCCAAGAAGAAAAGAACCGAGCCCGTGTCAATTTTTCGAAGCACCCACAGAACGGTTAATTGCCTTTTGGCTGCCATGCTTTTGCGCTTGTGCATGATTTCGGTCACAATCCAAATCACTCCCAAACTCAGCATCATTCCCATAAAAGGGGGTAAGTGAGTTACTGTTTTGAAAACTGGAACGAAGAGTAGTCCTGCTACTCCCAAAATGAAAATGATCATTCGCTCTTTAGCGGAAGCCGGGTTTTCATCGTCGTGAGCTCCACGGCCTACCGGGCGTGTCACATTACCCTTCATTCGAATACTTAGAAAAATAAGCGGGACTAGTACAGTAGTCAAACTCGGCAGGAAAAGGTGCTGAATGATGTATGGAGTTGACGGCAATTGCTTTTTGATCCACAGCATGGTAGTTGTCACATCTCCAATAGGAGACCAAGCACCACCTGCATTTGCTGCAATCACTAAAAATCCTACAAAGAACCAACGAGTTTTCTTGTCGTCAATCAATTTCCGCAATAGCGAAACCATGACTATAGTGGTCGTCAGATTGTCCAAAACGGCACTGAAGAAAAAAGTCAAAATGCTCAATATCCAGAGCAGCTTAACCTTGTTGGTCGTCTTTATTTTATCAGTAATTACGCGAAATCCTTCATGGGCATCGACTGTCTCAACAATGGCCATAGCTCCCATCAGGAAGAATAGAATACTCGCTATCTCGCTGAGGTGATGAAGTAATCGATGCTCCAAGAACATCGGTTTAAATTCATTAGCGGCGAGCATTGCATTCTCATCTTGAAAGACAGAATATTCATGTTCTAAAAAAGACGGGATTGCATCAACACCAAGTACGAATAGCGCCCAGCATACGACACCCAAAATCAATGCTGAAGCCGCTTTATCGACGTGTAAAGGGTGCTCCAGTGCAATGGCTAAATAACCTAATACAAATACTACAATAATTGCTATTTCCATCTTAAACGAGTTGCGAGAGAGCTATCTCAAAAGCAGTCTCCGCCATATTTGTTTTCTTGTGATGCTTATCTATAACAGCCTGAATGGCATTTTTGATGATATCGGATGTATCTGAGAAAATGGCGGCGTCACTCATTTCGACATCTTTTCCCATGCAATAGGCGAAAACTCTGGCCATTCCGCAGTTTGAGATAAAGTCGGGAATGATGCTCACCTTCTTGTCTGTGTATTCCATAATCGGTCCGAAGAAAATTTCGGAATCAGCAAATGGGACATTGGCTCCGCTGGCGATTACTTCGAGACCTGAGCCGATCATTCTGTCTACTTGGTCCTTTGTAATCAGTCGCGATGCAGCGCAAGGGAAGGAAAATCTCTGCTTCTGTATCCCAGATTTTTGAATTGACTTCGTCAAATGACATCAGGTCACTGCCGTTAAGTGCATTGCCCTCTTTATTTAAGAAAAGCGTTTTTACCTCGTCAAATGCCATTCCTTCTTGCTTGATCAAGCCGCCTACTCTATCGATAATTCCTACTACTGATATTCCGGCTTGTGCCAAATAGTACGCAGCTGAGGCACCAACGTTTCCCCAGCCTTGAATAATGGCTCTTTTCCCTTGTATTCCTCGCCTCTAAGGGCGTAGTGATGCATAACACTTACTGCTACACCGTAGCCCGTAATCAGATCAGCTACAACAAATTTTCGAGAAAGGTCAGGAGAAAAATGGGGGTCTTCAACTACTTTGGAAACGCCAAAACGCAGTTGACCTATTTGATGAATTTTTTCGTTTTCTCTAGGGTTAAAGTGTCCGTTTACCACCCCTTCTTGGGGGTGCCAAAGGCCGTAGTCCTCCGTAATCGGAATAACTTCGTGAATCTCATCTACATTTAGGTCACCACCTGTGCCGTAGTAACTTTTCAGAAGTGGGGTTACGGCTTTGTACCATCTCTGTAACACGCCGTGTTTTCGAGGGTCTTGCGGATCGAAGTTGATTCCGCTTTTCGCTCCGCCTATCGGTGGGCCCGAAACGGTAAATTTTACTTCCATGGTCTTTGCCAAGGACTCAACTTCTCTGCGGTCTAACCCAATTCTCATGCGTGTTCCACCACCGGCTGCGCCTCCTCTGAGACTATTGATTACTACCCATCCGACTGCTTCTGTTTCGGGATCACTCCATCCAAAAACTATTTCAGGGGAGCGTTCTTCAAATTTTTTCAGCAGATCTCTCATTAGGGTGTTTTTAATGACGCGCAAATATATCAAAAGCGATCTTGCCTCAAGAATGTTCTGCTTTAATCTTGTCTTAAATTATGGCCTTGGCTCAGGGTATATAGACCGCACCTGAAGATGAGTTGCGAGAAGCACCTGTGGCAGATGCAAGTACATTTATTCGATTTTCTAATCTCAACTTGGCTAAGTAGGCAAAAATTAATGCTTCCTTTCCTTCGACCAGATTTTTATCAGGAATGACCAAGTCAGTTGATGGGAGAGCCTTTTCTATTTGAGAGATCAAAAATTGATTGTAGGCACCTCCACCTGTCACCAATACTTTTCCCGATTGCGGCAGATTTTCTGCGATTTGTTGAGCAGCGTGTTCCGTATAGGTTCGCAATGCTACACTGTTTTCGACGCCATCGAAAAGATGTAGAATATGATTTTCCATCCATTCCCTTCCCAATGATTTCGGTGGCTTCTGATGGTAGAAGGCCAAGGAGTTCAATTGCTGTAAAAGCTCATAATCCGACTTTCCCGCAGCTGCCATTTGACCGCCATCGTCGTATTCTTTTCCTACTTCTCTTGCCAAAAGGTTAAGCACGATATTTTCGGCGCATATATCAAAAGCGACTCTGCTTCCATCTACCTCGGTACTCAGATTCGCAAACCCACCTAGGTTTAAGCAAGCAGCGTATTCGCCAAAGAGATCTCTGTCTCCAATAGGAACTAAGGGAGCGCCTTGCCCGTCAAGTGCAATATCCGCTCGACGAAAATCGCAAACCGTTGTAAGGCCTGTTTTTGCAGCCACTAATCCTCCGTTTAACATTTGAATGGTAAGTTGAGAACCAGGCTCATGGAAAATCGTTTGACCATGTATGCCTGTAAACTTGGCAAGACTTCCTGTCTTTTTTTGAAAATCACGAATGGATTCAGCCAGAAATCGAGAATATTCATTCTCGATTTTAAAAAACTCACGCCCGTTTTTTGTGTAAGCCTCGGTCAGCGATTTTTTCAGTTTCTCGGGGATTTCGACACATTGAAAACCGAGAATTTTGTAGCCATCTTCACAGAATTCGCACAAAGCTAGGTCAAGTCCATCCATGGAGGTGCCGGTCATTGCACCGATTCCAATTTGATAGTCAGTAGAGTAGGGGGATTTTGGCTTCATAAATTCTGTTTTCAATTAAACCGTAAATTTGCGACGCTGAAAATTAAACCACGATAAATTATGAATTTTCAATTGACTGAAGAGCAAATTGCAGTAAGAGACGCGGCGCGGGATTTTGCTCAGAATGTTTTGAAGCCCGGCGTGATTGAGCGCGATAACCAACAAAGATTTCCCAAAGATGAAGTAAAACTACTAGCTGAGCTAGGTTTTATGGGAATGATGACAGATCCTAAATACGGTGGAAGCGGTATGGATACCGTTTCTTACGTTTTGGCAATGGAAGAGCTTTCTAAGGTAGATGCCTCAACTTCCGTTTGCATGTCAGTAAACAATAGCTTGGTTTGCTGGGGTTTGGAGAGATTTGGAACAGAAGAGCAGAAGCAAAAGTATCTGGTGCCTTTGGCTACCGGAGAAAAGATAGGCGCTTTCTGCCTAAGTGAGCCTGAGGCGGGTTCTGATGCGACTTCTCAGAGAACCACTGCTATTGACAAAGGTGATCACTACCTGGTGAATGGAACCAAGAACTGGATTACCAACGGAGGATCGGCTTCTATTTATTTGGTAATCGCCCAGACGGATGTAGAGAAAGGCCACCGGGGAATCAACTGCTTGATAGTTGAGCGTGAGATGGAAGGTTTTCAACTTGGAGCCAAGGAAGATAAGCTGGGTATTCGCGGAAGCGACACGCATACCTTGATGTTTCAAGATGTTAAGGTGCCCAAAGAGAATAGAGTGGGTGAGGAAGGTTTTGGGTTTAAGTTTGCCATGAAAACACTTTCAGGAGGGCGAATAGGAATTGCTGCACAAGCCCTCGGTATTGCAAGCGGTGCATACGAATTAGCTTTGGCATACAGTAAGGAAAGAAAGTCTTTTGGAAACCGATTCACGAACACCAAGCCATCGCATTCAAGTTAGCCGATATGGCCACTGAAATTGAAGCAGCTCGCCTGCTTTGCTTGAAAGCAGCGCAACAAAAGGACAATGGTGAGAACTTTGACTATGCGAGTTCAATGGCCAAGTTGTTTGCTTCAAAAGTGGCGATGGACGTTACTGTTGAAGCTGTTCAGGTTCACGGAGGTTATGGTTTCGTAAAAGAGTACCATGTTGAGCGATTGATGCGAGACGCTAAGATCACTCAGATTTACGAGGGAACTTCTGAAATTCAGAAGATTGTTATTTCGAGAACAATATTAAAAGACTAAAGAAACTCTTTGGCTTTTTCCATAGCCACCATTCTGCTTCCTTTTACGATGATCAGATGGTTTTCTATGGCATTGGCTTTAAGCCAAGTTTTCAAATCTTCAGGGGTTTCACAATAGTGGAACCCTTTTTTGTTGCATTCAGCGAAGTTACTTCCGACTAAAACTGTTTTTAGTTTAAGGTCATACAAATGGTCAACCAGCTTTTGGTGCTCAATTTTGGAATCTTCTCCCAATTCGAGCATATGGCCAATCAGAGCAAGTTTTGGCTCGTGATCCATTTCAGCAAAATTGCTCATCGCCAACTCCATGCTGCTGGGATTGGCGTTATAAGCATCAAGGATCAGTTTGTTCTTTCCGGTATCGACCATTTCAGATCGATTGTTGTTTGGCTTATAATCGCTTAGCGCCGAACTTATATCCTCAATCGAAACATCAAAGTAACACCCAATGCAAGCGGCTGCCATAAGATTTGAGAAGTTGTAAGCGCCGACTAGATGGGTTTGAATTTCACCCGAAGAATGAGCCTTGTGCTCGAACTCAAATGAAATAAATGGTTTTCTTTTCACAATAGATCCGCTGCAAAAGAAGTTCTCCTGAGATCCAAAAAGGGTGCGTTCGATGCCTTCAGATAGTTCCATCAAAACTTCGTCATTGCCATTTACAAATAGCTTGGCATTCTTTGCTCTGATGTGTTTGTAGAGTTCCGACTTTCCTTTTTTTACTCCTTCAATTCCGCCAAAACCTTCAAGGTGGGCTTTGCCGATATTGGTAATCATCCCGAAATCAGGGTCAGAGATATTGCTAAGGTCTCTGATCTCGCCTTGAGCGTTAGCCCCCATCTCGATTACAGCCATTTCAGCGTCGAGCGGAATGGAGAGCAAAGTGAGTGGAACACCGATGTGGTTGTTCAAATTACCCTGAGTGAAATAGGTTCGGTACTTCCGCGATAGAACTGCAGCTATGAGTTCCTTATTGGTTGTTTTTCCATTGCTGCCTGTCAGGCCAATGACAGGGAATTTGAACTGATCTCTGTGATGGCGGGCGAGTTTCTGCAGAGTCGTCAGTACATCATCTACAACGGTGATGTTTGCATTCTCTTTAAGTTGAGGATTATCGGCCACAACATGTGTAGCACCTCTTTCAAGCGCGGTGATTGCAAAGGAGTTTGCATCAAAGTTCGGACCCTTTAGGCAAAAGAAAATAGTATTCTTAACCTCCTTTCGCGTATCGGTAGTAACTCGAGGCGTTTTGAGATAAATCTTGTAGAGATCTTGGATTTCCATGCTCCCAAAAATAAAAACACCCGATCAAGTCGATCGGGTGTTTGATAATTTTATTTAACAGAGTTTTTATCTGGATTGGTTGAAACCGACGGGGCTTCCTACTCTATCCATTGCACATCTGAAACCAATAGTTGCAGTTGCTTTTCTTTCGTCCATGAAACGTCTCGTACCAGGACTCAGATAATAAGCTCGGTCTCTCCAGCTACCACCCTTATACACTCTTGCTCTATTGCTTACAAGGGTCGTGTTTCCGTAATCATTCATTGATGTCTCATCAGTATTTGGAGATGTGTAATTTATGCTCGAATTAAAGTCTCCATCCTTATAGTCAATATTATCTGCCACTCGATAATTGTCTCGATCTATATTTTCTTCCGAGCGAACTTTTCTCATTCTTACATTACCCGGAGTGTCTTCAACGAAGTTTCCAACTCCGCTTAAAAGTTCAGGAGCAATTCTAACACCGCTGGTTCGGATTGCCTGAATAGCATCTCTTACTAATGTGTAGGCTTCATCAGGTTTTCCATCATTCATTCTTTCCAATGCTTGTTCGCTAAAAGAATTGAGGTTTTCCATCAGTTGAGCTTCTTCAGGATTCAATTTTCCTTGAGTTTCTTCGTCGAAATCTTTGAGGTATTGGTTTACACCTTCTACATCATAAGTAACTACAGTAAGTTTATCATCAATAGATCCTTCACTGTCCAGAACTTTAGTTTTGTAAACGTTACCTCTGAAAGGACGAAATTCATCCATATCCTCAGGGCTTAGAGGGCGATATACATCCATTACCCACTCGCTAACGTTTCCTGCCATGTTGTAAAGACCGTAGTCATTTGGCTGGTACGCGTATACCGGGGCTGTAACGTCTGCATTGTCATTTAGGCTTCCTGCCACACCCATGTAGTCACCTTTTCCTCTTACGAAGTTAGCTACCAACTCTCCGTAAAAACGGCTGTTGTTATCTCCTTCGCGAACGTAGTGTCCGTTCCAAGGATATACTTTTCTTTCAGTTACTAATTCTTGGAAAGAATTCCCAACCAAACCATAAGCGGCAAATTCCCACTCAGCTTCAGTCGGCAGGCGATACCTCGGTAAGAGAATACCATCTTCCATCCGAACATTTCTATACTCATTGTCAGGGTCTAAATCAGAAAGACCATCTACTCGCTTTCCGCTTTCATACTGACCTGCCAAATAGGCGTCTGTATCAAAATGGTCTTCATTTATTTGTTGCGGAAAGTGCTCGAACAGACCTTCGCGGATTAAGATTGCCTCATTCACTCGGTCAGATCTCCATGCGCAAAAGTCATTGGCTTGAAGCCAATTTACGCCTACCACAGGGTAGTCATTGTAGGCAGGGTGGCGCAAGTAGTATTCAACATAAGGCTCATTGTAAGCCAAGCGAGATCTCCATACCAAAGTATCAGGAAGAGCTTTTCTATAAATCTCGGGGTAATCAGCTCCGTATACCCGACGCAACCAATATAGGTACTCCAACCAGTAAACGTTGGTTACCTCAGTTTCGTCCATATAAAAGGAAGATACGGTAACTCTTCGCTGGATATTATTCCAGTCCTTCATCACCATTTCCTCGGTAGCACCCATGGTAAATGTTCCTCCTTCGATGAGAATTAGGCCCGGGCCTGTTTCCTGTTCGGTGTAGAGAACTTTTTCAAATCCACCATTAGCCGGGTCGTTGTAATTCCAACCTGTGGCGCTTGAGCTTTCGTAGCTGCATGAAGAGGTAGAGACAATTACTCCACCCATTAAGGCTACTATCAAAAATTTTCCTGAAAAGACTTTCATGGGAATTATGGTTTCTAGTATGCAGGTATTCAAATTGAGACTGAAAAACTAAAAAGCGGGGCATTTTATTGCCCTGAATTTCTTTTTCTTCGGCCTACAGTTAAAATTGAAAGCGAAAGAAATCTCGTGTGAGCCAGCCGTCTCTGTAGTCAAGCGACTGGTGGTTAGGTCATAACTATATCCTGTTTTGAATCGATCTGTTTCGACTCCCAACAGGATGATAAACGAATCTTCGAATCTATACCATACACCACCAATCAGGGGCCCTTTTTGGATATAAAGACCTAAATTGATCTGCTGGAAATCGTATTGCTGTTGGTAAAGAATGTTTGGGGAGATATATGTATCAGTAGTCCCTTTAATGTCTTTTCCAAGGGGCAATTTAGCTCCTGCATGGACGGTATACTTTCTTTCTAGTGGTGCTTCTTGCACAATCAGCGATTCATTCGGTTCGAATAGGTGGTGTACGGCTACACCCCCAAAGAAGGTTTCACTAAAGATGACAAAGCCTGTGCTAAAATCAACATTATCTACTTTTCCACCCCGAGGAGTATCCTGTGTCTCATATATAAATCCGCGTCTGGGGTCGATCTGATCACCAAAGGTGAGGCTACCCCAATCTAGATTTCTTTGGAAGTAGCTCGCTTGGAATCCTGCTACCATTGATATCTTATCGCTTAATGCTAATTGATAAGAATAGATACCGTTTATCGAAAATTGCGTTAACGTTCCTCTACCTGCGTTATCGCTCAGAACATAAAGTCCTAAACCTCCGCTTACAGCATCCACATATTGATCGTAAGAAACACTGTTGGTCACAAAGTTTCCCGATAAGGCGGGCCATTGATTTCGGTGGTTGAAAACCACCCTGGGACAGGTCGCTGTACCCGCCAAAGCAGGGTTCAGATATAGCGGATTCGCATAAAATTGCGTGAAAGTAGGGTCTTGAGCCTTTGCCTCGTGCGTTATTAAAACGCCGCAGAATACAAAGATCGCAAGAGTTACAAAGGTCAGTCTACGCACCATAAATGGGGGTGAAAATGCAGTTTTTTTCAAAGCTCCAAGTATACGAATTTTTTTATTCGCGGTTTTCCCGTTAATCATAAGGATATGCAATAATTCGGAAGTAGCTGGCGTTTAGGCCATGTTTACGGATAAAATTACTGCATTCTCTTGTTATTGTTACGTCTTGTGCGGTGTAAATTCGCGCTAAGATTGTATTGTAAAAAAAGAATCTCGCCATACTGATGAGTAAGAAATACCTTTTTATTGACGCTATTAATAGTGTCCTCATTTTATCTATCAGCTCAAAAATCTCAAGTTGTTGAGCTGAATTGGCAGACTGTCCCCGGTACTTTTGAGAGTGAGGAAGGGCCTGTTGTCATCCCCACTTTTGAAGGAGCAATACATGTTATTGATTATGGATATGTCCCAAGAGCTCTGGTGAAGATTCCATTAAATAAGGGTCAACGTGTCTCTTCTGTTTCTATTACTCCATTGGCGACGAAACAAAATTTCAAATCTGATCGGAATGTTGTTTCTAACATCAATAGTGAGGACAACTTAATTTGGAGAGTAAAAGATGAAAGGGGGATTCCTCAATTAATGGTTGAATATCTTCCATTTAGTCAAGCTGATGGTGCTCCGATTGAAAAATTTGAAATAAGCTATATCACCGCTCAGGATTTTGGGCGACCGAAAACCAATAACTACGCTGACAATAGTGTAATGTCCTCAGGCGAGTGGTACAAGATTGGTGTAGTAGAAGACGGAGTGTATCGACTGACAATTACCGAACTCCAAGAATTAGGAATTGAAACGGATGTTTTGAATCCTCAATCTTTGAATATTTTCGGTAACGGATACGGACAGCTGCCCTATGATAACAGTGTCGAAAGACCTGATGATCTCTTGCAAAATGCCATTTACATCGACGGAGAAGCCGATGAGCTATTTGATGAGGATGACTACATTCTCTTTTATGCAAAAGGTCCGCATAAATGGAATTACGATCCTGAGTCGGGCCTTTTTGATCATGAAAAGCACGAGTACAGCGATACGTCATACTATTTTATAGGAATCAATACAGGCCTTCCGCCAAAGAGAATCCAGAATCTGTCTTCTTCGGGAAGCTCCCCCACCGTTGATATCAACTCTTTTAATGATTACGCCTTTCAAGAAGTAGATAGAGAGAATGTTTTGAAAAGCGGCAGAACTTGGTATGGGGAGAAGTTTGACGTTCAGACGGTCTATACTTATAGTGGTGAACGATTTACCTTCCCTAATCACATTGCAGAATCTCCGGTTACGCTAAGAGCGTCTGTGATTTCTCGTAATACGGCAAGTTCATCAACATTTCAAATCGGTGTAAATGGTGAAACTCAGACTACGAGCATAAGCTCTGTAGGGTCAGGAGTTGTTTCGAGTTTTGCCAGAACAGGGAACTTAACTCTCATCACCAACACTCCTTCCTCAGCATTAAATATCAGCTTTGCGTACGATAAGCGAGGTATTCCTTCTGCTTCAGGATGGCTGGATTGGTTTAATGTAAATGTAAGGAGACGGTTGACCATGGCAAGATCTCAAATGATTTTCAGAGATGCTGTTTCCGCAGGGCCTGGCCAGATAGGAAGATTTAATGTTGCCAATGCCAGCTCCATACAGGAAATATGGGAAGTGACCAGTCCTGCAGATGTGAAGAGAGTACAATACAACATTAATGGAGGCATTGCGACCTTCACATTGCCAACTGAGGCCATAAGGGAGTTCGTTGCTTTTACGGGTTCATCTTTCAAGGAGCCTGCACTTTTCGGGCCTGTGGGAAATCAAAATCTGCATGCCTTAGGAACTCAGGGAGCTATTGATATGGTCATCGTGAGTCCTTCATTTTTGGTAAATCAGGCTGAGCAACTTGCTGAAATTCATAGAAACCATCCCGAAGATCCATTAAGTGTGGAAGTTGTGGCATTGAATAGAGTTTACAATGAATTTTCCTCGGGAATGCGCGATGTTACGGCTATAAAATGGCTGATGAAAATGCTTTATGATCGCGCAGGCGGTAACGACGATTTAGCCCCTCGATATCTGCTTTTATTTGGGGATGGGTCTTACGATAATATTAATTTCTCTGCCAATAATTCAAATTTGATTCCTACTTATCAATCAGAAAATTCATTGAGTCCTACCAGCTCTTTTGTAAGTGATGATTACTTCGGATTGCTTTCAGACGACGATGGAGAAGGGAATGCAGACTTGATGGATATCGGAGTGGGTCGTATAGTTGCAAAGAATTCGGCAGAAGCATCTTCGGTGGTCAATAAAATACGCCGGTATATTGAAACCTCTTCTTCAGATTGTCTCACCTGCAATGACGCTAATAGCTCATTTGGTTCTTGGAGAAACATCATCGCCTTGGTAGCAGATGACGAGGATTTGAATAGCCACATGCAAAACTCAAGAACGATAAGTACACAGATTGAAGGCTACACCAAAGTCTTTAATCTTGAGCGAATATTTACTGATGCATTTCAACACGTTGCAACTCCCGGAGGGGATAGATATCCTGATGTAAATGAGGCGATCGATAGGCGCGTGAGAAACGGAGCGTTTATCATTAACTATATCGGCCACGGCGGGGAAACAGGTTGGGCTCAAGAAAGAATCTTGGATATACCCACTATTCTCGAATGGGATAATACCTATAAGATGCCGATTTTCATGACCGCTACATGCGAGTTTACGAGATTTGATGATCCGATAAGAACTTCTGCGGGTGAGTACGTTCTATTAAATGCCGGTGGCGGAGGAGTAGCATTACTGACCACAACCCGCTTGGTCTATGCAGGTCCGAATTTTCAGCTGAACACCGCTTTTTATGATGCACTTTTCACTCGACCTGAAAATGAAGTCGTAACGCGGTTGGGAGATGTTTATCGTGTAACTAAAAACAATTCGGCCTCAAGTTCTCCAAATCACAGAAACTTCAGCCTTATAGGCGATCCCGCGCTGCCAATGGCCATCCCCAAGTATGATATTTTCGCTACCAGTATAACTGATACACTCGGAAATCCCGTGGATACTTTAAAGGCACTCGGCGTGGCGCGGGTGGCAGGTATGGTGACCACCGCATCAGGTCAGGTTAATTCGGGTTTCAACGGTTTGATTGAGGCTACGGTCTACGATCGTGTGAAGCAGCGCAATACCTTGAGCAATGACGGCGGGTCGGTTTTCACCTATCCGACTCAGGAAGATGTAGTATACAAAGGGTTGGCCGAGGTAAATAATGGTCAGTTTGAATTTGACTTTGTTTTACCCAAGGACATTTCTTTTGCAGTGGATACTACGGCGAGAATAAGTTTTTACGCCTACACCCAAGCTGAAGATGCCACCGGCTTTGAGGATGGATTGAATATCGGAGATAGGGATGAAAATGCCGTAAACGATGGGCAAGGTCCTGAGATAGACATGTACATGAATGATGAGAATTTCGTTTTTGGAGGGTATACAGATAATGAGCCGATACTTCTGGCTAAGATTTTTGATCCCAACGGAATCAATACTGTAGGTACCGGAATCGGGCATGACATCAGCGCAGTTTTAGATGGAGACGTGGCAAATACTTTTATACTGAATGATTATTACAGCTCAGATTTAAGTACTTATCAAAGAGGTTCTGTGAAATTTCCATTCGATGAATTAACTCCGGGAAATCATTCAGTGGAATTAACCGTCTGGGATGTGCACAACAATTCGAGTAAATCCAATATCGAATTTATTGTAGCAGAGTCCGAAGGTTTAGCTATTGAGAGGGTATTGAATTACCCCAATCCATTCACCACGCACACTGAGTTTTATTTCGAACACAACCAAAGCTCTGAGTTTCTAAATGTTTTGATTGAAGTTTTCACCGTAACCGGTAAGTTGGTAAAAACCATAAATACTGTATCCAATACTGACGGATTTCGTAACGTACCTATTCCTTGGGATGGTCGCGATGATTTTGGCGATCGCCTTGCTACGGGAACATATGTTTATAAGGTGTCAGTTAAGAATCCATCAGGGGATAAAGACATGAAATTCGAAAAACTCGTAATTCTCAATTAGTTCGATTGAGCTACTCATTTAACTATATTTGCATCCGCAAGATTTTGCACATGAAAAATAAGATTCTTCTTTTTGTAATAACAGGCCTAACGGTTCTATCAGTAAAGGCCCAAAATCCGGTAGATTGTGCCGGAGCTGTAAACGGAAGTAATTGCGACGAACTGCGTGCTATTACTACCGCCGTTCCTTTTCTACTTATTGGTCCTGATTCAAGAAGCGGAGCGATGGGTGAAGCGGGGGTTGCAATAACACCTGATGCGAATGCTCAGCACTGGAATGCGTCAAAGTTGGCTTTCGCCGAAGAGGAAATGGAGTTCTCCCTTTCTTACAGTCCTTGGTTGAGACAACTCGTGGACGATATGAACTTGGCATACCTGGCAGGTTACAAGAAAATCAGCAAGACTTCGGCAATTGGTGGAAGTCTTCGATACTTCACGTTGGGGGATATCATCTTTACCGATCAAAATGGTACTGAAATCAGACCATTCAGACCAGCTGAATTTGCTTTGGACGTGAGCTACTCACTTCAACTTTCGAGTAAATTCTCCGGGGGTATCACCGCTCGTTGGATTAACTCAAATTTGACCGGTGGTGTAAACGTCGGAGGTGCTGATTCCAAAGCTGCCAATGCATTTGCAGTAGACCTTTCGGGTTTCTACAAAGATGATGATATTTCACTTGGAGATAAAGATGCAGCTCTGGCATTCGGTATAGCTATTTCGAACATCGGTAATAAGATTTCATACACCAACACGGCTCAAAGGGATTTTCTTCCGATGAACTTTAGATTGGGAGGGGCATTTACTATCGATCTTGACCAATTTAACTCCATCACATTTGTTTATGATGCGAATAAGTTATTGGTGCCATCACCTGCCCTTTACGATCAAAATGATCCTACACGAATTATTGCCGGTAGAGATCCTGATGTAGGGGTGGCAGAAGCGATTTTCGGTTCATTTAGTGATGCTCCCGGTCGTCCGATCAGGGCCGATGACGGAACTGTAATCTTGAATGATGAAGGGTTGGCAGAGATTGAAAGCGGAAGCGTTTTTCAAGAAGAATTGAGAGAAATAAACCACTCTTTTGGTTTTGAGTATTGGTATGCGAATCAATTCGCAGTTCGTGGGGGGTACTTTTATGAGCATCCTACTAAAGGAAATCGTCAATATTTTACTATTGGAGCGGGTTTCCGTTACAACGTATTTGGTCTTGACCTTTCTTACCTCATTCCAACAGAGCAAAGAAATCCATTGGCAAACACCTTGCGATTTACGCTTCGTGTGGCCTTTGACAGTTCAGGACCTCCTCCCCCTGATGCTACCAACTAATTCATGAAAATTAAAGTCGGTTTCGGATACGATGTCCACCAAATGGTGGAAGGGCATCCCTTCGTTCTGGGTGGTATCAAAATTGACTATTCCAAAGGAGCATACGGACATTCAGATGCTGATGTGCTGCTTCACGTCATTTGTGATGCACTCCTCGGAGCAGCTAATTTGCGCGATATCGGATTTAATTTTCCCGATACTGATCCCAAGTATAAAGGAATAGACAGCAAAATTCTTCTTCGTGAAAGCTACAGGCTAGTAAAGGAAAAGGGATTCATGCTCTCCAATATCGATTGCACCATTTGCCTCCAACAGCCCAAGATCAATCCCTTCATACCTGAAATGAAAGAAGGGATTGCAAAATTGCTTGAGGTCGACATCGATGACATCTCCATTAAAGCTACCACTACAGAAAAATTGGGTTTTGTGGGCAGAGAGGAGGGAATAAGTGCTTATTGCACTTGCCTGATTCAGTCGGTTTAAGCTTTCTTTCCTACTTTCGGAATCCATGGAGAACAAAGAAATTCACTTTAGCTACAAACGTTACGCAACTGCTGATGAATTATCGGCAGATGATCGTGCCCTTTTCAATCAAGCCATAGAAGCTTCAAAAAGTGCCTATGCGCCTTACAGCAAGTTTTCCGTTGGAGCGGCAGTTTTACTGGAAAATGGCGAGGTAGTCAAAGGAAGTAACCAAGAGAATATTGCTTATCCGAGTGGATTGTGTGCAGAGAGAGTAGCACTATTTGCCGCCGCTTCTGCATATCCGAACATCCCTGTGCTTATTTTGGCAGTTACTGCCCAGCCCATCTCTTCCAATAAGGATACAGAGGTGACTCCCTGCGGATCGTGCAGGCAGGTCATGCTCGAATATGAGCGTATCTTGAATCATGATATTCGAATCATTACCGGTGCACCAAACGGCCCGATATCAATCATTGAAAATGCTCGGTCTCTCCTGCCTATGGCATTTTTTGATGCCGGATTGGGAAAAGATGTCGGATAAAACCAACACGCCTAAAAAGTCTAACTACTGAGTTGTATATTTGTGGCCTTTAAGTCAAATTAGAATGGCAACAAAAACAAACGGAACAACCAAGAAAGCCCCTGCGAAGAAGACGACTGCGGCAAAGAAGACAGGATTTTCTAAAGAGACCTATTTGAAGTGGTACGAGAGTATACTGATGATGCGTCGATTTGAAGAAAAATGCGGTCACCTATATGTCCAGCAAAAATTCGGAGGTTTCTGTCACCTGTACATTGGTCAGGAAGCTGTTCTTGCGGGAATGGTTTCGGCGATGGACAAAGAAGACAGAGTGATCACTGCCTACAGAGATCATGCTCACCCCATTGCATTGGGTACCGATCCTAAATACGTGATGGCCGAACTTTATGGTAAAACTACCGGCCTTAGTAAAGGAAAAGGAGGATCCATGCACATGTTCGATAAAGAGAGGCATCTTTTTGGTGGTCATGGAATCGTTGGTGCACAAATAGCCCTTGGAGCAGGAATCGCTTTCGCCGATATGTACTTGGGTAAAAAGCAAGTGACTTATTGTTTCATGGGAGATGGTGCCGTTCGTCAAGGAATCTTGCATGAGACGTTCAACATGGCTATGACGTGGAAGATTCCCGTTGTATTCGTGATAGAGAATAACAATTATGCAATGGGTACTTCTGTAGAAAGAACGTCCAATGTTACCAATCTCAGCGAGCTAGGAGAATCATACGATATGCCTGCACTCTCTGTTGATGGAATGAGTTGTGAGGCCGTGCATGAAGCTTTTGCCACCGCAGCAGAGCATTCTAGAAAAGGTGATGGTCCTTTCCTTTTGGAAATGAGAACTTACCGCTACAAAGGCCACTCGATGTCTGATCCTCAGAAGTACAGAACGAAGGAAGAGGTAGAAGAGTACAAACACCGCGATCCATTAACGATTGTCAAGGAGGTTATCCGCAAAAACAAATGGATGTCGGACAGTGAACTTGAAGAATTGGACAAAAAGACCAAAGAAGAGGTAGAAGAATGCGTGAAGTTTGCCGAAGAATCTCCGGATCCAAAGCCTGAAGAACTTTACGAAGACGTTTATATTCAGGATGACTACCCTTACGTAAAAGAATAACAAAATATTATGGCTGAAATAGTACGTATGCCAAAGCTTAGCGACACCATGGAAGAAGGTGTTGTGGCAGAATGGCACAAGAAGGTTGGTGATGAAGTAAAGACGGGTGATGTCTTGGCCGAGATTGAAACCGATAAGGCCACCATGGAATTTGAATCATTCCAAGATGGTTACTTACTGCACATTGGAGTGCAAACAGGAGAAACTGCTCCTGTTGATTCTGTCCTTGCTATCTTAGGAGAAAAAGGAGAGAATATTGATGATCTTCTTAAAGAAGCCTCCGAGAATGGTGCAGAAAAGTCTGACGCTGATTCCAAGGAAGAAAAATCAAAAGAAGAAAGTAAGCCTGAACCTAAGGAAGAAGATAAGTCTGAAGCGAAGGAGGAAACAGTGGAGCAGAAAGCTCCGACTACCACTTCAAGTGCTGACGGAAGAATCAAAGCATCTCCACTGGCACGTAGTATGGCCAATGAGAAAGGAATAGATCTCAATTCTGTCAGTGGTACAGGAGACGGAGGAAGAATTGTAAAGCGCGATATCGAAGACTACAAGCCTTCAGCTATGAATGCTTCTTCAAGCTCTGCCGCCGCTACAGGCCAAGAGAACTACAGCGAGGAGAAAGTCTCTCAAATGCGCAAGGTGATTGCTCGTAGACTGTCGGAAAGCAAATTTGGCGCTCCGCATTTCTACCTTACCATGGAGATCGATATGGAAAATGCCATGGCTTCTCGTAAGGCAATCAATGCAGCTATCGAGCCTGCAAAGATTTCTTTCAATGATATGGTGATCAAAGCATCTGCGGCAGCCTTGAAGAAAAACCCTAAGGTGAATGCATCTTGGTTGGGAGATAAGATTCGATATAACGATCATGTGCACGTAGGTGTCGCAGTGGCTGTAGACGAAGGTCTCTTGGTTCCCGTAATCAAATTTGCCGACTCAAAGCCAATGGCTGCGATCAACGAAGAAGTTAAAGAGATGGCCGTTAAAGCCAGAAACAAAAAACTTCAGCCAAGCGAAATGGAAGGAAATACCTTCACCATTTCAAACTTGGGGATGTTTGGTATCGAAGAGTTTACAGCGATCATCAATCCACCTGATGCTTGCATTATGGCGGTAGGTACGATTGTAGAGAAGCCCGTTGTTAAGAATGGTCAGATTGTAGTGGGCCATACCATGAAAGTGACGCTTTCTTGCGATCACCGCGTAGTTGACGGAGCAGTAGGATCAGCATTCTTGCAAACCTTTAAGAAGTACATGGAAAACCCCGTTTTGATGTTGGCGGAATAAGCTGAATCAAATCAGATATAATTGAGAAAGCCCCGCCAATTTGGCGGGGCTTTCTATTTTTACACTCGATTGAACTCCTTCCTTCACACACCGCTCAATTACGTCAAAGGAATTGGCCCCGCCAAAGCGGAGTTGCTGGCTTCCGAGATGAATATGCGTACGGTCGAAGACCTGTTGCAGCATTACCCTTTTCGGTATGTGGATCGTTCGAAGGTGCACCCGATTGGTCAGCTTCGCGAAACCATTGACTTTGTCCAAATCAAAGGGGTTTTGGGAACCCTCACCGAAGAGGGAGCCAGCAATGCCAAAAGACTCCGATCGTCGCTTCGCGATGAAACAGGGTTGGTGGAGTTCATATGGTTCAAAGGATTAAAATGGATCAAGGAGAATCTCAAGCCCGGAAAAGAGTACGTGGCATTTGGCAAAGTACAGCTATACAAGGGGACGCCGTCCATGCCGCACCCCGAATTGGAGTTGGCCGATGAAGTAAAAGTAGCCGACGGCTACCTCCAGCCCATCTACAGTTCTACCGAGAAATTGACCAAGCGCGGTATGAGTTCCAAAGGCTTCGAAAAGGCCATTCGCAGTGTTTTAACCAGACCCGATTTTGGTTGGCCCGAAACGCTCTCCGAAGGAATTCGCAAGGAATTAAAACTCGTCACTAAGAAGCAGGCGATTCAGCTGATTCACCTCCCGCGAAATCCGAACGATACGACTCATGCCCGCAGGCGCCTGAAATTTGAGGAGCTCTTTTTCATTCAGCTTGAGCTGCTGCTGAAAAAGGACCTTCACGCCAAGCAAATCCGTGGTTTCATTTTCGAATCGGTTGGAGATTATTTCAATACGTTTTACGAAAAGTATCTGCCCTTTGAGTTGACAGGGGCACAAAAGCGAGTTCTAAAGGAAATTCGACGCGACTTCGGTTCTGGTCGCCAAATGAACCGCCTTCTTCAAGGAGATGTAGGAAGTGGCAAGACAATGGTTTCCGCCTTGGCGGCTTTGATGGCCATTGACAATGGTTTCCAGGCGTCCGTTATGGCTCCGACAGAGATTTTGGCCAACCAACATTTTGAGACTTTCTCAGAAATGCTCAATCCCTTGGGGTTGCGAGTTGAAATTCTAACGGGTTCTACCAAAACTGCCAAGCGTCGCGATATCCACGCGGGACTGATGTCGGGAGAGGTTCATTTACTCGTGGGCACACACGCGCTTCTAGAGGATAAAGTGCAGTTTAAGAATATCGGCTTGGCCGTGATTGACGAGCAACACCGATTTGGTGTAGCCCAGCGGGCCAAGCTATGGCGGAAGAACACCCGGCCTCCTCATATTTTGGTCATGACCGCTACTCCAATTCCACGCACCTTGGCTATGACGCTCTACGGAGATTTGGAAGTGAGCATCATCGATGAGCTCCCGCCCGGCAGAAAACCCGTCGACACCAGTCATGTTTTTGACAATGCCCGTATCAAGATTTTCGGATTTATGGAAGATCAAATCCGCCGCGGCAGACAGATTTATGTGGTGTATCCGCTTATCGAAGAATCGTCTACTCTCGATTTAAAAGATTTGATGGATGGCTACGAAAGCATCGAAAGACGTTTCCCTAAGCCCGATTACCAAATCAGTGTAGTGCACGGAAGGATGAAGCCTCAGGACAAGGATTTCGAGATGAATCGCTTCGCCGAGGGCAAAACACAAATTATGGTCGCCACGACGGTGATTGAAGTGGGAGTCAATGTTCCCAATGCATCTGTCATGGTGATCGAAAGTGCACAGCGATTCGGGCTTTCGCAGCTGCATCAGCTCAGAGGCCGTGTGGGAAGAGGAGCCGAGAAATCGTATTGCATTCTCGTTACGGATAAGAAAGTGAGCAACGAAGCGCGCAAGCGAATGCGAACGATGGTGGAAACCAATGACGGTTTTCGAATTTCGGAGGTGGATCTCGAGTTGCGTGGCCCCGGCGACTTGATGGGCACTCGTCAAAGCGGCGATCTTGATCTCAACTTGGCCAATCTTGCAACGGATGGTAAGATTTTGGCTTTCGCCAGAAACGTGGCCATCGACTTGCTGGACGAAGACCCCGACCTCAAACTCGAAAAAAACGCCAACATTCTTCGTCGAGCCAAAGAAGTCATCTTTAATAAGCCCAATTGGAGCAGGATTTCTTGATGCTTTAGAAGTTTTAAGCGCTAAAGGGACAACACCTCTTGTCTCTATTATTGTGATGTAGAATGTTAACAGTCTCTTTTTGAAATACACTTGGCGAGACGATTTTTGCGTTCATAAATGATTCTAGATCAAGCAAATCTTTATCACCTGTTACCAGGTAATCAGCTTTGGAGTAGTCAATCAGGTCTAGAAGAAAATTGTCTTTTGGATCACGACTTTCATCATGCCTTGACGTGATTTCAAAGTTTTCTGATATAATTTCAAGGATTGAGATGAATTCATTTACTGTTTCTGATGGGAAATATTTGCGAAGCTTTTTCCTTTGAGACACTAATTTAAGTTCTGCAAGGAGTTGATCGGTAGTTATTACAGTAATCCGACCATCGGACAAATAACTTTGCAGTTTGAAAGGTGTTTCCCAATAAGAAAGCTAATCCAAACATTGGTGTCAAATATCACCTTGACTCTTGCCCTTGTCATAGATATCCTTTCTTACATGCTCAGCCTCTTCCGCAACGATGTTTAAATCCAAATCATCTGTTTTTAACTTGCTGAGAATTTTTGAGAGTTTTGAGTCAACAACTTCTTTTTCCAACTCTCTGGACAGCTTGAGTTTTTCCTTTCGGGGGAGTTGTTTGACAAGTGATAAGATTTGATCAAACGTTAAGTCTATTTGTAATGAGGTTTTCATTTGTCCGTGTAATTCAATCAAATTTAGCAAATCATTTATAGCCGTGCATAAACGATTACTTGGTTCTAACGAATGACCAAGAAGATTTGGGTCTAACGAAGTATTAATTTTTAGTTTTGTCGGTTAAACTTTTCCTTGAATGAAAGTCTCTTACAATTGGCTGAAGAACTACCTCAACTTTGATTTAAGTCCCGAGGAAGTCTCTGAAATTCTTACCGATACGGGTTTGGAAATTGAAAAACTCGAATCTTTTGAGTCGGTGCCCGGCGGATTAAAAGGCGTCGTGGTAGGGCATGTAACGGAAGCGTTTCAGCATCCCAATGCCGATAAACTAAAAGTGACCAAAGTGGATGTGGGAACGGGAGAGTTGCTAAACATCGTTTGTGGTGCGCCCAATGTGGCTCAAGGCCAAAAGGTACTCGTGGCCACTGTTGGCACCACCTTGATGCCGGAGCCCAACAAGCCTTTCACAATTAAGAAGGCCAAGATTCGTGGAGAAGAGAGTTTCGGAATGATTTGCGCCGAAGACGAGTTGGGTATTGGCGAAAGCCACGACGGAATCATGGTGCTTCATGAGGATACGCCCTTAGGCCTGGCGGCAGCTGATGTGTTGGAAGTAGAAAATGACCATGTTTTTGAGATTGGCTTAACGCCAAATAGAACCGATGCCTTCGGGCATTTTGGTGTAGCCAGAGACCTTGCGGCTAGATTGAGCTTGAAGTCGAAAGTAAGAGCGACTTTACCCGAGGTCAAAGTCGATATTGCCGACGGAAACCCCATAACCGTAAAAATCGAAGACGCCGATGGCTGCGGTCAATATGCGGGCCTTTACATTGAAGGAGTGAAAGTAGAGCCATCCCCGGGTTGGTTGCAAAACCGATTGAGAGCTATCGGACTTCAACCCATCAACACGGTGGTGGATGTCACAAACTACGTGCTTCACGAATTGGGCCATCCGCTGCACGCGTTTGATGCCGATAAAATTGACGGACAAACCGTCTTGGTAAAAACGTTGCCGGAAGGAACCAAATTCAAAACCCTCGATGAGGTAGAGCGAACGCTTTCTTCTGAAGATCTGATGATTTGCGATTCCAAAGGAGGACTTTGCATTGCCGGAGTTTTCGGTGGTCAAGAGTCCGGGGTGAGTGAAGAAACCACGAATGTCTTTTTGGAAAGTGCTTGGTTCAACCCTTCCCGAGTGAGAAAAACGGCCAAGCGCCACGCCTTAAATAACGATGCCTCTTTCCGTTACGAGCGGGGAGTGGATCACGAGATGACCCTTTTCGCATTGAAGCGAGCAGCTCAACTTATCCAAGAATTGGCGGGAGGAACCCTTCGCGGGCCGATTAATCACGAGGTGACCCAGCTACCCGAGCAAAGCGAAATCAGCATTACCCTGAAAAGAATCAACGACCTCTGCGGAGCGAATATTTCGGCAGAGGAACTGGAGAATATTTTGTCCTCTCTCGACTTTGAGTTTGAGAAATCGGGAGAGCAGTATCAGCTTAAAGTGCCATCGTATCGGGTGGACGTAACCCGAGAGGCTGATGTGGTAGAAGAGGTGCTTAGAATCTATGGGTACAATGCCATTGCATTGCCCGAAAGGATGTCCATTTCGGTGAGCATTCCGCAAAAGCCTGAGCCCAACGAGGTGATCCGGTCATTGGCTGACGCTCTTTCTGCGAGAGGTTTTTCAGAGATTATGTCAAACGGTTTGACGGAATCGGCCAAGATTAGAAAAGTAGTAGGAGAAGAGGTCGCCAAAGATTTGGTGGCCATGCTGAATCCACTGAGTATGGAGCTCGACGTTCTGCGTCCGACACTGGCCATCAGCTCGTTGGAAGCCATTTCCTATAACCTCAATCGCCAGGCCGAGCGTTTGATGTTTTATGAAATTGGTACGGCTTACCAAAAAGCAGAGAATGGCTACAAAGAGACTTTGACGCTTTCCTTGGCCTTGGTGGGTGACCGCTTTCGCGAAAGCTGGAACAACCATAACCAACCATTTTCCTACTCCGATCTTTCGGGTGAGGTGAATGGTGTATTTGGACTATGGGAATTGAAGGTTTGAAAACCGAATCGGGAACGCATTCCTTTTTGACCGATGTCACGGTAATGAAAAAAGGCGAGAAGCCCTTTGCTTCAATGGGTGTGGTGAGTCAAAAAGCTTTGAAGACTTACGGGATCAAAAAACCGGTTCTCTATGCAGAGATTGATCTCACCGCCGCTTTGCGCAAGATGAAACACGCTGTGAAAACGGTTGAGGACTTACCGAAATTCCCAACCGTAAGACGCGACCTGTCGCTTTTGCTTGATAAGAGTATTGCTTTTGGTGAAATCGAGAAATTGGCCTATGCCAAAGCAGGAAATATGCTGAAAGAAGTTGGCTTGTTTGATGTTTACGAGGGGAAGAATTTGCCGGAAGGCAAAAAGAGTTATGCCGTATCGTTTATCTTGATGGACGAAAAGAAAACATTGACCGACAAGAAAATTGAACAAACCATGGCTCAAATTCAGGCAGAACTAGAGACAGCCTTGGGAGCGGAGTTGCGATGATCCACAAGGTTTATTATCACAGTTTGCGTTTTGTGGTAAGGCTTGCCATCAAGCTCTTCTATCGGCGAATTGAGATTCAAGGAATAGAGAATATTCCTGAAGAAGGACCTGTTCTTCTGGCGCCCAACCATCAGAACGCCTTTATTGACGCGCTGCTGCCTGCAACACTTTTCCCGCGCACGATTCATTTTTTGGTGCGAGCTGATGTATTTAAGTCCAATCTGGCGCGAAAGTTCTTTAACTCCATTCAAATGATGCCGGTATACCGACAGCGAGATGGTGTTCAAAATTTGGCGAAGAACGAGGAGACTTTCCGCCAATGTCACGAGATTCTGCGTCGAGGTGAAGTGCTGCTCCTTTTTCCTGAAGCTACACATGAGGGTGTGCGGAAGTTAAGGCCTTTAAGCAAAGGCTTTACGAGAATACTATTTGGCGCTTTGGAAGATGGCCATGAGGACTTGGATATCAAAGTAGTCCCGATGGGTTTGAATTACAGCAATTACAGCGATTCTCAATCGAGAGTTTTGATGAGTTACGGCAAGCCTATTTCAGTACAAGACTACAGGGCTCAGATTGCCGAAAATGAAGCGCGAGCTATGAATGCGCTGAGAGAGAGGGTGTTTGCTGAGCTGGCAGAAGAAATCATCCACATTGAAGATGAAAATGCCATGAGGGCTTTCAATGTAGAGCTCGAACGCATCCTTCCCTTTTATGCAGATTCTTCGGGTGGCTACAGCAGTCGCAAGTCGGGCAATCCTTTTTACAAATCGAGAGAAGCAGCCTTGCAGCAAACTGCCGCTGACAGTAGCTATTTTCGCCGCATTTTCATCTATGATGCTGAAATGGGCAAGCGAAAATTGCAGGCGCCGTTTTTCTACATCAATAAAAGAGACTTGGGCTATTGGGTCATTCAAAACATCGTTTTGTTGTTCTCTCTTCCTTTCTTTTTACTCTCATGGGTTTTGCACGCGCCTTCTTATTTTGCGGTAAAGGCACTCTTGGGAAAGTATGTGAAAGATCGGCAGTTTCATAGTTCGATAAAGCTTGTGGGTATGCTGGTGCTATTTCCCCTGTTCGGCCTGATTTTTTCGGTCATCGTTGGTTTTTGTTTTGGAAAGCCATTGGTGGTCATACCTTCGGTTTTGTTGTTTTTCCCGCTGAGTGTATTTATCATCAGGGAGCTCCGATTGCCTTATCGCTATTGCCTTACCTTTTGGCGAATGACCTTCATCCGCTGGAAGAACAAAGATTTATATCGCTACCTCAACCGAATTGAAGAAGAAATTCTCGAAAACATCGACAACCATGAAAATCGTCTTCGCAACAAATAACCCCAACAAGTTAGCCGAGATTCAAAATGCGCTTGGCGACGACTTCGAGTTGGTTTCTTTAAAAGATATTGGCTTCGAAGGGGAGATTCCCGAAACGGGAAGAACCCTAGAGGCAAACGCCTTGCAAAAGGCGACCTACATCTTTGATCGCTATAAAACGCCTGTTTTTGCAGATGATACGGGTTTGGAAGTTGTCGCTTTAAATGGGCTTCCGGGTGTCGATACGGCGCATTATTCAGGCAGTAGAGATGCCGACTCCAATATGCAGAAGCTCTTAAGCGAGATGCGTTTTCACGATGACCGATCAGCTGCTTTTAAAACAGTAATTGCCTTCGTCACCGAAGAAGACAAAAAACTTTTCTCGGGAGAAATTCAAGGCCAGATTGCTAAGGAGAAAAGCGGTGACAGCGGCTTTGGCTATGATCCGGTATTCATTCCTGAAGGTGAGACACGCACATTCGCCGAGATGACGATGGACGAGAAAAAGCAGAAAAATCATCGCGTTCGGGCGCTGAAAAAATTTACGGATTACCTCAAAGAGACTTACTGATTGCCGGCAGATTCGATCATCAGGTCGATCAATTCGGTTTTGCCGATTCCGATGGCAGCGGCCTGCTGCGGCACCAAACTCGTCTCCGTCATTCCGGGAACGGTGTTGATTTCGATGACGTGAAATACGTCGCCTACCAGTTTGTAATCTATTCTGATTACCCCTTTGCATTCAAATGATCGCGCGATGTCTTCAGAAGTTGATCGACACCTTTCATAGAGCTCTTTCGGTAGCTCGGCTGGAGTGATTTCTTTGGTTTGATCCAAACTGTACTTTGCTTCGTAATCGAAGAATTCTCTTTCCGTGGTAATCTCCGTTACGGCCAAGGCCTGATAGTTTTCTTTCCCGCAGATCACTCCGCACGTAAACTCTCTTCCATCGAGGAATTCTTCGATCAAGATGGCCGAATTTTCGCGGTAGGCCTTTTCAACCGCTGCTTTCAATTCTTCTGCTTTGGCCACTTTTGAAATACCCAGACTCGAGCCTCCTTGGTTGGGCTTTACGAATACGGGTAACTTCAATTTTCCCAAGACATCTGATTCATCGAACTTGTCAGGTGAGTGCACCAAGAGCCCCTTTGCGGTATGGAATCCGCGCTCGCTCAGCACATCATTTGTGAATCGCTTGTTGAATGTTAATGCGAGATTCAGGACACTTCCCGTCGTGTAAGGCATATCGATCATATCGAAATACCCTTGGAGAAGGCCGTCTTCTCCCGGAGTTCCGTGAACGATCATGAGGCAGATTTCAGGGCGTATTTTTCGTCCGTCGTGCTCAAAGGAAAAATCTTTTGTGTCAATCGGTTTTTTGCTGCCCTCGATGAGCACATGCCAATTTGACTTTTCAATAACCATTTGAAATGGCTCGTACTTCTCACGGTCTATATTGTTGAGGAGCATTTGTGCCGATTTCATTGAGACAACGGCCTCTCCCGAGTAACCGCCGCAAACGATGCCAATTGTTTTTTTCATATTCCTAGTGTGAAGTTATGCTCGTGGATGGTTTTACTCAGCACTATTTCTTGAAAGTTTGAACATGTTTTTTCTGATAACCCGTTCTAAGAAGTAATAGGACTCCAAGAGGAACGTTTATTCCCGGTAGGTTCTTGCTATCTTTGCCGGCAATTGTATCCTTAATGAAAGGAATTATTCGATTTATCAGCAGCGGAAGGGTTTGGATGAATATCCTTCTAATCACCGTTTTTATTTCATTGGTGGTCTTTTTGACCATGCAGTGGCTTGGCATGTATACGATGCACGGGGAGTCTATGACCGTGCCTGATATAAAGGGGAGATCAATTGAAAGTATTGAGACCCTGCTGGCCAATACCGATATGACTTATGAGGTGACCGATAGTATTTACACCGATGAGTATCCGAGAGGAGTAGTTGTTTCCCAAAATCCAAAGTCCGGGAAGCAAGTAAAAAAAGGCAGGACGATTTATCTGACCATAAACAGTGTGCTTCCCGAAATGGTCGAAGCGCCTGATTTGATTGGGAAATCAAAACGAATTGCTGTGCCGATTTTGGAAATATCCGGGTTTGAAGTTGCTCTCACTCAAGTACCGACCTGACGAATCTTGCACAGATTGTGTTGTGGGATTGGAGTACAACGGTAAGAAAGTAGGGCCCGGTGATAAAATTCGAAAAGGCGAAGGAGTGATTCTGATTCTTGGTCAGACTTCTGATGTGCCTACTTCCGCTCCTGATCTGCTTGGGCTCACCTATGCAGAAGCCTACGAGTTGATTATCTCTTCCTCTTTGAATGTTGGTAGCATATTGTCCTGTGCAGGTTGCGAATCGGCCAACGACACTTCGGCAGCTTTTGTTGTGAATCAAAGACCTCAAAGAAATGAGATGATTAACCTGGGGACTTTTGTTGATCTTTATCTGACTACCGACACCTCCATGGTGAAAGACTTTAAAACAGCCACAGACACGATTGCTGATGAATTTGAATAAGTTATTTTATCTCTTTTTCTTGTTGCTGCCTTTTCAAGTGGCAGCGCAAGAAATGATCTATCCGGCCACCATCATCACGGAAAAGGCCATTTCCAAAAAGAGAGTAGCCAAGTACGAAGCTAAGGACGATGCCCTGATTGAACTTCCCTTTGTCGATGACTTTAGTACAGATTATTTTCCGGGAAATGAGGAGGGAAATCCCATCCTTTGGGAAAACAGATATGCGACTTTGAACAATGGTTTGCCTCTTAACGCACCTACAGTTGGGGTGGTAAGTTTTGACGGTACTGATGAGGTTGGTTATCCTTATTCTTTCGATTCAGGTTCGGGTCCTGCCGACACCTTAACTTCTTGCCCTATCAACCTGGACTACAACATTGATGATGGGGTAGGTCTTAGTTTTTACTATCAGCCAAAAGGAATTTCTTTTTTTCCTCCCAATGCCTCCAATGACTCATTGATTTTGGAGTTCTACGCACCTGAGTTGGACGAGTGGTTTTGGGTTTGGTCGACAATAGACATTTCAAATACACAGGAATTTTCATTTGTCTATATTCCCATCACAGCTACGCGCTACCTCAAGGAAGGCTTTAAGTTTCGCTTTAGGAATATAGCATTTCTTCAAGGCTTGTATAGCGTCTGGAATGTGGATTACGTTTGGCTTGACCAAAACAACATCAACAATGATCCTATCGTGAACGATGTCGCTTTTGTAAATGGTCCCGTTTCTTTTCTTCAGAATTTTTCGGCCATGCCTCTTTCGCATTATGCTGAGAATCCTGCTGATAGAATGCTGGAAGAAGTTCAGGTTTTGTTCAGAAATTTGAATGACGGACCAAGGACATTGGAAGGGAATGAAATCGTCGTTTCGCACGAAGGAACGCTGACCGATGTATTGCAAAATTTCAACGAGCCACCGATCGCAGCTCAAAGCACTGCCGACTACACCCATCAGCTTGATGATGACGGAAGCCAGTATGTTTACGATACTTCGCTCGCTGATGATGAATTGATTTTTGACGTAAGCATAGACTTGGGTACCGCTGATTTTGGCCCAACGGTTAGCAACAATTCATTTCGGTTTAAGCAAACATTTTATACCCACTATTCATACGATGATGGTTCTGCCGAGGCGGGTTATGCGGTTGCAGGAAGCGGATCAAGATTGGCCATCAAGTACACCAACTTTAAGTCTGACTCTGTTTGGGCTCTTCGGATTTATACCATGCCTATTGGAATAAACTACGAAAACACTCCGTTTTCGATCAAAATTTGGGAAGACAATGCAGGTGAGCCGGGAGCAGAATTGGCTTCTGCCCAGCAGGAATTTACGTATGGACAAAATGAGTATCAAGAGCAGATTATATATCAATTTGAAGAACCCGTTTTTATTCCTTCGGGAACGTTCTTCGTGGGTTATCAGCAGTCTTCCCAGTCATCAGGGCTCAGAGTAGGTCTTGACCTAAATACCACGGGAAATGAGGGTAATCTCTTTTTTGACGATGGTAATGGTTGGGACCTGACTACTGCCGCTGCTGCAGCATCTGTCATGATTCACCCGATGTTTACTACTGAAGGGTATCAAGATATAGTGGCTTCCACGAGCCAACCTAGCGCTATTCCCGGTTTGCGCATTTATCCGAACCCTGCCAATCAACGCGTTGTGATAGAGGCTGAAACACAGAATATTTTGAATGTCTCGATTTTCGATATAAGCGGAAGATTGATTGATCAGAATCAAGTAACGAATACGCTTGATGTTTCTAGACTTGTGCCTGGTATCTACCTGCTGCAAGTGGCCGATTCGCAAGGGCGCCAAAGCGTAAAGAAACTTTCCATTGAACGATAACGAAATAGAATACACCGAAAGCGACGAAGAGCTTTTTGAGCACTACCGCATTCAGGCCGATCCCGGTCAGGAACCTCTTAGAATAGATAAATTCCTGATGGACAGGATTCCGAATACTTCGAGAACGAAGCTTCAGGATGCCGCCATAGAAGGGAATATTCGGGTGAATGATCAGAAGGTGAAGGCCAACTATAAGGTGAAGCCAGACGATAATATTTCGATCGTTCTTCCTTATCCAAAGCGTGAAATAGAGCTCATTCCGGAGGATATCCCATTGGAGATTCTCTACGAAGATGATCACATGATCATTCTCAATAAGGCTGCTAATATGGTCGTACACCCCGGTTATGGAAACTATACCGGAACCATGGTAAACGCCTTGATTCACCATTTTGATAATTTACCCGAGTCAAAAGGAGCTATTCCCGGTAGGCCGGGTTTGGTGCACAGACTCGATAAGAATACCACAGGGGTAATGGTCATTGCCAAGACCGAAAGAGCCTTGGCAAATTTGTCTCTCCAGTTTTTTGAGCGCACCATCGATCGTCGTTACGTGGCGCTGGCCTGGGGCGATATCGAAGAGGATGGAATGATAGAGGGCCATATTGGTCGCTCCCTCAAAAACCGAAAGGTGATGACCGTTTTTCCGGAAGGAGATTATGGCAAAGAGGCAAGGACGCGATACAAAGTATTGGAGCGATTGACGTACGTGACCTTAGTGGATTGTAAGCTCGAAACGGGAAGAACTCATCAGATTCGAGCGCATTTCCAACACATCAATCATCCGCTTTTCAACGATCCCGAATACGGTGGAAATAAGATCTTGAAAGGAACGCAGTTCAGCAAATACAAGCAGTTTGTGATGAACAACTTTGATTTGCTTCCACGCCAGGCTTTACACGCTCGCAAGCTGGAGCTCACGCATCCGCATACAGGTGAGCGAATGAACTTCGAGTCAGATATTCCGGCAGACTTAACGGCGGTGTTGGAGAGATGGAGAAATTACATCAGTCAACGGTAGAATCCAGCCAGCTTTTTACTGTCTCAGTTCTTTTGACTTTTCCCGATTCCGTGTACAGGAATTTTTTCAAGTTGATGATTTCCCTTGGTTTCTCGTAAGCCTTCGGGAAGGCAATTTCATCCAAGTCTAGTACATCTTCTCCTTCTATAAACAAGGCTACCTTTTGTCCCAGTAGAGCATCGGGGATGCCACTCACGAAGAAGTTCGAATCAATTTTTGAAATCAAAAGTTTTTCTACCTCTTCGGGAATGATTTTTATACCGCCGGAGTTGATGAGATTGTCAATACGCCCTAGCCATTTGAATCCATCACTGGTCAACTCTATCAAGTCATTCGTAACGAGATTCCCTCTTGTGATTCCCGGTCGGTCGATAATCAAACAACCTCTATGATCCTTGCTGAGTTTTGTATCGGGAAGTATTTTGTAAACTGTAGCGTCCTCATTATTTATTTTGCTCAAGGCAAAATGGGTGAGCGTTTCGGCCATGCCAAAGCCCGCGTAAAAATTTGTTTTCAGCTTCAGCAGGTCAGCCCTAAGTTCGCTCGAAACTTCTCCGCCTCCAAGCAAGACTGTCTCTACTTTGTCAAAGGCTTCGGGAGATTCTGCTAAAACCGACTTCACCTGATGAGGAGTCATCGGAACAAATGAAATTGATTCATTGAGGTTCTTTAGTGGATTGGCTATTGGCGGAACTGTCGCGAGGTTATACCCTCCGATAATGGCTCTTACTACCATAAGTTTTGCCGCTACATAATTGAGCGGGAGCGAGAGTAAAGTCTCGCTTTGAGAATTCAAACCGAAGTAATCATTCGTAGCCGAAGCACTCTGAATTAACGCCGTTTTTGGAAACTCCAAACTCTTCGGAGTACCCGTCGAACCCGAGGTTTGAATGGAAATAGCGTCTGATTCATCAAAGAGGTTGCGGCAATAGGAAATGACTTCCGATTCGAATTGATCTTTGCCTTCGATCTGATCGAGCTCGTTGCTCTTCATAAACCGTCCGTTGAGACGGAGGCCTTGATATTTTAAAAAAGGGTTCACAGGTTTGGCGGAAGCTTCCACTCTTCATTTTGGAGGTAATGAAGATACCGCCCGTTAATGGAAAGTGGAGATGGAATATTGTTGGTATAAAGCTGTCCTGTTCCTAAGCCTTGCGGCAAATCAGTCTGATACGTGGCGGTAAATTGGGCAATGGCATTCAGGCCGATGTTTGACTCAAGTGCCGAGGTAATCCACCAGTAGGCGCCGATCTTTTCCGCAGCTTTGATCCACTCTTCGGTCATTTGCAAGCCGCCAACAAGACCAGGCTTAATTACGATGGCTTGTGGCACAATGGTTTCGAGCATTCGCTGCATCTCCGACGTTGACGTTATTCCGATGAGCTCTTCATCCAGGGCGATGTCCAATGGTGTGCTTTCGCAAAGCCTTGCCATATCTTCCCATTGTTTTTGCCTTATTGGTTGCTCAATGCTATGGAGCTCAAATTCTGAAAGGCGTTTCAATTTTTCCAAGGCTTCCTCAGGCGAAAAAGCTCCGTTTGCATCTACCCTTAACTCGATTTCTTCAGCCGAGTATTCATTGCGGATGGCGCGAAGAAGTTCAATCTCGTCATCGAAATTGATAGCGCCGATTTTGAGCTTAATGCAGTGAAAGCCTTGGTCAAGCTTTTCGCGTATGCGCGCTTTCATTTCGGCTTTGGTCCCCATCCAAACCAGTCCGTTGATTTCTATGCCTTCGCCGTTTTGAGAAAAACCCGATGGGAATAAACTGAAAGGATTTTGAGAATGAAGGGAGCGCTCGGCTACCTCCATGGCAAACCTGATGGACGGCCAGTCTTCAAGAGGCGCGAACTCTTTGCCTTGAGCCCAATCTGCAAGGACCTTTGTCAAAAAGTCTTCTATGTCGGGACGATCGTCAATAGAAAGATTGGGGAGTAGACTTACTTCGCCAAAACCAAGTTTACCATCTTCTTCGAGTTTTACAATCCAAGCTGGCTTTGTGCGCAAGACTCCTCGGCTGGTGCCCCCCGGAGACTTAAAGTTTAGGGTATGCTTTAGAAATTGTGCTTTCCTCATTAGTAAACTAGTCCAAGCCCAAAGGTAAGGGCGAAAAGCAGGGTGGTAAAAGCGAGTTTTCGAAGTTCTTGATCGAGATCGGAAGAGCGATCGGTAGTCAAAACGACTTTTGCATTTTGAAAAATCAGAGGAACGGTAATCAAGAACACAAATTGGTACCCCGATGCAAAGTTTATCAAGGTATAGGTAAGTGCCGAAACGAGCGCAAGAGCTAAAAGAATGACGTGATAAATCCGCGCCGATTCAAATCCCATCATAACTACGAGCGACCTTTTTCCTGAGGCTTTGTCGTTTTCAATATCGCGCATATTATTGAGGTTGAGAACCCCTGTAGATAAGGCTCCGATGGAGACGGCAGGAAGTAAATCGATCCAAGAAAGTTCTGCCGTGTGTAGATAAAAAGTTCCCGCTACACCTGTAATTCCGAAGAATAGAAATACTGCGAGATCGCCGAATCCTTGATACCCATATGGATTTTTTCCGACCGTATATTTGATGGCTGCGCCTATTGCCAAAAGGCCTACTACAAAGAATGTCGTAATCGCTCCAAACTCAATATTATCGGCTGCATTTAGCAAAAGCCAAATACCCGATGAGAAGGACAAGATGGAAAAGATGATGATGGCAGCCTTCATTTCTTTAGCAGAAATGACTCCACTTTGAACACTTCGTTCAGGTCCTGTTCGCTCCGGATTGTCTACACCATTTACAAAGTCGCCATAGTCGTTGGCCAGATTGCTGAGGATTTGCAAAAACAGGGTAGTGAGCAGCGCTCCTACCAGAATTGCCCCGTCAAAGGAGTTCTTGTAAAGCGCCATCAGGCTTCCCAGAATGACGCTGGAAAATGAAAGTGGGAGCGTCCTTAGTCTAAATGCCCTAAACCACGCTTCTGTTTTGGTCATAGCCGGTAAAGTTCGTAAGAATCGGTCAGACTTTTGCTTCTTATTGCTCATCAGAATTATCAACACTTATTTGCCCGCGATGTTGATATGAAGAGTCCAATGTGAGTATTGGCCAATTTCTTTCCAAAACCAGAGAAAAGGAAACCATAACTTTAGCTCATGGCCAAGGTCGAAAAGCTCCATACTCCTTCTTTTACTTTTTATCCCGATCAGCGGGGCTTCTACTACATGAAGCTGAAAGAAGGGGAGCAGGTTTCGCTAGAAGATATTTCTCAGATAATTCTTTTTATAAAAGATAAAAACAAAGGAGAAAGGCAGCCCGTTCTCATCGAACTGGGTTACGGGTCTTCTCTGGCAGAGGGTGTTTATGAGTTTATGGCTCATAATAAGAATCGTTTTTCGACTGCTGACGCTATATTGATCAGCACCTTCGCTCATAAAATAGCTACGACATTCTACTTAAGGCATTTCAAGCCGCAGCGCGCTACACGAGTATTCAATGATGTTTTTGATGCCTTGGCTTGGATGGAAAAGCAAAAATAAGTCTATCGCGCCTCCTGATTCTCGAGCAACTTAAAACGCTCGGCAATTTTTTTGAAATAGTCTTTCAGAATCCTGTCATTCACCTTAGCAGGGGTAACAACTTCTAAAATTCCTGCGCCTTTTTGATTCAGAAATCGACCCAGAACTTCTTTGAGAGTAGCCTCATCGTATGCTTTGAAATGCGCCAAATCAAAGGCTGATGCAAGTCTTTCAATGTTTACGGGGTGATGTGCTTCGAAAAATTTCTCACGTTCTTCATTCGAATCTGATCCTTCAATAATTCTGAAAATCCCACCACCTTGATTATTGATGACGATAATCTTGAAGTTTTCGGGAAGGCGATTGTTCCAAAGGCCATTTGAGTCGTAGACGAAAGACATATCTCCTGTGATGAGAAGCACATCTTCGTCAGGGTCAGCTTTTGCCCAACCTGCGGCAGTACTCGTACAGCCGTCTATTCCGCTGGTTCCGCGGTTGCAGTGGTAGGTCAGGTTTTCACTCAGACCCAAAAGCTGGATGTAACGAACGGGTGTGCTGTTCGACAGGTGAAGAGTAAGGTTTTTCGCTTGAGCGAGCTCCTCATTGATGATTTCAAAAACTTTGAAATCAGAATAGGGAGCCTCATCTAAATAGTGGCGATGTCCTTCGGCGGCCAAGGTTTTTAGTTCCATCCATCTTTCGGCAAAATCGCTTGTTGTGGCTGATTTGACAGACGTGAAAGCTTCTGATAAGAAACGTGTGGGATCGGCATGAATTTCATGAGTTAAGCTCATGTAAGTGTCCAATCCCGATTCGTGCGGGTGAATGTGCCAGTGGGTGGAGGGCTTGTGTCGACGCAAGAGATTTTTCAGCTTCTTGGAAATGACGTAGCCACCCAGAGTGATCAAAACCTGAGGCATGAATCCTTCTAAGGCATCTGTTTTTTCCAGAGGCATCACAATTCGATCGATGGTATCAATTGCTTTCGGGATACCAATATTTCCCGTTGTTTCTGTGAGGATAACCACGTTTGGCAAATCAGACCACCGTTCCAATAAGTTCAGTAAGGCCTTGTCGTGTCGATGTTGCCCTACCAAAATCATGACCTTTTGACTTGATCCGACCAAATCGGCTAGTTCTTTTGCCGCTTCCATCTCGATCGGTGCATCGATCAATTCGCTTTTGTAAAATCGAGGAGAGGCGAGCTCTTCAAGTTTCACCGTTTGGTAAAGCGGCTCGAAGAGAGGAACATTGATATGGATGGGTCCTGGGTCGAGGGTCAGTGCAGTGTTAAAAGCTTTCGACAGCAAGCGCCTGTTTTGCCATTCTTCTTCCTCGTTTCTTGGCTCTGTTATAAGGGAAAACCAATTCTTGATGTGGTTGGAAAAGATTCCCTCTTGTCTGATGGTTTGACCATTTCCTTGATCGGTCCAGCTCAGAGGTCTGTCAGCCGTTATCGCCACTAAAGGAACACGATTGAAGAAGGCCTCGGTAATGGCAGGGAGATAATTGGCGGCAGCCGAACCGCTGGTACAAACGAGAGCAACGGGTTCACCTGTTTTTAAAGCCAGCCCAAGGCCATAAAAGCCTGCCGAGCGTTCATCGGGAATGCTGTGGCAGGTGAAAAACCCCGACCGATTGAACGAAATAGTGATGGGCGCATTGCGCGAGCCGGGCGAGATGACCACGTGTTTTACACCAAAATCTCTCGCAGCCATAACAAGAGTTTGAACGCCTTTTTTATCTGAAAGTATCAAGTCGTGCTTTTTAGCAAATTTAAGAGTGTTTTGGCTTTAAGCCTTGTTTCTTCCCATTCTGCTTCCATCTCGCTTTTCGCTGTAATTCCTCCACCAACATAGAGCGCTAAATTTGCCTCTCCGATTTGCATGCATCGCAAGTTCACAAAAACACGTGTTTCGCTTTCGCCGAGAATGCCGAGATAGCCCGTGTAAAGACCACGGTCGTGTTTTTCGGCAGCACTGATCAGCTCAATGGAAGTGGCGGTGGGAAGGCCCGCCACGGCAGGAGTAGGATGCAAATGACTAAGCAATAATCGGATGTCTTTACTGTATTTGAATCGAAAATCAGTTTTCAGATGAACTACATCAGCCGCTCGAATGGTGTAGGGCGCCGTCTCTTTTAATTCCGTTGCACCTTCCTTTTTCAGAATGGCTCGAATATGTTCATTCACCAACTCATGTTCTTCCATCTCTTTTTCTCCCCAAACATATTCCTGTGAAGGATTTGCGGGTTGAGTGCCGGCCAAAGCCACGGTCGTGAACTGCTCTCCCTTTCCTTCCAGCAGGACTTCAGGACTCGCACCGCACCAAGTTCCTGAGTCGGGATGGTAAAGCAAGTAAGCAAAGGCCTCCGCATAAGATTCGCACAAGCGAAAGACGTACCCGTTTGGTTCGAAATCCCGAGGTTTTTCTTCTCGAATTACAGCCGATAAAATGGCTTTTTGAAGACCTCCGGAGTGAAAGGCCTCAATGTATTTGGCAAATGATGCTCGGTAGTCTTCCTTCGATGTTTGTTCCGGAAACTGAGCTTTTTGAGAAGGCTTTACCGTTCCAAGCGAAAAAGCTTCTCCCATCCAAGGCTTGATAATAAAGTCTGTTTGACCGGTTATTTCGGCCAAATCAACTCCCCGCCCCGGAATGCGATAAACCATAAAGGGTCTTTCCTCCGAAACTGATTTCTCGAATGAAGTGTTAATATTTTCAGTCGTAGTCACTTTGGTAAAATCATATTCGTGAGACGGCACACAGATATCAAGCGATCGTCTTGATCGGTAACTTTAATATCCCAAACGTGCGTTTTTCGCCCCTTGTGGAGCAATGTGCCTCGGGCAGTTACCAATCCTTCTTTGATGCTTCGAATGTGGTTGGCATTGATCTCAATTCCCACTACGCCCGCTGCCTCATCCCCTACCATAATAAAACTGCCCAGGCTTCCCAAAGACTCGGCAAGAGCCGCCGTAGCTCCACCATGCAGGAGGCCTGCAGGTTGATGAACTCTGGAGTTTACGGGCATTGTTGCTTCAACGAAATCGTCGCCAAAATCCGTAAACACGATACCAAGGGTTTCCATCAGCGTATTTTTGTTGATTTCGTTGGCCTTCTTTAGTACTGCTGTCTTATCCACAAGCTTATTTTTGTTCAAATATAATGGGTAGATTGAACAAGCAGCTAGCTGCGAAAGTTTACATTAACCTGGCATGATGGACGAAACGAAAAAGAAGCGAATACTTTTAGTTGAAGACGAGGAGAGCCTCATTGAGATGATCAGCTTCAATTTGGAGATGGAAGGCTACGATGTGACCCGCGCCATGGATGGCAAGCAGGCTCTTGATATCGCCGATAAAGCTCGCTTTGATCTTTGTGTGCTCGATATTATGTTGCCAAAGGTTGACGGAATTACGGTGTGTAAGACACTTAGAGTTCGCAATCAGCGGATTCCTATTCTTTTTCTTAGTGCTAAATCTACCGGCAATGATCGTGTAGAAGGACTCAAAGCCGGTGGAGACGATTACCTTACCAAGCCGTTTAATCTGGAGGAGTTGCTTTTACGTGTTAAGAATCTCCTGCGATTGACCACTCCGGTTCAAGAGGTTCAGGCCAAAATGGATAGCTATGAATTCGGAGGCAACTCGGTAGATTTCAACAATTTCGAAATTGAGAATTCAGACGGTGAAATAAAAAGTCTCTCAAAAAAGGAAACGCACCTTTTGAAATACTTGATCGAAAATGAGGGAAGAGTAGTATCCCGAGAAGAAATTTTGGACACCGTTTGGGGGTATGACGTTTATCCCACTACACGGACGATTGATAATTACATTCTTTCTTTTCGAAAGCATTTTGAGCCCGATTCGAAGAATCCGATCTACTTTCATTCAGTAAGAGGAGTGGGGTATAAGTTTACAAATTCACCCGATTAAGGCAACCCCCTTATTTTCTTCCGTCTTTAAGTTGCAATCCAAGTGATTGCTCATGGTTTCAAATTATTCTTGCAGGTTTTGAAAAGCGTTCTTCGGGACGCTTTTTCTTTTTAGGGCACCTCACTGAGTTGTCCTCAAAATATTCTTCTGAATAAAAATTGACTTTTTTTTATTTGAACGACAACCTTTTAAAATCTCTACGTCTTTAAGACACAATCGCAAGATTGTATGGTTTCAAAATTTTCCTTGCAGGTTTAAAAGCGCTTTTCGGAGCGCTTTTTTTATTCAAATAAGGCATACTTGAATTTTTCTGAAGCTTCTATAGGCTCTGAGCTGTCGAGCATTTTTAAAACGGTGTTTTTCAAGAATTCCACAAAAAGTTCCATTACCTCTTTTCTATCGTCTACCTTCAAGTAGAGATCTCTTTTTCCGGGAGCGGCTAGCGAGATAATCTCATTGATCACCTCTACATCTTTGTTTTCCTCATAAAGCAACCAGTCGTAAAGGAGCAATTGTAGCGCTTTTCCTTTTGACGTTAGCTTGTCTTCCAAAAAATCATAAGTAGTCGGTTGATTCTTGGTCGGATTTAAATGTAGATCAGGGGCATTTACATTTCCCGTTTTAAAGTCGATGATGTGAAGAATTCCGTTTCGCTTTTCGATTCTGTCTATGTACCCTTTAATACGTACAGACAAAATTTCTCCTTGATGCTCTAATTTGAGAATTTTTTCCACTCGACGTTCGCTCTCTATATACTCGACTAAATCTCCCTTCGACAAATCTACTTTCTCATAGTTCAAGTAAGATTGAATCATTTTCAAGGCGGTTTCGAAGTGCAGCCGATTTACGCCATAGCTATAGTCTTTGTTTCCCGCTTCTTCTCTGAATGAATCGTTCAGTTGTTGCTTTACATTTTTCGAAATCCGTTCTATGATCTCCACTGAAATCACCTCTCTTTTATAAGGCTCGAAGAGTTTTTCCAAACAGTCATGAACGATGGTTCCGAAAGTTGAAGGATCAATTTCATTGGTTTCGGGCTCGCTAAGTGAAAGGATATTCGAATAATACCACTCGAGAGAAGATTCAAAGAAGCGATTGATGGAAGAGGCGGATAAGCCGCCATTTACTAATGAGTCCTTTATGATTTTTATTACCTCGTCAGTTTTTTCAATCGACTTCGTTTCTGTCTGATGAAAAATTTCTGAAGGTTTCAGGTTAAGGTGGGAGAATCGGCTTTCGTTTTCAAAGTCTTCTCGAACCTGCATCAGGTATCGGCTCATTTCTCCGCCGCTGAAAGTGCCCGAATCTGTGTGGTAGATGGCAGAGAAATTTTTTGAATGGCTCAGCAAACGGTAAAACTGATAGGCAAAGACCGCCTCTTTTTCTCGGCGGGCGGGAAGCTTGTGGAAGAGGCGAACTTCAAATGGAATAAAACTCTCGGTATGATTGTTTTTCGGGAAGTTTCCTTCATCAACAGAGCAAAGGATAAGGTTTTCAAATCCCAAGGCTCTGGTCTCCAAAACTCCCATAATTTGAAGTCCTTGCATAGGCTCGCCTAGGAGGGAAAGTTTGGTGGAAGCCAGCACGCGCATGAAGATTTGCCGTAGGCTGACCAAATCAAGTTCACCTGCACGACCAAAATGACTAAGTCGATCAAGGGTCTCGATAAGCTTTTCGCAACCAAGAAGCCCCATTCTCACTTCGGGTTTAGAAAGTTCGGCAGATTTGATCCCGGTCAGAGTCCAGTTTAAGGCCAACCTTAAATTGTCATAGGACAATTTGTGGTTCGTCCGAAGGGGAGAAAGTAAGACTCTTTCACCGATTTTATCTTCGAAATCATTTAGCTCCAGTGAAGAATCGGAATAATCATTTCGCGATGACAACCCGATGAGAGAGCTAAAAGGATGATTGAGCAATTGGATCAGTCGACGTGTATTCAAGCGATACTCTGATTCTCTTGACTTGGAGGTGATGTGTAGTTCCATCCACGTTTCCACCCAATTTCGAAAGCTCGAAGTTCCCAAGCTCAAGCCCATTGTTACGTTCACGGCCTTAATAGATTCGGGAAGTCTCTCTATGACGGGCATAAGCATCGACTCATCGGCCAAGATCAGGCCTGTTTTTTTCAGATCCTCCTGCGGAGTTTTTTCCAAAATTGCAGCTATGGCATTGGCTTGATCGAGCTTGTAGGCAGTAGAAATGACCTGAATTTTTGTGCCGTTTTCTACAAAAGAAGTTTTGGGCTTTAAGATTTCACCCAACCCTGATTTGAGGTTCTTTTTTATGAATCTGCCGGCATTTTTGTTCTCGCTCATCAGGTAGTCATCAGCGTCGAAATATACTCTGCCGATTCCCGCATCCTCCATAGATCTCAAGAGTTTGACCTCCGCATTGGTCAATGCGTTGAATCCCGCCACTGTGATAAATCTATTTTGGTTTTCACTAAAGTGAGATTCGGCCATTTCGGCTGCGGCTCTCATGATCATACCCGATGTGCCGATTTTATTTTCGAGTAGTGTTTTTTTGAATTTCTCAAAAATGCTTGGCAGCGTTCGCCAAAAACGGCGGTAGGATTCCTGTTTTTCCGAAAGGGGAGATTTGAGAAAGCTGAATTGATCGATCTCTGTATAGTCGATCAGCTCTTTGAAGAGGATATTGGGATCGATGAGGTAGGCATCGATGTCATTAAAATCAGAGAGCAGAATGGGCGACCATGATAAAAATTCCGACAACGACTGAGCTTCAGCCCCCATCGTTTCGGAGTAAGATTCGTAAAGGGAGAAGGAAGTGAGAAGGTATTCTGCGGGTTCGAGTCCCGATATCTGCGAGGCCCATTCATTAAAGGTGAGCATTTCGGGCAGCCACACGGCTCCGTCAGTTCTCTCTGCGAGAATTTTGGTTAAAAAATTTGCCGAGCGCTTTGTCGGCAAAATAATCACTTGGTTTTCAAGAGTAAAATCGTTCTGCAGAATGCGTTCTGCGAGCGATTCAAGAAAAGGTTGCATCTACTTAAATCCGTTTCGGATAAAGCTAAGAAATTCCTTAAAGCCCTCCTTGGATCGAAATACATTCATAACTTCAGACTTCATTGATTTTTTTGCCTTTTCATGATCAATTTCCCTTTGGATATTTTTGGGTCTGTAATCAGCAGGATCATCTGAGCCACTTTCACTTTTTGCCAGAGCATCTGCCAATTCGAACATGGCTTTGGCCTGAGCCATATGTCCCGATTTTTCTTCCAGTAAACCCAAATTATTGTGGGCTACGGCATCTTCGGGATCAAGTTCGATCGCAATTCTGTAATCTTCTATAGCACCTTGAGTATCTCCCATCGCATCTCTGATGTATGCGCGACTGCTATAGCGATAGGGTTTTTTTGGCTCAAGTTCCTGGGCTTTGTTCATGTCTGCCAGTGATTCCTTTAGCATCTTTCTATGGAAATAGGCAACTGCTCTCTCGCTGTAAAGCTCAGCATCGTCGGGGCTTACGCTGATGGCTCGCGAATACCAATAAACGGCATTCTCGAAATCTTTGCCATTGTAAGCGTCGATGGCCTTCTTTTCAAATTTATATTTGGTCGACATAATCAGGTTAGATGAGTATCAGTTTTCCACAATATCGAAAGTACCCCAATAACAAGTCATACTTCAAAGTGTTGTCACACGAATCATTTGAAGAAATTCATGTGATAGGCAAAAAGTACTTTTTGACGAAGGTAGATGCAAAAATACTTCCCGACCGACATTTCATAGCAGATATGATAGAGGCCTCGGCGAGTTGGGTAAAAATTGAAGAGTCGGAATATGCGGATGCACTCCATCAAGTTGGTCTTTAGAAACCAATTATTGTTCAAGTCAAATTTGGAGAGGTGTAAGAATGGCTGTAATTTCAGCGTGGAATGCTGATATTGTACAACCACAGAGACGTTTAAGCGTTTGTTTCATATGACCCGTTTATTGAAAGTAATGTTGCACCTGGGATTAGTCGTCCCACTTTTTTTGGCTTTGACAGCCAAAGGAGAGCACATTATTGGAGGGGAAATGTACTACGTGTGCAATGCCAATGGCACCTACACTTTTACCATGAAGCTTTACAGGGACTGCAATAGTTCGGGAGCTCCGTTTGACAACCCTGCGAGCTTTGCTGTTTTTAACGATGCCAACCAACTGGTCAATCAGTTTACTTCTTCGGTGCAATCCATTGACGAGATTGATCCTGACTTTGATTCTCCTTGCCTGAATTTTCCTCCCAATATATGCGTTGAAGAAGGGACTTATGAATTCACGCTTTCACTCGATACTGATATCTCTTCTTACCAAGTCGTCTATCAAAGGTGTTGCAGAAATCAAACCATTCAGAATCTTGAAAATCCCGGAGCACAGGGTTTGACAATAGTCAGCGAAGTGCCGCAGACTAATGTTGCTGAGTGCAATTCCAGTCCCTCATTCAATAGTTTTCCACCGCCTGTTCTGTGCACTTTTGAAGCTTTGGTATTTGATCATAGCGCTACCGATCCTGATGGCGATGAGTTGGTGTACTCGCTTTGCGCCCCTTATATTGGCGGAAGCCAGGCCGATCCTGCACCCGTTCCACCGAGCAATCCGCCATACGACGTGGTACAATGGAGCGCGGGATATACGGCTGTAGATCCTTTGGACGCCGATCCGATTCTTTCCATCGACCCCGTCACCGGTTTGCTGACGGGAGAGCCCACGGTTCAAGGTCAATACGTGGTAGGAGTGTGCGTAGAGGAGTACCGTGACGGTGTTTTAATAGGAACGAACAAGCGCGACTTTCAATTCAACGTTGCCCCTTGCGATCCCATTTCTGAGGCTCTGATACAAGAAATCACGGAGGCAGAGCTTTGCGATGATTTGAGCTTCAATTTCACCAACTTGGGAAATCCCAATAACGAGTACGTCTGGACCTACGGAGACCCAACCACGGAAAATGACATAACGTTAGGTTTCAATGGGTTCTACACTTTTCCCGATACAGGAACATATATAGTGACTTTGATTTCAAATCCGGGTGTGTTTTGTTCAGACACGACCGAAATTATACTTCCCGTCTACAATGAAACGACGGTAGAGATTGAATCATTTTCTTTTGAATGCATAGATGGCGAGCCTGTTTATTCCTTTACGGCAGGTGGAAGTTTTGATCAAGCGGCATCCACTGTTGAGTGGGATTTTGGGCCCGGCGCAACACCCCAATTCTTGGAAGGTGTAGAGGTGGCCGGAGTACTTTTCGATAGTCCTGGGCCAAAAACCATTGAGGTGTTTGCGTCCAACAACATTTGCGAAGCACAGAATACAATAAACTTTGTAGTGGCAGATCCACCTACTGCCACCATTACCCCTCAAGAGGAGTTTTGTCAGGGATTGACGGGTGGCTTTACGCAAACGAGCGAGAATGCAACGCAGTTCGTTTGGGATTTTGGAGATCCAAATACAGATGGGGATTTTGCAGAAGGGCCTACAGCCACATATTCTTTTCCAAATCCGGGCTTGTACACCGTTTCTCTTACGGCTTCATCTGCTGATAACTGCCCCATTACCGTAACCGAGGTTTTTGATCTCCAAACTTTGCTCGCTCCGGAGATCCCGGAGCAAGACGTATTTTGCTTCGACAACCACAGCATCAGCTTTACTGCGGGAGGAAGCTATTCCAATAGCGCCGTTTTTGAGTGGAGCTTCCCACAAGGAACTCCTTCTACATCCTCCCAAGAGTCACCGTCGGGGATAACTTTTCCGGAGCCGGGCGAGCAACAGGTATTGCTTACCATTTCTGAGAATGGATGTGAACGCTCAGCAGAGTCCACCATAGATTTACATCCAAATCCGGTGGCTTTGTTCGAAGCTTTTCCAACAGAGGGATGTGTTCCTCTGACTGTCTCATTTTTGAATGAGTCCGTTACCGAGAGTTCATCGCGAGCTTTTGACTGGAACTTTGGAGACGGGTCGTCAACCAATAGCGTTAATGCCTCATACGAGTACACCGTGCCGGGAACCTATTCGGTTTCTCTTCGATTGGAAAATTTGAACGGATGTCTCGGTACGGATGAAATCATCAAAACCGATCTGATTACCGTTACACCATCGCCAAAGGCTTCTTTTGACATTGAGCCAACCACCATTTCTGTTTTGGATCCGCAAATGGAGGTCATTGATTTAAGTGAAGGAAATATTTCTTGCACCTATTATTTCGACGATCAAATATTCGAAGGCTGCAACTTTGAGCATACCCTTGAAAACATTGTTCCGCAAACCATCAGATTGGTGGTTGAGAATGAATTTGGCTGTTCTGATTCGGAAGAAGCTGAGATATTTTTGACCGATCACCTGATCTATATTCCTAACGCCTTCACTCCTGATGGAGACGGGATTAATGATTTTTTTCGCCCCGAAATGTTGGGGGTGGTTGATTTTAAAATGTGGATTTTTGATCGTTGGGGTACCGAGATCTTTTTTACTGAAGATCCCAAAGGATGGAACGGCCAAGGTGCAAGAGAGGACTACTACCTCCAAAATCAATCTTACAGTTACAAAGTGGTCATTACAGATTACGGGAAAACAAATTTCGAGTATCTCGGTTCTGTACGTCTCATACGTTAAGAACATGAAGAAATTTTCAATTGTCGTTTTGGTCTTAATCGTCGTAGGGGCGATTGCTTTTTTTATTGCAAATGAATCTTTGCCGGAAGGCAAGCCGGGTCCCGACGCTGAAGCTCTTGCTGAAAAGATGCTCAACGCCATCGGCAATAAGGCTTGGGAGAAAATACCCTTTGTAGCTTGGAGCTTTCGCGATGCCCACCATTATGTTTGGGATAAGCAAAATCATGTATCCCAAGTAAAATGGGATGACTACGAAGCGGTGATCGACCTGAACTCCATTACCGGAAGGGTAACAAAATCAGGTGAATCCTTGACAGGGGCCGAGCTGGATGAGGCCGTTCAAACTGCTTGGGCGTATTTTTGCAATGATAGCTTTTGGCTGAATGCTCCTGCCAAAGTCAAAGACCCGGGAACCACCCGAAAAGTAGTAGCCGATGAGGACGGGAGTCAACAACTTTTGGTTCAATACGAGTCGGGAGGAGTGACACCGGGTGATGCCTACCTGTGGAAGCTCGACGAGAACTATCTTCCGACCTCATATAAAATGTGGGTGTCAATTATTCCTGTCGGGGGTGTAGAAGCTTCTTGGGAAAATTGGGTGGAAAAGGAAGGGGCCATGATCTCTACACGCCATGAGATGGGACCTTTGGAGATTCCTATCGGCAATCTCAAAGTCGGTGATTCTCCCGAAGATTTTGGCTTGGCCAAAGACTATTTTACTTCGGTATCGGAAAAGTAAGCCGCATATCGATGTGGTCGATTCCATCCCAAGGATACACATCGCTGATTTGCTCAAACCCTAAACTCGAATAGAATTTCTTCAAGTAGAGCTGCGCTGCAATCTTGATGGTTTTCACTTTCATTGTACTCTCGCAGTAGTCGATCGATATATCCATCAATTCTTTGCCAATTTTGAATTGACGAAACTCCTCTTTTACAACCACCCGGCCGATGCTACACTCGCTATAGATGGTGCCGGCAGGGGCTATTCGTGCAGTCGCGATTAATTCCCCTGCTTCCGTTTTTCCAATCACGTGAGTGCACAATGGATCCATTCCGTCAATTTCTGAATAGGGGCAGTTTTGTTCAACGACAAAAATGTCCAGCCGAACTCTCAAAAGGTCGTGAAGCTCGAGGAGAGTCAATTCATCTAATGCTTTAATTTCCCAGAAGATATGGGGTTTTTTATCGTCGCTCATTCTCCGTATTTTCGGCTAAAGGTTCCAAAATTATGTGTGGTCGTTACGTAGTGGTTTCAAAGATAAGCGAGATTGAAGAAAGATTTGGCGTGGCTGCTGACGGCTCTTTTGTGCCAACATTCAATCTTGGACCAGGGAGTTTAGGGCCGGTGATAACAGACGACAAACCAAAGTCACTTCAGTTTTTCCAATTTGGCATGACGCCTTTCTGGGCAAAGAAGAGAATGTACTTTTTCAATGCGCGAGCCGAGGGAGATCAGAATAAGGAGAATGACCCCAACTATCATGGGGCGAAGGGGATCATTTCCAAACCCGCCTTTCGCAAATCGATCAGGAGCAAGAGGTGCTTGGTCATTGCCGATTGCTTCATTGAAGGGACGTCCAACGAGAAACTCGACAAGCCTTATGTGGTTCATTTGGAAAAAGACCGGAGACCATTTGCCTTTGCGGGAATTTGGGATGAGTGGGTCGACGAAAAAACGGGAGAGATCGTCAAGTCTTATGCCATCATTACTACCACTCCTACGCCCCTGTTGCAGTTGCTGCCGCATCATCGCTCGCCCGTCATTCTTTCCCGAAAGGATGAGGCCAAATGGATCAATCCCGATGCGCATTTGATGGATATCACAAAACTATTGGAGCCATATCAAGGCTTTATGAATGCCTACCCGATAAGCACGGATATCAAGAATCCGAGAAACAACAATCGTGATTTATTGAAGCCTGTAGGGCCAAGTGTGGCTTCTGACAGTAAACTCGTGGTAGAGCAGAATTTGGTTCTGGAGGGGATGGGGTATTCGCGTGCACGCGGTCGCAATTTAAAATAGCGTTCCTTGCTCGGCACCCTTTACCGTAACTTCCACCCATTTCATTTCGGGAAGGTAAACCACGTAGCCTTTTCCCGTTTGATTTTCGACGCTGTTGATCGCATTCAAGTAGTCTTTCACCTGAGATAAGTGTGTGTCTTTTTCTTCCCCTGTTTTAAAGTCGATCACGGTAAATGAGGAAGGTTCTTTGAAAACCATATCGGGTCGATAAACCTGACCTGCCTTTGCGAGGGTCCGCTCTGCTAGCCGATTAGCATTAGCAATCAACTGCTTATATTTCTTATCCGAATAGAGCTTCTCGATCCAGAGCGAAAGCTCTTTTTCTTGATCGGCGGGTACTCTGCCATTTTTACTCCATGTGTTGAGTTGAGCTTTAGCCTCTTCGGCAGTATGGCTTTTTGCAGCCAGTTCGTGAAAGAGGATTCCCGCTTCGCGATTGGGAGAGATGCCTTCGCTGCTGATCGTAAATCGATTTTCTACTGAAATATCGACAGGATTCAAAACTTCTATCATCTCATCTGATTCCTTCGATTTCAGAGAGGACTTTGCCTTTTGCTTATCGCCAATGGCTATGCTCGACTCTACTCCTTCACCCTGTTTTGAGTCGACTTCCACGAGGAATTTTGAAGAGCCTTCAAGCTCCGATTTCAATTTTTCGAAAGCCGCACTGACTGATGGTCCTGTTTGACTTTGAGTGCCTTCAGCATGATTGATGTAAAGCCTCTCTGAAGGTCTGGTAACCGCTACGTAAATCATGTTGAGGTTGTCGAATCTAGTCTCCTGATTGTATTGATCGAAATCTGCTTTGTATCCCATCTGCTCAAGAGATTGAGCTAATTTGAGTGGCACATACTCAAAAGGGAGATCTAATTTTTTATTTACTCGAAGCCATTTCGTCTCCCCGTTTTTTGAAAAATCCCAGTTCAAATTCGGAAGAATCACCACAGGAAACTGCAAGCCTTTTGACTTGTGAATGGTCATGAGTTGCACCTGGTTTCCCGATTCTCCCACCTTGGCTTCGGGCTTGTTTTTCAAACTGTCCCACCACTCCAAAAATTCTTGAGCCGAAACCGAGCGCCCTCCTTTTTCGAGAATGCAATTGAGGAATGACTCTACAAACACATCCCTGCGATTGCTTTTTGGGACAAACCTTTTAACCACCTCTTTGCTGATCTCCCAGGCGCTCATTCCCGAAAGTATGCGAAGTGAAAAGTCTGACGAGAAGTTTTTGGCGAAAGCCGTAAAGTCAATTGAACCGCGATAGTCAGGCTTTTTCCAAAACTTTTGTGGCTCGAATGGCAGGTGATGTAAGCGGCAAATCTCTCGCATGATCTTGATTTGGGCTGTCGCCAAATTTGGATCCATCGATAAGCGAAAAAAGGCGATGAGCATCCCGACTGTGGTATTCATATCCAACCCGAAACTGTCGCGAGTGGTGAAAGGGATGTCTTCTTCGCTCAATCTTCTGATGATTTCGTTGACATCCTTTCCCTTCTTTCTAACCAATACAGCAATGTCACCAAACGAGTATCCATCTGTTTGGGCTTCGCGTACAGAATTAATGACCAAGTCAGCGATCAGTTCAGGCTCGGGTTTTTTTTCGATTTTTTTCCACTCTATGAAACCTCCGTGTTTCGACTTGGGAAAGGTCTGACTCGCGCTTTCGCCTTCGTATTCCTTCCGGAAAAGAGTATCCGGTTCTGTGAGCAAAGGCGTAAGTTCCTTAATGAAGGAATTGTTGAATTCCACGATATTTGGGAGGCTTCGGTAATTTACTCCCAGCGGAACGATCTTCGCGTTTTGAGTGAAGCTCGTTCGGGTTTCTCGGGCAATGCTTTGGTTGTCGGGATTTAGTTCGGGCAGGCGGATGAGTTGCTCAGCCTTTCCACCTCGCCAGCGGTAGATGCTCTGCTTGGCATCGCCTACCACCATATTGAATTGCCCCGAAGCCAGTGATTCTGCGACGAAAGGAGTGATATTGTTCCACTGCAACTCACTGGTATCTTGAAACTCATCGATGAGGATATGCTTGTAGCGATTTCCGAATTTCTCATAGATAAAGGCTACCGGCTCGTCTCGCATCGACTTGGAGATAATCCCGTTAAAAGTTGAAATCGGTACCACGTTTCTCTCTTCTGCCAAGGCTTTTAGCTCGCGTGATAAATCGGCCAAAACAGCCAGCAAGTCTATCTGGGCTTTGAGCGTTTTCGCTATGGCGTAGTCGCTGTAGTTTTTCTGAAAATGCCCTGCCGCGGTGTAGTAGTACTCTATTAATTCCGACTGACGTCGTTGAATGGCTTCTTTCGCTTGCGCTGAAACGGACCCGCTGGTCCATGGTTTCTCAGGATTCTTAAGAAGATTTTTATTTAGAGTCAGGTATTCACCGCTAAAGTCCTTGAGCTTTTCAAAATAGCCATAGTACCCTGATTTTTTATAGCTCAAATCTTCCACATCAATTCCTTCTTCTTCGAAAATCTTGAACACATCGCTTCCGATGGTTTGACAGATATTTTCAAAAGACGAGACCAAAGGCTGAAGTTTCTTCTTAGTTTCCTCGAACTTTTGAGGATCAATTTCATAGAGTGAAGCCACGGGTTTTTCCGAGTCTTCAGAAGAAATAAGATTTCTGAGATCATTAAGCCGCGTGGTGATATTCGCTTTTTTATCGTCTTCTATCGATTCCCTCAGGTAGTTGAGCAGATGGTGGGTGATGTGGTTGTCAATGCCTACTTTTTCCAACAAGAGATCTACAGCGTCTGCAAAAAGATTAGCCTCATCGAGCTCAACTTCAAAGTCGGACTTGATTCTTAAATCACGACTAAAAGATCGGATCAACTTATGGTTGAATCCATCTATGGTTCCGATACCTATTTCATCGTAATCTCTGAGTGCGATTTCAAATACCTTGCTTGCTCGATCTTTAAGTTCCTGTGGATTTAGTTTGGTTTCATCCAAAAGTTGCTTCACCTCAAAATCCTGCAGATCCGAAGCCATTTCGGGATGGATGGATTTGAGTTTTTTCAAAGAAGAGATGAATCTTTCTTTTAGCTCGTTGGCGGCTTTATTGGTAAAGGTTATCGCCAGAATACTTTTAAACTTATCAGGGTTTGATGACGAGAGGCTAAGCCTCAGAAATACACCAATAAGTGCAGTGGTTTTACCCGATCCGGCTGAGGATTTATAAATGTGAAAACGCTGGGTGTTTATATTTTCCAATGTGATTGTAGTTGCCTTTGGGCAGGGAAAAATAGGCTATTTTTGTATAGATACCGTGCGAAAACGAAAAGACCCCCTTTAATGAAGAGAGTGCTATTATTTGCTTTGGTTGCCTTTATGGCTATTTCTTGTGATGATGATGAGTCGAATCCTGATTCTAAGTTGTTTTTAACCTTCGACCCTCGTTTTGAAGGAGAAGACTTGCAGATGGGGGTAACAAATACAAACGTTCACGGGTATCCGTTCAATGTTTCGGAGATGAAGTTTTACGTTTCAAATATCAGACTGCACAAGTCCGAAGATGATTTCGTTCAGCTCTCGGATATTGAGTTGATCGCAATGCAAGAGAATAGGAGAAGTGTTGAGTATGTGGTACCAACAGGTGATTATATCGGAGTGAGTTACGATCTGGGTGTGCCTTACATGATGAATGGCACGAATGATCCCAATTTCTCCATTTCTCAATATCCTCCCGGACATCCTTTAAGCGAGGTGACATCAGCCGGAATGTATTGGCAATGGTCGTCGGGATATCGTTTCTTTTCATTGGACGGTCGTTTTGATCTTGAGCCAAATACCGATGATTTTCTGCCTATGCCTTTTTCCTTTCACACGGGAACTGACACGCTATTCAGAGAGCTCGGTCTCTTTCAGAAAACCATGGGCATTAGTCCCGGAGAGACAATGCTCCTCTCTTTTGCAGTTGATGTGGATAGCATCTTTGCCACAGCCGCAGATACGATTGATTTGGCTGAGGTGACTTCTTTTCACGGATCGCCGGCGCAAATGGAAACAGGGATTAAGCTGGCCAACAACATGTCCAAAGCCTTCGTGTTGAAATGATCAGAGTATCGAGACCATACGAGTATTTATCGCGATTATTTCCAACGGTTATCTTCTTAGCCCTGCTCATATCAATGGCTTCATGCAAGAAAGATGAGCCTGATTCTGAAGAGGGCAACTCACTCTGCGAAAGTGTTTCAGGTGTAGGAACGCCATACGAGTTTCAGAAACCTTTCTTTTTCCCTGACCCGATTATTCCATCGGATAATCCTTTTACTGAAGAGGGAATAGAGCTCGGTCGGCATCTGTTTTGGGAAAAAGACCTATCCAGAAACAATACAATAAGTTGCGGTTCATGCCATTTCCCATCTGCTTCTTTTTCAGATAATGTGCCCAAGAGTGTGGGGCTATATGGTGACCTGACTCGTCGAAATAGCATGGCTCTGGTAAATATGGCTTGGAATACAAGCTTCTTTTGGGACGGTAGATCCCGAACACTGGAAGAGCAGCTGCTGGAGCCAATAGAGAACCCGATCGAAATGGACCTCACTTGGAGAGAGGCTGTAGAGAGAATCGGAAGCGACTCCACTTATCAAGATATGTTCACTGCCGCATTTGGTACGCCTTGCGTTGACTCTGTTAGAATCACCTACGCTATGGCTCAGTTCATTCGTACCATGGTTTCGGCAAATAGTGAATTTGATCAAGCTCAATACGGTCCTAATCAGCTGAGCATTAGTGAACAAAATGGATTATTTCTTTTCTTAGCAGAGGGTGGCGACCCCAATGTTTATCCCGGTGGTCAAAATGGTGGTGATTGTTTTCACTGTCATGGTGGAGCCCTAGTTCTATTTACCGATCAACAATTTCACAACAATGGTCTGGATTCCGTCTTTACCGATTTGGGACGTGCTGAAGTCAATGGAAGTCCGTTTTCGGAAGGGCAATTCAAGACACCCACGCTGAGAAACATCGCACTCACTGCACCTTACATGCATGATGGTAGATTTGAAACCCTACACGAAGTCATAGAACATTATAATTCAGGTGGCCACCCTTCCATGACAATCGACCCATTGATGAAATTTCAAGGTGTCGGACTTGGTCTTTCCGAACAAGATATTGATGATTTAGTTGCTTTCTTGGAAACTCTAACCGACGAGGAATACATTAATAACCCTGATTTTCAGGATCCTCATTAACCGCTTTCTTAAGGGATATCACAATTTAGGTTTTTCTTCCTGACCCCTTCCCGCTAACCTTTCTGAGGTTATTACGTAAATGCGGGATATGAGGATTGCAAAAAAAGTAGTTTTAGTCATTCTCCCCTTACTTTTGGTTGCAAGTGCCGAGCTTAAGGCGCAGTGCGAGTTGTTTGACTTTTTCGGCAACCCGACTGATACCCTTATTGGTACAGTTGTAATGGAAATAACTTTAGTCTCAACCTTCAGTCTCCGAACAATATCGGGGCTTGGGAAGTGAATTGGGGCGACGGTTCGCCCATTCAGACAGGTGGTAGTCTCGTACCTCCTGCTTTTATTACACATACCTACACCGCTACCGTTGATACCTTCTTACTGACATTTACGGAAACGTCAACAGGCTGTACCGTAAATGGGGTGGTAGTAATGGAAGAAGCCAGTAATGCTTCTATCCAGGTACCAGTGGGTGGTTTGACTCAAGCCTGTGCACCCCAGACAATGGATTTCATCAATTCCAGCACGAATACTTCCTAAACGACTGTATTCACTTGGAACTTTGGTGATGGTTCACCTATTGAGGTGTACGATTATACAAACCTCGGTCAAGTGGTTTCCCACACCTATCAACCCGGAACAGTTGATTGTGAAACGGTGGTTACACTTACCGCAGAAAACTACTGTAATACCGTTCAAGGTGGCCCCAGTACGGCGACCTTTAACCCTATCCGAATTTGGGATATAGATGATGCAGGGATTACACCGTCGGCCACTGTTCTCTGTTGGCCCGACAATCAATTTACTTTCAACAATACGACAGAGAGAAACTGTCTTTTTCAAGGAAATATTTACCAGCGTTACGAATATTGGAATTTCGGTGACTACTGGGGACTTGGTTACGATTCAATCATTAACTGGACTCCATGGCCTCCGACTTTTCCGCAAACCATGGAATATCCCGCCATCGGTACTTATGAGGTTACTCTTTTGGATAGTAACCTTTGCGGAATTGATGCTGTTACGATCCAAGTTGAAATCGTTGCACCACCTACCGCAGATGTTGCAGCTAGTGCTACAACCATTTGCCAAGGCGAAACGGTTACGTTTACCAACAACTCATCAGCAAATGCCACAGGTTTTCAGTGGAATTTTGACGATGGAACCCCGCCTGTACTTTCAGGAGCGCCAACCGTAGATCATGTTTTTAATTCAGTTGGTACGTTTAATGTTGAACTGATCGCAGCAGTGGGTGCGCCGGGAAGTGGATGTGCCGACACAGCTTATGTGCCAATCACCGTGTTGCCCGCTCCTGTAGCACAGATAAATCTGGATAACGATGAGGCATGTGATAATCTCCAAGTCAATTTTAGTGATGGATCTACAGGGACCATAAATGATTGGGACTGGAGTTTTGGAAATGGAAATACTTTTTTGGGTCAATCCCCGCCTGTTCAGAATTATAACTCGCCCGGGTCGTACAATGTCGTTCTTACAGTGACATCGCCCAATGGCTGCGCAAATAGTGATACTCGAATTGTAGAGGTTCATGAATCGCCCATTTCTAATTTTTTAGTTCAGAACGTTTGTATCGGTTCCGTCGGAAATTTTGTGGATTTATCCACCTCTGAGGCAGGTGATCCAATTATTTCTTGGGATTGGGATTTTGGTGACGGGAATGACTCTCAAGATCAGAATCCTTCTCATGCCTATTCAGGCACAGGAGCTTTTACAGTAGAGCTTACCGTTTCTACGGCGACCTGTTCGAGTTCAGCTACACAAGTTGTAAATGTTGAGCCTGCGCCAAACGCATCATTTACTCATGCTGTGACCGAAGGCTGTGCACCTCTCGAAGTTGATTTTTCGAATACCACCACAGGAGGAGATTCTTACTCTTGGATTTTCGGTGGCGGCGGTGGAAGTGGCGATGAAAGTCCTACACATACTTTCAATAATTTTGGAAATGCTGACTCGGTATACACGGTTACACTAATCGCACAAAATGCTTTTGGATGTCGAGATACGGCGACTAGCACAGTTGAGGTTAATGCCAATGCTGTGGCTCAGTTTCAAGCATTCTACATTCCCGGATGTGATCCTGATCCTGCAAACTTCTTGAATACATCCATTAATGCAGATTTTGTGGCTTGGGATTTTGGCGATGGAACGACTACGGTAGTTGAGAATCCCAGTCACCAATTCGTGAACAACACTGCTTCCATACAGCAATTTGAAGTTCAGTTAATCGCATACACGCCAAATGGTTGTGACGATACGACCTCGACTGTAATTTCGGTGTTTCCCCAGCCCGATTTTGATTTTACATTGCCGGCTGATACCGATGTAATCCCTTCACGGTGCAGTTTCCCGTTGTAACGGGAGCCATTAATTACCAATGGACTTTTGGTGATGGTACGATCAGTACAGCTCCAAATCCGCAACATACTTATGGGAATTCAACTTTAGCACCCATTACTTATGATGTTGAGTTGGTTGCTACTTCTGCATTCGGATGTAATGATACATCATCGGCTACCGTAACTGTAAATCCCGATCCTGTTGCTCAATTTTCGGTTGACCGAACTTCAGGTTGTGGTCCACTTACCATTAGTATTACCAATCAAAGCATACTCGCAGATTCACTCGTGTGGAACTATGGTGACGGAGTAATTTCTGACACTTCGGCCTTTGTCCATGAGTATACTTTTGAGAATACGACAAATCAAACCATCACCTACACGATCGAGTTGACCGCCTTTACCGAAAATGGTTGTTCGGACTCTTTTACGAGAAATATTGAAGTACATCCATTGGTCGATGCGGCCTTTTCGCATCCTATCGAGGAGTGCTCACCACTTTCATTTGTTTTTGAAAACGAGAGTGTAAACGCGTCCTTTTACCAATGGGACTTGGGGAATGGTACCGTGAGTGTGGCAGAAGAGCCACTTGGCGGTTATCAAACCGTCGGTTTTGAGCCTGATACGTTCGATATTCAATTAGTGGCCACTTCCATGTTTGGTTGTGAAGACACCGCGCGAAGTCAGCTCATCCTTCACCCTAAGCCAAATGCTTCGGTCATTCCAAGTGGAGTGGCGGGCTGTTCGCCTTATCCTGTCAATTTTCAAAACAATAGCTCCGTTGCGACAGGTTATCAGTGGAATTATGGTGACGGAACTACTTCTGATACATTGGATTTAGTACATCAGCATGTGTTTGTTTCTACGTCTAATGTACCTCAGGATTTCCAAGTTTCTATGATCGCTTCAACCGATTTCGGTTGTGCCGATACATCGATGCTTGAGATTACGGTATATCCCGAAGTGATTGCTCAATTTAGTCCCGAAACGGAAGGTTGTTCGCCGTTAGGTGTAAACTTTATCAATACATCTTTTGGAGGAGCTACCTATAACTGGTCTTTCGGAGATGGGAATGAGGCGTTTATCACGAATCCTTCAAACACATTCGTGAATATGATGGATACCGTTCGCGATTTTACCGTAACCCTTGTAGCACAGTCGGGATTCGGATGTACGGATACGACAAGCGGCAATATCAAAGTATTCCCATTACCAAATGTTAGCATAGCGCTCAACGGTGTTGAAGGTTGCTTCCCGGCAGATTTTGAATTTGCTAACTATACAGAAGGAGCAACGGAATACTTCTGGAATTATGGCGATGGAAATGACTCTCAAAATTCGGATTCTTTGCACACGCATACCTACGTCAATACGGGAACCGAACTTGAAACGAATACCGTTACCCTAACCGCCACAACCGAATACGGATGTCAAGACCAGCAGTCAATCGAGGTTGAAGTGATTCCTGAAATCATTGCTGATGTGGTTTTCCCGGAAGGAGGTTGCTCTCCTTATACCGCCGAGTTTGAAAACAACACGGTAGGAGCATTTACCTATCTATGGGAATTTGGTGATGGAAACTTCTCGCAAGCAGAAGAGCCCACATATGTTTATGAGAATTTTAATTCACAAGACTCAACGTACACGGTTTTGTTCATTGCGCAGTCACTTTATGGATGCGCAGATACGCTGGAGTATAATCTTCCTGTATTAGGGTTACCCGAAGCACAGTTTATTGCTACTCCTGCTGTTCAGCAATTTCCCGAGGCTACCGTTGATGTAGTGAACCTCAGCAATGCCAACGATGGAGCAAATTATGGCTGGGATTGGGGTGATGGAACTTCAGAATCATCTACTGATCCTAACGCACCTCAAGATCATATTTATGAGACTTGGGGAGAATACTTGATCACACTGAGTGTAGGAAATAGCATTTGTAATGATACCGCTTCGCAGATGGTGATTATCGAACCTCCATTGCCCATTGCCTCATTTGAAGGTGAAGGGATAGGATGTGAGCCTTTGGTAGTCGAGTTTACCAATACATCGACTTATGGGGTGTCTTATCTCCTTGGGATTTTGGTGATGGTACCATAAGCGAAGAAGAGAATCCTGTCACGTCTATTACGAGTCTGGGTATCTTTAATGTAGCCCTCACCGTAACAGGCCCCGGAGGCGATCAGGATACGGAAATTAAACCGGCTTTGGTGACTGTACATCCACGGGCAGAGGCCTTCTTTACGGTCAATCCACCCGTCATCACCATTCCTGATCAGGTTTATTTCTTGAACCTATCAACAAATGCTACGAGCTATTTCTGGGATTTTGGTGATGGAAATACATCTACGGAGTTTTCGCCCTACAATTTTTATGAGATCACAGGGCGGCATCCCGTAACGCTAATCGCCGATAACGAATTTGGCTGTCGAGATACCTTCAGGGTAGATCAAGCTGTAAAAGGAAATGTCGATACGCGAATTGTGTTCCCTAACGCATTTACTCCAAGTACCTCAGGGCCAAATGGTGGCTATTGGACTATCGATGACATGTTTAATAATGACATCTTCTTCCCTCAATACAAGGGTGTAGAAGAGTTTGAGATGCAGATTTTCAACAAATGGGGAGAGCTCCTTTTCGTTTCCGAAGAAGTCCGAAGAGGATGGGATGGATATTACCGTGGTGAGATTTGTCAGCAAGACGTATATGTCTGGAGAGTCAAAGTCAAATTCGCCGACGGAGGAGAACTTATTGATTCAGGTGACGTAACACTTTTAAGATGAGAAAACTTTACTTATTTCTTTTAGTCATTGTATTTATCCTATCTGCGGGTGTAGAAGCCGTTGCGCAGAAGAATTTAGGCAGATACCACAAGAATTTGCTTTACGAAGCAGATATCTACTATACACAAGGAGACTATTATTACGCCTCTGAATTGTATACGGAGATTTCGAAGGTAGATCCTCAAAATCCTGAAGTGCTCGGAAGGCTGGGTATTTGTTATTTCCATCTGCCACCCTACAAGGATGAGTCCAGGAGATTTCTTGAGCTCGCCGTAAAGCACGATGATACCGAAGCAAAGTACTATTTGGCAAAAGATCGAATCGCAGAGTACAAGTTTTTTGATGCTTTGAATTTGATCTACGACTATGAGAATGACGCTGATCGAATGAAGTCAGCTGCGGAAATTGAACACCTCAAGAGTTCAGCTCAACGAGCAATCGCAATGGTTCAATCTCCTCTTTCGGTTACCATCAAGAATTTGGGTAAAACGGTTAATTCAGAGCACCACGATTATGCGCCTGTGTGGGATTTTGCAAAGAATACGCTGTACTTCACTTCCAGACGAAAACTGAACGCAACCAGTGAGAAAGATATCTCAGAGCAGTTTGATGAGAATATTTTTATTCTCGATTTGGAGTCTGCTGCCAAGATGGTAAAAGCTGCTCCCGCACCGCTCAATACAGATCGAAATGATGCTGCTGTCGCTGCAACACCAAACGGTGAAGAATTGATCATCTACCGTACGAGTAAAGATGGTTATTCTGGAGA
>CALOFA010000004.1:0-120268 GCA_942492545.1 uncultured Cryomorphaceae bacterium | reverse complement strand
GAAGTCTTCCAAAACAGGTTTCGCTGCTCGAGCGCGTTTAACAAAAGGCAGACCATTGCAATGTTAAGCAAGCGCGTTTGCTGTAGCATCATCAGCTCGTTGAGGACTTCAGAGTCTCATAATGATGACCACTGACCTGCAACATCTTGCTCCATATCTTTTGCCATACCAGCTAACCAACTACGCGTTTTTAATCGCTCCGCTTCATCCTTTATCGCCGGTAAAATTTCAGCGTTGAAAGTCTCGGAAAGGTCAAATTCCATTCCTCGAAGGAGTCTTCCATTTGGCTACAAAAAAGGGAGATACTCTGAAATACTTTTTGCTTCAATTCTGCAATGCTATACATTATCGGCAGCTTCTTCAGCAGGAGCAGAAAGGTCGGCATCATACTGATCATCTAATTTCGCCAAAACCTTCACGTGAGTAATGTCATACGAATCTTGATCCAAAGAAGGTTTCCTCCAGTTGCACCAAAACGAGATTTGGAAAATGTCAGCGTTGTACTCTTCCAGCATCTTGCTTACGATCGGTAGTGATTCACTTGAAGTCCACTTTCTTCTGAAATCCGTAGCCAGCCTTGTTCGTCAACTTCATGTCCAGTTTTAGCTCTAACTGCGCCTTGGCCCTGCATCTGAGTCATTGTTGGCGCTTGCTTTTGCAATTCCATAGCGCGTTTCTCTGCCTTTTGAAGCTTTCGATTAATTCGTTCCTCAATTACGTTTTGCTCTTTTTCGAGTTCATCTTGCGCATCCATGAGAAATCGATACTTGGTATTGACGCTGTCACCATAAATGAAAGCCACTTTCAAGCCGGTACTTTCTACTTCTTTAGGATTAGCTGTTTCTTGATTGACACCATCTGAACGCCACTTACTTTGCCAGTAAGCAGTCATGGATAAAAAATGAACCGCAATATGGTTAGGCACTGAGTTTTTCATCTTCAGGATTGCCAAGGTTAGCGTATCGGTCGGTAGGAATGCGCAAAACTTTTCCCATTTTACCAAAATCATTTAAGGCAGCGGCGAAACTTCTTCTGTGAGCAGGGCTTCATTTCGTCGGCGCCCGCAACTTTGTATAGATTATCTTTTAAAGACTGCTCCAAATGAGCATCTTCAATTTTAACGATGTACTTGTTGTTCAAGAGGAGATGGTGATTCCTAAATCGGTGGTGTGGAACTTCTTTAACTGCGCGCATATCCTAGATTCAGGTGCGCAAAGATAGTAGTAGATGATTGGGAAACGTTATCCCAGTTTGTGAAAGCCTTCTCTTGACGCTCCGACCAAGTCAATCGTATTCCTCGAAGGAGAAATTGAGACTATCGGTCACTACTGCACGTTGGAGTCTTGACCGATTTCGAACATATCCTCATCTGAAAGCGTTCGTACATCCAGTGGAGTTCACCTTAACTCCTCTCTTTTGAAGGTTTACGGCCAATTTATGAAGAATAAACAGAATCCTTTTGGAAGAAGCAACATTGAAAAAATCGAACCGAAAACGAAAATCAACAACTGAGACATCATTTTCAAAAAGACCGTCGACCCAACTTTAAAATCGGACTGAAAAATTGCGTCAGCATCAACCGGATTGAGCGGTACCTGCCAACAAGTATGTCCGTTCTCTTGTATCGAGGTGAACATAAGGTGTAGATTTAGTTGGTCTTCTAATAAATGCTTCCATGAGTCTTGTGATTACAATTTGCTTATACTCCTTCAGCTGAGTATCTAGGGTTCAAATTTTAGTTCGATTGTCAAGAGAAATTCTAACACATGACAGAGTATGGCAGAGAAATATTGATCAAAAGGAGGATTAGAAAAAATGGTTATCCACAAAACTGTGTGGTTAGAATTCTAAATTCAGAGGGTTCAGAGATCTTTAAACTTTGCGGACTGCCTTCGCGACACTTCTAGCTGTTCTCCCGTTTTCAGTTTTATCTGGAGTGCTCCTGTTAAACCAAGGTTCAATATGTACAACCTCCTTTAAGTTGACAATAAACTTGCGATTGATTCGGAAAAGATCCTTTTCGATCAGGCGCTTCTCGGAGATTTTTAAGACTTTTGAATATGAGGGGCTTGCTATTTCCGAAAGACGCGGACGGCTAGTTTCCTTCTGACTCGAACATTTTGATAGCTCTAGCGTAGACGAACCAACACTTATCGCCGTCTTCGAAAAAATTTGATCTTCCATTGTTAAGGGAGAATCATTTTCAGATTCAATTGTCATCCTCTTTGGTCTTATCCAATCTTTCTTGGACCCTTAGCAGGGTGTGCTCCAGTCGAGACTCGTCTACAGGCTTCAGCAAAGTAATCAAAAGCGTGAACCTCGGAAGCACGAATAGCGTAATCGTCGTAAGCCGTAACAAAGATGACTTCGGAAGTAGCTTCCAATTCTTCCAGTAGTTCAAAACCCGTCTTTCCGGCAACTGAATATCTAAAAAGATGAGATCGGGATTGAGTTCTTCAATCATATTCTTGGCCTCACCAGCATTCTGAGCCGCCCCGATAATTTCAATATGAGCGTTGATTTTCTGCAAAGAGCTTGATAGCTCTTTGCGTGCCGAGACGCTTCAGTCATCAATAAGAAGTACCTTCATTTTTATCATTGATTAGTTTATAGGGTATGAGCACATCGCAAATCACCTATCTCTTGATTGTAACTGTCAGATACGCTTGGTCGACCATAGAGGAGTTTCAGCCTTCGCTTATATTCTCAGAGTCCTACTCCTGTGGAATCATCAGATCACATTTGAATTGGAAAGACGCACCTGTATTGAGTTCACAGAAATCTTGAGCTAATTCTCCTTCAATAAATTCAGACATAACCGAAACCTTCCCACCTGAGGGCAAATTGGCGATGCCATGTTTGATGGCATTCTCGACAAGCGTTTGAATCAGCAAGGGAGGAATAGAGCAGTTCTCATGATCAGCATCATTATATGCAAGAGAAATTCAATCGCTCCTCGTACTTATCTTCGCCAGTTCCAAGATAATACTTCACCACTTTCATCTCTTCGCCTATGCTCACAAACTTCTTCTTTCGGGATGCTAAACTGCTCCTGAAGATATGGCTCATTTGCGTTATACTCTTCTTGGCCACGATCTGGATTTTCATCTACCAACGCTCGGATGCTATTCAGCGCGCTGGAAGTGATATGCGGATTCATCTGCGAGCGAAGGTTATTCAACTCCACCTCGTTCGTAGAAGCTGTTGACGTATGTTCTTTTACTTTCCACTCTCGTAATTTTCGAGTAGATGGCAGCGAAATAGAGAATATTCCAAAAGAGAAAATGGTAACAAATGGAATTATCAGTTCAATAAAGATAATTCTAAGGTGCATCACCAGAATAAGGTCCACATCGCCGCAAAGAAAAGATCAGAAATGAGACCGTAGATCAAGGCGGCCAGAATACCTGTAGCAATCGATAGCACAATCAATCGCGGAAGCAACGGTAGATTTTCGTCTTAAGCAACCACTCTTAACGATCACATACCTCAAGAAATGTGAGAGACCCACACCTAAAATAAAATTGACAATCAAAACTTTGACAATTCCTACATCGACATTTCCCCCCACCAAATTCGTAAGAGGATCGGCAGGATGTAGCCGAACCAGCCGGCCACCTGTGAGAGCCAATAGAGTGCTTTTTCGTCGCTCATGGTGCAAGGAAGATAGCGAGTAGAAATTCTCCGATTTCTTTCTCTGCTCGATCTGATCCAGCTTACCTTTGCCATGGCCCATGAACTTTCTGGCTCATCAATTTCTATCTTTCGAAATCGAACCGATCATGGTGGGAAACTTCATAGCCGACACTGTGAAGGGAAAAGCACGAAGGAACTACACATGCAGCTATTCAAAGAGGAATAGCTTTACACCGCATTCATTGACACCTTACAACGGACAGTCATGAAATCACGCTTACAAGTCGAGAGAACGGTTAAAATTCCTCATTTCGGAAAGTATGCGGGAGTGGTACAAGATGTATTTGATCATTTTTTTGCTATCAATTGGACAGACTACCATCAAGAGAGTTTGAATGAGTATACTCGTTTCATCTACGTCACCTTAGAGCTTACCACTCCGTTTTTAATGAAAGAGCTGCTCAGAACCTTTCACTACATGCAGATGCAGGATTGGCTCGGCACTATGCTACTCAAGAAGGAATTGACGCGCGCTTACATGACTATCGCGCAAAGCCGGCTTTCCTTCTAATATGGAAGAGTCATTGCCTGTCATAAGCACAGCGTTGCGAGTTTCAAACGACTTTAAGGCTTTCTTTCCTGACCTGATCTCTGCAACAGAAGAAAAAGCTGGAAGAATTGATTTCTTGAAACTTCTGCTAAATGACTCCTGTCGTATCCTTGCTTGATTCGGGAATCTAACTGTCAGAATCAGAACGCATGCACAAGCATCGCAGCCATATCGCATGGATGGTGATTTCTCTTATAGCTCTAGCCCCGCACAGGCTGCGAAAGACGATTCACCGCCAAAAGTCGAAACAGCTTCTATCGAAGAACCCGAAGAGACAATTGGACCTGACCTTGAAGAAATAAAGGCTAGAGGAGTTTATAGTCCTTACCCTCAACTCATCTACATCGTACTTCGTGTATCGCGGACACGCTAGGGCTTCGAGTACGAACTCCTTCAGCGATTTGCAAAAAGTATAGGTGTAGAATTGGAGATGCAACTCAGTTCCCGATGTACACACCATGTTTGACATGCTCAACAAAGGTGAGGGAGATGTAATAGCTTGCAACCTTGCCATTACGATCGATCGACAGGAGAAAGCTTCATTTAGTGAACTATAAAATTTCACCAAACTGGTTTTGGTACAAAAGGCTTCCTGGAGGGCCATGAAAAAATGTCCCAACGTGAGATCAGTAAAAAACTACTTCTCAGACCATTGGATTTAAGTGGTAAGACCATATACGTGAACCACAGCTCTCCTTCTTATGAGCGGCTTATAAACTTGCAGAAAGAGTCGGGAATTTCCTTCGAAATCATAAAAGCTCCGGGATATATAGATCCTGAGAAACTCATTCAAAAGGTAGCCGATGGAGAAATCGACTATACCGTAGCTGACGATAATCTGGCCAGCCTAAATGCAACCTATTACAACAATATAGATGTGTCTGTCCAACTCAGTTTTCCACGTCAAATCGGATGGGCCGTTCGCAAGACTAACCCCAATCTGCTGGAAGCTGTAAATGACTGGTTTGAGAATGATCGATTAAACTCAGTTCATGCATACATCTACAAGAAATACTTCAAAGCTCCCAAGGAAAAATGGGAGGAATACAACGGAGAATTTTCTTCGCTGAATGGAAATCGAATCAGCAATTACGACGAACTGCTCCGCGAGTACTCAGACATAATCGACTGGGATTGGAGACTATTGGCAGCGCAGATGTACCAAGAGAGTAAATTCAATGAAGATGCCCGATCATGGGCAGGAGCATTCGGGTTAATGCAGTTTATGCCGGCTACAGCCAAAATGTATGGAGTGGATAGTTCATCGGCGCCCAGAGAGCACATCCGCGGAGCTATCCTCCATTTAAGCAGATTGGAAAGCTTTTGGCAGGATAGAATTCCCGATCCTGAAAACAGAATTCACTTCACTCTGGCCTCTTACAATGCAGGCTTGGGTCATGTGCTGGACGCAGCAAACCTGGCCGCCGAATTGGGCTATGATCCTATGATTTGGGAAAATAACGTGGCCGAATGCATCAAGCTCAAAAGCCAGAAAGAGTACTACACATCAGATGTGGTGAAGCACGGCTATTGCCGAGGTGAAGAGCCGGTGACTTACGTCAAAAAAATCATCGATCAGTACAGACATTACAGTCAGTGATCGACCAGAGTTAGCTCCTAACTGAAAAAGTTTTTCGGCCAACTGCCGAAAGTCAAAAGCTTATGTATAATTCCTATCAGAGGATGGCTAACCATCACTTTCTCAAATACGCGGGTTTATTGTTGTAGGCCACGTACTCCAAGAGAATGTTTCCGTAGCGCTGATCAATAGGCAATTCCAAGGATGAGTCCAGAGACGGCTTGAGGTAATGGCGCTCCATTTCTTGCACAGAATCAGATTTTTCCCGGTATCGCTTCTCACTTGAATAGACGGTATAACCTTCCTCCAAAGCCCTGTCTTTGAAATAATCGAGAATAAAACTGAATTCGTCTGCCTCAACACCTGTGCGGTCGTCAAAGAAGAATCCATTGGCCTGTGGAGTCCTTATGCATGGGAGATCTGTTTCCTGACGATGTAAAACATCTTCATGCAAACTTGCCAGTCGGGAAAAAACCGCAGCACTCCGATTGGAGTCTTTCCATTCCTGAAATTCATAGAGAAATTTATCGCTTCGCGTAAGTTTCTCTTTAATGGGAGGCATTTCTTCTAATGAAGAATCCTGTTTTTCTCCGAAGAGTTCTTGAGAATGCGGTCTCCAAAATCTTTTGCCACTGCTTTACATTTGGCCTATGGAGCGAAAAAGAAAAATCAAAGTTGAAAAAACGGCTCGCTATTTCGTCCATGGCACTGATATAACCAAAGCCAGCGGGTTTGGTTCTGTCCTTCACGGATATGGTCAATTGGCCGAATATTTCATTCGAAGCTTCGAGCATCTGGATCCCATTGAGAATTTTTGTCATGGTCCCCGAAGGATTTCATCGGTTTTACTCCGAAGGGTTTTTCTTAGGACGGGTCGGAGCTTCTTGGATGACGAAGAAAGAAAGGCTCGATGATATCGATGATTACGTGAAGTACCTCGATCAACTCTACGAAACTCAGCAGATTTCATCAAATACAGAAGTAATTCTACTCGGATTCTCCCAAGGAGTAGCTACTGCCATGCGGTGGTTAGCTCTTGGGAAATCTTACCATTTTAATCGGGCCATTCTTTGGGCGGGCTCCTTTCCGCATGACGTAAAACCCGAGAAAGCTACCACCGCTCTGGAAAACCTTGATGTGCACTGTGTCATTGGAAATAAGGACCCTTTCCTCAGCGAGGAGCACATCCAAAGAACCAAAAATCACCTGGCCGAATTGAAAGTTGAGGCCAAATGGCATGAATACATTGGCGATCACCGCATCCCTAAAGATGCTTTAAACGAAGTAGTTAGCAAGTTCGCTCTAAGATTTGTTTTCATTTAATAACTAAATACTTAGTTATTAAACTATGTTTTTAGTTACATTTGAAGCCTGAACATTAACCAGGCTGAAGAGCAGGTCATGCAATACTTATGGGAAATGAATGGTGGCTTCGTTCGCTATGAAATCATTGGATGCTATCCCGATCCAAAACCTGCTTATAATACTCGTTTCGACCATTGTCAGAATTTTTTGGAGAGTACGCAAGATTTCCTAGTCCATGAAGCTTTCGGAAGCTCACATGATAAATACATCCTCGCCATCAGCAAGGAGGAGTACCTCGCCTTACCGCCTAGGTAGTGATTGAAGGCTACTTCGGGGGGCTCGGCCAAGAACTTGATCTCCTGGTTCTATCAAGGACAAAAACATGGACACATCCGACCTGGATGAAATCTTGAAAATGATCGAAGACGCTAAAACCACAGAAATGACCAACGCCCTGCTATATGCACTGGAGGCGAACTTGTACCTATCTCTCTTCTGCCATCTTTTACTACTTCTGCTTTGCGAAAAAGAGCAAAAACTACCTAGCCAACAGAGTGGTTTTTGACTCCATCTTACTCGCCTGGACCATTCCGAGCATCAGTTATATGGAGTCTGTTTCAGGTATTTTACCAACCATAAGATTAGAGGCAATTACTCTCTCGCCAAATGCACTGGCAGACTCCCCGACGGTTTTGAGTTTCTCTTTCCAACAAGTAATGGTAACAATCTATGCTCTCGGAGTAGTGGTGGGGTCGCTAATCTTCATCAAACGGTTCTTGGGCGCCTTTCTTTTTACGACGGGAATTCGCTCAGCACTGAGGCCGCGCTGCGCCTGGTTGAGACTGATTCTGCAGAAGCTTGGAGCTTTTTTAATCTCGTTGCCTTTGGAAAAGAAATTCCTGCGGAAAACAAGGAGTGGATTCTTGAACACGAAAAGGTTCATGTAGAGGAGAAACACTCCATTGACAAACTAGTAATCCAGTCGGTGAAAATTTTCGGCTGGTTCAATCCCGCGGTTTATTACCTCGAATTTGCTTTCTGGAGGAAGACCATGAGTTCCTTTTTGAACGAGGTTGTGTGAGAGATTTTCAAACACCATTACCTACTCCCCATGTATTGGTGAGTCAATGGGTGGAATTTGCGTAAATCTTCTCGGGCATAAATTCTCAAAAAAATCACTTCTCAAATCCAGAATACAAATGATAAATCAAACAAAACAAACAGGCAAAATGAAGTATCTATTAACGATCCCCGTTTTAGCAGTGGCTCTGCTATTACACAGCTGTACAGAAAAAGATTCTTCGGAAGAAGCAATCCCGACAGAATCGAAAACAATCAAAAAGTTCGATCAAAACACACCCGAAGGTGTCTACGAGGTGGTTGAAAAGATGCCCGAGTTCAAAGGGGGAATGGACGAACTGATGCGATTTATGGGCGAAAATACCATTTACCCGGAAGCGGCTAAGTCGGCAAATGAACACGGAAAGGTTTTCGTAAAATTCATCATTGACGAAGAAGGGAACGTAACCAAGCCCGAAGTGCTTCATAAAGCTTCGGTTGAAAGTGCGTTGCTGCACACTGCGGCAATCAGTACCATTTCTAAAATGCCCGCTTGGATTCCAGGCGAGCAAGGAGGAAAAAAGGTAAAAGTACAATATGTAATGCCCATCAACTTCGCACTGAACTAGCTTAAGATTCCTATCCTATTGTAAAGGCTCGAAAGAAATTTCGGGCCTTTCTTTTTAACTTGCTCGCATGAAAAAAGAATCTTTACCTCTCTTAGTATTTTGGCTTTAAGCCTTTTTGCGACAGCCCAAGAATCAGAAGAAATTCTACCGCGGTTTATGACCGAAGCTGAGAAGGCCAAGATGGGGACTTACAGCTTTTCCCAAGCAAAAGGAATCGAAACTCCTCCCCCATTTGACAATCTGAGGACTATGGCAGAATGGGAAGAGATTCAGGCGCTGACCATCACTTGGAGAAGTTTCCCAAGCATTCTGAAGCAAATCACCAGAGCTGCGATGCTAGAAACCAAAGTGATCATTTTTAGCGAAAACCCTGGTTCTACCGAGAACTACCTGATGGGAAGTGCGGCAGGAGGTCCGTTGGAAAGTATGGACAACGTGCAGATCGTCGATGCCGAATCAAACTCCATCTGGATACGTGATTATGGCGCCAATACCGTTTATGGCAATCGTGTCGACACATTGACCTTGGTCGACTGGATTTACAACCGTCCGCGCCCCGATGATGACGTTTTACCTGATGTACTGGCCGACGTATTGGGCCTCGACGTCTACACGACTACTTCAGCTCCGAACGACTTGGTGAATACAGGTGGAAACTTCATGTCAGACGGACAAGGAACGGCCTTTGCAAGTGAACTCATTCTGGAGGAAAACGAAGCCGGGAACCCTTATAATGTAACAGCTAAAGACGAAGAAGAAATAGATAATATCCTGGGTAGTTTTCAAGGTATAAACCGCTATGTGAAGATGACGGCACTCCCGTATGACATCATCAATCACATCGACATGCATATGAAATTGCTAGATGAAAAAACGCTGCTGGTAGGATTTTACCCCGACGGAATAGCCGATGGGCCTCAGATCAATGCGAACATCGATTACGTGGTCAATAACTTCTTGAATTACTTTGGTGAAGAATATGAAGTAGTGCGAATTCCGATGCCCGATTCTGAGAGTGGCCTATGGCCCGATGATAATCCGGCCGGATACTACAGAACATACACCAACGGAGTGTTTGTCAACAAGACTTTCATCTATCCTTCGTACCGTGAAGAGTACGACACTACGGCAGCGAGAATTTACGAGGAACAGCTTCCGGGATATACTTTGGTGCCGATCGATTGCGACGATCAGGGCTCTCAAATCATTGCCTTGGCGGGCGCCATACATTGCATTACCCACAGCGTCGGTGTGAATGATCCAATGCTTATCGTACACAATTCGCTAGCCGATACCGAAGACGCTGCAAATCCATACGAGGTTATGGCCACGGTAGAGCACCGCTCGGGAATTGCCTCTTCCACTTTGCACTGGAGACTCAGTGGCGACGATGAGTTCAGCGCGGTAGAAATGACTCCGGGAGAAGGAGTGGAATGGTTGGCCAACATACCTGCACAGTCAGTGGGATCTGTCATTGAGTATTATATCTCCGCTGTAGCGGAAAATGGAAAAACCCAAGTGAGACCAATTGTCGCTCCCGATGGTTTCTGGAGTTTTGAGGTCTTGGGAACGGTTACCTCTGTGAATACTCAAGATCTGATCAGATTAGCGAATGTCTACCCCAATCCTGCGACAGGATTTGGTGAGTATTCCGATCAATGCCCGGCGAACATTAGATGTAAAGGTTTACATGACAGATATCACCGGAAAGTCGTTAAACAGATTCATTCAGGTGAAATTACGGGTGACCGCAGGCTATCCGTTTTTGTGAATGACTTGGCTCCGGGCGTTTACACGGTGGTCGCAGAAGGTGCATTCGGTAGAACTGCTACTCCCTTGCTGGTGCAGTAGTCTTGGTCAAACCCATTCGTTCTAAAAGAAAGCGAGCGTTCATATTCTGACAAACTCCTTCGCGAAGCTTGTAGTCGAAGTGCAAATCGTCGTTCCTGAATTCTACTTCAAAGGAATAGTTCTTGATGGCTGTAGGGTGATCATTCTGCATCTCACAAAGAGAAAGATCGTGTGTAGCAATCAATCCTCGAGCGGGCAAATCCAGTAATTTTTCCATGAAAAGTCGGGACCCTTCGGCTTTGTCCACTGAATTGGTTCCCTTCAAGATTTCATCCAAAATCACGAACAGAGACTTTCCTTCTTCCAGAAAAGTGGTGAGTTCCTTCAAGCGTTTAAGCTCACTGAAAAAGTAGGATTCACCTTCTCCCAAATTATCGGCAGTGACCATGCTGGTAAAAATCTGTGTAGGCCGGAAGCGCATGAGCTCAGCGGGGACGGGAAGTCCGTTCATGGCCAAAAGCAAATTGGTTCCCACAGTGCGCAAGTAAGTACTCTTCCCAGCCATGTTGGCCCCCGTGACGATAATGAATTTACGCTCGCCAGAAATCAGAAAGTCGTTTGGAACACCATCATTATGGAGAAGAATATGATTGGCTTCTTTCAGGACAAACTCTTCGTCTTTGGTTAGCTCAGGATAGTTGAAATCGGGATGATTGTGAGTGTAGATGGAAAATGAAAAAAGCGCTTCCATTTGATGGGCCAAACCGATCCATCCGTCGAAACGTTCTGACCATTCACTATCCCAATTCGCCAAGCGTCTATGGCATTGGAAATCCCAAAGAAGCAAAAGGTTTAAAACGATCCCGACAAAAATATTGTTTCTGCTATCAATGGCTCCATTGATCTTTTTGAGCGACTCGAGGGCTCCTTCGCTCTTGGCCAATTCGGCTTCTTCAAAGAGTCTTTTCAGCGACTCTGATTTTGCACCATGACCTCTCAACAAAGCCAATGAATCGCTGTAGGCTGCAGCAGTTTTCAAACGCTCCTCGTAAGCTTTAAAGTCAGTCATGTTTCTTTTCAGAAAAATCATGACGGGAATCGCAGATAAAATGACGGTTTGGAAATAGATTGACCACTCGATTATACCAAGAATGTAAATCACCGTTAAGGAAAGCATGATGATGGGTAGGACAATCGTAAGCATAGCGACTGCCCATTTCGGATAAGGCTTAATGGGCCTTGGAGACGGCAAGCTTGTTCCCGATAACCTTTCCTCTTCTGCCCTTTCGGCGCCCGCCAAATAGTTAAAAATAAATTCGGGCTTATCGCCAAACTCTTTGATGAGTTCTCTCTGCTCAAGAATGGCGTCAGGGTCTGTTTCACTTCTCTTCAAAAGGTTTGCGAGTATTCCCTTTGCTCGTGATGACTTGGTTCGGTTGAGGTATTCAAAAATAGAAGAGGCTCCGAAAATATCGAGATCCGAGGTGTACGGATGGCTAGGATCAATGAATTCGCTCCCGTTCTCGTATCCTTTAGTCTTTCTGTTTAAAAAGGAAATCTCAAACTCCGCGTAGTTCTTGATCCGAACAGCTTTATCCCGTGCAGCTTTGAAATCAACATGGCGCCTGACTACAATCAGAAAAATTGCAAAACCTACCACTCCTATTCCAAGGGCGATGTTGAGCTGATCGCTGAAGTACCAAATACCTGCTACAGCGAGGATGAATAAAAAGAGTCTACTCCAGCCATACAAAGCTATACGCTTCTTCAAGTCGGCAATCTTTACAGAGTACTCTTTCGAGATTTGATCGTATGTTTTCGCGGGACTCACAGTTGGCAAATGTAGCTATTGGTGTCGGTCAGCCGACTCATTTCAGAAATTTTCACATTAATGTTGTGTATTTTAATGTACCTACATATATTTGCATCATGAAAATTGAAGAAGCTATACAGCAAAAAAAATTCAAATCAGAATTTGAAAAGCTTGTGGTGAATATCATATACACGTCTCGCTGGTTGGAATACGAAGAGGGAAAGCTCTTTCGTAAATACGACATCACCCTACCTCAGTACAACTTGTTGAGAATTTTGAGAGGTCAATACCCTGAGGCTGCATCGGTAAATCTTTTAATCGAGCGAATGATCGACAAAAGCTCTAACGCTTCAAGAATTGTGGAAACCCTGAGAAAAAAAGGGCTGGTAGACAGAAAAGTATGCAAAGCAGACAGAAGAAAAGTAGATGTGATCATCAATAAAAAAGGACTTCAGGTGCTAGACGAAGCTACCATAGAAATGAGCGTACTACACGAAAATCATAAAAAAGCATTATCAACAAAAGAGGCGGAACAATTGAATGAACTCCTCGATAAACTCAGATCAATAGAATAAATCAACACTAAAAACATGAAAAAAACAGTAACATTTTTAGCAGCAGCACTTCTTAGCGTAGCAGCAATTGCCGGATCAGGAGAGAAAGAAACCTATACGGTTAACACCGAGAAGAGTACCATTTTCTGGACAGGAAAAAAAGTAACAGGTGAGCACACAGGGACTTTGGCAATCAAAAGTGGAACCGTAACCGTAGAAAACGGAATGCCTGTAGCAGCAACATTCGACATTGATATGAATTCAATCGTTTGTACTGACCTTAAAGATGAGGGAACAAATCAGAAATTGGTCGGACACTTGAAATCAGCTGACTTTTTTGGAGTAGAAGCACATCCTATGGGTAAATTCGTAGCTACGTCATTTACACCAATCGAAGGAGCAAAAGACAGAGAGCCGAATTACAAAATCAAAGGAACTTTGACTTTGAAAGGAATCAGTCATGAAATCGAGTTCGAAGGATTGATCGCTATGAAAGGATCAGGATTGGTATCGAACGGCAGTGCTGAATTCGATCGTGCGAAATACGATATTCGTTACGGATCAGGTTCTTTCTTCGAAGACCTTGGCGATAAGACTATCTACGATGAAGTTGGATTGACATTTGTTCTTTCTGCGACGAAATAATTTGATTTGCAATCACTAAAAAAGCCATCGTGCCCTGCGCGATGGCTTTTTCATTACATGTTTTTCCAATCGGGCTTGACCACCCTAACCTTTGGCCGCTTATCTTCCTTTGTTGGAAAGAAGTACCGAAAGTCGATTGCGAAGTATGCTCCTTCCATAACTCCTCTGGCCGCATATCCGGGAGGAATTCCGTCTCTTTGGTAGTTCACTTGGGCTGTCATGATATCGTCAAAAGGTTGATGAAAAGATCCGCCCAAGTAGAAGTAACCGTCTTCATCGGTCCGAAACTCTGCTCCAACCCCGCCGAGTAATGCGCCATTCAAAACCCTATTGCTCAAACCTCCAAAAGAATACGTGTTTCCCAAACCAAATGCCTCAACATTACTGGCAATGAAGTTGGCTGATACTCCCAATGCCACATTGGCAAAGAGTTTTTCGCCCAGCCGGATATAAACGAGTCCCTTCAGAGGAATCTCATAAGAAATGATGTTTAGAAGAGACTGATCCGTTTCTCCTGTAGCGAGGTCGCGAAAATTGAGCTCATATCTCTGACGAGTATAGTTAATTCCCGTTTCAATATTCCAGATGTCGGTAAGCTTAACCCTTACGACACCGCCAAAGCCAAAGCCTCCTGCAAATTCATAAACGCTTCGGAATTGATTATCGGCATCGACCAAAACGACACTATCTAAATTTAATACTCCGAAATTTTGCAATGAACGAATCTCCACACCAAAACTAAGCTTGGGTGGCACCTTCTGAGCTTGAAGGGACAAAGAAAGAACTGAAAGAAGAAATAAAATTAGACCTACTCGAATCCGCATTAAGTGCCAACTATCAACTTTTGGCCCACCTTAAGTGATTCGGTACTTTTCAACCCGTTCATAGCACAGAGCTCTTCAACAGATAACCCGAAAAGGCGAGCAACTCGATAAAGGTAATCACCTTTTTTTACTTGATACTCGTTCGTTTCAGGAACGGCAGCCAGGAAAGCACCTGATCTACTGAGCTGAATTACGTTGCTTCGCAGCTTGTTTGTTTTGAAATTAATGATTTGCGAAGGCTTGATAGGGACACCTTGAAAACGAACCTCAAAATGAAGGTGCGAACCGGTAGAGTTTCCTGAGCTACCGCCCAGACCTACCACATCTCCCGCTTCCACTATATCACCTGGTTTCACTTTAAATCGATGAAGATGGGCGTAAAAGAGTTTCGAGACCGTTGTAATGCCTTACCACGACTACCCTTCCGAAACCCTTGTAGTAACGAGCGACTCGCACTACTCCCGGAAACGCTGAGTGAACGGGATCCCAAACTTCCAGATCAATGTCAATACCGTTGTGGTTTCTCCCGTATCTCCAGCCAAAATGACTGGTCACGACTCCATCAAAAGGAGTTTGAAAGCCGCAATTTGAAAGACTGTCTACCAGTAAAAGGGTCAAGGTCGAATCAAAACCGGTGAGTTTATTTCTAAATGGGTTGGGCACCTGAGTATTCCAGTCTTCATAGAATGCATTTGCCGGATACGGGCTATCGTCAACAGGGATGTACAATTCAAATCCCGAAAGTTTCTCAACGGCCCTGTCAACTGCAGCCATGTAAATATTGACCGCATTCAATGCTGATTGATTGACTTCATTCGACTCGAAGATACTGTCAATAATGGCAGGAAGATCTGTGGGTTCTTTCTCAGAAAGCGTTTTGTAAATGCTTAATTGCTTAATGAGCGATACAGGAACGGTGTCCAGCAAAACCAATGAATCAATGACATTTTCATAGTGAGCAGCTGAGTAATCAGCCCTGGGGACAAATTTTACTTCAGCATCGTAAACGACCATAGCCGAAGCAGTATCCCGTCTTACGGGATCGCCTTCACCAAAAGAAGAAAATGACACCAAGAGTGCCAGAAGGATTAAAGGGGATAATTTCATTCCTTGCAGGGATTGGATTCCGCTTTATATACTGTCAAATTCGATAAACAGTTACCCCTTATGTCGTAAAAAATAGCCGATAAGGGCAAATGTTATGGCCACTAACGTGAAGATCAAAACAAAATTGCGAAAGCCTTTGGTGCCTAGAAATGGTTTACGGTAATAGTTTCCCACCTCATCATTCAACATTTCCGCTTTTTCCTGATACGAACGATGCACTCCGATCAGGTGCCTTCTCACCATATCCTGACCACTTCCTCTTTCAAAAGGTATCTCATTTTCAAGCAAAAGCGCTTCAAAGTAATCCGCATGGTCCTTGGCGTAAAAGTAGAATACGGTAAAACTCCTCTGCTTATGATGAGGCTCAAAATTGGCGTATTTGACGGGCTTCTTAGCCATCAATCCACTCCGTTACAAACTCCAATGGTTTTCTGTGGCTCTTCGGCCAATCACCGGAAGGGTAGCCGAAATAAAACAGACCAAGAATCTTGTCTTCTTTTTGCATCCCAAAAGAAGCATTGGCCTCTTGGGTGTATAGAAATTGTGGCGAAGACCAAAAAGCTCCCAAACCATAAGCCGCGGCCGTTAACATAATATTTTGGGCAGCACAGCTCACCGCTTCGATTTCCTCCAATTCAGGGATTTTCGTTTCAGGGGTGCGCTTCATAGAGAGGAGCACCAATGCCGAGGTTCGCTCGATCCTGGATTCGATTCTTTGATACTTGATCTCTTTAAAATCTTCCGCAGGAGTGAGAGTTTTGTAAAGATTCAGCACCTTTTCAGACAAGCTTTTCCGTCCTTCTCCCGTGTACACTTTAAAAAAAAAAAAAAAAAAAATCTCCAAGGTTGTGTCTTCCCGTGGGTTGGTGCCCAAAGCCCATTGGTGAGAATGGTCTCAAGCATATCGCGTTGAACTACACGTTCAGTATATTGTTCAGGATAGATGGTTCTCCTGTTTCTGATCAGTTCGGTTATTTCGCTGAGGTTGTATCTCATTTCTTCAGTTAATATTCGGACAAAATTAGGTTAATTCGCATTCCATGAATAAAACTTCACCCATCGATCTTTGTTCCGGCCCGAGCCATCTTTTAAAATGGTTTACCATGGGCTTCGCCATATTTATCACTTGCTCTGCTTTCGCGCAAACGGATAGCCTCAAAATCAGAGGAATCTACGACGTAGCTCTTACCGAAGGCCAAGCATACGAAAACCTACGACAGCTATGCAAGGATGTGGGAAATCGGTTAAGCGGCAGCGAAGGTGCAGAAAAAGCCGTAGAATGGTCCAAAACTAAAATGGAATCGTACGGCTTTGATAAAGTTTGGCTAGAGCCTGTTATGGTTCCCAAATGGACCCGAGGCGAAGCCGAGACCTGCTACCTCCTACCCGATAGAACGCCACTCAAGGTTTTGGCCTTGGGTTTTAGCGTTGGAACAGACGGACCACTGGAAGCAGAAGTCGTCGAGTTTCAAACCATGCAAGCCTTGAGCGATGCTCCCGAAGGTTCGCTGGAAGGGAAAATAGTCTTTCTCAATCAAGCCATGAACTCCAAGTTGATCGATACCTTCAATGCTTACGGCGGATGTTCAGGGGGCCGAGTGAGGGGCCCTTCGGTGGCAGCAGAGAAAGGAGCCATTGGGTTTGTGATGCGATCGCTCGGATTGCGCGCCGATGACTTCCCTCACACGGGTGTAATGTACTATTCGGGAGAAACCGACAGCATTCCCTCGCTCGCTTTGAGCACGAACGCATCGTATGCCCTGTCTCAACATTTGGAAAAAAATGGCTCGGCGCGAATTGTAATGGAAGCCAATTGTGAATTTCATCCCGATGTGGAATCCCACAACGTAGTCGGAGAAATTACCGGTTCGAAGTATCCCAATGAAGTGATTACCATTGGTGGTCACTTAGACAGCTGGGATGTAGGAGAAGGAGCTCATGATGATGGTGCGGGAGTGATTCAATCACTGGAAGTTTTGAGAATCTTAAAAGAATCTGGGATCAAGCCGGAACATACGATTCGCTGTGTCTTCTTTATGAACGAAGAAAACGGTGCCAAAGGTGGAAGGGCTTACGCCGAAAACTGTCGCGAACGAGGCGACAAACACCTGGCTGCAATGGAAAGCGACCGCGGAGGCTTTACTCCTCGAGGATTCACCGTCAACGCCTCTTCTGCCGAAATAGACTACTTGGCCGAGTGGGTTTCCCTTTTCGAACCTTACAACGTTCACTTTATCAGAAAAGGCTACGGAGGAGTCGATATCAATCCATTGAAAGAATCGGGAACTCCACTGATCGGTTTCGTTCCCGACTCACAGCGCTACTTCGATGTGCACCACACCGAGAATGATGTTTTTGAAAATGTGAATCAACGCGAACTCGAACTCGGAGCGGCCACTATGACCTCATTGATCTATTTGATTGATAAGTACGGGATGCCTGAGAAGTTGATGGACTAGTCGATAGTCGATAGTCGATAGTCGATAGTCGATAGTCGATAGTCGATAGTCGATAGTCGATAGTCGATAGTCGATAGTCGATAGTCGATAGTCGATAGTCGATAGTCGATAGTCGATAGTCGATAGTCGATAGTCGATAGTCGATAGTCGATAGTCGAAAAATAAAAAATACCGAGCTACCGGATACTAGCTACTAGCTACTAAATTCGGTTATCCCCATCGAGCAAGTCACCGAGGCCACCGAGAATACTTCCTTCGCCTTTTCGCTTACCACCCATTTTTGGTGCGGCACTGATGATTTTATCTGCCAATCGGCTGAAGGGCATACTTTGGATCCAAACCTTTCCGGGCCCGTGAAGCGTGGCTAAGAAAAGCCCCTCTCCACCAAAAACGGCATTTCGAATACCCTTCACCATTTCGATATTGTAATCGACCGATTGGGTAAATGCCACCAAGCAACCCGTATCAACTCGAAGCACATCAGCGGCAGACAGTTCTCGTTCGATAATGGTACCACCTGCATGAACAAAGGCCATCCCGTCTCCTTCGAGCTTTTGCATGATGAATCCCTCACCGCCAAAAAGCCCGACTCCGATTCTCTTTTGGAATTCAATACCAACGGAAACTCCTTTTGCAGCGCAGAGGAAAGCTTCTTTTTGACAGATGATTTTCCCTTGATAACGGCTCAAATCAAATGGAACAACTTTTCCGGGATAAGGCGCTGCAAAGGTAACGTGTCTCTTGCCATAGCCCAGATTGGTGTAAGCTGTAAGAAACAGGCTTTCACCGGTCAAGACCCGCTTTCCTGCCGAAAGGAACTTATTGAAAATACCCTGATCCTGATTGGAGCCATCTCCAAATATGGTTCGCATCTCGATGGTGTCGTCCATAAACATGAGCGAGCCAGCCTCGGCTACCACCGCTTCCTGTGGATCCAATTCTATTTGAACGCATTGTAATTCCTCACCTATGATTTGGTAATCTACTTCGTGATTGGTCATATCAGTTTTGTTTTAATGTCATTTGGTGCCAGTCAGAACCGGCGGGATTTTCGAATACCTCCAGATCAAATTGACTGACGGCTGCTAAAATATGGTCGAACATATCAGATTGGATTCGCTCGTAATCTACCCAGGCCTGAATAGCCGAAAAGCAATACACCTCCAATGGAACTCCTTTCTCCGTCGCTTCCAATTGGCGCACCATGCAGGTCATATCCTGATTGATGTTGGGATTTTGCTTGATGTAGTTGAGGATATAAGCCCGCAGAATTCCAATGTTGGTCATACGGCGGCCGTTCACCACAGAAGACTTAGTGTCAATAAGTTTTTCAGAATTATAAAGATCAATTTCCTTTTGCCTTTGGGCAATATAGTCTTTGACCAAACCAATCTTCGAAAATCGCTCAAGCATCTCCTGATCACAAAACTTGACTCTGGAAATTTTGAGGTTGATCGCCCTTTTTATTCTGCGTCCCCCACTCTCTTGCATTCCCCGCCAGTTTTTGAAACTATCGGAAACAAATGAATAGGTGGGAACAGTGGAAATGGTCTTATCCCAATTGGCCACTTTGACGGTGGTCAAATTGATTTCAATCACATCACCATCTGCGCCGTATTGAGGAACGGAAACCCAATCGCCGATGCGGACCATATCGTTTATAGTAAGCTGAATGCTCGCCATAAAACCCAATATGGTGTCTTTAAATACCAATATCAACACCGCCGAAACAGCGCCAAGCGCAGTGAAGATGGTCAGCGGGTTTTTTCCCAAGATGATTCCAAAAAGTGCTATTCCTCCTACGGACCAAACCACGATTTTTGCGAGCTGGGTAAAGCTGGCGATTGGTTTGTCTTTGAATTTCGGCGAGCGATGAAGGAAGATGGACATGGCCCCGATGAAAGCAACCAGAATGCGGATGATGACGAGCATCACGAATGCATCGGTAAATTGCTCGATGGCCGGTATAGCTCCCGGATAGTCGCTGAAGACAATCGGGCTCAACTCACTCACCACAGCAGCAGGAACGATATGGCCTAACTTCCTAAATACTCCTTGCTCCAATAAAACATCATCCCAGTCAGTACTGGTTTTACGAATGACTCTTTCGAGCAAACGTTTGATGATTTGCTGACCAACCCACCACAGTATGATAGCTGCAAGGACCATCACTACGAGTAAGATGACCATCTTAAAGAGTTGAGTCATTGCCAAATCCACTCCCATACTCTCGTGGAGCCATACCTCAATAAATTCTGCGAAATCGGTTTCTGCCTGCATAGTGTCAAAAGTAAAAATTCATTCTTTCGCTCAAGCTAAAAACAAGGTGAACGGGTCTGTCGTTGTACGAATGGTTACTTACCTTTAAGTCATGCAAGGATTCCTTTTCAGAGAATACATTCCCGAACTTGATAAGCGCTCTCCGTTTGAGCGATTGCTCGAGATCTTTTTAGAACTGATCACCTATACCTCCGGTGATGTAGACGAGGCACTGGACTGGCTGAGAGAGCTGGACAAGGAGCACAAGCTCACCAATGACGATTACACCATCGACGATTTCATCGAAGATCTTTTTGCCAAAGGCTACCTTCAGCAAGGTAGCGATGGCGATGGAGAAGGAAATGGCGGAGGCTCGAGCATTTCGGCAAAAACAGAGCAAGCCCTTCGCAAGAATGCCATGGAGCAGATTTTCGGGAAGATGAAAAAGAGCACCACCGGCGGACACCGAACGGGTCAAGCGGGCAGTGGAGATGAACCTACGGGAGACCGCAGACCATTTCAGTTTGGAGATCGAGCCGATCAAATCGACTTTACCGATAGCATACGCAACGCACAAATCAGATCAGCGGGAGGCGAATTCAGCCTTCACGAGCAAGACCTCGAGATTCGAGAAACGGAATTGAAAGCATCAGCCTCTACCGTGCTCATGATCGACATCTCCCACTCCATGATTCTCTATGGAGAAGATCGAATCACCCCTGCCAAGAAAGTGAGCATGGCTTTGGCGGAATACATCAGCACGCGATACCCGAAAGACACTCTGGACATTATCGTTTTCGGAAACGATGCTTGGCAAATCAGCGTGAAAGACCTCCCCTATCTAAAAGTAGGCCCGTACCATACCAACACGGTGGCGGGACTGCAATTAGCTATGGACTTGCTGCGTCGACGCAAAAATAACAACAAGCAGATTTTCATGATTACCGATGGGAAGCCTTCCTGCCTGAAGACAAAAGACGGTTACTACAAAAACAGCTTTGGACTTGATCCGGTTATCGTTAATAAGTGTCTGAATCTTGCCTCTGAGTGTCGTAAAATCAATATCCCGATTACAACCTTTATGATTGCTCAAGATCCCTACTTGCAGCAATTCGTCGAGGAATTTACGGAAGCCAATAACGGTAAAGCAATTTACACGGGTCTGGGTGGCTTAGGTGAATGGATCTTCAGCGATTACGAGCGGAATCGGAAGCGGAAAGGATAATATCCAGCTCCTTATAACAGCCAATGAAAAAACATCTTTAAGGGCTAAAGTTAGCTGGTGAACTTCCAATAATTCTTGATTTGGAATTTTCACTTTCAGTTAAATTCTGTTGATTTCTAATTACATTGAAAGTGTAACGTGTAAACGTTTGCTTTTAAATGTTAAACCAATCAACTATGAAACACTTCTTATTCTCTCTTATTTTTCTTGCTTTGACTGTGAGCTCAAAATCGCAAGACTATATTCCTTTTCCCCTTGATAGCACCATTTGGTTCAGTAGTTTCACCCAATGTGATGAATTATACAATAATTGCTTTGTAACAGAAACAGGACATTACTACACTAACGGAGATACGCTGATAAATGGGCATTCGATGACAAAGATTACAGCGAATAGCTACGCCGGGCCTACGTTTTGGAATGAAGTACCACTGACTGACTATGTAGGGGCTATTAGAGAAGATTCCACTAGAGTGTACTTTGTTCCTTGGTACCAGGAACAAGAAATGCTTCTCTTTGATTTCTCGCTTGAAATCGGAGACGAAGTACAAGTATTTCAGTCTAGGTGGATGGGAACCGTAATTTGCTCGTAGAAGATGGTCCACTTATGAAGAATTCAATGGAATTTCGCGCAGAGTAATTCACTTCAGTGAGGGCGATGGATTGAGGGAATAGGAAGTGATCGAGGCCTCTTATGGAAATTACTCCGAACGTTTCAGGATACTTTACCTACCAAGAGTGTGTTAAAGTAGGAAATGAAGTAATCTTTGACCATGAAGAAGGAGAGCTGAACTGCTCTTTGCTTTCTGTAGAAAATCCTGAAAGGAAAATCTCAATTTATCCCAACCCCTCAAATGGATTCATTGAGATTGAAGGGCTAAATGAATTCTTTGTCATTGAGGTAATAGACCAACAGGGAAGGCTCGTACTTTCTAAAACGAACGACATACAAACTCCTTCAAGGATAGACTTGAGTGAACTAAAAAGCGGCTTATTCATTCTGCGCATCCATTTCTAGAATTTCGTTTCCTCTCATAGAATCATCATTGAGTAAAACTGACGTATAATAATGATTCGTATCTGCACCTACAAATAGTCGGGGCACTTGCTGAATCTTTCCATCAGTCGCCTGCCGTCTCTATGGAACCTTTGCTAATTCAATTCGTAATGTTATCTTTATGTTAAGTTAATATTATCTCAGAGTTATGTCAAAAAAGTATTTCAAAGAAACCGTCGATATTAAAGGAAAGAATTATTGGATCGGAGCAATCGCTCTAATATTCCTTCTATCCGTGTTGGGGTTCTTTGAAAAGGTGAAGGACTTTGACGGTTGGGTCAGTCTTTCATGGGTCAGTTTGGCAGCACTCATGGTAGCGACGATCATTTTCATTATCACAAGGGTTAAGCTCAAAACCAAGGTCACCTCAAAAGGTATTGATGTCAAACTATCTCCATTCTACAGGTCAAAAGTGAAGATTCCACACACAGACGTTGCCTCATACCGAATTGAAGAAACAGAGCCTTTTACGATCAAAACCACGAAGAACTTCAATTCTTGGTTTGAGAAAAGATTTACCCTCACGGGGCGAAATGGCGTATCCATAACGACTTGTGACGGAAACAATTATTTCATTGGTTCTACCGATCCTGAAGCATTGAACAAAGCCTTACAGAAAGCGCATAACAGGGACTAAGACAGTCTTCTCTAATCAAACATGATCTGAAAAAGACAAATAACCATAACCTCCGATGCAGAAAGAAAAACCCCGCCAATGGCGGGGTTTAGTATTTTCAATCGGTCCTTTTCGAATTATCCTCCGAAATCATCGAAGGCTACATTCTCCAGGTGGTACACCCCAATCGTCTACCATTTTAAGAACGGCAGCATTCATCAATGGAGGACCACAGAAATAGAATTCAATATCCTCAGGAGCATCGTGATGCGAAAGGTATTGATCAATCACCGCTTGGTGCACAAACCCGGTAAATCCATCCCCTTCGTCATCCAAACTCTTCTTCTCTTTCCAGTTATCTTCAGGAAGTGGCTCTGAGAGTACCACATTGAATGTGAAGTTCGGGAATTGCTTCTCAATCTCTCTGAAATGATCCAAGTAGAAAAGCTCACGCTTTGAACGTCCTCCGTACCAATACGACACTTTTCTATCCGTCTTCAACGTGTGGAATAGGTGGAAGAGGTGTGAACGCATTGGCGCCATACCGGCACCACCACCGATGTAAAGCATCTCTGACCCGGTTTCCTTGATAAAGAATTCACCGTAAGGTCCTGAGATCGTCACTTTATCACCAGGCTTGCAGCCAAAGACGTAAGAAGAACAAATACCGGGATTTACATCCATCCACTTGTTTTTCTCTCTATCCCATGGTGGAGTGGCAATCCGAATGTTCAACATCACGATATTTCCCTCTGCAGGGTGGTTGGCCATAGAGTAAGCTCGGAAGATGGTTTCAGGATTCTTCATCTTCAAATCCCACAGTCCGAACTTATCCCACTCACCTTTAAAGTCCATCGGGTCACGACCCAACTCAGGGTGAGAGGTAATGTCCATATCCTTGAATTCAACCTCGCATGGAGGAACATCCACTTGGATATATCCACCCGCCTCGAAGTCGAGATTTTCGCCTTCCGGCAAACGAACCACGAATTCTTTGATGAAAGAAGCAACGTTGTAATTTGAAACCACTTCGCATTCCCATTTCTTGATTCCGAAAATCTCTTCAGGAACGTGAATTTTCATGTCGCCTTTCACTTTCACTTGGCAACCTAGTCTCCATTGCTCGGCAATTTCTTTTCGAGAGAAATAAGGCGCTTCTGTAGGCAGAATTTCGCCACCACCGTCATTCACTTGACACTTGCACATAGCGCAAGTTCCACCTCCACCGCAAGCTGAAGGAAGAAAAATCTTCGCCTCACCCAACGTAGAAAGCAAGGTATTTCCCGCTTCCACTTCAATGGTTTTCTCTCCATTGATCTCAATCTTCACCAATCCCGAAGGTGACAGTTTAGACTTTGCAAAAAGCAAAACACTCACCAACAGCAAAATAACCACTAAAAATACTGCAATTGTTGCTATGATAGTTACACTCATCTTCCTTGTTTTCTATCTGTTTATAATTCTATTCCCATGAAGGCCATAAATCCTAGACCCATGAGACCTGTAATGATAAAAGTAATTCCGAGTCCTCTAAGCGGCGCAGGTACGTTCGAATAACGAATCTTCTCACGAATGGCAGCGATGGCTACTATAGCCAAGAACCAACCAACTCCACTACCTAAACCAAACACCGTAGCGTCGCCAATGTTTGTGTATTGACGTTCTTGCATGAAGAGTGCACCTCCAAGAATGGAACAGTTTACCGCGATAAGTGGCAAGAAGATACCAAGCGCCCCGTACAATGCAGGAGCGAATTTCTCTACGATCATCTCAACGAGCTGCACCATAGAAGCAATTACCGCGATGAACATGATAAAGCTCAAGAAGCTCAAATCAACCGTAGCAAAAGAAGCATCTACCCATGTAAGCGCTCCCTCTTTGAGAACGAAATTCTCCAATAAGTAGTTGATTGGAACTGTAATTCCGAGAACGAAGATTACTGCAGCTCCAAGACCTACTGCGGTTTTAACCGTTTTGGATACTGCCAAGTATGAACACATACCCAAGAAGTATGCGAAAATCATGTTGTCGATAAAGATCGACTTGACGAAAATATTTACTGCTTCCATGACCTAGTTTGCTTCAATGAGTTTTTGATTCTTCGAACGCTGAATCCAGATGATGATACCCACGGTGATCAAAGCCATAGGAGGCAAAATCATCAAGTTGTTATTCATATAGCCTGCATCGAAAAAGCTTTGGGGAAGAAATTTGATCTGTCCGATACCAGGGAAACTGATAGCTCCCGATCCGAAGATTTCTCGAACAACGGCTACTGCAACCAAAATCCAAGCATAACCTATTGCGTTTCCGATACCATCTAGCGCAGATGGCCAAATTTTGTTACCCATGGCAAAGGCTTCAAATCGCCCCATGATGATGCAGTTGGTAATGATCAATCCGATAAATACGGATAGCTTCTCTGCGATATCCGGCAAGAATGCTTTAAGGATCTGATCAACCAAGATTACCAAAGATGCAACCACTACGAGTTGAACGATAATTCGGATTCGAGAAGGAATTACATTTCTCATCAATGAGATGATCATATTTCCGAAGAGCATTACGAATAGCACAGACACACACATCACTACAGCTTGCTGAACCTGCACGGTAATGGCGAGTGCTGAACAAATCCCCAATACTTGGACGGTGATGGGGTTATCGTCGTTTAACGGGTCTGTAAAAAAAGTCTTTTATTTTTAGCGGAAAAGAGCGGTTCTCTAGGCACTGCTTCTTTTACAACTTCTTGAGTATTTGCCGCTGCGGCTGTCTCAGTACTCATTGCTTTTGGCTGATTTGAGAGTTGTTTTTAAAGTAGGAGTCGTAAACGCCGAAGGTTCGTTCCAGCATTTCATCTACACCATTACTGGTGATCGTACCACCTGTAATTCCATCAACGGCGTGAGGGTTGTCCGGATCGGCCGACCCTTTTACCACATTTACGGAAACGAGCTTACCTGATTCGTCGTAGATGGTTTTTCCAATGAACGGATCGGAGAACCAAGATTCTTTGATCTCAGCCCCCAGTCCCGGAGTTTCTGTTTTGTGGTCGAAATTTGCTCCGTAAATGGTATTGAAGTCACTTTCCAATGCCACATAACCCCAGATAGGGCCCCAAAGTCCTTTTCCTACCAACGGAATGATTGCAACATCTTCACCTTCAATAGAAGCCATGTAAAGTGGATAGTGCCTCTCTTCAACACTCAAAGTAGGATCTCTGAACTCCTTCTTTACATCCACATTAAAAGGGTCTTCGGGGTCTGTTGATACGACCTCTCCTTCCTTCTCGGAAACAATCTCTCCTTTTGAATTCAAGATGTAACGCTTGGTAATGTTTGCGTAAAAAAGTTCTTTCGCGTTTGTACGATCCGCCTCAACGCCGATAGACGTGAGGATATTGATCATCTTTTTGTCAATGTTATTCTTGACTTGCAAAGGCTTCAAAGACATTGCTGCAAATGAAAGCACGGCTCCTACCACTACTACCATTATGATAGAGAAGGTGAAGGTAAAAGCGTTGCTGTTTTTATCTACTGCCATCGTTAAGCGGTTTTAAGTCGTTTAAGTCGTTTGTTGATGTTTCCTTGTACTACATAGTGATCGATGGTCGGTGCCATAACATTCATAAATAGAATGGCCAGCATAATTCCTTCCGGGTATGCAGGGTTTACCACACGAATAAGGATCGCCAGTATCCCAATGAGGAAACCATAAATTACTTTTCCTTTGTAAGTCTGCGCGGCAGTAACAGGATCTGTAGCCATAAATACGATTCCGAACATGAAACCTCCCATTACCAACTGATGCCACCAAGGAACTTGGAGATAAAGATTGTCAGGAGCAATCTGAGGGCCAACAATATTGAAAATTAGACCCATTACGGCTCCACCAATCAGTGCTGACAAGATGATTCTCCAGCTCGCAACCCCCGTCCAAAGAAGAATCGCTGCGCCGATGAGAATAGCTAAAGTTGACGTTTCTCCAATTGAGCCCGGTATGAAACCGAGGAAGGACGCCATGAAGCTGTCTGAAACGGAAGCATAGTAGCTACCCGCGGTATCGTAAAAGTTTGCACCGCTGCTAATGGCTTGGGCCAATAAAGTCTCTCCGGTAAAGCCATCTACTGCTGTTCCTCCTTCAGTATTGACCCATACTTTGTTTCCCGACATCGTGGTTGGGATAGGCAAAAGGAATAAGAATACCCTTGCGGTTAATGCCACATTGAGAATATTCATTCCGGTTCCGCCGAAAACTTCTTTCGCGATAAGCACGGCAAAGGCTGTGGCAATTGCTACCATCCAAAGCGGAACATCCATAGGCATAATCAAGGGAATAAGCATTCCCGATACCAAGAAACCTTCTTGGATAGAGTGCCCCTTTATGATACAAAATATGAATTCTACACCGAGACCTACACCATAAGACACAATGATCAATGGAATAACTTTCCAAAGCCCGAATACAATCATATCCATGAAGGAAGCTTCTTGCTGAAGCGCCAGGAAATGCTGGTATCCCGTATTATAAATTCCAAAAAGAAGGCAAGGAATCAATGCCACTATTACCAAGAACATCGTTCTTTTCATGTCAATAGAGTCTCGAATATGAGCTCCGTTGTGTGTGGTATGATCCGGCACAAATGCAAATGTTTCCAACGCATCATACATCGGATACAACTTCTCCAGCTTTCCACCCTTATCAAAAATGGGTTTTACCTTACCCAATAGATTCTCAACAACTTTCACTTTCGCTGATTTTAATTAAGATTCAAATTCTTTTCTCATATCGGCCAATCCGTTTTCAACGACTTGTTGAATATTGACCTTTGACGTACACGCAAACTCGCAAAGAGCAAAGTCTTCAGGAAGCACTTCGTATATTCCCAACTTTTCCATTGCATCAATATCATTAACCATTATGGACTTGATAAGTTGCATCGGATAGATGTCAAAAGGAAAGACCTTTTCCAGCTCTCCCGTAACTACAAATGCTCTTTCTTCACCATTGAGATTGGTGTCGAGGCGGTATTTCTTACCGGGATTCAACCATGATGGAAAGGCTTTAGACAGACTGAAGCTACTGAAACCGGGAGCAAGCCATCCTTCGGTGAGGAAAAACTTCTTATGATCCCCTTCAGGCAAAACGGTAATTTGAGAATTGTAGAAACCCAAATGCCCTTCACTATCTACAGCGACGCCCGTAAGCGGATCGCCATTGATAATTCTATTATTGTCTCCTTTCAACTTTCCGCCGGTGATGGTGTCTATTTTAGCTCCGATCATCGTCGTGTAAAATTGAGGACTTTCAACTTCTGACCCAACGAGAGCTACAGTTCGCTCAGCTCTAAATTGACCTGCTTTCAGTGATTTACCGATTAGCGCGAGATCCATCCCGTTCACCGTCCAAACGATTTCACCTTTATTAATAGGTGAAACATGGTGTATGAGAACGCCAACATTTCCAGCAGGATGAGGACCTTGAATGGTGTGTTTCTTCACACCGGTAAATCCGTCGAAGAAAGAATCACCCGTTTTCACTCCTATATGCACTTCACCTGATGTCAGAAGCTTCAAAGCATTAAGTGCGAGTTGAACATTTTCCTTTTCGTTTTCGAGGACAAAAGCCGCTTCGGGTGCCAGAGGAGCAGAATTGTAAAAGCTCACAAAAATGTCGCGCGGTGTATCATTCGGATTGGCAATAACTCCGTAAGGTCTTTGCTTCACGAAAGGCCAAAGCCCCATGTTGAGCATGGTATTCACCAAAGTTTCCCTATCGGAACCACCCGTCCATGGAGTAAAAGTCTCGTAGCGCGTTTCGGCATCAGCCAAAACTTTCACTTCCAAAATTTTACGTTTAGCTCCACGCTTCACTTCAACCACCTCACCGCTAACGGGAGATGTAAACTTCACGCGTTCCCTCGCTTTGTCGTAAAACAAAGGAGAACCTGCCTTCACTTCGGCTCCTTCTTTCACTGATAATTTTGGAATGGTTCCAAAAAAATCATCCGGTTTAAGAGCGAAAACTGTAGATCTTGCGGAAGCGGAAATCGTTTTATCGGCTTCACCGATCAACTTAATATCCGCACCTTTCTTTATTTTTATGGCCTTAGACATGCACTTAGAGGTCCTTTAAATTTGCCGGCAAAATTAACAATAACTTTGATTTTTGTCTAGTGCTATTAAAAGGCTCATGACTATTTACAAACTATTTAGAAATATCTAAATAAAACCACCGTTATCAGGCTATGCAAACTGTTTCAAAGATGCTCTATCAGTGTATCTTCTTTGTTTTTTTGAGTTCTCTTTTTATCTCTGCTTGCGGAGCTTCGAGCTCCCTGCAATCAGAAAAAATCTCGGCAATCGAGTTCCAACCTGAGTATTTTGACAATAAGGAGCTTCAGTATACCGATAAAATTTACGAGGAGAGCATCAAAACCGTCATCCTCCACATCAAGGGATCGGAACTCGATGCGCCGATCATTCCATTAAACGGCGATGAAAAGATCATTTTGCGATTTGACGACATGGACGAAAATATTCGGGAAATGCACTACTCTTTCGTCCACTGCACATGGGATTGGAAACCTTCAGACCTGCAGCTTATGGATTACCAAGAAAGGATAACAGCGACATCATAGTGGATTATGATTTTTCGTTTAATACGGTAAATAACTACACCAATTACAAACTCGAATTTCCCAATGACAGAATTAATCTGATCAGAAGTGGAAACTACATCATTCAAGTATATGCGAATGGTGATCCCAAAGATTTGATTCTCACAAGCAGGTTTATGGTGGTAGAGCCAATGGTGAACATTGGTGTTGACATTCACCCATCGAATGTGGTATCAGACAGGGAGTACAAACAAGAAGTTGACATTGAAGTGAATTTGGGCTCGATCCAAACCATGAATCCGTATCGAGATATAGAGCTTGTGGTCATGCAAAACCTCAGGCGCGACAACTCCATACAGGGAGTAAAGCCCAACTTCATTAAAAATGAGCAGCTCACTTATAACTACCAAGGCGAATTAGATTTTGACGGTGGAAATGAATACCGCTTTTTTGATGGCAAGAGCTTGCGCTACCGAAGTGAGGAGGTAGAAGAAATAAGATTAGAGGATGACGGATACCACATCTATCTGGCACCTGATTGGGGAAAAGCCTTTAAACAATACACATTTGAGAATGACATTAACGGAAAGCTGCTGGTGAAGAACGATGATATGATCGACCCTCATCTAGAATCAGATTACGTCACCGTGCATTTCAGCTTTCCTGTAGATGCCATGCTGGGAAATGGTGAAATGTATGTGATGGGTCAGCTTTCCAATTGGGAATTGAAAAAGAGCCACCGCATGACCTACAATCCCGACAACCTTAGTTACGAGCTAGCATTGCAATTAAAACAGGGATATTACAATTACACTTATCTGTGGAAGTACCCAAAACAAGCTCAAGGATCATCGGATCTTACAGATGGAAATCACTCCGAGACGGAAAATGATTATTTAATTTTGGTCTATTTTAAAGACCAGAGTTACTTTTCAGATCGTTTGATTGGCGTAGAAAGAGCAAATAGTTTGGGCCGGTAACTTTAATTGACCGGTATCTTTTGAAAGTATGTTGATTTTTTTCACCTTGCGAAAACCTTCAGGCACTAAGCATGACTACAGCTTTAAGTTCAGGAATTAAGATTTCAGTAAAGTGCAATTTTGAAGATCGCTTTTCCAAGCCGGAAAACGGTCTTTTTCTTTTCTCTTACAATATTGTTATTGAGAACCTCAATAGCTTTTCGATTCAACTGATGAAGAGGCATTGGTACATCTACGACAGTTCAACAAAACGAAGAGAAGTGGAAGGTGAAGGTGTCATTGGTGTTCAGCCTGTGATCGAATCGGGAGAGACCTATTCTTACAACTCTTCGTGCGATTTTACCACTGATACCGGTAAGATGTACGGATACTATGTAATGAAAAATCTGGAAACCGAGGAAGAATTTAAAGTAACTATTCCTTCATTTATGATGATGGTTCCGCATAGACTGAATTAGATCAGTTGTCGCCGCCCACGTCTTCGAAGTCGAGCTGATAGAATGCTCCCTTCAAGTCATCTCTGATTTTCAACGTTCCATTAAGCTGCTCGGTCAAAGCTTCGATAAGCTCACTACCGAAAGAGTCTTTTTCTTCTTCAAAATCATCGGGGAAGCCCACTCCATTGTCTCCGATAATCAATTGAAATTTTCCAGGTGCAATCTGGTGAAGGGAAACGGTGATGGTTCCTTCTTCGCCATTTGGAAAGGCGTATTTCAGAGAGTTTGAAAAAATCTCATTGATAATTAATCCCAAAGGTGTGAGCGTATCCGCACTGAAATTATCGACTGAAATATCGACCGATAAGTTCACACTCTGACCAACTCGATAGGTATCCAATAAGTTTTGAGCCAAATCGTCCAGGTACTCTTTCAAGTTGACTGAAGCCAGGTTTTTGGTCTTATACATCTTTTGGTGAATCAGCGACATGGATCTGACTCTGTTCTGGATCTCTGAAAAGACGTCGAGCATGCTTTTGTCTTTGATGTAGTTTGACTGAAGGCTAAGCAAACTCACTATTATCTGAAGATTGTTTTTTACCCTGTGATGAACTTCACGGAGAAGGACCACATTCGTATCCCTCTCTTTTGCGATTTCCTTCGTTCGGATGGATACCGAATGCTCCAAAACTTTTCTTCTGGCTTTTTCAGATTCAATCTGATATCTGTTTATCAAAAACAGAATTGCCAAAACAGCGAAAACCATTGCTATTCTGAACCAAGTAGTTTCCCAAACAGAAGCTTCCACTACAAGCGTTACTCTCGCAGGTTCTTTGCTCCATAAGCCATCATTATTAGAAGCGATGACCTCAAATGTATATGTCCCGGGGGTAACGGTAGAAAAACTCACATAACGCCTTGTGCCGCTGTACTGCCATTCGTCAAAAACCCCCAATAAACGGTAGGCATATTGATTTTTTTCAGGCTGTTTAAAACTGAGAGCTGAGAATGTGAAAGCCACCCCTGTATAGTCAGAATTGATTGTCAATGTATCATCTACGCTGTAAATCATCTCTTGAAGAGTATCACTCCCCTCAGCCGTGTAGAGATTATATCCAACAATCGAAACCGAAGGTCTGTAGTCATTTTCTCGCAGACCAATTGAATTGAAATAGTCAAATCCGTTTGCTCCGCCAAAATAGATCACCCCCTCGCCATCTCTGAAAAAACTGCCTTGCAAGAAGGTATTCTTACCTAGTACGACTTCTTCTGTATAGTTTCTAAAGGTCTGTGTTTCCTCATTAAAGGCAGTGAGCCCTGCATTGGTGCTGAGCCAAATAATACCAAACACGTCCTTGGTAATCCCGTGAATGACCTGATTGGCCAATCCGTCTGCCCTGTTATAGACTACTACTGAGTCGGTATCTCGATTTATTCGCACCAAACCCTCACCATTCGTACCGAGCCATAAGATTCCGTCATTGTCCAGCATTATGGAATTGATGGAATTATCCGGTATTTGATAGTCACTCGATTTGTCGTGGTATCTGGCAATAAACTGTTTGCTCTTTGTATCGAGAATATAAAGCCCTGCATTACCTGTGCCGCATAAAGCAGGCCGTTTTTATCTAAAGCCAGACTAATCACATTATTATCACGAATAGAGTTGGGGTTACCACCATCAAATCTAAAAGACTCGAACTTCTCTGTCTTGGTATCAAAAAAGATCAAACCTCCACCTGCTGAACCGAGCCAGAGGTTACCCGATTGATCGTTTGCAATTTTTGTAATCTTATTAGAAGTCAAACTCAGAGAATCATCGGAATCTATTTCGAAAATTTTGAGTTCATCCCTCACCATATTGTATTGCCAAAGGCCTTTCTCAGCAGTCCCTATATACAGCATGGAATCATTGAGTTCTTTTACAGCAAGGGCAGTGCAGTCATCTCTATTGATCGGATGATTCTTACTCTTTAGATTGAATACGCTTTCGTCAGCGTAAATGTCATATAGATTAATACCCATTCCCGTGGCCACCCAAATGGCGGTATCACCAGCCTCAGAAAAACCGTAGATTCTATTCTGCCCAGGTTCGTATCCATTGAGATTTGAGTAGGTTACGGAATTGAACTGAGGCGCCTCACGATCAAGAGTAGCCACCCCTGCTGATTGAGTTCCCACCCAAATTACTCCTGAGCGGTCAAGAAGTAAACTCAGGATATAGTCATTCGGCAAGGAATTGAGTTCATTTTCTCCATACCTGTACACTATTGAGTTCTCTCGATTATCATAAAGCTTGTTCAATCCTGATGGTGTACCTACCCAAAGATCACCATTGTCATCATAAAGCAATGACCGGATAATATCAGATGAAAGAAATTCTTGTTTGGGCTGGTTGGCATAAAATCGGCGGAAAGACATTGAGTCTGTTTTAAGCTCGTTCAGGCCTTGTCGGGTTCCTATCCAAACCGTGTTTTGATCACCCTTTTCCAGAGAAAAAATATTGTTATTGCTAAGACTATTGTCATCATCAAACTTATAGCGGTAGCGCTTAAAAGAATCTGAAAACGAATTATACGATGCCAATCCCCCCTCAGTGGCAATCCAAAGCGCACCTAGGTCATCCAACAATATATCCCTCGCTTCTTTACCCGGCAAGCTCGTCGAGTCTCCTTCCGTTATTTCATAACGAGTGAATGAACCGTCTTCATCATTCAGGCGATTCAGGCCATTGTCCGTACCTACCCAAATATTCCCCTCGGCATCTTGACCGATACATTTGATGGAATTGCTGCTGATGGTCAATGAATCTTCGAACCAGTGAAAGAAAGACTCTGTATGAAAAGTCTTGGGATCAAAACGGTTTAACCCAAACGTAGTTCCAACCCAAAGTATACCATCTGTATCTTGATACAAAGAAGTGATGGAATTACTGGAAATTGTTGTGCTATCGCCTTTAGAGTTTCGAAAAACGATGAAGTCATAGCCATCAAATCGATTCAACCCATCTTTTGTTCCTATCCACACATACCCCCTGTCATCTTGGATCATGGCCGTCACAGTATTCTGCGACAGGCCTTCTTTCAGAGAAATAGTATTAAAATGTACAGATTGCCCTACCAGGCTTTTTCCCAAAACAACAAAGCTTAGGAGCAAAAAAAGGATGGTCTTGGTTGCGGTAATTCTCAAAGCTTCAATAATCCAATCTTTGGAGTGGCAGACAAATGTACAACCTGAAAGTTTCTAGTGCCATTTCTCTTAACGGAGTTTTGATTTGTACCTTTGCGGCGAAATCCATTTACTTAAAAATCCATCAATATGCCTAAAGGAGTTTATCAAATACCTTACCCAACGAACGAACCCATATTTGATTACGCACCTGGCTCAGACGAGCGTCAAAAGTTACAAGCGGCGCTGGACCGCATGCTAAACCAAGAACCCGTGAATGTACCGATGTACATTGGCAATGAAGAAATTTTCACTGATAATAACAAAGATTTGACACCACCTTTTGACCACAAGAAAAAGGTAGGTCAATCAAATTTTGGTGGGAAAGAACACGTAAAAAAAGCAATAGACGCAGCTCTGGCAGCAAGAAAAGAATGGGCTGAGCTTCCTTGGGAGCAGCGCGCTTCTATATTCCTAAGAGCCGCTGACTTGATAGCAGGACCTTATAGATATGAAATGAATGCGGCTACGATGGTAGCGCAAAGTAAAAATGCATTTCAGTCAGAAATAGACGCTGTTTGTGAGCTGATCGACTTTTTGAGATTCAATGCCTACTACATGGAAGAAATTTATTCGGTTCAGCCGAATAGCTCTCCCGGAGTTTGGAATCGCCTGGAATATCGTCCGCTAGAGGGTTTTGTTTTTTGCATCACTCCGTTCAACTTCACCGCTATTGCAGGAAACTTACCCGCTTCTGCGGCAATGATGGGAAATGTTTGCGTTTGGAAACCTGCCGACACGCAAATTTATAGCGCTAATGTGGTGATGAAAATCTTTAAAGAGGCCGGACTTCCTGATGGGGTAATCAATATGGTTACCGTTGATGGACCAGATGCAGGAGAAGTTGTATTTGAACACCCCGATTTTGCAGGTTTGCATTTCACGGGTTCTACCGGTGTTTTCAAAATGCTTTGGAAGACAATTGGGAAAAACATCGATAAATACAAAACGTACCCGCGCATAGTGGGAGAAACGGGCGGGAAGGATTTTGTAGTTGCCCATAAGTCGGCTGATCCAAAAGCTGTGAGCACTGCTTTGACACGAGGAGCCTTTGAGTTTCAAGGTCAAAAATGCTCGGCCGCATCCAGAGCATACATTGCAGACAATATTTGGCCTGAGGTAAAAGCCGGGTTGGTACAGGATGCAAAGGACATGAAAATGGGAGCTCCTACTGACTTCTCTAATTTTATAAATGCTGTGATCGACGAGAAGGCATTTGACAAAATCGCAGGTTACATCGACTATGCTAAAGAGCAATCGGACGCAGAAATCCTCACAGGAGGAGGATATGACAAGAGCAATGGCTACTTTATTGAACCAACAATTGTAGTCACCACCAATCCAAAATTCAAAACGATGGTCGAAGAAATCTTCGGACCTGTTTTAACCATTTTCGTTTACGATGCCGATAAGTATGAAGAAACATTAAAGTTGGTTGATGAAACATCTGAATATGCTTTGACAGGGGCCATTTTAGCAAAAGACAGGTATGCCATAAATCTGGCAACCAAGATGCTGGAAAATGCCGCAGGGAACTTTTACATCAACGACAAGCCGACCGGAGCAGTGGTCGGCCAACAACCCTTTGGAGGAGCAAGAGGCTCAGGAACGAACGATAAGGCAGGTTCTCACCTCAACCTACTCAGATGGGTTTCTGCCAGAACGATCAAGGAAACGTTGGTTTCTCCTACAGATTTCAGATATCCGTTTTTGGGATAAACCCCAAACACATCTTTTTTAACAAAAGCTCCCGCATAAAAACGGGAGCTTTTTTTTGTCAGGTCAAAATGCTCATGTAGATTTACCTATGCTAAAAAAGATCCCGCCTATTCTCAGAAATAAGTACGTTGCGGTCTTGGTGATCTTCATTCTTTACATCGGCTTTTTCGATGCTCATGATCTTATTTCGCAAATGGAGATTAAGATGGAATTGAGAGATATCTCCGAGGAAATTGACTATTTAGATAACGACACAGAGTCTGCAAAAAGACAGATCCAAGAACTGACTTCTGACAAGGAGAAACTGGAGAAGTTTGCCAGGGAGCAGTACCGCATGAAGCGGGAAAATGAAGAGATATTTGTACTACTACAGGAATAGTAACTGTCATACGTTCTTCTAACATTCAGCTGCTTTTCTTGTTATACCTTAAATCTTGATCTTATGCAGAAGACCCAACTTGCCCTATTTCCATTGCAGTTGTTTCTTCTCCCCGGCGAAACAACAAAGCTGCACATTTTCGAAGAGCGTTACCGACAGCTTCTAGCTGATTGTGAAGACGTTCAAATTTCATTTGGTATCCCTTTTACAGAAAACGGAACCATGACGGGCTATGGCAGCATGGTGAATCTTAAAAAGGTTATCTCTCGACACAATAACGGCTCTGCCGATATTGAAATACAGGCTATCGGAATATTTAAAGTCGAACGGTTCTTTCTTCGCATGGGCGAAAAATTGTACCCCGGCGGAGATGTAGTCATTATAGACCATCAAAACACCCCGCCCGTAAGCAATGCACTATTTAGCGCCTTTAATGCTTACATGACGGAATCTGATAGAATTTTAGCCCCTGAGTATTTTTCTGCTGACTTGAATTTAATCGATCTGGCTCGGCTATTGGAACTTGAAGATCCCAAAAAGATCAACTTTCTTAAATTAAAATCGACGATTGAGATGGAACGATTTCTCTCGGACGAGATCCGAATGAGAATGCTAATGTTGAAGCAGAAAAACAGCATTGAGCATAATATATTCCTAAATTGAAAAACTTCTCTGAGCAAGATTTGTTAGCTTAGCGTTGGAAAAATTACATTGACATATGTTTGAAAAAGTGAATTTGGAAAGGGCGCTTGAAAAAGAGCGCAACGTGCAGAAAGAAATTAGTGAGAATCAAATTCTATCTCAATTCAAGAGTCTCTTCGAGGCGGAATGGGAAAAAGACCAGAGAGTGCTTCGAACGATCAATAAAGGTGCGACCTCGTCAATACTTCCCTCTGCTGATAATCTTTCAGAAGAAAGAATCTTCGATATCGAAAGCATCAAGAACCTTTGCATCAAGTACAGGCTGAGATTTCTTAGCACAAAACAATTCAAGGGTGACATTCCTTCAATGGCTATCTCTTCGATCAAAGAGACAGAAATGAAGGTGGGTCATAACATTGATGCCTTCATGATAGCTGCTCCTTCAAAGCTGTTTAAACTTGAGGATTCTAACAAGGATCCATTGCTGTTTGCCCCATTGGACGATGGCCGGTTTTATCTGATCGATAAATGGGGAGATGATATGGCATGGTATCGTAAAATTGTGAATTGGCCTCTCACATCGCCTTTGACTCTTTTGATAACCCTTTTGGGACTCTCAGGGCTATTGGCAGCTGTGATTCCCTCGAGCTTGCTTTCTGCTTCAGGAGAGTTCTTAAGTTTTATGCGCCTTGTCGCATTTGGATGGAACGTTATCTTTCTGTTAGGAATCACTTCATACCTGTGGTTTGCCTCACATGCTAAGTTTAGCATTCACGCTTGGAACTCAAAGACTTTCAATTAGAGCGTTCGTTTAGCACCTTGTTAATAGAGATTTTTGTTTTGGTATAACTTGACATCAACAAGTTATTTTGGTTACCTTGCAGTGCGTTAATCACCAATTGACCAATCAAACAACCAAACCAATGACTACTATTTTCAAGAAAACTGTAGATAATATCTACGCTTTTTTACTTGCCGATGCGGCAGGAGAATTCGCAGCTTCATTTCGTTACAAAGTACTTTTCGTTTTCTTAGCAATTGCTATGTGCTCTTCTGCAGCGTATGCGATGCTTTTTATGCAATCTTAGATTTTATTCGAGGCTCTATGTCTAGCCGAAGTGTTAACTTCGATGCCTTAACATAGAAGCAATTTGGATACAAATTACATTCTGATTTTCCTGAGTCTTGTCGTGGTGTTTTCTTACACCTTCGACTTGATTGCCAAGAGAACTAAGGTTCCTTCCGTTATTTTCTTATTCGGGACGGGGCTGGGTATACAGTACGGCTTGAAATATTTGGGTATAGAAATTCCGAATGTTTCTCAGTTCCTGCCTGTAATCGGAACAGTAGGATTGGTGCTCATCGTTCTGGAGGGCGCACTAGAACTTCGGTTTGAGAAGGACAAAATCTCGCTCATCCGAACAACTTTTGGTTCTGCCTTCTTCATTCTGATTTTCACAGCCCTCATCCTCACGTTTCTGTTCAGGTACATGACTCATTTACCTTTCCAGATTTGTTTGGTTAATTCTATCCCACTGGCTATTATCAGCAGTGCCATTGCCATTCCATCTGTCAGCGATCTTTCAAAGAGGAAAAAAGAGTTTGTGATTTACGACTCGAGCTTCTCGGATATCCTCGGCATTATGTTTTTCTATTTTGCCAAACAGAATGAAACATATGATTTTACCGCCTATTTCAATCTGAGTAAAGACATCGTTATTACCCTTCTAATTGCTGTGGCTATTTCGGTGATCTTTCTCTTTCTGATTAAACGAATTACCCACCACATCAAGTTTTTCTTGATTCTTGCCTTGCTACTATTGGTATATGCCATCGGAAAAAAATTCCATCTCTCTTCCCTTATTGTTGTGCTATTTCTTGGATTGTTTTTGAATAATGCGGAGATCATTCCCATCAAAAAATTCAAGGAATTATTTCTGTACGAAAAGTTGAGAAATGACCTCGATCAATTTCTGCTGTTAACCGCTGAAAGTGCATTCATTATCAGAACATTTTTCTTTCTGATTTTCGGATATATCATGGATATTCATTCGCTTCTTAACTGGAGTGTTTTGATGAACGGAACGATAGCAGTGATCGTAATCTATGGTGTCAGAGCCTTATACCTGAAGTATGTAGCGAAACACGGACTTCTTCCTGAAGTTTACATTGCACCGAGAGGCCTTATCAGCATTCTCTTGTTTTTTGATATTCCCGAGTCCATGAAGCTCAATAGCACGGCTGACGGACTTTTGCTCTTTGTGATCTTGGCTACCAGTCTCATCATGACATTCGGGCTTTTAAGAACAAAGTCAGAAGACAATTCAGAGCATGTTAAAGAAGAGGGAGAAGCGAAACCCGAATCCTCGCCGATCGTCAAGGCACCGAATATCGGGCCTTCAGAAGGCAAAGCCTAGTCCAATTCCAAATTGTATTCTTCCCGCCGTAATTCCTCCTTCCAAATTATCATATAGACTTTGCAAACCCAGTGCAAGCTCCGGATTCATCTCAGAAGAAGGGTCAAGTTCAAAAGAGCTCAAACTAAAGCCCTTTAGTGAAATGAAAGCAGGCAAATAAAAGCCTTCTCCCAGCCCCAATTGAAAGCCGGCAGAAATATGTCCACCCAAGGATGAAGATGTGAGAGTATAAGCTCCGATGAATTCGCCTTTATCTTCAAATGTCAAGAGCCCCATACCCACATCTATTTGGAAACTGAAATTTGAAGATTGCTGGATTCTGAAAGCTAAATTGAGCGCATAATAATTGAGGGTGCGGTCATGTGATAACTCTCCTATCAGATCAGTACCGGACGGGAGTGAAACCAAAACAGGCACTTCAGAATCCGTTTGGTAGCTGGAATTGGAATAAAGTACCCCAAGCCCAACTCCTTCATTAAAAAAAAAGTTGGCACGCGCATCCACAAAAACTCCGCCTCTCATCTCGTCATAAACGGATTCAAAATCTTCTCCATACAGGTCGTCTGCTTTTAAAAGTCTCGAATATCCCGCATGAACTGAAACTTGAAAAGATTCGTACTCCTTTTCAAACTTTTTAGGCGCAATCTTCCGTTTGGTTGAAGTATCTATCCCGTAGAGAATTTCTCGTACCTCTTTACGAGCTATCACCTCAGTCTCACCCCTGCCAGTGCTTTCTGTTCGGTAATAAATAAATCGCTCATCTTCCTTATCGATCTTAGAATGGATAGTATCTCCATAGATTCGAATAATCAAATCCTGACTCTGTCCTGAAATAGCGAACAGCCCAAAAATCACGAAAAGAAAAGATGTTATACGACTAGACACAGAACAAATATAATTTTTGCCTTTTGATCCCTTCTCATCAGTTTTCCAACAATCTTTGGAATCCTCACGTTCTAATGATATGAAAATCCTACTCACCGGCGCTAATGGTTACATTGGTATGCGTCTTCTGCCATCTCTGCTAGATCAAGGACACTTTGTTTATTGCTGCGTGAGAGATAAGACGCGCTTCCCCATAGATACAACTAAGCAAGATCAAATAGAGATCGTCGAAGCCGACTTTCTGAAGCCTGAAACAATCGCAAACCTTCCTAAGGACTTTGATGGGGCCTACTACCTCATTCATTCGATGAGTGATAAGCTTGGAAATTTCTCGGAAATGGAAAGACAATCAGCTCAAAACTTTGTAGATTTTTTAGATTCTACTAAATGCAAACGCATCGTCTACCTAAGTGGAATCGTCAATGACGACGAATTATCTGAACATTTGAGCAGTAGATTGGTAGTAGAAAATGTCCTTAAATCTTCTAAAGCATCACATACCGTGCTAAGAGCGGGAATAATAGTTGGCAGTGGCTCTGCGAGTTTCGAGATCATTCGTGATTTGGTTGAAAAACTACCCGTTATGATTGCTCCGAAATGGCTAAACACAAAATGTCAGCCCATCGCCATTCGAAATGTAATCCACTATTTGAGTGGTGTACTCGACAAGGAAGAAACCGAAAATCACGTATATGATATAGGCGGTCCTGAAATACTCACCTACAAACAGATGCTGCTTCAGTATAGCGAAGTGCGCGGTTTGAAGCGATACATTTACACGGTTCCTGTGTTATCGCCCAGACTCTCATCTATGTGGTTGTATTTCGTAACGGCAACGAGTTACAACCTCGCGAGTAATCTGGTCGATAGCATGAAAGTAGATGTGATTGCCAAAAATGACGGACTGAACGACATCATTTCTTTGGAACCGATCACCTACAAGCAAGCAGTAGAACTAGCTTTCCAAAAAATCGAACAAAACCTGGTTTTGTCCAGCTGGAAAGATGCCGTGGTGACCAGCGGAAGTGAAGTATCGAATATTGAAGAGTTTGTTAAAGTACCTGTACATGGATGTTTTAAGGACAAAAAGGAACGCACGCTCAATAGACCTTCTGTAGAAGTACTAGACAATATCTGGAGGATCGGAGGCGAGCAGGGATGGTATTACGGTACCTTTCTTTGGAAAATAAGAGGTTATTTGGATAAGCTGTTCGGGGGAATAGGTTTGCGTCGAGGCCGGAGAAGCCCGACAGAAATTCATCCGGGCGACGCTTTGGATTTCTGGCGCGTCATTATTGCTTCCCGAGACAATGGAAGATTACTGCTCTATGCAGAAATGAAACTTCCCGGTGAAGCTTGGCTTGAATTCAGGATACTCCAAAAAAATGGAGAAAAAATCTTAAGACAAACAGCTACTTTTCGTCCCAAAGGACTGCTTGGAAGACTGTACTGGTATGCAGTATGGCCATTCCACATTTTCGTTTTTAACGGAATGATCAACAAGCTGGTCTCTTATAATGGTGCACTTTCTAAGCCTTTAGCGACGCATTAGGAGATACAGTATACTTTTTGAAGTACTGCATCCATGCAAAACTGATCACAACGGATGAGGCTAAGCCTTCTATTAAAATACCCGTTACAGCCTGACCGAGCGTTATGTCTGCACCCCAGATTTGCGATTCTTGTAGCACCTGAATAAATTCAGTATCAAAAAAGCTTATATAGCCTGCCAGAAAGGCAAGAAATACAATGACAGAGGTGATGGTTGCTCTCAACCCTAAACCTAAGCCCTCGAAGTAAGTGACAGATTTAGCCGAACGAACAATCTGATTATTTAAAAGAAAATAGACTCCAGCAATGAGAATAACGAAATTGAAAATTCTCAAATAGAAATTGGTTTCCAAACCAAGCAGTTTCATCAATAAAAAATAAGCGATCAGAGCAGCCGCTATTATCAATCCGTACACATATCCCTTTCTCATAATAATTTTTGTTTTGTAAATTTCTATTGAACAATGGCAAGCTTCATACCAATGATAGAACCACAAAAAAAGCCCGAACAACTGCTCGGGCTTCACATTTTAATTGAAAAAGAACTTATTCTCCTACCACCTCAAACTTGATGGTTTGCTTAATGTCCTTATGCAAGGTCACCTCAGCTTCATAAATTCCAATCTCTTTGATCGGTTCGTTTTTGATTACAATGTGCTTGCGATCAATCTCGTGACCTGCTTCTTTCAGAGCGTCAGCCAATTGGATGGTATTCACAGAACCGAAAATCTTTCCGTTCTCTCCAACCTTTGCGCCGATTTTAATCGTTTCATTCTCGAGCTTAGCCGCTTTAGCATTGGCCTCCTTCTGAATTTTTTCTTCTTTGTGAGCACGTTGACGGATAGTTTCTTCCAACATTTTCTTTTCAGAAGTTGTAGCCAAAACTGCCAAGCCTCGAGGCACTAGAAAATTTCTAGCATAGCCCGGCTTCACATCAACCATATCATCTTGGTAACCAAGATTCTCTACGTCTTTTTTCAAAATTACTTCCATCGTTCTAGTTCTTTAAAAGGTCAGCAACATAAGGAAGAAGGGCCAAGTGACGAGCTCGCTTGATCGCCTGAGCCACTCTGCGTTGGTATTTCAACGAAGTACCGGTAACTCGTCGTGGAAGAATTTTCCCTTGTTCGTTGACTAATTTCAACAAAAAGTTAGGGTCTTTGTAATCAATAAATTTGATACGCTTTTTCTTGAATCGACAGTATTTCTCTTTCTGAGTGTCGATACTGATCGGAGTAAGGTATCTTATTTCGGTCTTATCTGCCATGTCTGTCGATTTTAAGCGTTAGCTTTTTCTTTTGATTTGTTACTGCGTCTTTTCTCAGCGTATTCAATGGCATGCTTGTCCATTCTTACTGTGAGAAATCGGATAACTCTTTCATCGCGACGGAAAGCTAATTCCATTTCAGCAATGAGAGATCCTTCAGCTTCGAACTCGACCAAGTAGTAAAAACCTGTCGATTTTTTCTGGATGGGATAGGCCAGCTTTCGCAGACCCCAGTCTTCTTCGTGGTGCATTTTGGCACCACCATCCTTCAGAAGACTTTTGAACTTCGCAACCGCTTCCTTTGCCTGTTCTTCAGACAAAACGGGAGTCAAAATGAAAACGGTTTCATAACGATTCGTCATAACTTCCTGTTAGTGTGTAATTATTAATATTCAAAAAATGGAGTGCAAAGGTAGCAAAAACTCATCTGTAGCAAGATGTAACGGAACTTTCGCAAGTAATAATACTCCTCTCTCGAAGAAGTAAGATCAAGCACTTGCAATGGCAAGTTCTTTTATCTTTGCCCTTCATCAAATTATTGAATGGACGAGTTTATAGTTTCGGCGCGAAAATACAGACCAAACACCTTCGAATCGGTGGTTGGGCAGGAAAATATTACCCAGACTCTTCTCAAGGCTATTGAGAATAATCACCTTGCTCAGGCATTCCTATTCAATGGCCCCAGAGGTGTGGGAAAAACCACTTGCGCCAGAATTCTCGCTCGTGAAGTCAATCATTTCCACTCCGACGGAATAGATGAGGGCAACGACTTTTCTTTCAATATTTTTGAACTGGATGCTGCTTCAAACAATAGTGTGGAAGACATCAGGAGCCTGATAGACCAAGTTCGCATCCCACCTCAAATCGGCAAATACAAAGTCTACATCATAGATGAGGTCCACATGCTTTCTAAGGCCGCCTTCAATGCATTTTTGAAGACATTGGAAGAACCGCCTTCATATGCGATCTTTATTTTGGCTACGACCGAAAAACACAAAGTTCTTCCGACCATTATTTCGCGCTGCCAAGTATTTGATTTCAATCGAATTCAAATCAGCTCCATGGTGGCTCATCTCGCACAGATAGCAGAGAAAGAACACATTATAGTTGAAGAAAGCGCCCTACACGTCATCTCTGAAAAGGCAGATGGCGCCCTGCGAGATGCCCTTTCGATCTTTGATCAAATGGTGAGCTTTTCGGGGAATAACGTCACCTATCAGGATGTAATCGATAACCTCAACATTCTCGATTACGACTACTATTTCGCTTTGTGCAATTGCTTCATAAACAGCGATACGGAAACGGCACTCGTTACCTTTAATCAAATTCTCAACAAAGGTTTTGACGGTCACAACTTCATCAATGGCCTGGCTAATCACATTCGAAATGTATTGATGTGTATCTCGCCGAAAACAGTCGGTATACTGGAAGTAGGTGAAACCGTAAAGCAGCGCTACCTCGAGGAAGCGGCCAAGTTTGAAACGGGAAGTTTAGTTACTGCCTTGGAGCTTTTGGGAAAGGCGGATTTAGATTACAAAATCAGCAGAAACCAACGACTTCTGGTGGAGGTCTTGCTACTGAGGCTTTGTGCGCTTTTTAGCGGAAGCGCCGAAAAAAAAAACTTCAATGACGAGCTTGAATTAGCTCCTGCAAAACCTGGAAGCAAAAGAGACAACGCTCCCACAGTTCCCATTCCTGAGATCAAAGAAAAGTGCGTCACCTAAACCTGCTCCGCAAGCTGTAACTGCTGTAGAAGAGATTCTTCCGGTGGAAAAACCTTTTCCGGAAAAGGTTGAAACGCCAAAGGAGGATATCGAAGAATTAAGTCATGATTCTAAAGCTGCTGAGGAAAAAAAGCCCGAGCAGATAGTAGCTCCTTCAGACAATACGGTAAAGGAGCCAAAGCCTACTCAATCAGGATTTAGCTCCAAACTCGGCAATGGTAAAATGACGGGACTTCCTTCCATTTCAGCCATGAAGGCAAAACTGGAAACCAAAGATGAAAAGACCGCCTCTGATCCGGCGAATGAGGCTGCTTATTACGAAGGGAAGCCGGCAGACCCTTTCAATCTGAATGAGCTCTGGGACGCATGGAAAGAGTATGCGGCAAAAATAAAAGCAGAAGACAAACAGAGCTATTACGCGACTTTGACCAAACACGATCCGGTGGTGGTTGAGGAAAATCAAGTCGAATTTTTGGTTGACAATCACGTGCAAGTGAGTGACCTTAACGACGACAAGGCGAACCTCTTGGAATTCTTGCGCGAAAAACTGAACAATTGGAGAATCCTGCTGAACGTTGTAATCGATGAGACAGAGACAAAAGACGGCGACAGCCTCTACGATCCGTCTGCTAAGTTTGCAGCGATGGCTGAAAAAAATCCGCTTTTGAAAGAGCTGAAAAGTCGTTTCGATTTGGATATCGATCATGACTTATGATCTCACCTTGGAATGATCAAATTCAAGGTGGCATCCCCTTAATTCAAAACGCTCGGATATCGCTGCGCTGAACATCACCTTGACTATTTCGACTTGAAATTGTTACTTGGTTGCCCAATCGCAAATATTAGTGAGCAGAAGCACCCTGGGAAATTCACTACCTTCACAATCCGAAAAAATAATAACCCCATTCCATATGAAACTGACCAAAATTTTCACTTTCCTCTTAGCCGGCTGCACCATTATGACTCAGGCACAAATAGTTGACAAAACAGAGGAAAAAGCGAAGCAAAAATCAGAACAACGAGTAGATCAAAAAATTGATCAGGGAATTGACAAAAGTCTCGACGCCATAGAGGGTTTATTCTCGAAAAAGAAGAAAAAAGAAGTGGCCGAAGAAGCAGATGTGGAGAGCAGAACCGAATCAACCTCATCAGATGCTGTCTCAGCTGATGCCTCAACCATGAGTATGATGGGAGGTTCTGATGTACAAGTTAAAGATGAGTACAGATTTGATAACCGCTTTGTAATCCTCATGGAGAGTTTTGACAAGAAAGGGAAACTGGATCAATCAAATGAAATGACTTTTTTGTCCAAAGAGGAATCTTGAATAATGGGGATTTTGGTGAATCAAGAAGGCATCAACACTGAAATGATCTACGACCTTGACAGTTATGAAATTGTAACTTTAATGAATACGGGAGGTCAGAAAATAGGAACTACCATGTCTCTAAACAAAAGTCAGATAGAGAGCATGATGTCAAATGACGATTCAGCCGAAGCAGACATGAGCGATATGCCGACTTTCAAAAAAACGGGGCAAACCAAAACAATCTCAGGCTATTCTTGCGATGAGTACGTGGTTGAAAATGTGCAGAACATGGAGGCAAGTATGACCTACTGGATCACCGATGAGTTGGAAATAGACTGGATCAAGTCAATGGCCAATATGTCGAGCATGAACAAGCAGATGCCAGACATTTATGCGGGCACAGGTTACCCCGAAGATGGATCTGTCATTCAGATGATCGTAACCGAAAAGAACGGAGAGCGGATGGAGATGACCGTGAAAGAAGCCGAGACCGGCAAAGAAATTACCATCAGCACCAAAGGCTACACCTTCATGAACATGCCCGGAAGGTAAAACTCAATGGCAGGCAAATCGCCGATTGAAGATTCGATAAGTAAGCGAGAAATCAATCGTCTCGCTATTCCGGCTATCCTCACGGGAATTGCCGAACCCGTCATTACTCTGGTAGATACGGCCTTCGTCGGCCAAATCGGAACCACCGAGCTAGCCGCCGTAGGAATTGCGGGTAGCTTCTATCTGATGACGGTATGGATTCTCGCTCAAACGCTGACCGCCATCGCCGCTATCGTAAGTCGGTATTACGGCCGCAAGAGACTCACCGAAATCGAGACCTTGGTGCCCCAAGCGCTGGTCTCAAATATCTTGTTGGGAGCGGGATTTCTTATTTTAACCAAAACGTTTTCGGAGGAAATCTTCGAATTTTATAATGCGGACGGCCCCGTCCTGCAGCTCTGTCAAGAATACTTCAGCATTCGGTCGTGGGGTTTTCCTTTTACGCTGGCTACTCTCCTACTCTTCGGGGTTTTCCGAGGATTGCAAAATACATCCTGGGCCATGATCATCTCGCTGTCGGGCGCTTTGGTCAACCTGATCCTCGATTATGTCTTGATTTTTGGCATCGACGGAGTGGTGAATCCCATGGGAATTGAAGGTGCCGCCGCAGCGAGTTTGGTCGCTCAGATTCTCATGTTCGTGATGGCGCTTGTTTTCCTTTACCAAAAGACTCCCTTTCGACTAAAGATCGAGCTCAAGCTCAATGCCGAATACAAGAACCTGGCGGGAATGAGCATCGACCTATTCATTCGAACGATTCTGCTCAACCTGACTTTCTATCTGGCTACGCGCTATGCCACGGGGTATGGGGAGGAAGTCATTGCAGCTCACACCATCGCCATCAATATCTGGCTGTTCTCCTCTTTCTTCATCGATGGGTATGCCCATGCGGGAAATGCCTTGGCGGGAAGACTATTGGGAGAAGAACGACCTAGGTTGCTGTACAAAATGGGGTTGCGAATCAACCGCATCGCCATTCTGATTGGATTTGGATTGGCCGCGATTTATGGAATCGGCTATTTCCAAATCGGTAAATTCTTTTCGAACGATGCCGCCGTGCTGGCCCAGTTTGAAGCGATCTTTTTCTTGGTCATTATCACTCAACCCATCAATGCTTCAGCCTTTGCCTTCGACGGAATCTACAAGGGTCTGGGCGAAATGAAATTGCTGCGGAATCTTTTGATCGTTTCGACCCTTCTCGGATTTGTCCCTGTCAGCGTGGGATTTCACTACTTCCAGCCCGGCCTACTCGGGATCTGGATTGCCTTTGTGGTTTGGATGGTCATCCGCTCGGGCTGGCTGGTGTTTGATTTTCGGAAACGGTTTGGTACCAAAGGCACAGTGCCCATTTAACCGCAAAGCACGCAAAGACGAGCACAAAGGACACTAAGATATCTTGATAGGACTACATTCCTACAACAGATTCTATCCACTTGAGAGGTCATTTCAATCCGGAACGGTAATGAGACTAGATGGAAAAGTCCTCAGCGAACTTTGCGCCTTCTTTGTGGGCTTTGTGGGCTTTGTGATTACCCTGAAAATCGCTGAGTTTAGTCAAGAAAGGCTATGAGAATATTGCCAGAATGCCCATGTAGTGGCAAAATGCTCCGCCGAGGACAAAGACATGCCAGATGGCGTGGTGGAAAGGAATTTTTTTTACCAAGTAAAATACGGCGCCAATCGTATAACAAGCTCCACCTGCTGCGATCCAGTAAAACTGCTCTTGGGGTAAATTTTCCTTGAATGAATCGGGAGCGAATACCACCATCCAACCCATGGCTAGGTAAATCAAAGTAGAAACAACCCGAAACTTTCCCGTGAAAAACACTTTGAAAATAGTTCCTGCAAAGGCTAGTCCCCAAAGAATCCAGAGCATCAACTTGGCATCTTCAGGGTTGGCGTAAGCCAATAAAAAACGGTGTGTACGTTCCCGCAATTAAGTAGTAGATGCTGATGTGATCCCAAATCTTCATGAGCAAGCGGGGCTTGGTTTCTTTCTGTGCATGGTAGAGCGTCGAAAACCCGAACACCATGAGAAAACCGATTCCGTAGACGACTCCTCCCGCAACATCACCCGCGGAGGTTTCCGCCGACTTGGAGATGGCAGCCACCAAAAATGGCAAACCCACCAAACCGAATAAGAATCCGAGCAGGTGGGTGATGATATTGGCTCTTTCGTGGGCGGGGGCGTAATCGGACATAACACAAAGGTGAAATTATTCTTCAAACTTTAAAGACTACGATATATTTGCTTGTATATGTTTTAACCAAGCTACACTATGTATTACGAAAATTTGAAATACCAATGTTCATCGAATAGAATCAGCTCTTCCGGCCTGATTTTATAACACTTAGAAAAAAAGATTGTATGTCAGATCAACCAAAGGAAAGCGAAGAGATACTTAAAGAACAGTACGCATCCAGCATAATGGAGTACAGAAGGAGTCAGTCAGGACTATTCCTGAGCGCTTTTACTGCGGGTCTTGAAATTGGTTTTTCCATTATCTTGATGGGATTATTGTACACAACCTTTGTGGAAACCGTAGACGAAAATGCACTACACCTCATCGTTTCGCTGGGCTATCCTTTGGGTTTCATCTTCGTAATCATCGGCAGAAGCCAACTCTTTACAGAGCAAACTTCACTTGCCGTTATTCCATTTTTAAAAGGTGTGGTCACCTTTAAGGAACTGATGAAATTATGGGCCGTGGTGCTCATCGGAAACTTGATCGGCGGAACCCTATTTGCCATTTTCATCGCTTGGATCGGACCCGAGCGGGACATCGTCAGTCCCGAAGCATTCGTAGAGTTTGCCCATGTGCTTACCTCACCTACTTGGTATATTATACTTGGGAGCGCTATCCTTGCGGGTTGGATGATGGGGCTTCTTGGGTGGCTAATTACCACTGCGCAGGAAACGATCAGCAGAGTCTTTATGATTGTCCTGGTCACCTTTGTGATCGGGTATGGAAAACTACACCACTGCATTGTCGGGTCAATTGAACTGGTAGGAGGCCTCATCCATTCTTCAGATCCTGACTTAGGACTTTACGGGACTACCATCTTATTCTCTATTCTAGGGAATGTCATAGGCGGTGCCTTTTTCGTTGCGGGATTAAAGTATTCGATCAACGAACTGTAAGATGAAACAAGCGGGACCAGTTTGATCGCGAATAAAAAAGCCGCTGTAATAAACCTACAGCGGCATTGAGTTGATGAAATGAACTTAAGGAAAGCCTATACTTTGTCGATGAACTCTTTTATCTGTTCTTTGGTCTGTCCGGTTTTTTCCTGAATCTTTCCTAAAAGTTCGTCTTCCTTTCCTTCTGCATAGGTCAGATCATCGTCATTGAGCTCACCGTATTCTTGTTTAAGCTTTCCTTTTAGTTGATTCCAGTTACCTTTTATTTTGTCTGTAATAGATCCCATAGTTTATAGTGTTTTGATTTACTACCTATAGTTCATGAACCGTACCGGCAAACAGACTTTTCAGACAACTCCTAAAATGCACTTATTCATGCAATTATAAAAATCGACCCGTGGTCCCAATACCTCTTCTCCGTCATTTTTTCCCCAAAGTGTAGAGCCGTACTCACATTCTTCGGTCATTCTACCTTTTTATAATTGTGCGATTTTTGCATTCTACTGCGTTGCACTAAATCAACACCATGGAAAACCAACTCTTCGAACCTTTCAATCAAATCAAGGATCAACTCATTGAAAAATTCCCTTCCATCTTCTGGGGTCTCTTGAGCTTCTTGTTTTTCATCTTTCTCGGAATGTTCCTGAGTTGGCTCGTAAAAAACAGACTCAAGAGACGTGTAGACGATATGCTCTTGGTCAATTTTATTGGCAGAATTATCCTCATCTCCTTCATCCTCCTCGGAATCGTTTTCTTCTTGAATGCAATTGGGCTTGGTACAGCTGCCGGAAGCTTACTGGCAGGGGCAGGCGTCTCGGCCATTATCCTTGGTTTTGCCTTTAAGGACATCGGCGAAAATTTCATCGCAGGTTTCTTTCTCGCCTTTTCGCGCCCCTTCAGCACAGGAGACTTGATAGAAGTAGAAGGTACAAAAGGAACGGTGAGAGCCATGAACTTTAGAACCACCCACATTCGCACATTCGATGGTCAGGATATCTTCTTACCGAATGCCATGTTAGTCAAAAATCCCTTGTCCAATTATACCAGGGACGGGCTATTGAGGCACAAATTTGTTTTGGGAATAGACTACGGCGATAACATTAGCAAAGCCATGCAAGTGGTGATCGGCGCACTGAAAAGAATGGATGAACTGGAGCAAAGCCAAGGGCTCGAACCTTTTGTAATGATTGAAAACTTCGGAACGAGCACCGTGAATTTGGGAATCTATTATTGGATCAATTCCGACAAGCAAAAAAGAGGCGTTATCACACTGAAAAACGAAGCCATGGCGGCAGGCCTCGATGCTCTGACCAATGCAGGGTTTAGCCTTCCGGCAGATATTGTAGAATTGAAAATTTACCAAGAAGGGCAGCCTATTCCACTTCGAATGATGGACTAAATCGAGGCTTATTCAGAGATTTGACAGCAGCCAATAAAAAATGCCCTTGATTTTGGTCAAGGGCATTGCGCTTAAAGGTGAAGATCGCAAAAAAGTCTTACGCTGTCTCTTCCATCATTTCCCTGTAGGATTCTCCGAGTTTTGTTTTCTCAGAATTTTCTAAGGCTTTTCCCGCCAATTGAAAAACTTCGTGCTCTTCCTCAGCAAGGTGGTGAAGTACTCTTTCTCTCAATTTCTCAGCGGTACTCAACCAAGCAGAATTATCCATTTCCGTATCGTCCAATTTTTCGAGAAGCTCGTCTATTTCGTGGTGTTCTGCCACACTGTGCCGCGCTTTATCTTGGGTCAAATCATCTCGAAAAAGCGGCTTGTAGAAGTATCTTTCCTCAGCGTCTGCGTGAATTTTTAAGTGATGTTTTAATTGATTGTAAAGGTCTTTTCTAGTTTGCGTGTGCCCTGAGGTTTCAACTAAATCCTTTATCAAAGCCCTTTGGGTTTCGTGATCTTCTCGTATTTGTTCGAATATATTTTTCATGGTGTCTTTTTGCTTTTTATAGGTTCAAAAACATTGCCGGAAGGCGGAAGCTCTATTCTTCGGGCAAACAGGTTTTTTCACCGGGGAATTAGCGTAACAATTCCGTGTAAGCAGTTCTCAAATCAACCGAAATCTCTTTTAATAAAAAATGCCACAACTTGACAAGCCTCTATGCTTCAACCGCCTATACACCTCGTTTTTTCAGCCCCTTTCATGGAACGGTCTTCGCACCATAGAAAGCAATTAATCACTTAAAAACGTACACATTATGAAAACGCTAGAAAATAAACGAGTCGCCATCCTCGCAACTGATGGATTTGAAGAATCAGAATTGACCTCACCACTAAATGCACTCAAAGAAAGTGGTGCTACCGTGGATATCGTTTCACTTAAAGCAGGAAAGATTAAAAGCTGGAAAGATGGAAACTGGAATATGGAGATAGATGTGGACAAAACTCTTGACGAAGTTTCGTCTTCAGAATACAATGCATTAATGCTGCCCGGAGGAGTGATCAATCCCGACATACTAAGAAGGAACAAAAAAGCCGTACAGTTTGTCCGTGACTTTTTTGATGATCACAAACCTGTTGCTGCCATCTGCCATGGACCGCAAATGCTGATTGAAGCCGATGTAGTAAACGGAAGACGCATGACGTCATTTGGATCTATATCGACTGACCTTAAAAATGCAGGTGCTCATTGGGTAGATGAAGAAGTAGTAACCGATCATGGATTGGTAACTTCCAGATCTCCTGCGGACTTAAATGCTTTTAACGCCAAAATGGTAGAAGAAATAGCAGAGGGTAAACACGCAGAGCAAACCGTATAATCTTACCGAGACAGAAAAACAAAAAGTCGGGATTCGCTCCCGACTTTTTTATGCCTTGAAGGTTCTGAAGATTTACTTTTCGTTTTTCAATAAGAGGTTCAGCGGTTTGATTGTTTCTGAATGATCGATAAGAATTACAAGGATTGCCATCAGCGGAACTGCCATTACCATTCCCAATAATCCCCAATATTGCCCCATAAGAAGTAGAGCGAGGATAGAAGCAAATGGATTGACATTGACGCTGTTTCCTAAAATGACGGGTGAAATAAAGTTGTTTTCGACGAACTGGATGACGGCATAAAGCGCCATTACGGCAAAACCGTAAAAAATGGAATCCTTTGTGAGGAAAGCGAAGGCAATGGGAATAAGCGCTCCGACAAATGTCCCTACGTAAGGAATTACTGTGAGAAATGCCGAAAAAACGCCTAAAAGAAGGGCATATGAAATGCCAATGGCCCATAATCCCGTGGTAGTCAGTGTGGCATTGATTAGAATAACCAATCCCATTCCGGAAAGGTAATTCTGAACCATCTCTTTAGATTCTTTGGTAACCACTCTGAGCTCACTCGAACCTTGGCCATCCAGCAGGTTGAGGAATTTGGAAATTCTACCTCGATAGAAAAGAATGAAGAAAACAAAAATCGGAATGAGCGCTATGGTAGACAAGACGCCACCCGTTACTTTTAGGGCATTTCCCGCAAATGAGCCAAGGAATCCCAAATCTTCGGGCAGCATATTCTTGATGTCCGACACTCCTTCAATATCAGGAGGCTGCACGGCATTTGGCAAAAAGCTTATGATGCTGTTCAATTTGGACAGAACGGTTTGCTCGATATCTCCGAAACTAGAACCTAAGTCTTTGAGCTGTATTGCAAAAACGAAACCTATTCCGATGAGAAATAGCGCGATGACAACCACAGAGGTAAGCCCGCTCAACAGGCGATTGAATCCGATTTTCTCCAATAAATTCACCATTGGCAAAATGACCAAAGCGAGGATGATCGAAAGCACTACAGGGGCTAAAATGGATTGCAATGTACTTCACAAGTAGAACACAACCCCGAGTACAAAGACCAGGTAGGCTGAATTTTGAAGACTGATACTATTTGATTCTTTTTTCATAAAAAAACCTGCAAAGCATTTAACTCCACAGGTGAAATTTTCATTGTTAATTGGAATTACTTAAAAATCCTTTTGAGCAATCTCCAGCCATATTTCGAAGCTTCTACAGTTGTGAGAATCTCTAAGACTGTTTTGATCAAAATGGAAGAAGCAGAACCTTCTGCATTTCGCGGAAGAATTAACTTAACAAGCTGCCAGCCGAGGGAGGCAGGCTTAAGCATTTCACGAACGTTTGAAACTCGGAGAGCGATATCGTTTCTGATAATACTCTTCTTGAGTTCAGTCCTAATTATCTCGTCGTCTAGATCACTCAGAGACTTAATGTGACTAAATTTATGAGGCATCGTAAATCTCTTTAAGTATTGCTTGAATAATCGAGCGGTTCAAAATTTTACGCACTGCCAATGAGGCTATAAGGGTAATAAAAAGTCCTATTCCTCCCGAGCATAAAAATCCCAAACTGGCGCTCTGAAAATATTCCGCCAATGCGAACCCAAGTGACATTAGCAGAATGATCAAACTAACGAAGCCAAAAAGGATGGTTATGGTCACTGCGATTAGTTTCCCAACGTACCGCGTAGTCCTTTTGACCAACTTTAGCTTGACCAAGTCTGCTTCAGTCTCGGCATAGAGCTTAGCTGCTGCTTTTGCTTCTATGTACTGGTCTTCAAACTTATTGGACATTAGGCCTTTGTTGCGTCTTTGACTTTGCCCGCTGCATTGTTTACTTGATCTTTCAAGTTTTCGTAGGCCTTATTCACTTTATCTTCAATGGTATGTTCCATATCAGAGATTTTGTGAAGTGCGTCTTTTCTCATTTTTTTACCGTTTTTACTATTTAGGTAGAGACCTGCCCCAACCCCAATAGCTGTTCCTAGTAAAAATGTCAGTATTTCATTATTTCCTTTGCTCATCTTGTTTGTTTTTTAGTGACTATAATGTACGAATAATAAATTTATTTATTGATGCAATTAACTAAGAATCAATTGTCTTTTTTCACTTTATGGACATCTTGAGACTGTCTACTTTTTGTTTGGTTTCATCTTTTAGATTGTCGTAATTCTGTTCAATCCAGTCCATGCTTTCATCCCATCCTTCTTCTACTTTATCTCCTGTTTCATCTGCGGCGTCCTCAACATCTTCTCCTTTTTCTTCGAGCCATTCTTGAAGTTTAGAAATTTTCATTTCAGCCATCTGATTTAATTCTGATAGCTTTTCTTCATTCACCTTTTTAGATGTCTCAAAACGACCCTTGAGATTATCAAATTCTGATTGCATTTCTTCACTCACTTCTCCAGCCTTTTCCTCTACGTTTTCTTCCAATTCGTCATAACGAGCTTCCAACGCTTCCCAATTGTGACGAGCAGAATTTTCAACATTATTATCAATGCTATCTACGTAGTTTTCCAATTTGCTCATCGCTTGATCTCTTTCAGCGCTACTATTCATGTTTGAACAAGAAGCAACAATAAAGACAAGTGTAATAATTAATGGGAATTTCAAAATATTCATAAAGTTGATTTTAGGGTTAATGATTCATTACCATTACTACAAAAGAGACACCATCATGCCTCAAACCCATAGCATCCATGGTTATCAGACTGTTATAAATCAGAATGTTTGATGCGAAATTCAGAACGTAGAACTATTTCCCCAATCAGGCTTTGATATTTCTACACCACTCGCTCCAATTCTTCCATTGTGCTTCGAGCAGCTCTGATTTTATCAAATTGAGTCATGATTAGTTGTCTTAGCTCGGCATTGAGCAGATCCGTTTTCAATACTTTCTCGTATTGTGAAATGGACTCACCTTCCCCTCTAACACATTCATCGAGCAGCGCTGAATCGTGATCGGTTGATACGGCGTCCCGAATTTTCATCAGAGCTCTGTGAATTTCACCAAGCAGGGAAGTGTCTGACTGAGCTTTTCCACCCATTTTTATAATTTCTGCCTCCAGCTCATCCGCGTAGCGCTTTCGACGCGTAGCATAGCTTTTTAAGAAATTTCGAAAGTTGTCGTTTTCTATTTTCTCAGCCGCGTAAGCATATCCTGCAGAAGCGTCAAGATTTATCTGCAGTAATTTATTGAGTAGATCGATCATTATTTCTCATTTTCAGAATACTGCGCAAAGGATGTTCCCTTTTCTGATTAAAACCTAAACCATTGATATTCTGCAAGATTAAAAATGTCAACGAGTTTTTTATGTGCATGGGTTCTACGTATGTGTAGACTTAATTGCCGCGGGAATTGAGAAGAAAGACCACGAAAATGAAACGATTTTTTTGAATAAAACGGATTGAGCAAGACCGAGTACGGCTATATGCCCTTCCGAAATTTTCAATTGATCAAGAATCGATGGGCAAATACACCGAGAAAGTTGACCCTATACCTTTTTCACTCTCCACATATATCTCTCCCTTATGCTCTGAAATAATGGTTTGAGTAGAAGTCAATCCGAGTCCGACGCCCTTGGATTTACTGGTAAAAAAAGGATCAAAAAGAGATTCTAACTGACTCTGATCCATTCCCGTGCCGTTGTCAGCCACATCTATTCGCACATAATTCGCATCGAGTCGCACTCGGCACGCAATAATTTTTGACTCCTTATCCATACTCTCCAAAGCATTGGTGAAGAGGTTCGTAAATGCGATTTTCAATTTTTCCTTATCCCCATCAATCAAGGCTTCTTTCACATCGTACTTTGCCTCTATCACTGCACCTTCCAGGCTCGATCGATCTTTTATGGCACTCACCACCTGTTTTAAAAGTGCCACCACATCGAAAGTGGAACGCTTAAAAACCTGTTTTGCTGATGAGCTCAGCAGCTGACTTAAGATACCATCAATTCGTTGAGTACATCTTTGGATAATATCAAAATACATCGTGAGATCTTCGTTGCCCGCAGTTTCTTCCTTCAGCTGGTCTACAGCCAAGTTTACGTTCGTAAGTGGGTTTCTGATCTCGTGAGCCATGGTTCTCGCCAGTCGATATGTCATTGCAATCTTCTTCGACTTCTCCTTTACTGCTCTCAGCCTCTCTTCGTGCGAAATATTCGTCAGGGTTCCGTGGTAGGCCGTCACCTCGTTGTGATGAAGTCCATCCCGAATGGAGGACTCTCTTATCGGAGATATTTTCAGATGTCCCAGAAAGTTCAGTTTGTTCAAATCCGAGGAAAAACGAACTTGCATGTCAATGCCACCTGATTTCAACTTCTCAATCTTATCCTTAAGCTCTCTTTTTTGAACCTCCGACTCGATGAAGTTTAAGAAACTCTTGTTCAAGGCTTCTATTTTCGAAATTTTAAACGTTTCGAAGAAGGCATCATTCACACCTGTAATCACCAATTCTTCATCCAAGAAAAATGCGGGCTCTACCGAATTGTAAAACAGGGAAGAGTATCGTCTTTGCTGCTGCTCAAGTTGTAGCTTAAGTTCATTGGTTTCCAAGGCATACCTGATGGTATTGTGAAGACTGGAAGAAGTGAGATTAGTTTTAACCAAGAAGTCAGAAGTGAGTGACTTTACAGTTTTGTATTCTACTTCGTTTTCCGGCTCCTTATTGACCATGAATATTACAGGTCGCGGCGAGAGGTGAAAATTGGATTGAGCTAAGAAATCGATACTCTTGTCGGGCAGCGCATTCTTGTCTAAAAGGGCAATATCACTCTTCGGAATATCAGCGTTTAAATCAGCTATTCTCTTAATAGAATAATGGACACCCCATCTTTCGAGAAGCAAAGACTCAATTTTAGAAAAAAATTCGTCTGAGGGGGTTATTAACAAGACACTCGTTCTACTCATGAAGTTTCTATATCGAAGAGCTTAAGCTTATTGTACAATGTTTTGCGGTCAATATTCAAAATCTTAGCAGCCTTCGACTTGTTGTTTCCCGTTTGCGACAAAACACTCAAAATTCGATCCCGCTCGGCGTGATTGGCTACACTTTTAAGACTGTCGTCTGCGGGACCGTCCGTATGTGATATTCCGTATTTGATTTCTTCGGGAAGCACATCTGCTTTTAGTGTATTTCCTTCAGTCAGGAGAACGCCTCGCTTGATGACATTTCTTAACTCGCGCAGATTGCCCGGCCAAGGATAATTCATGAACTTCTCTATTACCTCATCACTCACTTTTTCCACCTCTCGGTCGAGTTGTTCGTTGGCTTTTTCCATGAATAAATCAACAAACAACTTAATATCTTCCTTTCTGTTTCTCAAAGGATTAAGAGTTATACTGAATTCGTTCAAGCGGTAATACAAATCTTCTCTGAATTTGCCTTCATTCACTGCCTGTTTCAAGTTTTCATTGGTAGCCGCCAAGATGCGCACATCTACCTCGATGTCCTTAGAGCCACCCACTTTTGTAAACTTTCGCTCTTGCAATACCCGCAAAAGCTTTAGCTGAATTTCATAACTCAAGTTTCCGATTTCATCCAAAAAAAGTGTACCGCCATCGGCTAGTTTAAATTTTCCTTCTCGAGAAGTCACGGCCCCTGTGAAGGCTCCCTTCTCGTGTCCGAAAAACTCGCTACCGGCAATTTCTTTCGGAAGTGCACCGCAGTCAAGTGCCACAAAAGGCTTATCGCTGCGTTTGCTTAAACGGTGAATCTCTTTGGCCACAAATTCTTTTCCCGTACCAGTTTCTCCGTGCAGCAAGACCGACATCGGCGTAGGTGCCACGATCGTCATATTTTTATAGAGCGCTGCCGCACCCGAACTCGAGCCCTGAAGGTATTCTGTCTCGGACTGCTTGGCTTTTTTTGACTTAGATGCCGCTTTGCCTTCCGTCTGTTCATTTTGACTGTGGGATGGTTCGCTATGCTCCAAAGCCTCATTGACCACATTCAGTAATTCTTCGGGATACAGGGGTTTCGTGACATAATCATAGGCACCGAATTTAATGACCTCCACAGCCATACGGATATCTGAATATCCAGTAATGATAATCACGGGAACGGCTGGCCTGAGCGCCTTGATCTCCTTCAATAAGTCCAGCCCATTAAAATCGGGCAATCGAAAATCAGAGATAACTAAATCGAAAGCAGTTTTTGAGATAGCTCTTAAGGCATCACCACCTTTATAAGAAGTGGAAACCAAAAAACCTTTTCTTTCTAGGAATTTTTTGAGCAGTGTACAAATGTCGACTTCATCGTCGATGATAAGGATATGACTCTTTTGATTCATACTTTATTAATCAAGTTGGGGAATATTATCTACAATAATGAGGAATTAATGTGGAGGGCTAAGGACTTCCAAGATTTTCCTTCGATTGAACGGTTTTTCAATTAAAAAATCAACGTCGCTTTGTTCTACATCTTTTCTTACTCCTGGTTCTTTCTGTGCCGTGATGACCGCAATGGTAGAGCGTATGCTCTGATTTCTTATGGTGGAGACCAAGTCTAAACCGTATTCATTTTCCAAGTTCAAATCGAGAAAAACTGTGTGAAAGACTTCGTTTTCCAAAGCCAATTTCGCTTCAGTCAGATTTTTCACATACACCACTTCATAACCTTCAGACTTCAGTAACATGCGCATCAAGAATCCGATATCCGCTTCGTCATCAACAACTAAAATCTTTTTTTGCTCTGCTTTTTGAGTCATTGCCTGCATTTCAATTCACTTAATAATTTGCCATTTTTTGTTTTTTGGGGATACTCTGTAATTAGAAATATTCATGCCAAGTGAATAAAGCTCGGCACGAGAATGGCTACAATTCGCCCAATGAAATAAACCTAAAGAGCAAACAAGTTATCCAAAATCTTTTTTTGCTCTTCGTATTGCTCTTCGAGATTCTCCTTTTGTTCTTATTTCTCCACTCCGGAAACAAATAAAATCAGAAATCGATGGAAATGAATATCAGTGACGTTACCAATACAGTATTTGCTAAATTAAAAGACTGGGCAGAAACAGGCATTTCCCTGATTCCGAATTTGGCCTTGGCAACGGTCATCCTGATCATTGGTTATCTGGCCGCCAAATTTGTTTCGAAATATGCCGAAAAGTACATTTCCAAATTTTCGGGAAACAAAACCATCGGAAACTTTTTAGGAAATCTCTTCTTCTTCGGCGTTCTGGTTTTGGCAGGAGTTCTCGCCTTGTCGGTTATGAATTTAGACAAAACCATTTCCTCTATTCTTGCCGGTTTGGGGATCGTAGGCCTAGCACTGGGCTTTGCTTTTCAAGATACCGCTGCCAATCTCATGAGCGGAATATATATCTCCCTTCAACAGCCATTCAAATTGGGCGACATCATTGAAACCACCAACGGACACATGGGCAAGGTCAAAGATATCACCCTACGTGTGACAAAGGTTCAGCTCTTTGACGGGCCGATCGTATTAGTGCCGAATAAATTCCTATTTCAGGACTACTTTATCAATTATACAGAACCGGAAAAACGCAGGTTAATGCTGGAGTGTGGTGTTAGTTACGGCGATGATCTAGAAAAAGTGGAACAGGTAGCGATGGAAGCCGTTTCAAGCATTCCCAGCCGCTTGATGTCCGAGGATATCACAATTCACTGGAAGGAATTCGGTAGTAGTTCCATCAACTTTTCCGTCAATGTATGGATGGAGTACGAGAAAGAACACAGCAGCTACATAGCCGTGCGAAATGAGGCGATAAAAGCACTGAAAAAAGCATTTGATAAAAATGACATTACTATACCATTCCCGATTCGAACATTGGACTTCGGCATTAAAGGAGGTGAGCACTTGAGAGAAGAGTTGGGCGTTTTTGAGAAAAATGGTCAGAAAGGGTAGAAATCAGATTTCACAAAAAAAGCCTTTGCAAAATCTGCAAAGGCTTTTTAATGTTGGCACTTACTTATCGTTATCCTAAAAAATTCATGACAACGGTTATGATGAGTACCACAATAAAAATGTAAAAGAGCAGCTTAGCAATTTTGGCAAATCCGGAAGAGATTCCTCCGAAACCCAAGATTGCGAAAAGTACTGAAAGTAATGCTGCTCCGATTATCCATCTGATCATGGTGTTTGGTTTTATGGTTCACATAATTATTTCAAGAACAATACCACCCCTCATAAAATCATACTGAATGTGTTTTCGAGATCACTAAAAGACTGAGCACCCCTGGTTACTGATTGAATGCAGCATATATGACAGCTCTATGGCCGTGGCTACTACTTCCCCAATTCCTGGCTTTTCATTACGCGCAAATGTGGAAAATGGTGAAATTAATTCCACAGTGCTGACTTCAGCTATGGATAAAATCAAATCATCTGCATGATGGAATCATTTCTGCTCTGAAAAGAGAAACCATATTTAATGAAGAAAGAACAATCCTCGAAACCAAAGAGAAAATTTAAAATCGCAGATAGCTTTTCCATCCAGAAAGAATCGGCTATCGGATGGAACAATTCCGATCCGTGGAGAATAAGCGCCATCATAGCTTATTGAATTACCGGATATCGATGATATCCTCATTCTAAAAGAGCATCTTGGTTTGAATGGATATTAAATAAACCGACAGTTCTTTGGCGTGGTATCATTAGTTGCCCCTTTAGACATGTGATATAACTAACAGATCTACTTTGCGTTTTTTCTGTTTCACAATTTTGAGTTTGGAGTTGACTGAAAAAGAATAGACCTTTCAGGAAGTCTTATCGGACACATTGCTTCATATATTTGAACTAAAGCTGAACTAACGAGCGTGTCAGTAGTTTTACAAAAGATCGTTTGGAAAGATGATTCTGAAGATAGATCAAGGCAATGCCAATATTGATCTTCATCAAAAAAATGAATGACTCACTTTTAGCGTTTTGAAAAAAATCGGAATAATAGGCTCAGGTGTAGCGGGACTTTCTGCTGCCATCCACCTTCGTGCAGCGGGACATGAAGTCACCGTTTTTGAAGCCAATAGCTATCCCGGTGGAAAGCTCACAGCATTTGAACAAGACGGATATCGATTTGATTCGGGTCCATCACTTTTCACCATGCCCCAATTTCTGGATGAAATCTTTGAGTCAGCAGGAAAAGACCCCAGAGATTATTACGATTTCATTAAAGTAGACCCCGGTTGCCATTATTTTTGGGAAGACGGAACTCGATTTGATGCGCCAAGTAATGCCGATCGTTTTGCCGCTCAGGCAGAAAAGACATTTGGCACCTCGAAAGAGAAGGTGAAGAAATACATCGAAGACTCCTTTGAACTTTATGATATTACAGAAGATGTTTTCCTCAAGCACTCTCTTCACAAAGCATCTACTTATTTGAAGCTTTCTACAGCGAAGTCCTTTGCACAGCTGTACAAAGCTCACCTCTTTTCGACGATGAACGAGGTGAATGAAAAGAAACTTACACATCCCAAACTCATACAGTTCTTTAATCGCTATGCCACTTACAATGGCTCAAATCCCTACAGTGCTCCCGCACACTCACGGTAGTGCCTACCCTTGAGTTTCGCTGGGGTACCTTTTTGCCGAAAGGCGGAATGCACGAAATCACCCGGTCTCTGTATAGACTGGCAAAAGATATCGGTATCAAATTCCAGTTTGAGGAAAAGGTGGAGCGCATTACTACTTCGGGAAAAGAAGCGAATGGTGTAATGACTTCGAAGGGAAAATACAGCTTCGATACGGTGGTGAGCAATATGGACGTCATCCCGACATACCGTAATCTATTGCCCGACAATGACATTCCCGGAAGGGTAGAAAAACAGGAGCGATCATCTTCTGCGCTCATTTTTTATTGGGGAATCGAAAAAGAATTTGACCAACTCGGACTCCACAATATTTTCTGGAGCGAAGATTACCAAGAAGAGTTCTCCCTTCTTTTTGAGAAAAAAGAGATCATTGATGACCCGACAGTATATGTAAATATCACTTCCAAACACGAAAAAGACGACGCTCCCCAAGGATGCGAAAACTGGTTTGTGATGGTCAATGCTCCACACGTGGCAGGTCAAGATTGGAAAAAAACCGAGCGTGAAACGAGAAAGAATATTCTCAAAAAGCTTTCGCGGATGCTCGGAACCGATGTGGAAGGGTTGATCAAAACCGAACGCGTTTTGAATCCGCCGACCATTGAATCTCAGACGTCAAGCTATCTTGGTTCTCTTTATGGAACAAGCTCAAACGACCGTATGGCGGCATTTCTAAGGCACCCTAACTTTACTTCTAAAATCAAAAATCTATACTTCTGTGGGGGCAGTGTGCATCCGGGTGGCGGGATTCCATTATGTTTGCTGTCAGGAAAAATCGTTGGCGATCTGGCGTCATGAGTAAAAGCAGCACATTAGAACAATTTAAGTCAAAGAAGGCGGGTATAGGTATACTGATTCTTCTGTACATCGTTGGGGCACTGGGCTTTTTATCGCCTTTGTCCGATTGGTTTGTATACCTCACACCCATGAATTTGATTATTACCGCCGGAATGCTTTGGATAGATACAAAGCCCGGAGGTAAGAACGCTTTCGGGATCATCTTCGTGATTTGGCTGCTGGGTTATGTTGTGGAAATCATCGGTGTTAAAACTGGTTTTCCATTTGGTGACTATTCTTATTCCGAAGTATTGGGGTGGAATTTTTTCGAAGTGCCACCACTTATAGGAATCAATTGGCTGATCATCATCTGGGGTGGGCATTCTCTCGCTCGCACCTTCTTAATACCGAAGAATTTCAGGTGGCTGTTCACAGCTTTTCTGGCGGTAGGACTAGACTTTATTATCGAGCCTGTGGCTATAAAGTACGAGTTCTGGTCTTGGACCTCAGAAGTGCCACCCTTGCAAAATTATCTGGGATGGTTTGTTGTAGCCGCCATTATGGGATTGATCTTCGAAAAGTATCCACTCGTTTTAAAACCGCGCTTGGGAGCTACAGCCTTCATTTGTCAATTGCTTTTCTTTGGCTTGCTTTACAGCCAAATAAGATAGCAAATGGAAAGGCGAATTCTAAAATTTCTTGCTCTATTAGCACTGCTCTTTTTAATCGGATGGCTCATTTATGAGTCCACAACCGTAATTATTTACATTCTTCTTTCTCTGATTGTGGCGCTAATCGGAAGGCCACTTTTTAAGCTTCTCGAGCGAATTCAAATTAGAGGAAGACATCTTCCCGATGCCGTAAAAGCAGCGCTCACTCTTTTCGCCATCTTCGGAATTCTCGGCGGGATCCTCTCCTTCTTTGTACCTATGATCCTTATGGAGGCACAGTTATTAACCAAGATTGATCTGAATCAAATAAAAGCAGCCTTAAGTCCCGGGTTAGAGTGGTTCAATCAAATGGTAGATCGAATAAATCTCGAACAGGAAACAAAAGTCAGCGAAAACGACATCATCCAACATCTTTTCGATGGCCTGGAAATAAAGGCGTTGCCAAACTTTCTAAATTCTCTGGTTGGGGCATTGGGCAATCTACTGATAGCCGTGTTTTCTGTTGCATTTATGTCTTTCTTCTTTTTGAAGGATCGCAATATGCTCACTGATGTAGCAATGGAGTTGGTTCCTAAATCAAAAGAAAAAAGTGTTGAAAGTATATTCCGAAATACTCGAAGCACCTTGTCTCGGTATTTTCTGGGCCTCTTGATTCAGGTAATGGCAATCACCACATGTATCTTCATAGGCCTACAGATAGTTGGTGTTGAAAATGCACTGCTTATTGCCGTTTTCACGGGAATAGTGAATTTGGTTCCATACCTCGGGCCGTGGATCGGGGCTTCTTTCGGTATTTTCATCTTGGTAGCCAATAACATCGATGCGAGCTTCGTGGATGTGATTGAACCGAAAATTATAGGAATGCTGATAGTCTTTGCAACTACACAGTTGATTGATAACTACCTTTTCCAACCGGCCATATTTTCAAATAGCATCAATGCCAATCCACTTGAAATATTTGTTGTCATACTGGTGGCAGGAAGTCTGGGTGGAGTTACCGGAATGATTGCGGCCATTCCTGTTTATTCATTTATCAGAATAGTATTCAAGGAAATGAATAAAGAGTTTCGTTGGCTTCAACGAATCAAAGAAAGATAGTAATCAACCTCACTCACAAACTATTATAATAATATACAGCTGTTCAAGTATGAAGAGCTTTCGAGGCTATGAAACAGAAAAACTATCTTGGAAAACTTAGAGACTAAATTTAGAGTGAGACGATGAAAGAATGATAAGGAGGTAGTCCCTAAGCGTCTTATTCCAAGTGATTCAAATATAGAGGATTCTTTTATTCCTGCAATTAATTTGACGCTAAAAAATATCACAAATACTAGCCAAAATAATCTAATACATTGATTTACTTTATTTTAGTAAATTTCAAATTGTCAGACCTTCCAAAATTTTGTCCCCCTCGAGGGGGACAAAAAAGGCTGCCACCTGAATGATTCAACACTTTAAAAGTTTTGTTGCCTTTTTTCTATATTCGGGGCCCATACTGTTTAAGCCACTTTTAATGAATAGGATTCCCTGTCTCTTTGTTGTTTTCTTCCTCTCGTTCAATGCCTTCGGCCAAGAACCCATTACGTTAGAGAATATTTGGAAATCACGAGAATTCAGCCCTAAATATGTTTCAGGGGTTAGAAGTATGGACGATGGGTTGCATTACACGAGTTTGGTAAATAACAATGGTCGGCAAGTAGTAAAGTATTCTTACCAAACAGGAGAAGCCATTGATACCTTAGTTTCATCTGCCAATCTTAGTTTCGAAGGTAGCCCCATTCAATTCTCATCTTACAGCTTCAACACCGACGAGAGCAAACTCCTCTTGGCCACGGAAGAAGAGCGCATCTATCGACACTCCACACGCGCCCATTATTTCATCTATACAATTGAGACAAAGGAACTGCAGCCCATTGCCGATTTCTCAAAGGGCAAGCAACAACTCGCTTCGCTCTCACCTACTGAAAATAAGGTGGCCTTCGTAAGAGAAAATAACCTGTTCATTTACAACCTTGAAACTAAAGAGGAAATTCAAATCACCGAAGATGGAGAAGAAGACGAAATCATCAACGGTGCGGTAGATTGGGTGTACGAAGAAGAATTCAGCTTTCACCGTGGATTTTATTGGTCGCCGAACGGAGAGCAGATCGCCTATTACCGCTTTGACGAATCTGAAGTACCCGAGTTTGAAATGGCGATTTATTCGGGCTTGTACCCGGAAGAGTTTGAATTCAAATATCCCAAAGCAGGCGAAAAAAATTCAGAGGTGCGCGTTTTCGTCTATTCGCTAAGCAATGGCGAGTCGAAGGAGGTTGACATTAATGCTTATTCTGAGCAGTACATTCCCCCGGATAAAATGGACAGAGAATGAGAATCAACTAGCTATCATGCGCATGAACCGCCACCAAAGCGAGTTGGATTTCTTGATGGCTAAAACTAATGAAAGCTCAAATGGCCTGATTCCCGCGGAGTCCTTCTACCAAGAAGAAAGTAAGACTTACGTTGAAATAAACGACAACCTCATCTTTACCGAAGACGGGGATTATTTCTTTTGGAACAGCGAGAAAGACGGCTACAATCACATCTATCTCTATACTACGGATGGGAAAGAGGTTGCACAATTGACCAAAGGGCCGTGGGATGTTGTCGAGTTTTATGGAGTGGATCAGTCTAATGGAAAAATCTTCTTTTCTGCTGCTGTAGAAGGCCCGCTTGAAAGAGCCATCTACAGTGCTGATTTCACAAAAGCTATCAAGAGCTACAAGAAATCCAAAACGCCCGTTGTTCCTGCAAAAGACAATCGGAAAGATCTTAAAGAGCTCACGGACAACGCCAACATGAATGATGCGGCTTTTTCCAGCAGCTTTGATTATTTCATCAATTACGAATCGGGAGCAGAACTGCCATACCAAATTTCGCTCTTCACAAACGAAGGGAAGCATGTTCGTGATTTGGAAACGAATGAGGATTTGAAATCGCGATTGGCCGAAAGAAAGCTCAGTCCGAAGGAGTTTGACACTTTCGAAAATGAAAGCGGAGAATCACTCAACTATTGGATGATCAAGCCGCCAAATTTTGACGAGTCAAAAGCCTACCCCGTGATGTTTATGGTATACGGAGGCCCTGGCAAGAACACGGTCAAAAAGGCGTGGGACGGCAGCAACTACTTCTGGCACCAAATGCTGGCTCAGCAAGGGATAATCATTGTATCTGTTGACCCTCGCGGCACGATGCACCGCGGAAGAGACTTCAAGCACAGCACCTATATGGAACTGGGTAAGCTGGAGACCGAAGACATGATTTCAGCGGCAAAACACTTCGGCTCGAAAAACTTCGTGGATGCCGAACGCATCGGAATGATGGGCTGGAGCTACGGTGGATATATGAGTTCTTTGGCTATTACCAAAGGACATGAATATTTCAAATTGGCCATCGCCGTTGCACCCGTTACCAACTGGCGTTTTTACGATTCAGTTTACACCGAGCGGTTCATGCGAACTCCTCAGGAAAATGCATCGGGTTATGATGACAATTCTCCTATAAACTTTGTAGACTTGTTGGAAGGAGATTACCTCTTAATCCATGGATCTGCCGACGACAATGTGCACCTTCAAAACACCATGGAAATGGTGGAAGCTTTGGTGCAAGCCGACAAGCAATTCGATTTATTTATTTACCCCGATAAAAACCACAGCATTTACGGCGGAAATACCCGCTACCACCTATATACCAAAATGACGAATTTCATTTTGGATAACCTGTAAGCAAAAAATGAACAACTTGGACAGCACAGCAATAAAACGCGAAGAACTTTGGGGACACCCAAAAGGACTTTACATCCTTTTCTTCACAGAGCTTTGGGAGCGCTTTTCTTATTATGGAATGCGTGCCATACTAGTACTCTACTTGATCTCATCAATTTCGGGCGATAATCCCGGTTACGGCTGGGATGAAAGCGATGCCCTTGTCCTCTACGGTTGGTACACCATGGCAGTTTATGTCATGTCCATTCCAGGGGGTTGGCTAGCTGATCGATTTTGGGGGCAGAAAAGAACGGTCTTGATTGGAGGTCTTTTACTCTGTGCAGGTCACGGAATTCTGGCAGTTGATCACATCTACGCCTTATATGCAGGATTGGCTCTTATTGTACTGGGAGTCGGCGGCTTGAAGCCAAATATATCTACGATGGTAGGTGGCCTCTACCCTCCCGGAGATGAACGCAGAGACAAAGGATTTACCATTTTCTACATTGGTATCAATATCGGAGCTTTTCTCTCAGCATTGATAGTAGGTTACATTGGCGAAAATCACGGATGGCATTACGGTTTTGGTCTTGCGGGAATCGGTATGCTACTTGGACAGGCAGTGTTTATGTGGGGTCAGAAATTTTTAAAAGGCGTGGGAGAGTCTACTACAGACTTATCTCCGGCAGAGCTCGAAGCTAGAAACAAGCCTTTGAATAGTGTTGAAAGAGATAGAATGAAGGTGATGTTCATCTCGTTCTTGCTGATCATTGTATTCTGGGGATCGTTTGAACAAGCCGGTGGTTTAATGAACATCTACACAAAGCAAAAAACGGATCTCTTCATTGGATTCCTTGATTTTACAGTCCCTGCATCATGGTTTCAATCGGTCAATGCATTCTTTATTATTACTCTGGGAGTTCCGATAGCATCCTTTTGGATTTGGTGGCAACACAAAGGAAAAGAAGCATCTTCCCTTTTTAAAATGGGAATTGGAGTGATTATCATGGGTTGGGGATTCTTATTCATGACAGCTGCATCACTTCAGTTTGAAGCTGATGGTTCTTCTGCCATGTACTGGTTGGTTCTAGCTTACCTCTTTCATACCGTTGGAGAACTTTGCGCGTCGCCGGTTGCACTATCCTTTATCACAAAACTTGCCCCACTTAAATATGCTTCATTTATGATGGGAGCTTACTTTGCCGCAACAGGCTTGGGGAATAAAGTAGCGGGAATGCTCGGGGAGTGGTCCCAATCTGCCGGAGAGCTTGAGGTTTTTACAGGTATCGCCATTTTCTGTACCGTAATCGGTTTGTTGGTAATCGCCTTACTGAAACCATTAAAACGATTGACACATGGCGCGGAAGAGGGCATGGCAGACGACCCTTTGGAGCAAGAACCCTTCGAACTAGCAGACGAAAGAATAAACTAATCAACCAACTATGGACTTAACGCTGAAAATACTCATTGTCGGATGGATATTTGTGCTCCTTTGGGTACCATTTATAATTCTAACTAACCGTAAAACGCATCCCGCGGCGCTGTTTGTCTTATTCGGCGCAGAAATGTGGGAGCGGTTCTCCTACTATGGGATGAGAGCCTTGCTGACTCTCTACATGGCGAAAGTCCTTTTCATTGACATGGGCCAACAATTGGCTGACGCCAAAGCACTGGCCATTTATGGTTCCTATACGTCCATGGTATACCTATTCCCCGTTATTGGTGGCTTGGTGGCCGATAGAATTTTCGGATTTAGAAAAACTATTCTTTTTGGTGGACTTTTAATGATGTTGGGGCACTTCACCCTCGCTTTGGAAGACAGTATTTTACCCGGTAGTTTGGCTGTTTTCTTCTTGGCCTTATCGCTGATTATCGTTGGAAATGCCTATTTCAAGCCAAACATCTCAAGTTTCTTAGGTCAATTTTATACTCAGGATGACCCAAGAAAAGATGGTGCGTTTACCATTTTCTACATGGGGGTAAATATTGGTGCCTTCCTATCTACACTGACTTGCGGCTACGTCGGAGAACAAATCAACTGGCACTACGGATTCGGTTTAGCGGGTATCGGAATGGGATTGGGATTGGTAACATTCATGATTTTAGGACCACGACTTTTTGGAAACAAAGGCCTCAAACCCGATGCTGAAGGAGTCATCAAAAAAATAGCCAGCCTTCCGGCAATTCCTTTTGTCTACATCGCCTCAGTAGTATTTGTACCCGTTTGCGCCTTGTTGCTCAATTACGGAAACATCATGGCAACGGCATTGATTGTGATCTCTTTGGGCATCTTGGCCTACCTGGTTTGGTACGGATTTCAGGCAATAGCCAAAGACAAGATCAATGGCGGTGATGAAGGAAAGAAAGAGGGACAACGCATTTGGGTGGTAGCCGTACTATTCGTTTTCCACGCAGTATTTTGGGCGCTATTCGAGCAGGCAGGTGGCTCACTGACCCTCTTTACTGATAGAAACGTTGATCGGGTCATTTTCGGAAATGAAATCCCCGCTTCGATCTTTCAAAGTTTAAATCCACTCTACATTATGCTACTAGCTCCCGTCTTCTCTTGGATGTGGCTTAAACTGAATAAGAAAGATAGGGAGCCTAGCACTCCAATGAAGTTTGTACTAGGGTTAACTCAGCTGGGACTTGGTTTTGGAATAGTCGTATTAGGAGCAATGTTCTTTGGAACCGACGGAATGATTCCCGTAGTATTCATCTTCTTTATGTACTTGCTACACACTACAGGTGAATTGAGTCTTTCACCTGTTGGACTTTCTATGATCACTAAATTGTCTCCGGGAAAAATAGTTGGATTCGTTATGGGCGCATGGTTTTTATCGATAGCCTTAGCAAATAAAATAGCCGGAGAGATCGGAAGATTGACGGCAAGCGAAGATATTTCTGCAGATGCTTCAGCTACCGATACGCTCTCGATCTACCTATCAACTTACCTCAATTGGGGAGTATATGTAGTTTTAGGAGCAGCCCTTATTCTTTTACTTCTGGTTCCAAAGCTTCGCACTTGGATGCACGGAATACATTAAGGCATTATATTTGATACTCGACGCATCGATTCTTTAAAGAAATTATCAATGAGAAAATTATTGCTCTTCGCTTTCCTGACGCTTTCTACCTCTTGGGTGACTGCGCAGGAAGATAAACCACAGATAGATTGGATCACTTGGCAAGAAGCCGAAAAGCGAATGGCTGACGAGCCAAGAAAGGTTTTGGTCGATGTTTACACCAAATGGTGTGGCCCTTGCAAAATGATGAACCAAACTACTTTTCAAGATCCCACGGTAGTGGAATATGTCAATAAGCATTACTACGCCATAAAGTTTGATGCAGAAGGCCCTGAAACAGTAGAATTCAAAGGCTCTGTTTTCAAAAATGAAGGATACGACCCCAATAAAACGGGCAGAAACAGCACCCACGATTTAACGCGTGCAATTGCTCCTGTCAACGGAAGAATTGCCTACCCGACCATCGTTTACATGAACGAGGATTTCCAAATCGTAACTCCTGTTCAAGGTTTCCAAAAAACCCCTCAAATAATGCCCATTCTTTCTTTTATTGCTGAAGAGGCATACAAAACTCAAACCTTTCAAGAGTACACTTCCTCAAACTAGAAAAAGTGGTAAGCTATACATGTTTGAATTTTACATGAATAAGTGTAACTCAGGAACAATAGCTTCGTTACCGCTGTTTTCACGTATATTTGAGAACCATTTCCTAAACTATAAAAGACAATCCATAAAATGAGTGATACCGCGAAGATCATCGTTGATGATAAAACGTATGAACTACCTCTGATTCGGGGAACTGAGAATGAGGTGGCAATTGATATTTCTAAATTGAGAGCACAGTCAGAAGGCCTCATTACCATTGATCCAGGTTTTAAAAATACGGGGTCGACCAAATCAGCTATTACTTTTTTGGATGGAGAAAAAGGAATTTTAAGATACCGCGGTTATCCCATAGAGCAGCTAGCTGAAAAATCTGACTTCCTTGAAGTAGCATATCTCCTCATAAACGGAGAATTGCCAACAGGAGAGCAAATGAATCAGTTTGCAGGAAATGTAACGAAGCACACCTTGATTCACGAGGATATGAAACGCTTTTATGAAGCATTTCCATCCAACGCCCACCCAATGGGAATTTTGTCCTCGATGGTTTCTTCTCTGAGTACATTCTATCCCAACTCGCAAAAGCCCAACCGCTCGAAAGCTGATGTGGATTTAACGATTACGCGATTGATCGCTAAGATCCCTACTCTTGCTGCACTGTCTTACAAATCGAATATGGGGCAGCCCTATATTTACCCTGATAATAGCTTGAGTTATGTAGAGAACTTCCTTTACATGATGTTTGCCGTTCCGAGCGAGAAATACGAGTCCGATCCGGTAGTTGTGGATGCTTTGAATAAGCTTCTTATCCTTCATGCCGATCACGAACAAAATTGCAGCGCCAGTACGGTGCGCATTGTAGGCTCTTCTCAAGCCAGTATTTACTCTTCCATTTCTGCAGGAGTTTCTGCCCTTTGGGGACCATTACATGGTGGTGCCAACCAGGCAGTAATTGAAATGTTGGAGATGATTATGGCTGACGGAGGTGATCTTCAAAAATGGATCGACAAAGCAAAAGACCGCGACAGCGGATTCCGATTGATGGGATTCGGGCATCGCGTTTACAAAAACTTCGACCCAAGAGCAAAAATCATCAAAAAAGCAGCCGATGATGTTCTTGAGAAATTAGGTGTAAATGACAAAGCCCTCGAAATTGCCAAGAAATTGGAAGAAGTAGCATTGAAGGACGAGTACTTCGTAGAAAGAGGTCTCTACCCGAATGTTGACTTCTATTCAGGCATCATTTACCGCGCCATTGGTATTCCTACCGAAATGTTTACCGTGCTATTCGCTATCGGTCGACTGCCCGGTTGGATCGCTCAGTGGAAAGAAATGGTTGAAAACAAAGAACCTATCGGAAGACCACGACAGATATATGTGGGGGCTACCAAAAGAGACTACGTTTCAATCGATAAAAGATAGAAAGTCGTAAAAGACTCGATTGTAAAACCACTGAGAAATCAGTGGTTTTTCTTTTTGAGGTTTTGTTGCCCAATCGAGGTGGTCAAAGTATATTTGAAGAACACCTAGCAACAATAACCATCATGAAAAAGATACTCGTACCAACTGACTTTTCCGAAGGAGCGTTTAATGCATTAATCCACGCTGTTCATGCTGCCAAAGTATTGGATAATTCCCTTGAAATCATCCATGCATACAGTATGCCTGCAACAGGTTCAAGTGTCATGGTAGATATCACTGACGTGCTTAAAAAGAACGCAGAAGAAGAAATGGAGATTTTGAAGAAACGAGTTGAAGCCTTGGAAATCGCCAAAAACGTGGAGATCATTTATGACACGGCTTACGGATCAGTAGTGGATGTAATTAACCGAAGAGCTAGTGAAGACAATGTGAGTGTTGTCTTTATGGGAACTCAAGGAGCCAGTGGTATCACGGAAAAATGGCTGGGAAGCAATACGGCAGCCGCAGCGCGTAATGTCAATGTGCCCCTCTTGGCCATTCCTGCTGAACGCCCCTACAAGGCTATTGAAAGAATTCTATTCTCGACGGATATGAAGGTGATGGAAGACGCCGGGTGTATGGGATTTGTCGCTAAACTCGCTCATCTAACCCAAGCTGAGGTAAAATTCCTTCATGTCAGAAAAGCTGATGAACAAGTGGATGAAGAAGGATATAAAAAACAAGTGGAAGCCTATTTTGACGATGTCAATCCGACTTTTTCATTTGTTTACAACGAAAATATCGAAGCGGGAATCGAAGAGACCATTAAAAAAGAGAACCCTTCCTTGTTAGTGGTGGTTCGTCATGACTATGGGTTTTTCGAAAGTATTTGGCACAGCTCCGTAAGCAGGCACATTATCAACAATGCCTCTCTGCCTATTCTGGTTTTGAACGACTAGAAAACTCCAAAATACATATTGAACTAAATAAAGAAAGGAGCCTGGCTGGGCTCCTTTCTTCGGTTAAACATTAAACAAACTAAACATTTAGGCTAATTGAATTTTGACCCGCGCTTTTCGCAACAGAGGTGATTCAAAATTCAGTTACAATAATACTCAAATTCGACCTAAAGGTAAAGTGATATTTGTCACAATAATGAAGGATGGTGAAGTCCCTACAGGTTTCCATCTCATTATGGAAAAACGTTTCACCCTTGGTGTGAATTTCCGCCTTAGGAAGAGAGCCTCAAATCTAAAACAGAGGGTCTCAAATACGTTGATTTATCATTTTTGTGCCCGAAAATTCGGTCGAGCTCGAAGGAATTTTCGGGCATAAAAAAACCGCACTTTTGTGCGGCTTTTTGAAATCTTGGGGTGGAAGATGGGATTTGAACCCACGACCTCCTGAACCACAATCAGGCGTTCTAACCAACTGAACTACAACCACCGTGTGTAATAGGGCGCAAAAATAAGGATTTTCTGCTCTTGAGAAAAACTTAAAATCAATTTATTCTACGGAAATCCCAAACCGCCGATAGTTCTAACCTCGGAAAGGAGGATTTTTTCCTTTGCCATGAGTTCGTAATACTTTACCCTAGACTCTATCAACTTCGTTTCCCGTGCATTGATCAAAAAAAGACTGCTCTCCCCTATTCGGAAAAGCTCGCGTTCTCCATTCAATAGTATTTGAAAAAGCTCGACATTCTGCTCGAAAATATTTATTTGCTCACGCAAATTTTCAAGCTTAACCAAAGTAGAGGCCAGTTTAGCATCGAGCTGAGCACGCTTATTCTCCACCTCGAGTTCCACCATGTCAATTTTCACCTTGGTCATACCGAGCTTACCTCTCGCTTCGCGGAGGAAGATGGGTATGGAGACCTTCGCACCAAAATTATAGTTGTTCTCAAAAAAGGCGTTGTCCTGAAAAAAATCATTTGCAGGAGCTGGAAGTACGTTTTCCGTCAGAAAATTATACTTCAACTCGATTTTAGGTCGCAGATATTCCGCAGCAAGCCTTCGGTCAATTCCCAAAATCTCGCCTTTGAAAAGCAACTTCAGCAACTCAGGGTGAGTAATATCGATCGAAATGGGGACGAAAATCTCATCCGAAGAAATATCACCCGCCCAGCGTGGCCTTACAAATGGGGGCAACAAAACAGGATTACCATCTGTGCTCCAGATGTATGCCGAAGCCATATTGATCGATTGGATGTAGTAATTCTGAGACTCTCTTAAATTGAACAATCGAGTCAATACCTGAGTGTAAGCTTCGACAGTATCTATGGCGGGCACATCCCCCAAAAAGTAACTTTCCCTTACTCCGAGGTACCTCACATTTGCCAAATCAAGTGCCTCTTCAGCCACTGTAAGCGACTGCCGTGCAAATGACCAATTGAAATATGCAGATGTTGCCTCAAAATAGAGTTGATTGGAAATGATCTGCCTTTGATTTTCGCCTGCCTCTATTCCGATTTGAGCTTGACGCAATGCGGCTCTTCGGTCATCCATCAATAATCCCGAACCCAGTTGCGCTGAGATTCCGGCATTGATCAATCCACTTTGGGGCACGGTTGCTTCAGGATTCAAAAATGCACCTTGATTATCTTCATATCCAGCTTGAAGCGAAACACCCATCCAGGTTGGAATCTCAATCCCCGCTTGAAGAGCATCGTAATATTCGGTGTCTTTGAAATCCTTGGTGCGGTAGTTCCCATAGAGCAGTGGATCAAAACCACCTCTGGACATTCGCAATTCCCTCCGCGCCAGCTCTACTTCGAGATCTGCAATTTCTGCCACAGGATGATTCATACGCACCCAATAGATGAACTCCTCATAATCGAGAATAGAGTCGGTGAGCATAGCCAACATTGAGTCGGGTGGCTGAACATACTCGTAGTCGTCCATCTCTACCGTTAAGCTGTCGGGAACTGTAATCTGAGCACTTACCCCGAATCCATAGAGCAATAAAGTCAAGAAGAATGCCCTCCTCATTTTGTGCTTTTAGAATTAGAGTTTTGATCCTTATCGGTCACATTCATGTAATAGTCAGGCGGGAACCCGTTAAGTTGTCGCCACAGCTCATACCACAAGGGTACATCCTTAAAGAGTAAGATTCCATCCGCACCGGTTCCTACACGCAAATCCTCAGGCCAAGGAACTTCTTCCTCATCAGGAGTCACCAATATTCGATACTTCCCATTGGGTGATATGAAGTTGTCTATTGCGAGAATTTCACCTCCGAAAGTTCCATTGCTCAGCTGAGGCCAACCTGAGAAAACGATAGCCGGCCATCCGTCAAACATCAATCTCACATCATTTCCAATGTGCAAAAGCGGAAAGTCAACAGGGTCGATGTACATCGCCACGGCAAAGTCATAAGTCGCGGGCATAATACTCACTATTTCCGCTCCTTCTTTAATCGTCTCTCCGATTCCTTGCGAGATGGTTTTTGTCACATATCCCGACTGAGGGGCGGTAATAAAATAGTTACTCTGCCTAACCTCATAATTGGAGAGTTGATTTTCCATTTTAGCCACCTCGGCTTGGGTATCATAAAAAGTAGATAATGCCGAGTTTCTGTCCGACCTTGCTTTGCTCAGCTTTTCAGCATAATCATTATCAATGGCATCGACCTCAATCTCTGCATTAATAAGTTCATTTCTGGAGGAGAGCAGTTTGTTCTCGGCACTGATATTTTTTGCCTGGGCTTCCTGCACCTTCAGGCGTCGGCTTTCCAAATCAGTCAATGACTTCAATCCCTGCTCAAACAGCTCTTCCATCCGATCAAGACGTTGCTTGGCAATTTTATAATCCAGCTGTGCCGCCTGGTAGTCAATGCTGTCCGAGGTTACCTTCAAATTGGCCTGAATCAACTTATTTCTAGCCTGCTCAAGTTTATTCACTCGGGCTTTCGTCAATGCATCAATTTGATCGGTAAGTGCCTCTGCCTTTTCGGCGTAATTGACTGCTGCACTTTTCTTACTGTTGATTTGAGTCTCCGTTCGCTCAATGAGTCGAGGATCAAAATAACTATCCTTTACCTCAGATATTCGAACGATGGTATCTCCCGGGTTCACGAAGGTTCCTTCTCGCACATACCATTTTTCTATTCTTCCCGGAATCACGTTTTGAACAGTTTGTGGTCGCTGCTCGGGATAAAGCGTAGTCAAGCTTCCGGGAGCCCGAACGTTTTGTGTCCAAGGCAAAAAGAGAAAAACAATAAGACCTACGGTGATATAGAGAAATATCCTCAGTTTCTTGATCGGCTTATCCCTGTCGGCTACCGCCATCAAGCTGGAAAAGCCGTCCCTATATTTTGACTCGTCAATTCTATTCTCTGATAAATTCAGCATAGTCGGAGTTTTTAAATTCATCAAATTTTCCTTCGAACATGATTGCACCTTTATCCAAAAACATCATTCGATCTGCTTTTTGAATAAACTCACTTTCATCACTAACTGCCAAAAGAGTCCAAGGCTTTGAGAGCAAATAGGTATAGAATTTCTTCCTTTCCGTATTTGTCATAAAGTCCGTTTCCATTTCCATCAAAAGAAGTTTGGGCTGCGACACCATACTTCTGGCCAAAATGATTTTCTTTCCCAGTGAGCGAGGAATTTTGACCCCTTCAGGAAAAAGCAAAGTATTGAGGCCTTCCTCCAACATATTGAGACTATCGATCCCACTCACGGCATCCAGTGCTTCCATTACCTGTTCATCCGAAACACCCGATTTTCCCAATGTTATATTCTCTCGAACAGATCCTTTGAAAATAGTTTCTTGCCAAATATTATCACCGATTTGCAATCTCAAATCATCGTGACATAAAGCAGAAAGAGGAATGCCGTTATATGTAATTCGCCCTTGATAATCTTCGTAAATACCTGGTTAGCAACTGTAGTAAAGTGGTCTTTCCCGAACCAGATGTCCCTGCCAAAACCAACTTTTCGCCTTGCTTAATCTCAAAAGAAACCTTATCGATCACAGAACGTTCTGTTCCCGGATAGTGAAACTGCAGACTCTCCACATTCACCGCAAAGGCCTCACAATTCGTTAAGTTAGATGGGTTTTTCACTTTGTCTTCTTCCAGCGGCATATCAGTAAGTGCGCCTAGTTTTTCGACGGAAGTCAAAACATCATAAACGGACTCCAAGCCAACGATCAGCTTCTCAATCGAGTTCATTATTAAAATGATAATGATCTCTGCAGCTACAAATTGCCCCAAGCTTATCTGGTTGTCTATGAGAAGTATACTTCCCATGATTAAAAGAGCACCCGTTGTGATCACCTTGAAGGCGATCATCGTTTTGTACTGAGTAATCAAAATACCAAAGTGCTTTCTTCTAAAATAGAGATAACCCATTATAAGCTTATCTACTTTGAGCAAAGGCAAATCCGTAATCCCAGCCAATTTGAATGTTCCCATTGTTCTGGCCACTTCTTCCAGCCAAAAAGCCACTTCATATTTATGTGAAGATTCCTTTAAAGAGGTAATCACTCCTTGAGGGCCCGTATAGCGGAAAAGCAGCCAGAGTAGAAAAACCACAATCAAGGAAAAGAAGAGAAAGAATGGATGATATACTGAGATCAGAATCAGACCAAATACCACCTGAAGTGTAGCCGTCGGAAAATCAACCAAAAGTTTAGCCAAGCCCTTTTGAAGGTTTATCGTATCGAAGAATTGATTCATCATTTCAGGAGCATATCGGTTCTGAAATGACTCAACTTTAATTTTTGGAATTCTCACGGCCAGTTCAAAAGAAGATTTGGTAAAAATCCGCTGTTGAAGTTTCTCCGTAAGTGTCATCTGAGCAATCTGGATCAATCCAGAAATCGTGAGTCCTAAGACCACAATTACGATAAGAATAACCCAGGAAGAAGTTACTCGACCACCCATAATAAAATTCAAGATTGCCTGTATTCCGAGGGGTAAAGTGAGGACAATGATACCATTGACGAGTGCGTAGAAAAGGATCAGATAAATGATCTTTCTCTCACTACCCAAAAGTCTTCCCAACCGCTTTACCGGTTTACTATAACTGTATTCTACACCCGCCATTTTTCTATAGAGCTAAAGATGAGATTATTGTAAAACTTAAATCGTGTATTGTCATCCCCGTTCAAATCGCATATTGAAGGTAAATGTTCTGAAAAATAGAGCTGATCCAAATGCGACTCAATAAACAAAGATGCCAAAGAATGAGCGAAAGGATACTTCGGTGCCAGCTGCAGAATCATTTGTGACATGCGTTCGCAAAGGTTTTTGAATTGAATAAACAAGCCGTCCTTGTTTTCATCATCGACCGACTTGGTGAGGTATGATTTGGCACCTTCGGCAATGATAACCCTTTGTAGGCAATTCAAGTCAAAAGGAGCTGTTTTAACTTCATTCAAATCTCTTGTAATGATTTTAATCGCCGTTTCCAGTCGCTTTTTTCCCGAATCAATATTTGCCGTCCCAAAGGCTAAGTTGTACTCGAGCCAGCCCCAGTACCAAGACACATAGTAATGAAGGAGTTTGTGCTTATTCTCAAAATAACGATAAACTGCACTCTCAGTGGTACCTATTTCACCAGCTAACTTCTTGAATGTGAATTTCTCCAAACCCAACTCATCAATCATTATCAAGCCTTTCTGCAGGATATCTTTTCCCAAATCGGATGTATTGGGATCCTTCAAAAAAATCTTGTCACTAACGTCAATTCTAACATTGGTCAAAAAAGAAGGCATAGTGTTTATTTCTTTTTGCGAATATTACTCGCAAATATAATACCATAACATTCATTTTGTTCAATCAGCACACATTTTAGGTAGATTATCTTTTTATTAAAGACGAATTTGAAGCCGTATTTTTGTGGTATGGCAAAAGAAGAAGTGGTATTGAAAGTGGAGGGAATGACCTGTTCTAACTGCGCAGCAGGAATTTCCAAGACATTGAAAAAAGCAGGCTTCGAAGATGCGCACGCCAGCTTTAGTGACGGAGAAGTGTCTTTTACTCTCGTCCAAGATCACCCAAAGGCCGAAGCGATCAAAAAAATAGAAAGCCTGGGTTATTCGGTAGCTGATGACGATGACAAAGAGTTGCACAAAGGCTTGAGCAGCATCGAAAAGAAATTCATTTTTTCTCTCGCTTTTTCCTTACCCCTGTTCATGCACATGTTTGTGCCTCAAGATTGGTGGATCAACAATCCCATCGTTCAAATCACTCTTTCCACACCCGTTTTCATTCTAGGCATCGCTCACTTTGGAAAATCTGCTTGGGGAAGTTTAAAAGGTGGAATGGCCAATATGGATGTCCTCATCTTTATCGGATCGAGTGCAGCTTATTTCTACAGCCTGGTTGGAACTCTCATGAATTGGGGCACTCCTGAAATGCACCAATTCATGTTTTTCGAAACTGCGGCCATGATCATCACGCTGGTTCTTTTAGGAAATGTCATCGAGCACCGAGCGGTCAAGAAAACCTCCGAGCAAATTGGTGAGCTTACCAAACTGCAATCAGCCGTGGCGCGGATAGTGATGCGGATCAACGGCAAAGAAAAACTCTTTGACGCCCAGCCGAAAGCCGTCAAAATCGGCGATGAGCTACAAATCAACCAAGGCGATCACGTTCCTGTAGATGGCACCATCCTTTCGGGAAATATTGAAGTAGACGAATCAGCGATTACCGGTGAGAGCGATGTCGTGGTAAAAAAGAAAGGCGATCAACTCTTCTCGGGCACTACTATTCTGGAAGGCAATTGCCGAATGGAAGCAATGGCTACTGCCAAGGATTCTACTTTGGAAAAAATCATTTCCCTTGTGAAGAGGGCTCGACGCGAGCAACCCGACATCCAAATTCTCGGCGATAAAGTCAGCGCCATATTCGTCCCTGTTGTTCTGGGAATCGCCTCATTGACCTTTCTCCTCGCCTACTTCGCCTTCGAAATCGGCTTGACCCAATCCATCATGAACTCCATTGCGGTCCTTGTCATCTCTTGTCCCTGCGCCATGGGGCTGGCCACTCCCACGGCCGTCGTAGCAGGAATAGGACGGGCGGCCAAAGCGGGAATTCTCCTCAAGGGAGGAAATACTTTGGAAAGATTCGCTAAAGCCGATGTGATACTCTTCGATAAAACGGGAACCCTCACCACGGGAAAATTCTCAGTGGAGCTAAAAGAAAACCAAATCGGCACAAGAGCCAAAGAACTGATCAAGTCATTGGAAAACCACTCGTCGCACCCGATCGCTCGCTCTCTGGTAAGCCAAATGCCCGACACCGAACCGGAAATGATTTCCAACATCCGTGAAGTCAAAGGACTCGGAATGGAAGGAAAGACGGCTCAAGGCGAGAAAGTATTCTTCGGAAAAGACGAGGAAGCCAAAAGCGATCTTGTTTTGCAACTGAACGGAAAAACTGTTTGCCGAATAGATATCGAAGACAGCATTAAAGAAGGTGCCAAAGAAATGGTAGCTGTTTTCAAAAAAGCAGGTCTTGAAACCAAAATCCTATCGGGAGATCGGGAGAAGAAAGTAGCCCAAGTAGCTAAAAAACTGGGAATCGATGCCTATCAAGCAGCGATGAAACCCGACGAAAAACTGAAGTATATCGAAGCTCTTTCCGAGAAAAAAATCGTGGTGATGGTAGGCGATGGAATCAACGACGGCCCGTCCCTATCCAGAGCACAGGTGGAATTTCTCCGGGAGGTGCTACTTCCCTTGCCATCGATTCGGCCAGGGTGGTGCTGATGCGTCACGATGAAATGAAAGCACTGACAGACGCCTACAACATTTCACAGCACACCTACAAAACGATCAAACAGAATCTCTTTTGGGCCTTCTTTTACAACGTCTTGGCCATACCCATTGCGGCAGTAGGACTTCTCAATCCAATGGTGGCTGCCTTGTCGATGGCCTTCTCCGATGTGGTTGTCATCGGAAATTCGCTGAGATTGAAGGTGAAGAAAATTGATTAAAGGAGGTCGGAGAGATCTGAAAATCCCAATGGTTCGATCGGCCACGAAGCCTTCTCCGAATTGAACGCCAATGGTGCGCCCGTACTCACGCGCTCTGGACTCTAAGAACTTCATAAAATCGGGAGTCGAAATAGGTGTCACCGGCTCGTTGTCTTCTTTCCCAACGTAGAACTGACTGGAAAAGGCCCGAATCGCTTCTACCTTTTTCTCCCATTCAGCTGAGATATCTACGACAAAATCGGGACGCATGTAGCGATCTTGAATGTAGTGGTATACCGCTCGTGGTCGCCAAGCCTCTTGCGCATTACCGTTTTCATCTTCGGTTGAAATAGCTTGGAGCCCGCTTAAAAAACAGGCCTTCGCCGTCAAGGCAGCTCCCATTCCATGATCGGGATGGCGGTCGGCCAAAGCATTCGCCAAGACGATATCGGGACGGTATTTCCTGATAAAAGGAATAATAGCCATCTGCTGCTCCTTGACATTATTCAGAAACCCATCGGGCAGCCCAACGTTTTCACGAACGGCCAAACCCATTATTTCTGATGCCCGCTCTGCTTCTTGAGCCCGTGTATCGGGAGTACCTCGTGTACCAAGTTCCCCTAATGTGAGGTCAAGAATTCCGACTTTTTTTCCTTGCTGAATGGATTTAATAACGGTGCCGGAAGCACCCAGCTCAATATCATCAGGATGAGCCGCGATGGCCAGAATATCCAATTTCATGACTCAATAAATTTCTTTAACTCGCTGTAGAATAATCGCGTGGGAAAGCCCATGACGTTGTAAAATGATCCTTCGATTTTTTCAATCCCCACGTATCCGATCCACTCCTGAATACCATAAGCACCGGCCTTGTCAAAGGGCTTGAATTCGCTTGACGTACCACTCAATGGCTTCGCGCTCTACCAAACCGAAATGCACCTTAGTGGTTTCACTTACCACGACTTGCTTTTCGGAAGAAGTCAGGCAAATTGCCGTAATCACTTCGTGCGTCCGACCCGAGAGTTCGGTAATCATGGCCACGGCCTCCTCAACGTTTTCGGGTTTATTAAAAACGTGATTGCCCAGCCAAACTACCGTATCGGAAGTCACCAGAATTTCGCCTTGGCTCAATTCTGACTTGAAAGCATTGGCCTTCTTCTCTGCGAGGTAAAGCGGTATTTCGGCCCCCTGAAGTTTGTGGTCAAAGTCTTCATTTACCTCTTTCGTCCTCACCTCAAAAGGAATTCCCAAACCCTTCATTAGCTCGTGTCGCCTGGGCGATTTTGAAGCCAGTATGATTTTATTTCCTTTTAAATCAAGATAATTCACTCGCGTAGTAAATGTAGTAGTGAACAATGCTGTAGAGCAATCCGCCCAGCATGGCTAGTTTCATGAAATTTCCTGCTCTGACGAATTGCGGTCGCCTTACTGCTCGGTGGTTTACCCACAGTCCGGCCAGCAATGGCAAGATAACGGCAGCCAACATGTAAATGAGAGAGTATGCATCGTCAACAACTTTTTGCTGAAGGATAATCAGAGCGATAATTGTAGCCACAATTAAAACAGCGGTGACCTTCTTAGCATTCTTGATTCCGTAGACCAAGGGCACTGTTCGGGCTCCGATTCGCGCATCACCCTTTACATCGGCCATATCCTTCTGCAATTCGCGAATGAGATTCAGCGCAAAGGCAAATGCCGCATAGCCCAGAATGAAATAGAACAAGAGCTTGAAGTACAATGCGGGGTCTTCGCTGGGTCGTTGAATGCGGAAATATTGTACCACTTCCTCGCCGTAGGTTTCGATCAAAAGGGGGATTTCATAAATCCCCACCAAGATTGGCACCAACCCCGCCAATAGGGCGATCAGGACGTTTCCAATGATCAAGTCGCGCTTGAACTGAACACTGTAGAACCATAAGGTTGCCGCAGCGAAAAAACTCACAATACTAAGCTTCCACATACCGATGGAATAAGCAAGGTAAACCGCCATTGACAGACCGATCAAATTGAAAAATTGATGCAAAAACATCGCAACCCGACGCTTTACGTGGACGCCTACGATGATGTCATTGGGCTTATTTACCCTGTCAGTACGTTGATCAAAATAATCGTTAATGATGTTTCCCGCAGCGGCGATAAGCACGGTACTGATCACCAAAATCAGGAACTGCCAGAAGCTGAGCTGAAGTTTCAAGCCATTGACTTCGACGAGGGGACGTAGGACGAAGTACCTCATCAGCACCATAGTTAGTGCGATGATAAAAAGATTCAACGGACGTGTGAGGCGCAAAAATTGCAGAAATGCTTGCATGACTTACCATTCGAGGGCATCCTCATCGAACCACTTTCCCTGAACCTTCAGGGTTTGCTCAATGATATCTCTCACACAACCGTGTCCGCCTTTCTTCACCGAAACATAATCGCTAATGCTCTTAATTTCTTCCGATGCGTCTGCCGGACAAGCGGCCAAACCAGCCTTCTCCATTACCCTATAATCGGGAATGTCATCCCCCATATAAAGTACTTCCTCCGCAGTGATGCCCTGCTTTTCGACAAAGGTATCAAAGACTTCCTCTTTATTTCGGCTTTGAAGAAAAATGTGCTTTACACCTAAACTATGCAGCCCATCCCTTACTGCCAGCGAGTTTCCTCCTGTAATGATGGCAATGCGCAACCCTTTTTTAACGGCGAATTGAATGGCATAGCTGTCCTTGGAATTCATCTTCCTTACGAATTGTCCGTCGGGCATTACCAGCACCATTCCATCCGTAAAAACGCCATCTACATCAAAAATCAAAGTGGTGATTTCGTGCAGACGCTCTTTATAGCTTTTGCTCATGGGTACGATTGTAAATTTCGTTGGTCAGTCTATCGTAAATTTCCCGGTAGGAATTTCCTTCTCCCAATAGGGCTCGATGCATTTCAATAGTCTGCTTATCTCCTCTGGCAGCAGGGCCTGTTTGAGAAACTTTGGCCGATTGCATCAGCACCTTGTTGGCTGTTTCGAGAATAAGTGGGTGCAAGATGCTGCGGTCTATTTCGGCTTTCGCCAAAAGGTCTTCCGAAAGCTCAAACATTAGATTGGCGAAATTATTTGCAAATACTGCCGCCAAGTGAAGGCTCTTGCGCTGATCGCTCGTTAAAACATGAATTCGTTGCGAAAGCAATTCAGCCAAATCACCCAACCCATTCAGGTCTTCATCGTTTTCTGCCTCAAGGCAAAAGGGAACATTTTCCCAAACAATGTGCTTGTCAAGAGAGAAGCTCTGCAACGGGTAGAAAACCGCTTTTCTCTTTATACCTTCCAGTGCAGATAGTGGCACCGCCCCCGATGTATGGGCTACAAGTCCTTTGTTTCTCGGGTTCAACTGCCGAGACACTTCCGAAACGGCATCGTCAGAAACAGTCAGCAAGATCAGGTCTGCTTGAATCAAATCAGATAGATTTTCAAGCACCCTTGCATCCAGCTTGTCAGCCAGTTTCTCAGCTCCTGCTGTAGTTCTTCCGTATACACCTTCTATTCTCACACCTTGGTCGTGCAAGGCGGCACCAAGTTGATGGGCCACTCTTCCGTTACCTATTAGTGCTATGGATTGAAACTGACTCATGCTTCTTTACTTTTTTTCGAAAGCTTAATTCTGTGACGAATCGCCATTACCGTTCCCATGAACATGATGATGCAACCAATCCACAAGATGTTGATCATCGGAAATTGAATGGCCTGCATCACGATAAATTCTTTTCTGTTAGAAAAACGTTCAGCTACAAAGAAGGTATGCTTTCCGGTAACGGGATCAATCTTATCAAAATTCACCCGAACTCCGGATTCGTCCTGAATCACAGGGTCAGGAACGGGCAAGATAGAGTCGCGAAGGATGTAAAGAGGCTCTACTTCGTATACCTCTCCTGCCGAAGTTTTTATTCCGATTCGCGCCTTCACGGCTAAATCATTCGGAGCGATACGGTACTTCTCTCTCTCCTCGTCTTTTACTACCGAAAGCTGATTGAGTCTTACCGAGTTGGAACCGACCAAAGCTGTATCACCAACACCCAATTTCAACTCCGTAGCAGCGCGAAAACCGGTTGCGTCTGTATCCACTTCCAGTTCTGCCCAGCGTATATGTGTGTAAATGTCTTTGTTCCAATACCTCTTCGTTGAAGGTTCTGCGACGTTTCCAAACTCGGGATTCAGCTGGATTCTGGGGTTCAAGTCAAAAAGCTTTTTACCAGGTCGATATTGTGTCCACCTCGGAATGGAATCGAGCATCATTCCTCTTGGATCCTGCACCACTTCCCAATGATCCTTTTGGTCGAGAATAAAGTCAGGCCCGGGAACGTGATTATCCTTAGCTCGCATTACCACTCCACGGGCTATCACGTGATCACCGGCCCTGTAGGCAATGGGCTCAACATCGAAATACTCCACTTTGTAGTAAACGTTGACACCCTGCTTGTCGCGCTCTTTGTAACTTACAAAATAGCTGCCCATCATGATGGTGTCTTGCTTAAAAAGCAAAACATCCTCATTGTTATTAAAGTCATTACTGAGCTGCTCGATATCAAAACGCGAAGCATTTTCAGAAATCTTCTCACTCCGAGAAGTAGAGATTAAGGCTCCCAAGAGAACCAATGCAAAACCGATATGCGCCACACTCGCTCCCGAGGCATTAAACTTGCCTTTGAGAATCCGAATGGCGTAGTCTAAATTCGCCAAGACTGCAAAAACAGTGGTGAAGAAAAGAATCAACAGAATGAACTCATCGCCATCGTAGCTGAGTTGGGTGGCCGCTGCCAATGTGATGGCTAAAGCAACACCGAGACTTAGCGCAATCCTCTTCGCAAACTGCTTAAAATTGCTCTTGCCGTAACGCAAAAACTGAGTGAATGCGATCAAAAAGGTGATTACGAAGGCAAACGGAATCTGCCACTTATTGAAGTGGTTAATTCGATCGCTATTCGGGGCCAATTTCCCTTCGGCTAGTGATTTCAATCCTTCGATGTTGGTCACAGAATAGATATCCATCAGCGGCCCTGCAAAAGGCTCGGCGAGAATATTCCAAATGGGCTTAGAGGTTTCCAGAGCTATTTGCGCCGCGGAAAGCAACAGCACCATCGAACCAATGAAGATCCAAAATTCCCGACTCCATAGTGGTTCTTCTTTCTCGGGCTTGACAAAGAATTTTTTGTAAGCTAGAATCGGCATAACCACCGACATGATCAAAAAAGCCACGATAGCCGCAACTTTTAATTCGAAAGCCCATCCCGCCAGAATCAGTACTGCGATTCCGCCAAGGTAAACGAGTCTCAAACGCGTTTCAAAGAGCATCAGCGTTGCTGGTAAGGCAACCAGAAACAACAAAATGAAAAGATGTTGCTTCATCAATCCGTCGTCAGTGAAAGAGTGAACCGAAGTATCGCCTAGCACTCCCGAGTGCACCAAGAATGAGGCGTACATCACCAGGATGGTAGTAAGCAAAGTGAGAAAAAGGGCGGTATACTGCGAACGATTCTTTCTTTGGTTCACCACCATTACGTGAGCGGCGCCCACCAAGGTAAGCCAAGGAATCAAAGATGCGTTTTCCACGGGATCCCAAGCCCAGAAGCCACCAAAGCTCAATGCCTCGTAAGCCCAAGCTCCACCCATGAGAATTCCTATCCCCAAAACGGATACACTGAAAAAGGCCCACGGAATGGCAGGTCTGATCCACTCCTTCAACTTGCCCGATGCCAATCCGGCGATGGCAAATGCGAAGGGAAACAAGGTAGATGCATACCCCAAGAAAAGAGTAGGCGGGTGAATGGTCATCCAGTAGTTCTGCAAGAGCGGGTTCATCCCACGTCCATCGCTGAAGCTGGGGATACGCTCGAGGTAGTTGGGCATTTGCGTCCAAGGCAGGCCGACATTCTCGGGTAATTCGCGAATGAGATCGAAAGGACTGTTTCCCAATTTGAAATCAAGGACGTAGACACCAAGAATCATGCTACCAATCAGCATCTGAAAAATCGAGACCATCATCATGGTCAGGTTTTCAAACTTCTTGGCGGTCAGCAATAAGATGTTTCCCAGCACTACATTCCAAAAACTCCAAAGAATAAAGCTTCCCTCCTGTCCTTCCCAGAAACCCGAGAAAATATACCGCAAAGGCATGTCGCGATTGGCGTGTTTCCACACGTAATCGTACTCGAAGTATTTATTGAAAAGCATGATAAACAGCGTGACTGCCGTGGCAATCAATGCTGCAGAATGAAGCCAAAATGCGGCTCTTCCCATTCGGCGGTAAGACGCGTTATCAGTGCGACTCGCCGCGAAATAAGAGATGGCCGCGAGAAAAGCCGCGGCAAAGGAAGTGGATACAAATACTTCTCCAAGCCTTCCGATTAAGGTGTGCTCACCCAGGTATTCTATCATCGTCTATTTAGTCTCTGGAAGCGGTTTCTTCCAATTCGAATTTTCCTTCCTCTTTGTACTTCGAAGGACATTTCATCAACATTTCAGTAGCGTGAAATTCATCGCCGTTGGCTTTGCCAATAAGCACTACACTCTCTGATCGTTCAAAATCTTGTGGCTTTGACTTGTTCAAAATCACCTTTCGGCGCTCGCCCTTTTTGTCCACCATGGTAAACTTGGTGATGTTCGGATTGATCTCGGGATTGTAAGCAATCTCTTCCGATCGAACCAATTCACCTACCACGTGGTATTCCTTTTGCGGATTCTCAAAGGCCTCGTCAAAATCGGCGTATGAACTGGAATCATTGACCGAACCGATCATAAAAGCAATGGCTACTGCGATGAAAACAATCGCTATGATGTGTGTCTTTTTCATTTCAATTTTTGTTTATCACTCTTCTCCAACTTCTTCAACTTCCTGTCTATCGAAATGAGGTAGGCTACAATGAGAACAAATACTACGCTCACCACGGCAACTACCACGTTTATCTTTCCACTCGAAAACATCGTGTTTTCCAACCAGTCAGTGCCCGTTTGAGCATGCGCTGTCGCGGAAAATAAACCTGTCAATAAGACAAGAAAAAGGGATATATGTTTACTCTTCATTTCCTAAAAATTCACGAAATCTCAGTTTCGTCATTCGGTACCTCACATCGAAAATCCAAACCGCCATTCCGATCCATCCGATTACTGCCGGATAGAATACCAAGCGGAGATTGTCATCGAGATCATATTGGCTGAAAGCCGGATTTCCTCCTACTCCGGGATGAAGTGAATCCGTCATTCGCGGAAGCACCATCACAAAAAGGATCATCATGGTAAAGGCAAAAATATTGTAAACCGCCCCCAGACGAGCCGATTTTTCTTTGTCGTTGATCGACGACTTTAATACAAAGTAGGCCAGGTAAACCAGCACGCCCAAGGCAGCGCCGTTGAGCCGCGGATCGCTCACCCACCAGGCACCCCAGGTAAATCGCGCCCAAATACTTCCCGTGGCCAATCCGATAAAAGCGAAGAGCAGGCCCACATGAGCCGCTGTTTCAGCTTTATTGTCAAAGTCCATTTTGGAGGAATTCAAAAAGCGAATGCTGTAGATCAACGAAAGCAGCATGACGAAAATCATGGCGAACCAACTCGGTACGTGCACCAGAATGTTTCGAATCGTTTCGTTGAGAATGGGCTGATTGGGAAAATCATAGGTAGCCGCCTCGGTTACGGTGATTTCCTTTCGGCAATCTTCGGTCTTGTCGGGGTTCAGTCCCACTTCCATTCCACTTTGCAACAAAGCCATAGGCAAGTAAAGCGTCCCGTCAATGTCGTTGTTGACATAGAGATCGAAGAAGGCATCGTCGATGACTTCGGTTACGCTGAAGCTGGCCCGCATGGTATTTTCGTCCACTATGGCCATCTCGTAGGGGCAGAAAATGGCATTTCCGTTTCTCAACCAAACTTGGAGAGAGGATGAAGCTTCTTCGAAATGAGTGTTATAGCCCGTGATGGTAACGGAGGTCGCACCGTAGTCGAGCTTGTCGGGGCTTACGGCAGGTATCCCGGGAGATAAAGGAGCTTTAAGTCCAACGATAAGGGTTGTGAGTACAATAAGCGCTGAGAGCCACTTCCACCAAGCAATTGACATAAATCTTCCTGCCGATTATTCGCGCCAAAGGTACGGAAAAAGAATATAGGAGAGTCCGACGGAAAGGAGAAGAACCGCCAATAATTGCCAAGCATAAATGGCATTTACCGACCAGGCAATTCCGTCGATGGCGTTTTTAGAAAAGCGGATGAGAATGAGCAAAAGCGGGAGGATAACCGGCAAGCCAAGGATGGCCATCATCCCCAGGTTATTATCCGTTTGAGAAGCCAATGCCGAGACCAAGGTGAGGGTGAATGCGAGACCCACTGCTCCCAACGCGAGGGCCAGAATCAAGGCGCCCCAATTGGCTTCCGCCAATGGCGAAGTGCCCAGCATCAGGGCGTAAATACCAAAGCCGACAAAGACCATCACCAAGAGCAAGATGGCGTTGTAGACCATTTTTCCGATCACTACCGCTTCGGCGCTAGCCAATGAATAAAGGTAAAGCCGTCGACCGGCACTTTCGGAAGCAAAACTCCGCGAGGCAGCATTGAAGGCGGCAAAAAGAACGATGATCCAGAACAATGCATTCCAAACGGGGACACTCGCTATTTGGCGAAAGCCCAAATAAGCCACGAATACCGAGGCGATAATGTACAGAAATACGCTACCGATGGCATGACGCTGCCGCCACTCCATTCTCAGGTCTTTCGCAATGATTGCTTTTGCTTCGCTCCACATTTCGGGGGCTAAGATAGTGAAGTTAGTAGCTCGTCGATAGTCGTGAGTAGCTCGTTTCCAGAGCCGGAAAATCATTTTCGCTTCAAAAAAATCATAACTCAGGTAAGTTCCTCCAGACAATTGTCAAGATTTCACCAGCGCCTCAAAATATGGCCGGAATCTCAATGTACGAGTTGTCGGTTCGAGTGAATTGCGAGAGACGAGCGATTATTATCGAGAACACCTGGTAGTAAAATCAAAATCAACTCAACTCCACCACATCGCCTTTATTCGGTATGGAGATATGGTGAAAACCCGCTTGTTCTAAGTGTCCTTTAAATTCTTGCTGCACATCGTTTCGGCCGTGAACCAAAAAGAGATGCTTGATAAGGTGAGCTTGTTGGCAACTCAAGTACTCAATCATTTCTTTGTAGTCGCCGTGAGCGCTGTACGAGTCCATGATTTCTATTTTGGCTTTTACCTGATGTTCTACTCCGTATATATGCACCTTTTCGGCGCCTGCGCGCAATCTTCCACCTAAGGTACCCGGCTCGCAATAGCCCACGAAGAGGATGGTGTTGTTCTTGTCTTCAATATTATTGGCCAAGTGGTGAAGAATTCTTCCCGCCTCAGCCATTCCCGAGGCAGAGATGATGATGCAAGGCTCTTTTAAGGTGTTGATTTGCTTAGAATATTTCACGTCCCGAACGTAGTAAAGCCTCGAAAAGCCAAATGGATTCGCGTCCTTTTCCATGTACTTCAGCAGGCGATCATTGAACTGTTCGGGAAAGGATCGAACGATTTCGGTGGCATTTGTACTCAGCGGACTATCGACAAAAACTTTGATGGCAGGCAGCTTTCCCGCTGTCTCCAGTCGATCCAAGCTGTGCACGATCTCTTGGGTTCTTCCCAAACTGAACGATGGAATGATAAGCTTCCCTCTTTTTTCCACGCATGTTTCATTTACAATCTGCAAGAGGTGTTGCTCGCTGATTTGCTGATCGTCGTGCAGTCGATTGCCGTAGGTGCTTTCGCAAAGAATGACCTCAGCTTGGGGGAAAGGCTCGCGACCTCTGATGATTTGTTGATCTGTTCTCCCGATATCGCCGGTATAGGCTATACGGTGGGTTTTCTTTCCCTCCCTCACTCTCAGATTAACACAGGCGCTGCCCAAAATATGCCCGATATAGGTAAACATAACGGTGACATCTTCGTGAACGGTTAGCCATTCATCGTAAGCCAAGGGCTCGAAAAGATCCATAGTCTTCACTACATCTTCAATGGTGTATAGTGGTTCATCGTCTTCCCGCGAAATGGATCTTTTTGACTCATATCGAAAGTCGGCCAGTTGGATATGCGCCGAATCAGCCAACATAATCTCACACAAAGCGCGCGTGGGCTCAGTGCAATAAATCTTGCCTTTGAATCCTTCTTTCACCAATCGCGGCAGCAATCCCGAATGATCGATGTGGGCATGCGACAAAAAAACCATGTCGATGGCCTGAGGGTCGAAGCCGAAATGCCTGTTTTCACGGCCCGATCCGCTTTCTTTACCTTGGTACATTCCGCAATCGAGAAGGATCTGCAGTCCTTTTTCGGTTTCCAAAAGATGCTTGGAGCCTGTAACGGTGCCTGCTGCACCTTTAAAATGAATCTTCAAAGAGTAGAGTTTTCTTAAAGATAATTAAAGGATTTACGACCTTCGGGAAAAAAGCATGGAAATCATACAAACCAAAAACGCACCGGCTCCGATCGGACCTTACAATCAGGCGGTGGTGCACGAAAACACGATTTACATTTCGGGACAGGTGGCCTTGGATCCACTATCCGGAATAATGGACAATGCCAATCTGGCTGAAGAAACGCACAGGGTGATGAGAAACCTCGGTGCCGTGCTAGAAGCTGCCGGTTCTGATTACGATCACATCATCAAATGCTCGATCTTCATCTTGGACATGAATGAATTCAAAGCGATCAATGAGGTTTACGCAAGTTTCTATAAAGATCACCATCCCGCCCGCGAAACGGTGGAAGTGAGTAAACTGCCCGCAGGAGCGCGTGTCGAGATTTCGGCGATAGCCGCAAAGGTTTAGCTTTTGGCTATAAGCCTTGTCATTCTTACAGCTTCGGCTAGAAATTAATGGTATTCCAGATGAGAATTACCCTAATGGAAAACTCAACTCATGTGTTTGCGATTGATCCGTAAAGTATGACCATGATCAAGCCAACAAAACCTGCAAGGGCTGACACCACCCCATCGTAACAATGTTGACTCCCAAAAAAGCTAAGATAGATGCAATACCTACAACTTTGGCAACGACGTAAACCCAAAAGCCTTGCTTACGAAGCTTAAACATCAAAAAAGCTCCAAGGGCTGAGAGAAAAGCTACCAGTAAATCAGTGATTGCAATCCATCCCGCATTTATTATCGCCCTTGGAGAACGTATCACTCACCGCCATCATAAAGCCTTCCACCATTTTAGCAGATTCGGGATCTGAATCTTCCATCTGAGACATGGCTTCATTGAGAGAGGTTTGTAAGGTCGAGGCGGTTTCGTCGGAAGAAAAGTAGTAATTGAAAGGGTACGGACAGTAATTACCCAAGCAGATACAATCCAAGTCAACACGCACAATACCGTTAGAAAGGTTGGGCGCGCATTATCGTCACTTTCGTAATGGTCAATGGTTGTTCGGTCATTTTAGTAGTTTCGTTTAAAGTGGGATTGAAGATGCAGAAAAAGTTGTACAATATACTGATTTTAGCCTTTTGCTTTCTTAACGCCTTTCCAAGCTTCAAAAAGTGACGAGTCACCTTTCGCAATTGCAAATTGAAACCCGTATTTATTGCCATCCGTTTCGAGCTCAATGGTCTTTTTCCTAAAACCGGATTCGACGTTTAATAGTAGCTTATCGGGCAAGTTTTCGTTTTCTGAAAGGAATTTTTCGGGCTCCAAACCATCAATGAATTTAACCTCATCGTCAAAGTAGAGTCTGCCTGTTTCAGCAGGTGAGTTAGGCGAGACATTCCATACGATTTGCTTCGACCCCACCTTTTGGAGCTTCACACCAAATCTCTGCTCCAATTTATCAGCAGAAGATTTCTCCTCTAATTTGAGTCCCAATCTTGCAATGGCTTCTTTGGCATATTTCTCCAAGTGGCCCTTACCATCTACCACATCCTTGCGCAAAACTTCCCAATCGCAATCGGCCATCTCCGAGAGGATCGACCAGTATTCATCTTCGGAATATCCTTTTGCAGGGTCAACTTTTTTGTAAAGCCGCTGCATGGCGGTAGATAATGACATTTCGCCATGGGTGGCTTCGAGCAGCCACGCGTCGCAAACGAAAGCCAACAAGGCTCCTTCGACATAAATGCTCACGCGGCGTCGGGGTGTTCCACGGCCGTAGCCGTCCACCCAAGTGTCGATCGAAGAATCGGCCAGTGAGAGGTTAAAGCGACCGTCATTGTCCTTGTGCCTTTTCAGCAAAAGGGCCAGTTCGTTGAGGTATTCTTCGTCGGAGAATACGCCCGATTGCCAGAGCATCACATCGCCCATATAAGTGGTTACTCCTTCGGCTACGTAGCCCAATCGGGAATAGTCGGCTTGAGTTAAGTCATAAGGAGTCCAATCCGCAGGACGGATGTATTTGATGTTCCAAGCATGGTAGAGTTCGTGTGAAGAAACACCGAGCAGCTCCTTGTAAAGCGACCTTTCTCCAAGACCCGCCAAGGGCCCTAGAATAATCACAGTGCTGTTTTCGTGCTCCACCCCATGGTAGACGCGGTGAGGTAATAGAATGATTAAAAAGTGATATTCCTTCACGGGAGCGTCTCCAAAGACCTCCATCTGCCTTTGGGTAAAGGCTCTGAAATCTTTCACCAAGTCGGCATCGGAACCTGCAAATTCGCCAATGAGGTGAATGAAATAAGGGACTCCTTCTACCTCGTATTGCAATACGTCGACATTGGCGGAAGCCATAATCGGTGTATCCATAAAGTGCTGCATATCGCGAGCACGATAGGTCGATTCACTTGTTCTTTTAAGAGCAGTAGATACCGCCCACTCCTCGGGAATCGTGAGTTCTAATTCGCAGGTTTCATATTCCAAGCCTTCGATGTAGAGGCAAGCATTGACATGATTTATGATAAGCATTTCATCATCAACGTAAGTATTTCCCGCAGTGAGCTCACGAGAATAGAGCAAATAGGAAATGGTAACGGTCTCGCCTGCTCTGGCATGAACATGCATCAGATTTCCCTGAATCTTTTGCGTTTCTAACTCCGCACCATTAGCTTCAGCCTTGAGGCCAATGAAGTTTTTGGGGAAAATTCCCCGCTCGTATCTCCCCGGGCGCCAGAAGGGAATGACGGCTTTAACCAGGTTTTCTTTGGCTTGAAATACCACTTTCACCTGCAGGTGATAAGGCAATTGGTCGATGCTGTTTATGCTGTAATGGATCATATTGCGATAAAGGTAATTGATTGATGAAATTTTCATCGCTCATCTTCCATTCATCCATCGGGGCATTCACCATTTTGTTTTCTATTTTTGCCCCCTAATTTGACAGCGAAAATTTCTCATTATGAAATACGATATCATAGTTTTAGGTAGTGGCCCCGGCGGATATGTAGCCGCCATTCGTGCGAGCCAACTCGGATTCAAAACCGCAGTAGTTGAGCGAGAGTCTCTCGGTGGAATCTGCCTGAACTGGGGGTGTATCCCTACAAAAGCGCTTTTGAAAAGTGCCAATGTTTTTGAATACATGAGCCACGCTTCCGACTATGGAATCACAATCAATGAGCCGAAAGTTGACTTTCCCGGAATGATCAGCCGAAGCCGCGGTGTAGCCGATGGAATGAGCAAAGGGGTTACTTTCCTGATGAAGAAGAACAAGATCGACGTGATCATGGGCGAAGGAAAAGTGAAGCCAGGCAAGAAACTCGAAGTGACTGATAAGGACGGCAAAACGACGACTTACGAAGCAGATCACATCATTATCTCTACCGGAGCCCGCGCCAAGGAATTGCCGAATGTAAAAGTTGACGGCAAGAAAATAATTGAATACCGCAAGGCGATGAGTATGGAAAAGCAACCGAAGAAAATGGTTGTAATGGGAAGCGGAGCCATCGGTTGTGAGTTTGCTTACTTCTACAATGCGATAGGAACAGAAGTGACCATCGTCGAGTACTTGGACAATATCGTTCCGCGTGAAGATGAAGAAGTGTCAAAGCAATTGGCGCGTACCTTCAAGAAAAACGGCATCAATATTATGACGGGCGCAGCTGTAGAGTCCGTTGATACAAAAGGAGCAGGTTGCAAGGTAAAGGTGAAAACCAAAAAGGGCGAAGAAATAATCGAATGCGATGTAGTTCTTAGCGCTGTGGGTGTTACGCCAAATACTGAGAATATCGGGTTGGAAGATGTAGGTATCGCTACCGATCGCGGTTTCATCCAAGTAGACGAATTCTACAAGACAAACATTCCCGGCTACTACGCCATCGGAGATTGCGTTCCGGGCCCTGCATTGGCTCACGTGGCCAGTGCCGAAGGAATTCTTTGTGTAGAGAAAATAAAAGGAGAGAAAGTTCACCCGATCGATTACAACAACATTCCGAGTTGTACTTACTGCTCGCCTGAAGTGGCCAGCGTAGGTATGACCGAAGCTGATGCCAAAGAAGCGGGTCACGAAATCAAAGTGGGTAAATTCCCATTCTCAGCTTCGGGAAAAGCTAAGGCAGCCGGTCAAAGCGATGGTTTTGTAAAGCTCATCTTCGACGCGAAATACGGAGAGCTTCTAGGCGGACACATGATCGGAAACAACGTGACCGAAATGGTAGCTGAGCTGGTTTCGATCAGAAAATTAGAAACAACAGGTCACGAAATAATCAAGACGGTTCACCCTCACCCTACGATGAGTGAAGCGATTATGGAAGCGGCTGCGGCGGCTTACGATGAGGTGATTCACTTGTAGGAGTTCTGATAACAAAATCAAAAAAGGCTGCCCTTGTTGGGGCAGCCTTTTTCAGTTAGTTTCAATTTGAAAGGAGGAAAACAACAAAAAAAAACAAAACAAAACTTACAACAAAAAACAACCCACAAAAAACCCTCATCACTTCTCCCCCTTCTTCCTCCCCCTCTCCTCTTACCCCCTCCCTTTTCTCTTCTACTTTCTCCTCACCATCTATTCCTTCCTCCCCCGTTCTCCCATTGCCCGCCCCCCCCCTTTTTCTTTTCTCTTTTCTCTCCCCTTCCCTCTCCCCTCCCCCCCCTCTTGATTCACTTCTTCTTCCCTCCTGGCCTCCCCTCCCTCCATCATCTTCCCCCCGTTCCCCCTTTTTCCCCCCTCCCGCCCCCTTCATATTCCCCCCTTGCTGCGTATCCCCTTTCCTCTTCTTGCCCCATTCCCCCCCCAAACCCCCCCCTCGTTTCTATGCCTCTTCCACCACCACCACCCCCCCCCCCCCCCCCCCCCCCCCCCCCCCCCCCCCCCCCCCCCCCCCCCCCCCCCCCCCCCCCCCCCCCTCCCCCATTCCCCCCCCCCCCTCCCCCCCCCCCCCCCCCCCCCCCCTCCCCCCCCGTAAACATCACACCCCCATCGAATACTTTTTCGCCACCGTATCTCCTTGGTAATCTCTGTCAAAAGCAGCGCAAATATTTCGCACGAAAAATTTCCCTACTTCCGTTAGCTTCACCCTATCAAAAGATATTTCGATCAAGCCATCTTCCACGGCCTCATCGAGCTGACGCAAACAATTTCTCATATAAACTTGCTCAGATTGAGGCGCAGCAGCCCAAGAAGTTTGGTGCTTGCAAGTGAGGTTTAAGATATGGGCTCGAATCATGGTTTCCATTTCATCCAGCAAATGCCCCTTCACTAAAGGGAGTTCTCCTCCCCGAACTTGCGCGATATAGCCTTCAACGGATTTGGCATTTTGGGCGAAGGCGGTGCCGATATCGCTAATTGAGCTCACTCCGAGACCAATGAGAAAATCAGTTCTCAAATCAGTGTAGCCCATAAAGTTTCTGTGCATGGTTCCCTCTTCGTAAGCATGATACAGGGAATCTCCGGGAAGTGCAAAATGATCGAACCCAATGGGGTGATATCCCGCCTCCATCAATCGTTCGCGACCTTTCACAAAAAGGTTAAGTTTTTCTTCGCCTTGCGGCAAATCATTTTCATCATATGCCCGCTGGCCTGGGCGCTTCCACGGAACATGGGCGTAGCTGTAAAAAGCGATTCTATCGGGCTTCAATCGAATGACCTCATCCACGGCATTCATTACACCAGCCTCTGTTTGGAAGGGCAAGCCATAAACCAAATCGAAATTCACGGAACGGTATCCCAATTTTCTCGCCTGACTGGTTACTCGCTCCACATCCTCGGGCGTTTGACGGCGGTTGATCGCTTCCTGAACCTTCGGGTCAAAATCCTGAACGCCTAAGCTCAAACGATCAAATCCAATGGAAGCCAAAACAGAAAGATGTTCTTCGGTGGTATTGGCAGGATGGGCTTCAAAGCTAAATGAGGCATCATCTGTGATTTCAGCTTTCGCCAAAATGGCTTCGATCAAGCGCTTCAACTCAGAGGGAGCAAAAAAGGTAGGGGTTCCTCCACCGAGGTGGATTTCCCGAATTCTGGGCTTATCGCCAAAAATCTCGAGGTACTGCGTCCATTCGGAGATAAGCGCGTCGATGTAGGGTCCTTCAACGGCGTGATTTACTGTGATCCGCGTATTGCATCCGCAATAGGTACAGAGGCTTTCGCAATAAGGCAAATGAATATAGAGCGACAATCCGGCTTGATTGGCTTTCGCAAAATCTTTTTGGATCAAATCGAGGTAAGCCTTCTTGCTAAAGGATTCTGTATTCCAATTGGGTACTGTCGGGTAACTCGTATATCTCGGAACCGCAACGTTGTATTTTTCAATTAATCGCTCCATTATTGACAAGCGTTAGTTGTTTGAACGGTCGTTCCCAATTCAGGACTCACGTATGGAATTCCGAGGCCTAGTCCACGCAAAATGAAAAGTAAAGCCACAACGGTAGCCAGAACGGGGGCTAACTTTCGAAATCTCGCTTTGAATAGGCTGCCAAATTTTCGACCCGAAAAAGCAACCGCAAGCAAAGCAGGCGTGGTTCCCAATCCGAAGAGCGCCATAAAGGCCGCACCCTCTAAGGGATTGTAACTTACCAAGGCGCCTGCTAAAGCGAGATAGACAAAGCCACAAGGCAAAAGTCCGTTGAAGAACCCCAAACCGAGCAGTGCTCCTGGACGATTGGTCTTTAGTCGTTTGGCCATGAATCCTGTCACCTTTGACTGCAGTCGGGTCACTCCGCTACCCATTCCATAGAAAAGTTTGGGCAACCAAATAAACGCCACCATGAATAGTCCTACCGCGAGAGACAATCCTTGTTGGATTCCCGCGAGATTGAGGCCGTATCCCATGGTTCCGAAAAGAAATCCGAGCAAGGCGTAGGAAGAGATCCTACCAAAGTGATAAAGGAAATAATTACCAAATTGAGAGGCCGAAGAGCCATTACCGACAGGAATAGCCATAGCAATGGGTCCGCACATGCCAACGCAGTGCAAACTTCCCGCGAAGCCCAATCCCAATGCCGGTAGAAATATCATAGCACCAATTCTTGTTCTTTATAAAAGCTCTTTCCTTCCAGCTCAAAGGTCACCTGAACCTTATATCGGCCTTGTTTTCCCTTAGATGAAATTTCCATCTCGTTGGAATTGGCTTCCATAATAATCGGATGGGTCTCATCCATTTTTTCGTTATCGGGTTTGTAAAACTTCACTTCTCCCGATACAGTGTGAACTGCAGGCAAACGGTCGAAAAGCAGTTTTAACTTCCCATCGACCATTTTGACCTCCACATCAAAATCAGCTTGGGCTAAGTTCTGCCCGGCGTCAATCTTATCTTGATAAGCCAGCTCTTTGGCGTAGTAATCTTCAGTCACTAAATCATTGTCGTAGTTCATGCTCATGATGAGCATCCCGATCATGAAGGCTACAAACAGCCCATAAACAATTGCAATTTTATGTCCCCAATTCATAGTTCTTTATTTAAAGTGGTCCCATTATTCTCATTTTAATCTTCTCGAGCAATTCGCCGTTTTGGTCGTAGATTGCCACCTTCGTCTCTACCTTTCCTTTATCAAACATATCAGGGTCGGCACTCAAGAAGAAGGCTCCTTCAGCAACTTCTTGCATTGCTACGCTGGGCGCATCGCCAATCATGCTGATGTTGAATCCCTCTTCCAACGGCTCGATTTTCAATTCAAGATCGAAGTTGGTTTTGTTGATAATCTTGTAGCTGTAAAGGTTGCTGATCGTTCCATCATCGTTGGTTTGGTAGAGCATCCCCGGTGTTCTGAGAATGATCGCTTCAACCTCGGTACGGGTGGCCAGAAGAGTGACGACTACCGCTACCAATACTGCGAGCAAGGCGGTATAAGCTTTGGCTCGAGTAGAAAACTTAAATGGTTTCCCTGTGGCGATTTGCTCTTCGCTGGTATAACGTATGAGGCCTTTCGGCAAATTAACCGCCTCCATCATTTCGTCGCAGGCATCAATACAAGCAGTACAGTTGATGCACTCCAGTTGTGTTCCGTTTCTGATATCAATTCCCGTAGGACAAACGTGCACACAGTGGCCGCAATCGATACAGTCGCCTTTGCCCACTTCGCTTCGCTCTTCATTCTTTCGAATCTTACCGCGCGTTTCTCCTCTTCCATAATCGTATGCTACCACAACGGATTGACGATCGAGCATTGCTCCTTGAAGTCTTCCGTAAGGACAAACTGCAATGCAAACTTGCTCTCTGAAAAAGGCGAAAACACCGTAAAAGACCCCTGAAAAAATCGTGATAGCCGCCAGTCCGCCAACGTGAGCGGTCACAGGTTCGGTGATGATATCGATCAAGGCATCACTCCCGATGATGTAGGCCAAGAATGTATTGGCAATCAAAAAGGATATGGCAAAGAAGATGACGTGTTTCAACGTGCGCTTCCATATTTTCTCTTTTGTCCATCCCGACTTCTTGAGACGCATTTGCTCCTTCCACGTTCCATCGATGGCATACTCAATTTTACGGAAAACGTGTTCCATAAAAATCGTTTGGGGGCAAAACAAACAACAAAACAATCGGCCGTAAACGACGGTGAAAAGGGTGACGAATATGACCAGGGTGATCATGGCCAAAACAAACAGGTGAAAATCTTGCGGCCAGAATATCTGACCAAAGATGATAAACTTTCGCTCTAATAAATTGAACTGAAGCAGCGGCTGACCGCTAATTCTGACAAAAGGTGCGAGGAACAAAAAGGCCAGCAAAACGCAGCTGACCCATGTTCTCCATTTGGTAAAATATCCCGCAGGTTTTTTGGGAAAGAGCCATTTTCTCTTTCCCTCTTCATCGATGGTTCCGATGCTATCTCGGAAACTCTTCTCTTGATATACTTTTTCTACTTCCATTAAAGTGCGGCCGTTTGGGCCTCTTCTTCACTAGTTTCTTCTTCAACTTCCGGGCTGGCTTGATCGGTAGAATCTGCAGGGGCGGCATTTTCACCGGGTGCGGTCCATAATTCTCCTTGCGGATCCTTCGGAGCTGCGGGAGTCGTTCCTTCAAGTGTTTTGATGTAGCTGGCTACTTGAGCCATTTCAATCGGTCTGAGTTGAGACTCCCAAGAAATCATCCCTTTGGTAGGAACTCCGTACTTAACCGTCTTGAAGATATCTTGTATCGAACCTCCGTGAATCCAGTATGGATCGGTAAGGTTTGGCCCTACACCTCCTCCACCGTCTGCAGCGTGGCATTGCTGGCATTTTTCGGTAAAAATACCTTTACCTGCTTTCAAGTCAGAGGCATCGGCAAGAAACTCCACATTATTTTCGTCTACCAGATTTTTGGCTGCAGCCAAATAAGCCGCATGAGCTTCTTCAGCTTCTTGAACCTCTGCCAGGTATTCTTCTTCCTGAGTAAGACCGTATGGCAGCACATGGTAATAAACCAAGTATACAAAACCGAAGGCGATGGTAGCATAGAACATCCATACCCACCATGGCGGAAGATTGTTGTCCAACTCGCGAATACCATCGTATTCATGGTCCATCATTACTTCATGCTCTCTCTCAACAGGTACAGCATCAGTAAGGACATGCATCACTTTGCTTGGTTCAACAACAGTCTCCTCTTCAGGCGCTTTTTCCAAATCGGGCATTAACATGGCTACTGTGTTTTTCAACAGCTTGGTCATGTAGAGAAATGCCAATAGCAACACAATATTGACAATGAGCAGAAGCAAGGTATTTGCATCTTGAAAAAACTCAGGAAAAGTGGGCGGCTCGGCGCGAACGGCTTCTTCCTGTGCATTGACTATCGAAGCCAATCCCATAAAGCCCATCAATAAGATGACTGCTTTCGCTCCTGTGTTCTCTTTAAGCTGCTTGAGTTTTACGAAGTAATCCGTGTTTCGCGTCAAGCGTTTGATGATACCTCCTATGCTCAGGATTGCTATCAATTGAATGACCGCAATAATCGCAAGTGCCATATTCGGCCCTTCCATCAAACTTGAACCTGATGTGGATTCGGCGGCAGCCATGGGCAATGAAGTCAAAAGTACCGCTGCGACCATCAATACATTCTTTTTCTTAATCATTGGAATTCAATTTTGATGTTGAACTAATTTCTTCGGATTCAAAGGGAAGTGCTCCCATCGTTTCTACATGAGACTTGCTCAAGCGCTTCACGTAAATCAATAAACCGATAAAGAAAGTGAAGAAAATCAAGAAGGAAATGATGGGGAAAATTTCTATTCCCACTATCGTATCCATGGTGTGTTTTATGAATTTCAACATGGTTATTGTTTTTCAGCGGTTTTTGATTCGTCTGCCATTGCGATGTCCGTACCCAATCTTTGGAGGTATGCGATGAGTGCAACCAATTCAGTATTGGGATCAGCTTCTATCTCATCACCCTTGAGACTTTTCACGATTTCCATTTGTTGCTTGAGGACGTCATCATTGGCGATAAGCTCGTAGCCTTCCGGGTAAGGGACTCCCAACGTTCGCATGGCGTTGATCTTGGCTACGGTTGTTGACGTATCGACATTATGGTCTAGCAGGAATCCGTAGACCGGCATAATCGAGTTGGGCGACATTCTGTCCGGCTCAATCATGTGATTGTAGTGCCATGAGTCGGGGTATTTCCCTCCCACTCGGTGAAGGTCTGGTCCGGTTCGTTTCGACCCCCAAAGGAATGGGTGATCGTAAACGAATTCTCCTGCTTTGGAATACTCTCCATAGCGCTCGGTTTCGTACCTGAACGGACGGACCATTTGCGAGTGGCAGTTGTTACAACCTTCTTGGATGTACACATCTCTACCGTGAAGTTCAAGAGGTGTGTATGGTTTCACTGAAGAAATGGTTGGAATATTGGATTTCACCAAGAAAGTCGGAACCATCTCAATCGCTCCTCCGATCAAAATCACCACGAGAGAAAGAATTAAGAGCTGAACAGGCTTGCGCTCAATCGGACGGTGCCAATGTTCTTTGGGACCTGTGTATTCACCTTCGAGAGCGGGAGCCTCGGCTGCTTCTTCTTTTTGGAAGCTACCTTGCTTGATGGTCACCCGCAGGTTGTAGATCATCACAATCGTTCCGGTCAAGTATAAGGTTCCTCCGATTGCTCTCATGAAGTACATGGGCAAGATCTGCGTTACCGTTTCAAGGAAGTTTCCGTAAACCAAGAATCCGTCTTTGCTGAACTCTTGCCACATAGCCCACTGGGTAAATCCTGCCCAGTAGAGCGGTAATGCGTAGAAATACGATACCTAAGGTTCCCAACCAGAAGTGAACGTTGGCCAATTTCACTGAGTGAAGTTTGGTCTGCCACATCTTTGGCACCAGCCAGTACAGCATACCGAAGGTGAGGAATCCGTTCCATCCCAATCCACCGATGTGAACGTGAGCAATGGTCCAGTCTGTAAAGTGACTGATGGCATTGATACTCTTGATAGAGAGCATCGGCCCTTCGAAGGTGGACATACCGTAAGCGGTTACGGCCACCACCATAAATTTCAATACGGGATTTTCTCTCACTTTATCCCAAGCACCTCTCAAAGTGAGAAGTCCGTTGAGCATACCACCCCAACTTGGAGCGATGAGCATAATGGAGAATACCGTTCCCAAGCTTTGCGCCCAATCGGGAAGCGAAGTGTAGAGCAAGTGGTGAGGACCCGCCCAGATGTAAAGGAAAATCAAAGCCCAGAAGTGAATGATGGACAGTCGGTAAGAGTAGACAGGTCGATTTGCAGCTTTGGGAATGAAGTAATACATCAAACCCAGATAGGGAGTAGTTAAGAAGAAAGCTACAGCATTGTGACCGTACCACCATTGCACCAGGGCATCCTGAACTCCTGCATACCAAGAGTAGGATTTCATAAAAGAGATGGGAAGCTCGAATGAATTAACAATATGCAAAACCGCTACCGTAACGAATGTGGCGATGTAGAACCAGATGGCTACGTAGAGGTGTCTTTCGCGACGCTTGATGATGGTCATCATCATGTTCAAACCAAAAACAACCCATATTAAAGCAATGGCAATATCAATAGGCCATTCCAATTCTGCGTATTCCTTTGATGTAGTAATACCCAAAGGAAGAGTTATAGCGGCGGCAACAATAATCAGCTGCCATCCCCAGAAGTTGATCTTGGAAAGCTTGTCGCTCCACATTCTGGCTTTGAGCAGTCGCTGCAGCGAATAGTAAACTCCGGTAAAGATTCCGTTACCCACGAATGCAAAAATGATGGCATTGGTGTGCAGCGGTCTTATCCTACCGAAAGTGGTATACTCGATTCCCATGGAGAGACTCGGATATACCAAAGAAAAAGCGGCATATAAGCCGACCAACATTCCTACAACTCCCCAAGTGATTGTGGCGTAGGCAAAGAGCTTAACGATTTGATTATCGTAATAAAACTTTTCAAGCTTCATATCTCGTCTTAGTTTGAAGTATTATCGTTTGAACCTGATTTTGTTTCTGAGTCGAAGAGCATCCTCACCGAAGGGGTGAAGTCATCGTCGTATTGCTTGGACTTCACTGCCCAGAGAAAGGAGACCAAGAAAACGATCGCCACTACCAAGCTGATTCCGATGAGTAAAAAGAGTGCTTCCATTTTATTTATTTTGGGTCGATACAAATGAAGTGCATGCTACCTCTGATTTTTATGATGTGCGTCATAAGTAAAACTGACTTTTATCAGGTTTTACCCCGAGCTTTCTTGAGAGAATTTTTTTCGGTACAAAAGTGTTGTTCTTAAAGTGACAAATCCGACTACCGTTATCGAACTGATTGGCATGAGTATAGCCGCAATCACGGGAGTAAGAACTCCCTGAACGGCGAAGAATAGTCCGATACCATTGTAAAGAAAAGACAGTACAAAGCTGAGTCGAACGGTCTTTAAAACCTCTTTTGAATAGTCGAAGAATTCGGGTAGGTGATGAAAACCTTCAGAGGAAAGAATGGCATCTGATGCGGGTGCAAAACGGAATACATCATCGGCTACCGAAATACCCAGATCGCTTTCTTTGAGAGCCGCTGCATCATTGAGTCCATCGCCGATCATGGCCGTTACTGCGCCTTGCCGACGAAGCTTGGCAACAAACTCTCTCTTCTGATGCGGAAGTTGATTAAACAGCAATCCGTCTTTTTGATCAAAAACTTCTTGCATGCGCTCCTTCTCCGAGTCGTTATCGCCACTAAGCAAGTAGAGTGAATAAAACTTTTTCAAGTTTTTAATCAGGTGATTCAAATTGGTTCGGTATTCCTTCTGAATTGAGAAGCTAGCCACGGTTTCGCCATTTCGGCTGAAATAAACGGTGCTGGCGTTCAAGGCTTTTTTTCTCGGAATTTCCAGACCGATAAAGTCTGTAGAACCCAGTCGGTATTGATCACCGGCAAATTCGGCTTGGAGGCCTTTGCCCTTAACTTCCGTGAAATTTAAAATCTCAGGAAGAGATTGATCAGCCGCTTTCAAATATTTTGCAATCATCCGACTCAAGGGATGCCCCGATTGTGTTGCCATTGCAGCTGCAACCGCTTTATCGAGAGGAGTTAGATCAAATGCATCGATTTCAACCTTCGAATCAGATCCGCGTGTCAGCGTTCCCGTTTTGTCAAATATTATATGACTCACCTCTGCCATGCGACCAAGAGCCGCTGCGTTCTTGAGGTAGAGACCTTTTCTTCCCGCCAGCCTGATGGCATTGCCATAGGCAAACGGAAAGCTCAGCGCCAAGGCACAGGGACAGGCAACGATCAAGACGGCACTGACGGCATTCAAGACTAAGCTAGGATCAAATACCATCCAAAAAATCCCTGCCGAAAAAGCAATGAATAGGATCACATAAGTGAAGACCTTTCCCACTCGATCGGCAAAGCTCTCCAGCTCGTGTTCTTCTTTTTGGTTTCCATCTGAATTCCAAAGGCCCGTGAGGTAGCTTTGGTCGACTGATTTAGTGGCTTCGAGAATGATGGAAGCTCCCGTTTGCCGACCTCCGGCGTAAAGTGCCTCACCGCTCAGAATCTTCACGGCATCGCTTTCGCCGCTTACAAAACTGTAGTCGATATGAGCAGCTCCCTCAACGAGGATAGAATCTACGGGGATCAGCTCTCCGCTTCTCACCCGAAACTGATCTCCCTGCTTGATATGTTCTATTCCGATTGACTTCTCTTTCTCACCTTCTACAAGTTGAACCGAGATGGGGAAATAGGACTTAAAGTCCCGCTCAAAAGAAAGGCTATCGTATGTTTTTTGTTGAAACCATTTCCCGACAAGGAGGAAAAAAACCAATGCCGAGAGGCTGTCCATATATCCTCCGCCACCTTCGAAAAAGATCTCGTAGGTGCTACGCAAGAAAATGGCGAGAATTCCCATTGAAATGGGGACGTCCATATTGATGACCTTCCTGACAACCGCTCTCCAAGCGGAGCGCAAGTAGTCGCTGGCCGAGTAAATAAGCACGGGAAGCGCCAGAGCAAAATTGAGGTATCCGAAAAACGAACGGTACTGAATGGTCAGCTCCTCGCCAATAGCGAGATACTCGGGAAAGCTGAGTAGCATGATGTTTCCAAAGCAAAATCCCGCTACCCCGATTTGAGTGATAAGCTTGAAATTGCCTCGATGGGTCTTTTTCTTGGAGGTGCTTTCCAGATTTAATTCCGGCTCATAGCCAATGGCGGCGAGTTGCTCAACCAAGCGGCGCAATGAAACGATTTGCGGGTCGTAAGTAAATGCGGCTTCTCGCTTGACGAAGTTCACGCGAGACTCAATAACTCCGGGCACCAGTTTGCGGAAATTCTCGATCAGCCAGATGCAGCTCGCGCAATGCATGGCGGGTAATTTCAAAGAAACTTTGGCCAGTTTATCGCTCTTGAATGAGAGCAATTTCATCTGAATGCTTTCCTCATTCAGGTAGGCAAACTTTTCAGATGCAGGGGCCTTTAGAGTTTTTATGCCGGGATTATCTGCATAATCGTAGTACCCCTCCAAATCACAAGATTGCAGAAGCTCATAGACGCTTTTGCAGCCATGGCAGCAGAAATCTTTTTCTTGAAATCGAATATGATCTGACTCACAGGGATCACCACAATGAAAACAGGCAACCTCTTCTCTCACTTCTCTACTCTTCATCAGGCAGTCATTGCGGGAAAAAACAGGGTGCTTTGGTTATCAAAAAATGGCTTAAATACCTCGCCTTCTCCGTATTTTGAAAGGAGGTAATTGATATTGCTCACCACGACTGTATGGTCGTCGTAACGAATCGGTTTAAGCAGCTTACCTGTAATAGGTTCTTCCACTTTTAACACTCCCACGTTTTTACTGTATTGATTCAGGTAATCCAACAAGAGCCTTTCTTCTTCGGAACTTAGATTTGCCTCTCCGCTTTCGATTGAAAGCCAATTCACCTCGGGATTGCCGGTGAGTTTCGGAAAAATTTGAAAAAACTGTTTAACGCCTTGGATGGATTGTCGGGAACCATCTGTGATCAGTAAAATATTTGAGATACTATTAAACTCTTCAGGAACCGCAATGGATGCGCAGGAATTTGCAGGAAAATCATGACCTATTGCTAAAAATTGAAGAACTGATTTCTCGACTACTAAAAGGTCGGAGAAGGCAGCCATACTGAACAGTTTATCCTGACTACCATTTACCAAATGATCTATTCTCAAAGGAATGGATTTCGAAAAGCAGATTGAGCTGATGTCATCCAAAATTTCCTCGTGGGCCATTAGTTCTCCCGGTTCATCATCAAGAATACACAGCCGAATACTCACATTGTCCCCGGCAACGAAACCATTCACAAAGCGAATAATCCCTTTTCCGGTAGATTTTGAAGATAAGGCCAATAGAATTTTTTTGTCTGTCATGAGCAGGCTATTACTTAGCAATAACGAAATTCGCTATTCTCTATAGCCCGGAATATGACCTGAGTCAGTTCAAAACCTGATAAATATCAGGATTACTTATCGCTTGGATGCGAGCAAGAGGCCTTTAGGATCCAGAATTCGAATTTTTCGGCCTTGGGTCTCAATAAGATTTTCTTTTTTGAATTCATTGAGCAGTCGAATCAGCGATTCTGTGGCGGTTCCTACAATGTTGGCTAAGTCCTCACGAGTCAGGTTAATTTCGATTTCACCTTCCACTTCATGTTCGATACCGTAGGTATCTTTCAACATTAAAAGACTGAGAGCGGCTCTTTGACGAACGCTGCGCTGAGCCATCTCCGTCATTTTAGCAGCCATTACTCCGTTTTCTTCGCAAACGGCTTTCAAGATATCGGTATAAAATCTCCCTCCCGGTTTTAGCAGCTCCAAGAAATCTTCTTTTGGAACAAAGCAAACCACGCAGTCATCAAGCGCTTCGGCAGATAGGCTGTAGTGTTGATCAGAAAGAAGCGCTTTGTAGCCCAATAAATCTCCGGAAGCTGAAATTTTGATGATCTGTTCCTTTCCGTCAATTCCCAATCGATACACCTTTATTCTTCCTCTGTTTACACAAAAAACTCCGAGCGGCCTCGTACCTTCGTGAAACAATACTTGACCCTTTTTATATTTGGTACACGTTTTTCCGCCATCAACATTTTTCAACTCACTCTCCGAGAGTGAGCCAAAAAGTGATCTATGGTGAGATTGGCAAAACTCACATGCCAATGAAGTATGAGTAGATGTTTTGGAACTTGACATATATTTAACTGATCTGCTTCGTTCTTCTCGCAATTAATTTCTATCAGGATAATAATACAGAAAATTTCAAACAAAAATAGGCTTTGACTGTATATGCTCAGTGTTTTATTTCTTTTATTGTCTCATCTCTTTCACTAAGGTCTTTGCATTCGCAGTCTTGATTGTACTGACCTTTTCAGCGAAAGCACAAAACCAAATTGATTCTGTTCCCGGTTTCTTTCAGTTCTTAGCGTCAATTCAGGAAGATGAAATCGGACTGGTAATTTTAAGTGATGGCAGATGTGGGAAGTGCCTTTTGGCAAAAGATGAAACTTACCTTGAGAAACTTGACTCCACTCTTGTTTTTCCCTTATCTACAGTGGATTCAGGAAGTGATTTTGGGAAGGTGATTTCTATGAAACACCGCATAAACAAGCTACCTGCCATCCTGATTTTGGATAAATCCGGACAACTATTAAGAAGAATCTACGAATTGCCAATTGAGCAGAAAGAAATGTTGGCACTTCAGCTTCCTTTTGATACGATTCCAAAAGGTAAATCTCCACTGGATTTTAATCTCCACTATCCCAAATTCTTTGAAAAGTCCTTTGAGCGATCGGTTCAAACCAAACCTGACGACGATGTTTTAAACTTATACTTTCAAATGAATCCCGAACTTCAAGATGAAGTCGTTTGGGCTGTTGCCATGCGTTTCGATTTGAATGATGAGATGATGAATCGAATCATTATAGAGCGCGACGCACTGATTGCGCTTTTCGGCAAAAAGGAGGTGTATGACAAATTGGACGAGTATTTCTTCGACCAAATGAAAGCCTCGGTACGATCGGGGAAAGACGAAATATTTGAGTCCGTCATAGCCAGAGCAGAACTCGCCTTCGGACAAGATGAATTTGAGTATACCGTTAAATACAAGTCGTACTTCTATCAGCTTACCGGCAATTGGAGTGCCTATCTGAATCTGGGAAATGAAATTAAGGCAAACGGTCTGCTTCCTTCACAGACTCTGTTTGAGATGGCTCTGGTCCTTCTGAATTATTCAAATGAGGAAGAACTTCTCAGTAGTGCTGCGGAATGGTTTTCGGAGGATCTCTCCGAATCAAATTCAGATAAAGCAGATCTTAAGGTAATTCTTCTTTGGAGAGGTGGAGAGGAAGCTAAGGCGAAAGAATTGGCATTGAAAATAAAGTCCCTACAAATCTACTCACCCACAAATTTTCCCTACACGACTTCCATACTATCCGGAATGGAATAAAAAAACGCCCTCCGAACCGGAGGGCGTTTGATAATCTGTTCAAATCATTTTTAATTCTTGACCTTCTTCGGCTTAACCGGTTGCGTGAAGAATTTAGGTTTAATCATTTCTTCTTTTCCTAAATAAGTCCAGTGAATTTCATCTCCATAATTCACCATTATGGCATTAATATCGTCAAGCGAAGTTTTCAATACTCGTTCAGTAAATTGATCCATATTTTTCCATGATCCTTGAATTTCATTCACCCCGAGTGACATACTAATCGATGAATTCGTTTCCTGACCCATGAAATAACCCGTCAAAAATGACTGCTTTGTTCCTTCCAATTCTTTTTCTTCAAAACCTTCTGTCTTAACTGAGTTTACCAAATCCATCATAACCTCGAGACTCTGCTCAGGATCAGTTGTAGAAATGTAGATTTGATTCATAGGCCGTGCAATGTAACCCGTAGATCTCGCTGAAGGTGCATACGAAAGGCTCCGCTTCGTTCTTAGCTCTTCAAAAAATCGCATACCTAAGATACGCATAGCCAAAGAATTGTGAATAGACTCTTGTGTTCCCTTTTTAGGAGCACTGAATATACCCGTGATGTAGTTTGTCTCAATATTTCTGTCTTCAACAGCCAAACCTTTTTTCACACCATCCTCAGCTACAAACCAATTTGACTCTCCTCCTGCGGGCATATCTCCCAGATACTGTGACACAAAAGCTTCTACTTTACCAAAGGGCACATCACCAACAAACACCACGAAAACAAGACCTTTTCGAAGAATGTTACTGTGGTACTTCTTGACCAAATCCAGAGAAATTGACTCGAGTGACTCCACCGTTCCTGATGGCTTTTTGGCATAGTCAGTCCCTTCCCATGTGCTTTCCATAGCCATGTCCATCAAATGAGCATCAGGGTTTGTTTTTTGCTGTTTTGCTGCTGTTATCAATTGGTTCTTCACTATTTCAAAATCTTCCTGACGAAAAGCCGGGTTTAAAATAGCGGCAGAATAGACTTTCCAAGCAGGTTCTATGTACTGCTTAATGCAATTAAGCGAAATGTTTCCATAGTCATAACCCGTGCTCGAAGAGATTCGCGCTCCAATAGCTTCCATTTCTGACTGGTAGTCTTCTTTAGCCATATCAGCAGGACCTCCTTCTGCAATCAGAGAAAGCATCAGTTCTTCAATACCTTGGTTTTCGAACGAATAGTTATTCACTCCTCCTTTAATGAAAAGTCTGGCACTCACTGTACCTTTTACTGACTCTCGTGCAATTACTTTCAAGCCATCCACATCCATTTGGGTGGTTTTAGGCGTCATTTGACTAAAACCTGACCAAGATAAAGCCATGGCCAACACTGTAAATATTGTCTTTCTAAACATTTGATTAGTCTTTATCATGGTTGTTACATTGAAATGGGTTTGATACTGTCAATATCCATTGACTCTTTCATGGTGGGAGACACAAGTATTCCCGTAATGTTCGGATTGCCGTGAATGTATTTTTTCACATATTCTTTCATGTCATCACGAGTCACTTTCTGCAAATTATCGATGTACCCTAAATAGTAATCAATAGTAGCAGAAGCCCACCAAAACGTAATGGAATGAACAAAAGCCGATGTGCTCTCGCGGCTATACACATCTTGAATCATCAATTGATTTTTTGCCGCTGCAATTTGTTCATCAGTAAAGTAATCATCGGTATCCCAAAGTGCTATCTCGGCCTCGAGCGTAGATATTGCTTCCTGCATTTTTTGAGGATTGGGCACTAAAAAAGTAGTAATCGGACCAACGTGCTTCAAAGTTTGGTACGAGCTACCAACTTGATAAGCCAAGCCTGACTCTACCAGATTCTTTTGAAATCTGCTTGAAGGAAGTGAAAGAATGGTATGAAATACATCAGCTGCATATGTTGCTTCAATGTCTTCCATAGATTTTGGACCAAATTGCTGAATCATCATGATCGGAACCTGCGCATTTTCGTTGACGGTAACCACAGTTTTTGATTCGGTCAATGGCTCAAACTCGGGAATGGGGTACTTTTCGAAAATATCAAAATCACTCGGCTCCCAGTCTCCGAATTGCATTGTCACCATTTTCTTAACCTGATCTCTGTTTACCGCTCCTGCAACAACAAGAATGGTATTGTTAGGATAGTAGTACTTCTTTTGGATGGTACGCATCTTTTCAGGGGTAGCCGTCAAGATGATATCGTGATCACCGATGGTATTTTTGCGGCTGTAGTTTTCGCCCCACATTTCTTTATTGACATCGTTCATCAAGAAAAACATTGGACTTGATTCAGCTCTTTGGAATTCTCCATCCACTACAGGATTCTCCTTTTTCATCTCCTCTTCTAAGAAAAGGGGATAGCGAATGGCATTATTCATAAACTCAAGACCTTCATTTAGTTTGGTACTGCTGAGCGTAATGAAGTAGTTCACACGCTCATCGCTGGTAGTTCCATTAAAGGAAATTCCCAGCTCATTCACACGCTCCAAAAATTGTTCTTGGGAAGGAATACTCTTGTTTGCCTTGAAAAACATGTGTTCGTACAAGTGAGAGAGTCCATCGTATTCAGGACTTTCTGTGTATGCTCCGTTGTGAACGGCTATTTCAATGGTGACAAGGGGCACACTCGGGTCTTCTATCACAAGTAGTTCAAGACCATTGTCAAGTTTATCAAAATAAAAGTTTTCGGGCATCTCGTTTTGAGCGGACACTCTCGAGAGAGATAGTAATCCCGCACAAAAAAACAAGGTTGCAGCAATGCTGATTTTTGAAATTTTCATTCTTGGTTTTTGTTAAAATGAACAGTTTGTAAAGATAGAATTTGATCTGAGTGGATATGCACCGTCCGTCTGATTATACTACCGTCTGTAAATAAAAAGATATTCTTTGACTTCGTGTAGAGCCTATTTCACAATTATTCAAAATCCGATATTATAGCTGACATTTGCGGCTTGAATTTGGACTCCATACTTTCTCGCGATTTACGCACAGTTGAGTTCGGGCTGCTCTGCCTGAGTTCGGTGCTCTTTATGGGAAGCTTCAACATGATCATTCCCGAGTTGCCCAATTACATTACTCAAATGGGAGGGCCGAGTACAAAGGCTTGATCATCTCACTTTTCGCATTCACAGCTGCGGTAAGCAGACCTTTTAGTGGTAAGCTCGCCGACTTGGTGGGAAGGAGGCCCGTCATGATTTTTGGTGCTTTGGCAGCAGCCGTCAGCTCAGCCATTTACCCTCTGATTTCAGGCCTCTTCGCATTTTTTGTACTTCGACTCATCCATGGTTTGAGTACTGGCTTTAAGCCAACGGGAACAACAGCTTATCTGGCCGATATAGTGGGAGACAAAAACCGAGGAGAGGCCCTGGGAATGCTCGGAATGGCAGGAAGCATGGGTATGGCTGCCGGCCCTGCCATTGGCAGTGCCATCGCATTGAATTTTGGACTCGACGCCATGTTCGCCGTATCAGCTATCGTCGGGTTATTAAGTGCCGCCTGCGTTATGGTAATGAAGGAAAGTGTGGTATCCACAAAAAAGTTCAGTGCCAAAATGCTCATCATCCACAGCGACGAGGTGATCGATAAAGATGTTTTCCCTTCATCCTTTGTCATGCTGATGACCACCTATTCCTTTGGTTTGGCATTGACCATCATTCCCGATTTCAGCGATTTCCTACAGGTAAAGAATCGTGGATTATTTTTTACCGTGATGCTCGTTTCCTCCGTCATCACGAGACTTTTTGCCGGCAAGGCTTCTGATATATACGGAAGAGTGAAACTGCTTTTGGGAGGAACAATGGCGCTGACAATTACCATGACTACCTTGGCATTAACGACCAACCAAGTCGTTTTCTTCATCGGTGCCGTCTTCTTTGGCATTTCTACAGGAATCAACTCCCCCACTCTTTTCGCTTGGACGGTAGACCTCGCCAATCCCGAGAAAAGGGGAAAAGCTATTGCTACGATGTTCATCGCCTTGGAAGTAGGCATATTATCAGGCGCTCTGCTTTCTGCTGAGCTGTATTCTAACAACCCTAGCGGTTTCCCGATCACATTCGGCTCAGGTGCAGTTTTGGCACTTCTTGCTTTCGGCTATTTGTTGATACGAAAAAGCAGGTCCCGAAACCTCAGCTAAGAGCAGTTACAACATAAAGATTTTTTCTTTCTTTGCACCCTTAAAATTCTGAGGGATAAGTCCCCAAATAACTAGATACCAAATTAACTAATCATGAATTTAAAGTACATTTTTGGATTCGTTTTGGCCATTTGCTTCGGCACATTGAGCGCGCAAGAAGAAGGAGATTTGACCACGGCTGACAGAGACAAGCTTGAGGCTGCAATTGAAGTGGAACACGACTCGCTCTGGCATGTGGGTGGAACATTTGGTTTGAACTTCAACCAATCTTACTTCAGCAACTGGGCTGCAGGGGGACAAAACAGTATCTCAACCACTGCGTTGACCAGTCTTTTTGCCAACTACAAAAAAGGAAGGCACAGTTGGGTAAACACTCTCGACTTGGCATACGGAGTTATCGCTCAAGACAATCAGAAGGCCATCAAAACAGATGACCGTATCGATTTTACCTCGAAATATGGTTATGAGTCTAATGCGAAAGATTGGTACTACACCGGTTTGTTCAATTTCAGAACCCAATTCGCAGAAGGTTTTACCCTTGAAGATGGTAGAGAAATAGGAGATCCTATTTCAGATTTCTTGGCTCCTGCATTCTCCATTATCGCGATCGGAGCTGATTACAAACCAAACGAGAAATTTTCTGCATTCCTCTCGCCGGCCACGTCAAAGATCACCATTGTTACCATAGATCGATTAGCGACTGATTTTGGTCTTGACGAAGGAGACAATGCACGATTTGAAATCGGTGCTTTTGTGAAGGTAAGCTACCAAGATGACATTTTTGAAAATGTTAACCTACTTACAAAAATTGATCTGTTCTCAAATTACGTTGAGGATCCTCAGAACGTCGATGTAAACTGGGAGACCCTGATTACCATGAAAGTGAACAGCTGGCTATCTGCTACGCTCACTACGCAACTTATATATGATGACAACATCAATATAGGAGCTGAAGATGCTGTACTAGGTGATGATGGGGAAACCATTATCACTCCCGCGGTTCTTGGCGGACCAAGAACTCAATTCAGAGAGGTATTTGCACTTGGACTTTCTTTCAAGATCTAAGTACTCAATTTCAAAATATTTGAAAAAGCGGAGCCATTGCTCCGCTTTTTTTTGTTGATTTAGTTTTCCAAAACAAAATCAATGAAAAAATTAATCATTTTAGCTTCCTTCCCGTTTTTGTGCTGATAGCTTCGGAAGCACAACAAGTTGAATACAAAGTGGTGACCAGTATTGAACCAATTCATTCCGCAGGGATTGGTGGATCACGCATCATCAGTGAGGAAGAAGACATTAACCACGAGGATTTCACAACCGAGAGAACCGACGGGAAAAAGTCAAAACAAGGAGATGTAAAACGTGGCGATGCCAAAATTGAAAACTTCGAAGAGACCAAACTCTTAAACTTCTTCAGTGTGGCGGGAATCAACTTCCAAAACATAGCATCGAACGATGCACTTATTTCTGATAAAATCAACAAGTTGGCCTCCCAAGGCTGGGAGCTGGCCTTTGTCGTGAGCGGGGTAGAGTCAGACGCGGGAACAGGTGACGGAGAGGGAATTTTCATCACCAGATACATCTTCAAGCGAACACTTTAATCGCTTGAAAACAGCTGATCGCTGAAATTCAGCATGTACAGTTTTTCAGAGGCTCGGGTAATTGCGGTGTACAACCACCGCAAATACTCCGTGTCGAGCATTTCTTCAGTCATATATCCTTGATCGACAAATACCGCAGGCCACTGACCTCCCTGAGATTTGTGACGTTATAGCCGGCAAATTTGACTTGTGAGGCGTTGTAGAACGGATCATTTTTCAAAGACTCCATTCTCTCCTTTTTGGTTTTGAGGTGCTCGTACTCCATCAACGTTCTTCGGTAGACTTCATCCGTCGCTGCCTTTGGCATAGAAGCCGAATCGATATCCAAAGCGTCGAGCCAAAGCAAAACTTCCGTCTCGGGCTCTCCCGAGTAATCAATCAGTCTTACGCTTGCCTCCTGAAATTTAAAGCCATACCTCTCGTAGAACTTCCCTAGTCTGGTGATTTCCATTACATCGCCATTGGCTATAAAGCCTGCTCCCGACTTCTCATCCAGCCAGTGGTAGTTATTTCGAACGGCCATTACAAAATCACCCCCTGATATTTCTTCTTCGCGAAAGAATACTCGAGCGCGGATCTCCTTATTGTATTGATTTGCCCGCTTGTTTGATCGAGTCACTAAGATGGCTCCTTCGGCACCTCTTTTGGAAAACTCGTCTTCCAAAGATTCCTGCAATTCATATCCCGTAAGGCTTTCCACATCCATTGACTTTGGCAAAGCCATCGGAAAAACACTCATGTCCGCCTTTTCCAACGCTGTTCTAATCCGTGTAGCCAAATCAAGAATTCCCGAATCCTCTTTTTGACGAGTGACATCGGTAAGCTCTGAAAGCGCCGCCGTAACATGGAAAGAGGTTTTGAGATACTTCAAATCAAGCGCGGGGCTATAATCACTCCCCACAGGTGGAAGCTGAGCACCATCGCCGATTAAAATCAATCGGCAGTTCTTACCATTAAAGACATATTCGAATAAATCGGTCAGCAGATCGCTCACCTCCGGAGACCGAATAGTTTTCGCTCCCAATCATCGAAGCCTCATCTACGATAAAAACGGTGTTGGTGTAGAAGATTAGCTCCGGCACAAAAAAGATTCCGCCCGCTGGGCGTCTTTTGCTTGAAATAGATTTTTCTTTGTGAATGGTGAATGCGGGCTTTTTGCGTATAAGCCGACATCACTTTTGCCGCTCGACCCGTTAGCGGAGCATGACATATTAAAATCGAAGTAAGGCAGAGTCTTTATCAGTGCATTCACTGTGGTGGTTTTACCTGTTCCCGCATACCCTTTTACCACTAAAAGGCAATTTACTTTATCACTGGCCACAAACCGCCCCAGTGCGTAAAGCAATTTTTCCTGAGAAGGAGTGGGTGTAAAATAAAAGTTTTCGTGAAGCGATTTTTCAACCCTCCGCGCTATTGAATCTCCGCTATCTGAATTCACATTCACAAGCCGAAAATAAGTCAATTTTAACCGTTGATGAATTAGGCGCTGACAAACTCGGTCGTTTCAAAAAAATTGTAGTTTTGTTGCCGTTACTAAAGAAAAATACATGCAAAGTATAGGACGTTTACTCGGTGCTTATTTGTTCCCGGTATTGCTTATTGTTTTTGGGCTGATGCTTCTTATAGTGTCGTCAGGACAAACCAACCTTTTTAAGATAGCCGGATTAGGTATTCTAATCGTTGGAATATTAGGTGCACTTTATGTAAAAGGTGTTGTGAGTCGACAGATACAGATGATTGTATACGGTTGTTGTTGCTGTCAGGGGGCAGGTATACTTTGCCGTAAATGGATTATAAAGTCATCCAAGATGAATTAGGCCTTAGCACCGAGAAAAAGAAAAAATAAAAGTTACAGTTGCGCAAATGAATTAAAAGGGGATCAGAAAGGCTCAAACGAAAAGGATAACAAGCTTCCAAGGCTGTATATGGAAAGTTTGCCAATTCTTTCGACTCACTTTATCTATTTTTTGAAAAATGATGAAATATTTCGCTTATCAAGCGATTGGGCTCTCTGCCAGATTCACTTGCCGATTGTAAAGAAATGGCTAAGGGAAGCATGGAATCATCCAAGCTACAATGCCTGAGGGAATGACGAGATACTGAAGAGGTGATTGAACAAGTGTGCTGATCAAGAGAGATACCATTGAGGTGGAGTGTATTGAGATACGACTTGCAATGAAGACGACAGAGAGAAGACAGAAAAACCAAAGCTTTACTTTGACTCATTGCCTTACGTACATATGCCTTACGGCAATCACAGATTCGAAATGGAAGGCAGATATGAGTGGATAACAGTGCGTGAGCTACAACTGCCTGTTTTTTCAGGTAAAAGATCCAAAGCCATTTCGCTGAGCAAGTATATAGCTAGGGAATCATTGACGGAGGCCAGCACCAGCGGTAACTGGACAGATAAAAAACGTAATCTCGCCATGGAAAAAATCCCCAAAAACCTTAGAAGCGAAGAAAATATTGAAAACGATTAGACTCCTTTCTGAGCCCAATTTTTTTTCATATCCACTGCTATTCCAGACTTAGGACGGGAGCGGATTAACTTGCTTAAAAACCATTTCTTGCTTCAAGACGCAACAAGCACTCAATATCGATTTTAACGAATTGCAGTCGAAATCTCGGAATCACCTTTTTGCGACTGATCTTACCAACCCACAACTGGACATTGGTACCATACTGGCTACGTCTTTCAAAGAAATGAGGGATGCCAAGAGTTACCTCGAATGTGAGATAGGCTATGATATGGAGGAAATAGTGCCTTGTCATATTTCTGATTCTGGATGGATTGGAATCCGTACCCTCATCTACCAAAGGGATGAAGAAGGCGGAAAAAAGTGGGGGTAAGAGTCAACATCCAACCCGTCACTGGAAAACCAAACATCTGGTAGCAAGCTACACTACTTGAGTATGGGAATAACGGACGAAGAAGGTCAAGGAAACAAAAGAGGACTTCTCTGCACGAGACAGGTGCTTGATCAATTGTGCTATCATCAATATCTTCAAAACAAGAAGGATCACTCTCTTCTGGCAAAGTCAGCATTGAGGTGAGACAAAGCATGAAGATTTGGATCTACTAAGCATATTCTACACCCTTCGAAAAAGCTAGACATCTTCACTAACCTTGTAGAGATTCACTTAGCAGAAAATCGATGGATAAACTGGAAACTATCTTCTAACCGCAGTGTAAAAAAAGCAAGGGCAGGCAGAAATCTGAACCTTGACAAACATATGATAGGACTTGGAGGAAAAACTGCAGCATACGGGAGACAATCAACTGGCAAAAAATTCATTCCTAGCCAATGCGCGTGAGTCGGAGGAAAATTTAAAGCCCGAAGATATTTGAGGACGCCTAAAAGCATATAGAGGCACGCCTGAGCCACAGATATGGCGAAGGAGGCAAATCTTAATGTGCTCTAATCACCATCTGATTCTATTGGATGGATGCTACTGTTCTTGATCTATCTTCTTTGGAATAGGCGTGAAGGAGCCCTTCGGAATTGAAGCGCGAGTCGTACAGCGGGTGGAACAGTACAGGTGGATGTGAGTCCTACCTTTCACAAAAGGCATCCTTATAAGAATCACCAAGGAGTGGGAAATCGAGAAATCTTTCAAAGTAAAGGTACAGGCCTGATGTTTTCAATCTTTTTAAAAGAATCCCAAGGGAAAGTTTCGACATCGTCATTCGCCGATCTGTCCTTTACGCGGAGAGAAAAGAATCCCTCGAGATTGCCTGACCTTGTTTGGGATACGGGATGGCTTTCAGCCCGGGGAGGAATCTTTATTCTGGAACATGGAAGAAGAGATTGATTTGAGTAAAGACGATCACCCTCGATTCACTCGGAACATCACCAATATGGAAATGTCCATTTCTATGTTTATTCAGATGTTAGAAGGTTGATAAAGGATATCTAAAAAAAGAATTACTTTGTTTTGTCATTAGAACAAAAATGCATGTATTCAAGATAAACAAGATGCAAAGCTTCTGATTGAAAAGAGAAATAGAAGCCATTCGAAATATCCCAATCGAAGGGGGCGGTGTGGAAAAGCCGTAGAACTTCATCTACGAGCAGGTGCACCCAAAAGGATGGAAAAGTAATCATACGCGGAATGGGAAAAGCGGGGTAAATAGGGTAAAGAACATTGCACATGACACCGAGCTCTACGTGGAAACCTCTGCTTTCTTTCTTGCATCCTTGACGAAGGACAACACGATGACATTAAGAATAAATTCAGAAAAAACGACATCGTCATTGCCATCTCAAAAAGTGGCAAAACCAGAGGAGTTGATTGGAGCTGATTTCTGGGTGCACAGATTGCTATCCCGACATTAAGTTCATTCGTCCTTACCGAAAAAAGAGAGAGAGACGAGTTGGCAGAGAAAGCCAGATGTGGTTCTTTGGACCGCGTGACCTGAAGAGATTTGCCCGCTCGGGCCTTTACTCCTACTACTTCAACTACAGTAATGACTGCAGCCGGAGATATCTTGGTAGTGATTGCTCATGGAGAAAATCGCATTTACATAAAACAAGAACATGCGAAGAGGCCACCACAGCGGTTACCTCGGACAAAAAAGCAAAAGAAGAATGAGTCAATTTTTCCTGATGGATGCGGGCTCCATGCGCCATTGAAGATGGAAGCCTTGTCATTTTACATTGCCGAAAGAGGTGAAAAAAATATGCGATGTGACTTGGATATCCGGCATTATTTTCAAGGGAAGTTATGAAAAAGCAAATCTGAAGCAAGCTGGGACAGCTTTACGGGTATCG
>CALOFA010000003.1:0-13724 GCA_942492545.1 uncultured Cryomorphaceae bacterium | reverse complement strand
GAGGTCGATCGCTAGCCCGCAAGTCCTTCCTGAATGATTCGCACGAGAATGGGTCATGATCCGCTGAATAGGAACTCCACGGCGATTACCATTACGATCAAACCCATCATTCGCATCAGGGCTTTGTTCCGGTTTCACCGAGCTTTTCGCTGATTTTTGACGAGCTGATCAGAATAGCCAGAGTCAGGGCTAATACCAAAGCTACCGTAGCAATCAACGTAGCTTGCTGAGCGGGACCTTCTGCTAAGTCCATCAAAACGATCATGTTGGTGATGGAGCCCGGACCACAAATCATCGGTATACCAAGTGGCGTTACGGAAATATCCGTCACATAAGATTTCTTATCTGCCTTTCGAACTTTTACACTGGAAAGTCTGGCTTGGAGCATATCGTATCCCATCATAGAGAAGATAATTCCACCCACGACGCGAAAGCTATCCACGGAAATTCCGAAAAATTTGAAGAGGAGCTGACCGGTAAACGCAAAGAAGAGTAGGGCACCGAAGGCAACTAATACTGCTTTCAAAGCCGTTTGCTTTTTACCTTGTTTATCCAGCCCGTCGGTCATGGTCATGAAAACGGGCATTGTTCCCAATGGATTGATGAGCGTAAAGAATGAAGTGAAAGCCAGAATGGCAATACCGGTGACTGATTCCATTTGTAGAGGGTGATTTTTCGGCCGCAAAGGTACACCTTTTAAAAGCCGAAATCTTCAATTTTAAGTTTTCAATTTCTTTCGTTTTAAGGAGGCTCTGCGGGAATGAGGAATCATTGAAAATCGGTGCTCTTTAAAAAAAGCTTTTTATGCGTTTTAATTGCTGACTTCAGAGGTATTAAAAAGCCCCGTTCGAAATGGAACAGGGCATAGGTTGAAATGGAAATGGTTTTAAAGCTTCACTAGCTATTTTATGGACGCAAAGAACTTTATTAGAGTTGCACGTCCGACGAATACTGGTTCAATTTGAAATTGTGATGAACCATTTTCTGAAAATTCTAAGTAGTTAAGAATTGTAGGTTTCTATTCCGTAATAGTCGAACAATTTTAGTTGATTTACATGATCTGAAGATTTCGCAATACTATTTATGTCAACCAAGTACAGTATTTAATGAAATCTTTTGGAGAAGGACTCTAAACCCTTATTTTTGCCCACGTTAAGCAGATGGATTTTTGCTTGGCACGTACTTTGTCAATAAGCCCACAAATAAAAAAACGAAATTCATGAAACGCATTTTGATTCTACTTACTCTTGTTTTGGCGGCGGCCACCACATTCGCACAAAGCGCAAAGAGAGTATCAGCTTACAACTATATGTCTGATGGCGAATTCTTGAAAGCAAAAGAACCCATCGACGAAGCCATTACAGATGAAAAGACGGGTATCGACGACAAGACTTGGAGATACCGCGGACAGATTTATACCGGTCTAGCTCAAAACGACTATGAGGGAATTGACAAAGCTGACGCGATTAAGACAGCTATCGAGTCTTTTGAAAAGGCAATGGAACTTGATGTGAAAAACAAGTGGAAGCAAGAAAACCTTACCGGTTTGGCTCAAGCACAAAACCTCGCTGTAAATATGGGAATCGCCGCTTACAATGCTTCTGAATTTGAAAAGTCGGCAAAGCTGTTTTAGTAGGTGAAGAAGCTGCTGCAAATTTAGGGGTAGTAGATACACTCGCTTTGTACAACGCAGGATTGGCCGCAGAACAAGCAGGCAACTTTGAAATGGCTTTGAGTCAGTACCGCAAGGCAACGGAAATCAACTACTTGGGAGCAAAAATGTACCTCTATATGGCCAATCTTTACCAGCGCCAAGAAGATACGGAAGGTTACCTCGCTATAATCCAAGAAGGTAGAAAGGCATATCCCGAAGATGCGGATTTGATCGTTTACGAATTGAACTACTACTTGCAGAGTAAGAAATTTGACGAAGCGAAGAATAATCTTCTTTTAGCTATCGAAAAAGAGCCCGACAATAAGCAATTGTATTTCTCACTAGGTGTAGTTTACCAAGAACTGGGAAATACGGAAGAAGCAGTCAAAGCTTACGAAAAGGCTATTGAAATCGATCCTGAATACTTCGATGCTGTTTACAACTTGGGAGCATTCTACTTCAATAATGGCGTAGAAATGAACAATGCAGCAAACGAAATTGAAGACAATAAAGCTTACGAGGCGAAAAGAGCTGAGGCTAAAGAAGAATTTCAAAAAGGATTACCACATTTGGAGAAAGCTCATCAATTAGATCCTGCTGACCTGGGTGCTATGGCTTCATTGCAGCAATTGTATGCTCTTCTGCAAATGACAGATAAGTACCAAGAGATGAAAGCAAAACTGGACGCAGCGAAAGCTGAATAAGGAAAGAAATCGAAATATATTATGTTAAGTAAACCCATCGCACCTGTGATGGGTTTATTTATGCGATAGAAGCAAAGCACATATGAGGTATATACTTTCGTTGATTATATTTTTTGCTGTAGGCTGTGGAAATAGGGCTACGGAATCCGGTGAGCAAACCATTAAAGATTTGGAACGCGCTGTAACGGCCATAGAAGACCGTCAGCAATCCGAATACAAGATCATAGAAGAACAAGAACGCATCATTAAGATCTTGGAGGGAAATCTCGAGAAGGCAAACAGTGAAGGAATGCGAGATAAGATTCGAAACGATATAAACGAGAAGCGAGTCATAATTAGAGACGCTGAAGTAAATCTTGCAAATCAGAAAAAGGTACTGGGGGAGCTTTACGCTAAAAGAGATAGTCTCCAAAAGGAATAGCAGATGCATTCCTTTGAAATACCTACTTAACATAATATAAATTATAAGGTTTAATTGTTTGCAGGAAAACAATTAATGGCCGCACTCGTTAAATCCATAGCATATACGAGGAATACATGTTGATCATTACTTAATATGAGCAGTAAACGACTTTACATTTTCACCTTCGGGATTCTTGGACTGGTACTTGCAGGATTTGCAGCGTTCTCAAATGTGGAATCCGACAACTCAATAGAGCACGATAAAATGAACATCAAATTCGTAAAAGTAAAAAGCAGTCATATTCAAGAAGCATTTCTTGAGGTATTTGCTGAATACGAAAAGCTGCACACGTACGAAATCACTTTGATTCAGGCAGAGCTAAAAAACTCAACCATGCAAGCTCAACCAATCATTGGCTTGAGCAATCTTTTTTCACGTAAGAAGCGCTACAAAGTGCAGTTGGCACAAACGGTTCGAGATGCTGAGGATTTGATCATAGCCGATGTGCCAACGGCTGTTTTGAAAGGATGGTTTGCCCACGAGCTTGGGCATATTGTCGATTACGAGATCAGATCGAACCTGAGCATGGTTGGCTACGGCCTGAAGTATACATTTTCTGATACGTTCAAAAAGGCATGTGAACACCAAGCTGACAGCATAGCCATCGAGCACGGATTTCACGAAGAAATCATCGCTACTAAGAAGTTTCTCCTGCAAAATGAATTGATTCCCGAGGCCTACAAAGAAAAGCTCAGGAAATATTACATGCCCATAAGTGGTGTGGAAATGTGCCTGAAAGAGAATCCGCCGATCAAGCCGGATGTAGGTCTGTAGATTCCAGCAATTTTTTCATCCGCTCCTCTCCCATAACTTTTGGCGTCTTTACCTGTCCACCTTTTTGCTTAGACTGAGCCAAATATTCGGTGTAAGATTCCTTTGTCAGAAAGCTCACCTTCACACCTTTCAAAGCTTTGCTTCTCGCCACAGCGTAGTTTTTGTTAGCCTCTTTGAGCGCAGCATCAAGATCCTGAGCTAAGGTTTCTGCGTCAGGATGATCATCGGCTACCAAAACCCATTGGTGAATGTATTCTCCGTCTTCGTTCTTTATTGCAGCTACCATGTACTCGTTTATACTGATTTCGTGCTTTGTGGAAATCTCCAGAATAGCCGCATCCATTTTCTCTTCCGAAAGTTGAGAACCAACCACGTTCAAGAAGAACTTGGTACGGCCTGTGATCTTAATTTGGGGTGGATCGAGGCTCTCAAATTTGATCACATCGCCGATGATGTATCGCCACGCACCTGCACAAGTGCTGAGAATCAGGACATACTCCTCTCCCATTGTCACTTGATCAATATTCAGTGATACGGGATTTTCGAGAACGTTTCCCATTTCATCTACACCGCGTTCATCAAATGGGATGAACTCATAGAAATAACCGTGCTCCAGCGCCAATTCCATCGCCATAGTGTTTGGTCGCGAGTTGAAGGCAATAAAGCCCTCTGACGCGAGGTACGTATCCATAATGACCAACGGCTTCTTACAAATGGCATCAAAATCTTTTCGATACGTTTCGAATGCTACACCTCCCGATGAATACACGGTAAGGTTCGGCCAAATGTCGTGTATTGTTTCTAGGTTGTTAACCTCAATGACTTTTCGCAGCATCAATAATACCCAAGACGGAATTCCTGCAATCCCACCAATATTCCATTTGGGTGCTTCTTCCGCAATTCTTTGCACGCGCTCATCCCAATCTGCGATGGCTGCTATTTCTTTTCCAGGTCTGTAGAAAATCTCATACCAGTCGGGGAAATTGCTCACATTGATTCCCGAGATTTCACCTTCCGAGAATCCTTTCTCATTCTTCTCCAGATGAGCAGAGCTGCTTAGCATCAGGATTTCGCTTTCGAAGAGTTCTTCGGGCAAATCGAAATGGGGCAATGAAGCGATCATAGAACGGCCAACCTCTTTCATACTGTCGAGAAACTCCTCGGTAATGGGGATGCGCTTACTTTCCTTACCTGTCGTTCCGCTGCTTAGAGCGAAAAAATTGGGTTTACCGGGCCAAGTAATATCGGGAAATTGCTGCTGCTGTTTCCACCACCGCTCTTGCATCTTCTCATAGGTGAAAATGGGAACAGTCTTTTTAAAAGCTCTGACTATGTCGTCTTCTTTAAGCAATTGGCCAAATCCATAGTACTTCCCAAAGGAGGTCTCTTGAGCTGTTTCCAGTAAAGAGATTAGCTGATCTTCTTGCTTTTCGCGAGAAGGACCTGATTTGAATTTCAACTTCTGATTGAGGTCGATTCCTGCTTTTACAAGTTTTCCGATTATGGTCATGGTTGTAATTTAAAAAGGAAAGGTCAAAACTTGTGCCGATGAGCCCAAAAAAAAATCCATCCCAAAAAGAGATGGATTCTTAAGATCTGTAAGGATCACTTTATTTCATTATTCGAACATTGACTGCTACAGGACCTCGATCTCCGGGTTCAACGTCAAAAGAAACTTTATTTCCTTCTTTGATTTCGTCTTCGTGTCTGGATACGTGTGTAAAGAGACTTTCTTGCGAACCTTTTACTTTAATAAAACCAAAACCTTTGGACTCATCAAAGAATGATACGGTTCCTTCATTTACCATCACTTCATCACTTTCGCTCTTTTTCGGAATACCGAGAACGATATCTTCGGCATCGATTTCCTCCTTCTCTGATGGATCAGGAGGTGTGTCTACGATTCTTCCATTCTCGTCTACATATGCGATCATATCCTCAAAACTCTTGCCGCCGTCTTCCTGTCTCTCTTCTTTGCGCTTTAGCTTGTCTTCTTTTCGCTTTTGCTTCTTTTTTTCTTTTTCCCTCTTGCTGAAGGATTCGTGTGATCTACCCATTAATAATATTTGGTGTTAAGAGCCCAAATTTTTTGGACTCACTATGAAAATAGCATTTCTCAATGAATTGACAAAGGAAAGCCGAAAAAGTTCATTTTCAAACAGATTTCTTACCAAGTTTCATTTTTCAATTCTCGTACGGCGCGCATCACATCTCTTTGGCTGATTTGCCCCACCAGTTTCCCTTCACTCATTACAGGAAACCTCCTTACTTTGAGAGACAAAAATTTGTGAGCTACCTCCAAGATCGGCATGTCGGGCGGGATGGTATGAACCTCTTTCGCCATGAGCTCACCTACTGTGCCCACCTTATTTGGCGAATTATTGTATTTCCCTCTCACTACCTCTTTCAGACAGTCACCTTCAGATATTACACCAACGAGATTTCCATTATCATCCAGAACAGGTCCTCCCGAAATATTCTTGTCCAAGAGTTTTTTGAAAACCTCGCCCATATGCTGATCAGGATGGAAAGTGACTAATTTTGCTGTCATGAAATCTTCAGCGATTATCTGTTGAATTTCTTTTGTAGGAGCTTTACGAACTCCGGTAAAACTTTTTACCATGGCTTTAAAAGGTTGATTTAAATCAATATAGTAAAACATCCTCGATTTAATTTCATGGAGTTAATTTTGTTGCAGAAAATCTTAACAACTTTCTTCCTTCATGAAATCACTACTTAGTTTCTGTTTCCTTCTTCTTTTCTCTCCCTTATTTGCTCAAAACGCTGATGACGTCTTGGGTCTTTGGCTGGTTCAAGATAAAGATGCCTACATACGCATTTACGAAAGAGACGGGAAATACTTCGGCCGAGTGACTTGGATTGAAGAGCCTTATGATGAAAATGGTAAACCGGTCACCGATCCCGATGGAAATCCCATATTCGAAATGGAAATCATGAAGGATTTTGTTTTTGAAGACGATGAATGGGTGGACGGAACGGTTTATGACGCAGAGTTGGGTAAGACCTATTACGGATCAATGGAGTTGGAAAATTACGACACGCTAAACCTTCGCGGAAGCCTGGACTCTTTCGGACTATTCGGGAGAACTGAAACCTGGACGAGACTTGAAGAGAGAGGCAATAAATGAAAAACGCGACAAGTATTAAATACCTGTCGCGCCGTTCATGATGGTAAGCACCAAAAATATGATGCTAAAGGGAGAGACTTAGTTGCTCGAAGCATCTTACGGCTCGCCCTATATATTGTTTCATTCTACCGGTAATCAATTTTCATCGACTAAGGGTAATTGTTCCATTGTAACTCTTGCCGGCATCTTTGTAGAAATACTCAATAGTGTGGAAATATTGACCGTCGCCGGCATCATTGCCATTTCCATAATTCCCTTCCCAAATAAAAGCAGGATCATTGGTTTGAAAAACTTCCTTTCCCCAGCGATCATATACCACGCTATTAAAATTGAGAAGGCATGGATCATCTTTATTCTCGATGGTCCAAAACTCGTTAAGTCCATCTCCGTTTGGAGTGAATATATTTTGAATGGGCTCGATGATACCCATGGTAGGCGTTGTTACGAAAATGGGAACTTCGAAAGTTCTGGTGACTGATTTTTGACAGCTCCTCGATACAGCGGTAAAGGTGACCAAATAAGGATCTACTTCTACATCGGGACAATCGGGCACCCAAGTGAATTGCCCAAATACGGCTTCGTTGTTAACCAAAAAACCTTCAAATAGAGCAATATTGGTGACATCTGTGAAGACAGCGCCCTGAGCGGTCAAAGTCAATGTATCATAGGGATCTACATCAGTCACGGACACGCTGAAATCAATAGGGTCATCACCCACACTGTGCTCCACATCAAAGCCAAAAAGCGGCAGTTCGAAAACAGGCGCCGACTCAGGAGGCAGACTGAGGTATAGCACTACGGTCTTCTCAACGATTTCATTGGTCTTACAGCTTTCAGACGTTCCCGTAAAATTGATCAAGTAAGGTTCCTCTCGAACATCAGAGCATTTTGGCGCCCAACATAGGTTTCCATTGAGCTGTAGCAGTCCTTGAAGGGTATCGATAAAAGCAGGATTTTCGGGAAGGTTGAAAATTTCGGAAGTAGCCGTTACCTCCAGTGTATCGAAGAAATTAGGATCAACAAATGTAACCGGCATACAAAAGGTATCTGTATCGTAAAATTCCCAAAAAATCGTATCACACGGTTGAATAAAAGTGGCGGGCTCGTCAGGTGGGACAATCACGTTGATAGGCACGGAAAAGTTAACGGTATCCTGCACTTCACAATTCGTAGCGATCACTTCAAAATCGACAAAGTAGGGTTCGTCACTCACATCATCGCAAATCACATTCCAGCAGAACGGCAAAGTAACCGTCTCTTGGTCCACTTCAACATCCAACTCATCTACATTGGGCAAATCGAAGATTTCAGAACTCGGAAACACGAAAATCGTATCCGCCTCGTTAGGATCGACGAAGACAAAATCAAAGCAATGCGTAGATGGATCGTAAAGATCGATCGTGACTTCACCACCAAATGGCTCTTCGAGTAATGTGGATTCGTCTTCTTCTAAAATAACGTTGAAGTAAATATTCTGCTCAGTAATCAAGACCTCATTGGCACACCCGCGAGAGAAAGCAGTGAGAGTGACCATGTAGAGATCTTCTTGTAAATTTTCGCAAACAGGCGACCAGCAGAATTCCTGTTCGATTGAAGAAAAACCATTGACATCAGGGAAATTGGCTTGGGGGATTATCGTGCCATCGAGAATACTCCCCTCTCCTTGAAAAAACAACGTATCACCAATGTTCGGGTCGGTAACAACGATAGGTACACAAATTTCAGTATTCGCTAAAACATCAAAAACAGTATCATTATTTGGTGTGATAATGACTGAAGGAAAATCTACCACACAAACTGTTGATGTCAGTTGCAACTCCCTTCTTACGGTACCTATCAGTTCCCCGTCACGAAACTCCTGCACTTGAACCGCGACAGTAAAAACACCAATCTGATCAGGCTGGGCAGTAATGAGCCCTGTTTCTGCATCTATATTAATTGGTGGAGTTCCACCAACTTGATTATCGGTAGAAAAGCCCGCTGCCCAGAATATCGTAGAATATGGCTTTGAAGTCGCAACCGCAGGATTTGGATCAAAAAAGCTGGACTCACCATTATAAGGTTCAGTAAAAGAGTAAACCAAAGAATCACCATCAGCATCTGTCGCTCCGAAATCTATGATGTTTTCGCCATTCACACAGAGGTATGCTTCAGACGGATAGTCTCCGAATACGGGAGTTGAGTTTTGCAAAGCCGGGTCGGGAACATCTACTGTAAATACAAAACCAAGATCGGTTCCATTGAGGTTCAAACTGAGATTATTTCTGCAGCATCGCTCTTTTGACAAGTAATATCCGTTTGGATTGTCAGGCAGCTCAAATTGAGTTTGATAAATCCCAATTTCTAAACAAACATCCGGCGTGAAGCAGGAATTACCCAGTTCAGGAACAACAGTTTCAAAACCGTTAAATACGAAGTCCAAGGAATTGAGGTGTTCGTTCGTAAAAGCATCGAAAACGGTGATCTCTACCACTTGGTCGAAGTTGGCACCACCCGAAGCACAGTCTCGGTAAAGAGTCAATGTTGCTTCAAATGTGTTTCCCTCAATATGCCTTACGGTAAAATCGCCACCCGTGATGTGAGCTGCCATTGAAAAGAAAGGGGTGCACATTACCAGAATGCACACCCCAAAAGCTTTTGAAATCTTATTTTTCATAGGGGAAAAATAAGACTATTCTACAATAGTCAGCTTATCGCGGAAGAGAATGCTATTCTCTCCCCTTTCGTTAATGGAAATGAAGTACAAGCCGGAATTCAAACCATCCAGACTTAATTCAATTCTCTCACCCACAAAATCTTGGTTTACGACTTCTTTTCCACTCACATCGTGCAGACGCAAGGTCAAACGATCGCCGCTAAATTCCTGATTGTCTATGAATACCACTCCCGATGCAGGATTCGGGTACACCGCGAATCCTTTGGCAGCGCCAATATCACTAATCGAGTTTGTACCAACAGGGACATCCATAGTCATTGAGCATCCATCATCTATGGTAAGAGTAACCGTGTAAGTTCCTGCAACCTCATAGGTGTGAGTTGGATTTTGCTCATCCGATGAATTTCCATCTCCGAAATCCCAGGCCCATGAAGTGGCATCTGCTGATTCATCGGTAAAAGAGATGGACAGATCGTTTTCTTCAAAGCTAAATGTAGCTGCTCCGGTAACTTCTGCAACCACTTCTATCAAGTCGCTCACGCAACCTTTGGTAGAAACCTCAACATCGTAGAAGTAATAGTAGAACTCAGGCCCGGCAGGACTGCCAATGATCGACATGACTCCGTCAATATCGTACGGATAATTGGCACCTGCATCATTTCGGTAAAAACCTGCTTGATCCAGCCCCATACTGTAGATACCCGGTTCATCGATTACAAAACCTAAGTCAATTCTACCCTCTCCGGTGAAATCAACATCGACTATGAATGTTTCAATCGGAGTACCTTCATTAGAAGGGCCTTCGAATAAAGATATCGGTCTGCTACCTGTATTGCCACTGTAGACTAATGCAGACTCAATGGTAATTGGTTCGAAAACTTCGAAAATGATTGTTCCCACAAAAGCAGAACCATGATTACCTCCTGTTCCAAAATCATTGTCCTCAGGACCTACGAAGTCGACAAGTGGTAATTCAGAATAGTTTTGAGCGAAGTAAGATTCATTTACAGAAGCTATTGTCGCTTCAAAAGTGTCTCCCAATCCGACCTGCTCGAGCTCAGCATTCAACCATCTGATTTGATTTCCATCGGGGGACGACGAGGTCAATTCCACCACCTCACCGGCACAACCTGAAGCCCCAAAAGCTTCGGGTTCTTCGGGAAACACGTAGTTGATCAAATTAGATTGAACAACTTCATCTTCTCCCAATGTGTTGGTTACTGTTAACGAAACCGTGTAAGAACCTTGCTCTTCGTATTGATGTATAGGGTTTTGTTCATCGCTGGTATTTCCATCGCCAAAATCCCATGACCACGACTGAGGTACATCTGTGCTCTCGTCAAAGAACTCTACTATTCCTGTACAAACCGTTTCGGAAGAAACTGAGAATGCCACCAGTGGGCCCGGAACAAAAACCTCTTGGCAAATGGGCGGAATATCGAAAGCAGCCGTTCCGTCACTACGGCTTTGGCCGGAACCCTGGTCTGCGCTAAAACCAAGACCTCTTTTGGCAAATGCATTCCAAATGAGGCATTGATTGGCTCCGTCATAAAGAAGTTGGTCAGCCAATAAAATGGCATCTCTACCGTCTACAAAGCCAGGTCCGCAAGGCTGCAATTTCAATCCTTCGGTCACCAAATTCAAAGCTATATTATTACCTGCCGTTCCATTGATTAAATCGGGGTCATATCCGTACACGTCTATTAAATCCCAAGTCATATCCCAAAGCATGGTGCACCATACAAATCCTACTCCGTGAGGAATGGTCAAACCTTGGTTTGGCACAGAAGCATAAGTGAAGGCATTTACAGAGAAAGAAGTGTCATAAGGAACGGTCAGATTCCATTTCCATCCACACGGGTCTCCACTGGCGAAAGTTCCCATAAGGTCTGAGAAACGGGATTATCTACACTCAAGTCCATCGTCATCATAATGGCGTAGTAGTCACTCCATCCCTCTCCCATTTGCTCATCTCCGGAAAGACAACCGGAATTGTTTGCTCCTCCTGTCAACCTGTTGGTAAGACCATGAACGTATTCGTGAACTATGATCCCGTTGTCAAAGCTTCCGTCTTTCTGAGTGCTACCGTCAGAATCTTCTAAAGTCACATTCACGTCTTCGCCTTCAGCAAGGACATCCAAAAGAATTTCAGCCACCTCAAATGAAACCATCAAAGAAGGAATGGTGACCTCAGTAGATGTTCCTCCCGGCGTAAACGGGTCCTCACCCAGAACGTTATTAATAATGATCATAGCAGTTGCACCTGCTTCTTGGGCGAAGAGCGCTTTTTCTACAAAACTGCAACCTCCGCGATAAAGAATATGGCAATGTTGCCGCTTACTTCAGCCGCGTTTGTAATTTCAGAACAACCGTTGTTAATGGGATTGTCAGCATCTTCTACCAATACCAGATTTCCTGTAAGTCCTTCAGCAGGAAAGCCAGGGCCGAAAGATGCTGCAGCAGATGAAGGGTATGACGCCGCGATAGCTGTAGGAGCATTCACTGTGAAACTTCTGAGGCAGTACCTGTGTTCCGTGAGTACATTTGCATACGAGGATTGGGGAACCGTCACCGGTGTTGCTATGCGTGGCATTGTTAAATCCTCCTCCGTCTTGAGCTTCCGCGCGAACTTCGTCATTTGCATTTCCACCATTTCCATAATTGTTGTCTTGGAAATTTCCGGAAGCCTCATCAAATCCATACGCATATAGAATGTCGTGGATGACATTATTGGCATAAAACAGATTGGTGATTGCCGCATCCTGATACGTATCAGGATTGTTCGAAATATTCAAAGGAAAATCAAAATTCAACTCATCTCCCCCATCAGCACTTTGACCGGGTGTGTTGTTGTCAGATGCATCTTCGTAAGCATACACATTGTTTCCTCTGGTAATGGTAAAATCAGCACCGGGCATTCCATTGACATCATGCCAACCAAAAGGTGAAGCTTCGGATATTGCAGGCTCCGATAATAAATCTCGGCCACCATGGTTCGGACTTTCTACAGGACCAATGCAAATACATTGTAAGCAGAACCGTCAAAGTCGTTCTTTTCACTGCAGCGTATGAACTCTCTTCGTCAAAATGATTGCATCCTTCAGCATCGTTAGAATGCCCTCCAAAATGAGTACACGACACTTGCCAGTCTATTCGCTCTACCTCTTCGCCTGTTTGAGCGCTGATCATAAAATCATACCAATGCGTTTCATCAGGAAGATCAATATTAAAGTTCCATACTAACTTTAATTCCTCTTCGGCTGTGAACCAGTAAACCAACTCGGCTGTAGTTTCATGCAGGTAGTTTCCCGCATCAATTACCATGGCATATTTATTTCCGTTCACTTGCTCAACAGAAACATATCCTTGGATTCCCAACTTTGCCGTAGTGCTTTCAATAGCTTGACTTAGCGTAATACTTGGTTGTGAACTCTCAGCTCTCGAGACAAGGTTGTCAATTGGCTTCCCGTTGAGATTAACCAATTCATTTTCACTATTGAAAGCGGCATTTATTGTAGAGTTCTTTATTCGAATTCCATTTACCGTCTGGTTGAGGTAGATATGCTCAACCCCGCTTAATTTCGATACGTGACTTGCGTCGACATTCAAGCTCCCGACATCTGAAGATTTCAGTTCGGGATAGATAGATTGAAGTTGCCTGGAGACTTTTTCAATATTATCGGTTTGACCAACAGCACTTAACGACAGTACGACTGCAATGGTGGCAGACGCCAAAGTAGATATTTTCATTCGTTACAAGTTTTTCGCGAGCCGAAATATAGCCCATATAACAACCAATAACATGAAAACGCTTGTCGTGTTTATGACATGTATAGGAATGTTAAAGTTTTATGGTAATCCCGATAATGACTAAGAACCACTCCAACTCGAGTATTGATCATAACGAACAAGGGCTTCCTCACTCACGGTAAAAAACCTCTGCGGTTGCAAATGAAGCTTTAAATCAGCAGACCCTACCATTCCAAAAGAAACAACCAGCACTTGATCAACACTTTCACCATTGGCATTTTCAGCGGGTTTCCACTTACGGGAAGATTGTTTACCGAGTTGATCATGGCCTCATCAATATGAGGATACCCTGAAGTTCTGTCGAGCTCAGCATTTCAAGCAGTTCCATTCTTGGAAACAGTAAATGAAAGTTTGGCAGGCTGCAATTTCTTTTCATCGAGATTGTAAATATTCTTCTCATTCTCTTGTCTGAAGTAATCCAGTAATCCATCCTTTCCTCCATCATATATTGCCTGTTTTTCGGGTACCACTGTCATATGCGGATAGTAAATGTTTTCACACTTTTGATTCGGCA
>CALOFA010000002.1:0-246782 GCA_942492545.1 uncultured Cryomorphaceae bacterium | reverse complement strand
GATGTCGTACGAATTGGTTACACCAGAGGCGAATACGTGTTTGAGGCGAATAGCTGTGGCGTATTGAGTGCTCTTCACGAACAATCGCCTGACATTTATCAAGGTGTAGATCGTGGAAACCCAGAGGATCAAGGAGCGGGTGACCAAGGGATGATGTTCGGATATGCTACGAACGAGACTGATAACTACATGCCACTGGCATTGGACTTATCTCATCGCATTTTGCGCGTACTCGCCGAATTGAGAAGAGAAGAAAAAGAAATTCCGTACTTACGTCCTGACGCAAAGTCGCAGGTGACTATTGAATACAACGATGATCACCAGCCGCAGAAGATTTTGTCTATCGTGGTTTCTACTCAGCACGATGAATTTGTGATGGCTTCGTCAAATGATCACGCCACTAAGAAAAAGGCTGAGGCCGAAATGTGCGATAGAATTCGCAAGGATTTGATCAATATTCTCATGCCACGTGTGATAGCGCAGCTTCCTCAGCATATCCAAGATTTATTTACGGACGATATCGTTTACCATATCAACCCGACGGGAAAATTCGTCATCGGCGGACCACACGGTGACGCAGGATTAACAGGAAGAAAAATCATCGTTGATACTTACGGAGGTAAAGGTGCTCATGGTGGTGGTGCATTCAGCGGAAAAGACCCGAGTAAAGTAGACCGTTCGGCAGCGTACGCAGCTCGACACATTGCCAAGAACTTGGTAGCTGCTGGAGTGGCAGATCAAGTGTTGGTTCAGGTTTCTTATGCCATCGGGGTTGTAGAACCAGCAGGGGTATTTATCCGATACTTACAGGAACCTCAAAGGTGAACATGACCAATGGCGAAATCGCGAAAAAGGTAACCGATTTATTCGATCTACGTCCGGGAATGATAGAGCGTGACCTTAAGCTACGACAACCAATTTACGGAGAGTCTGCAGCCTATGGTCATATGGGAAGAACTCCTGAATTCGTGACAAAAACTTTTACTCGTTCGAATGGAAATGGAACCATCTCCAAAGAAGTAGAGGTAGAACTATTCACATGGGAGAAACTTGATCGTGTGGACGATATCAAAAAAGCATTTGGCCTCTAAGAACTTTGTGCCAAGAATCTTAATCGAAAAATCCCGCTTAACAGCGGGATTTTTTTTGTAATGAACTTAGCGGTTAATCTCGGTTACTTCTTTCTAAAAAAGATCATAATCGGAATCCCCTCCAGGTTAAAATTTTCCCTGAATTGATTTTCTAAAAATCTGCGATATGGCTCCTTTATATATTGAGGAAGATTGCATTAGAAAGCAAAAGCCACTTTATTTGTCGGCAGTTGCATTACGTACTTTATGCGAATGAATTTGCCCTTGTAGGCGGTGGTTGTCTAAACTCAAAAATTGGTTGAAAGACTTCGTTCAATTGAGAAGTGGGGATCCTTGTTTTCAATCGATCGTAAACGCTCAAAGCTTCTTCAATTGCCTTGTGAATTCGCTGCTTTGTAAGGGCAGAAGTAAATACTATCGGCACGTCATTAAACGGAGCAATGCGCTCGCGAATTTTGTCTTCGTAAACTTTAGTGGAGTTGGTATCCTTTTCTACCAAATCCCACTTATTCACAAGAATCACAACTCCCTTTCCATTCTTCTCGATCATACTGAAGATGTTTAGGTCTTGCTTCTGAATTCCTTCTGTAGCATCGAGGATCAGGATACACACGTCGCTGTTTTCGATACTCCTCACTGAACGCAATACGGAGTAAAACTCTATGTCCTCATGAACCTTACTTCGCTTCCTTATACCTGCTGTATCGACCAAATTAAAATCAAAGCCGTAAGCATTATAGCGGGTGAATACTGCATCCCGCGTAGTTCCTGCCTGATCGGTAACGATATTTCTTTCCTTCCCTAAGAGGGCATTAATAAATGATGACTTCCCTACATTCGGTTTTCCAACTACCGAAATCTTCGGAATGTCATCTTCAGGCTCTTGCACCTTTTCAGGGAAGGTTGTCACTAAAGCATCAAGGAGGTCGCCGGTTCCACCACCATTCGCAGCCGAAACGCAATAAACCTCGCCCAGACCATAGGAGTAGAACTCCGATGCTTGCACGATACGATCATTAGTATCTACCTTATTGGCAACGGTGAGCACAGGCTTATCTGATTTTCTCAATAAGGTGGCAATGGCCTCATCATGATCTGTGATTCCCGTGGTAACGTCATTCAAGAAGATGATAGAAGTACATTCCTCTATGGCCAATTCGACTTGTTTTTTTATCTCCTCTTCAAAGACATCCTCGCTATTGACGGTATATCCACCCGTATCAATCACAGAAAATTCCCAGCCCGTCCACTCAGCTTTGCCATAATGACGGTCTCGGGTCACCCCACTTGTTGGGTCTACTACCGCATCTCTCGTCTCGGTTAAGCGATTGAAAAGTGTGGATTTGCCCACATTGGGTCTTCCTACTATTGCAACTATGTTGGGCATCTTATGATTTGTATCCGTAATTTTTTAACCTGTTTTCTTTGTTTCTCCAATCCTCGTCTACTTTCACATAGAGTTGAAGAAAGACTTTCTTATCGAGAAACTTTTCCAAATCCTTTCGGGCTTCAGTACCAACACGTTTTAATCCTGCACCTTGGTGACCGATCAAAATTCCCTTTTGACTCTTTCGCATCACGTAGATAATAGCAGAAATTCTGACTATATCGGCTTCGTCTTTGTATTCCTCTACCTGGACTTCCACAGAATATGGGACCTCCTTTTTATAGTGAGTCAAGATTTTCTCGCGAATTCGCTCTTCTACAAAGAAGCGCATCGGACGATCAGTCAGAGCATCTTTATCGTAGTATGGAGGAGAATCAGGAATAAGCTCCTTCACTCTTCTTTCCAAGACATCCACACCGAAATCATGCAAAGCCGAAATGGGAATGACTTCCTTGAGTCCGAACTTTTCTTTAAGCATATCAGACATCTCTTCGACTTTACTCTGATCAGAGAGATCAATTTTATTCAACACTCCGATTATGGGTACTTCCATCTCTTTTAAAGGCTTTTCCAAGCCAAAGAAATCGGCATTCTTATCGTAAATATCTACCAGAAGCAGCAGAACGTCGGCATCAGAAATGGCTTCCTTTACAAAGGACATCATGCTATTCTGTAAAGCATACTTGGGTTCAAGTATGCCGGGAGTATCGCTGTACACGATTTGGTACTCTTCCGTATTGACGATTCCCGTGATCCGATGCCTGGTTGTCTGAACCTTACGATTGATGATGGAGATATGCTCTCCCACCAAACGATTCATCAGCGTTGACTTGCCTGCATTGGGTCTACCGATAATGTTGACAAAGCCCGCTTTATGCGCCATGGAAAATAAATTTTGCCAACAAAGAAACAAAATATATATTTGCACCCCCGTTAAAGAAAAGAATCAATTAGTGAATTGGTTCATGACGGAAAGTAAAGACCAAAATTAACCCAAAATATTGCGGGGTGGAGCAGTTGGTAGCTCGTCGGGCTCATAACCCGAAGGTCGTCAGTTCGAGTCTGGCCCCCGCTACTAAGAAAAAGCCGTTCAGAAATGAGCGGCTTTTTTATTGCTCATAAGATGACTGCTCTGAGAGGCTCATATCCGCCTGAGGCGGACGTCAGTTCGAGTCTGGCCCCCGCTACTAAGGAAAAAGCCGTTCAGAAATGAGCGGCTTTTTCTATTTTCAAGACATGTATTGCGTTTATGTCCTTTACTCTATGAAACACAACCGAATTTACATCGGCGAGACTTCAAATTTGATAGAACGATTCAAGTCGCATAATTCTCTTGGAAAAAAAGGCTACACAACGAGGTTCAGGCCTTGGATCGTGGCATATGTAGAGTTTTTTAAAACACGATCAGACGCTCTGAGAAGAGAAAAATCGCTTAAGCAAGGCCAAGGACGAAAGTGGATTAAGGAGAAAGTCCTTCCCATGTATGAATAAGAGCTCATATCCGCCTGAGGCGGACCTCAGTTCGAGTCTGGCCCCAGCTACTAAGAGAGAAGCCGTTCAGAAATGAGCGGCTTTTTCTATTTAGATACTTAAGTAATTTAGCTTGATAAATTTGCTTTGGGTCAACCCTCCAGTTTCATTGTTACTTCTTCCCACTCCGTCATTTTTTTCTCCAGCTTTTTTCGTGCCGTTTCGAGCGCTGAATTATGAGATTGAATTTTGTGAGGATCGGTGTGATCCAAGTTAGCTCCTTCCATCTCGAGATCAGAAATTTGCTCTTCCACTTTTTCTATTTCTTTTTCCAGAGCCGACAATCGCTTATTCAGCTTCCATTTATCTTTCTCCGATACACCTGAAGATTTTTTAACCTTCTCTTTTGGAGCATTTTTGATATACTCATATTGCTTAATACTATCCGAGCGCTTTCGTTCGAGAAATTCAGAAATCGTTCCCGGAAAAGTAGTTATGGAGGAATCGTGCATTTCAATCACCGGATTGGCCAAGCCTTGAAGGAAATCTCTATCATGAGAAACGACCAATAGCGTACCGTCATAAGCCATAATGGCCTTTTTTAGAACTTCTTTAGATCGCATATCCAAGTGGTTGGTCGGCTCATCGAGAATCAAGAAGTTGTATTGGTGAAGCATGAGCTTACAAAGCGCCAATCGAGCCTTTTCGCCCCCTGAGAGAACCTTGACTTTCTTGAATACATCGTCACCGCTAAACATGAATGCCCCCAAAAGAGAACGTACTTTTTTACGGTATTCTCCCGTGGCTTCATTTTCAATAACCTCAAGTGCAGTTAAATTCGGAGGAAGTTCGTCGCTTTGATTTTGGGTGTAGTATCCAACGTCGACATTGTATCCCAGCTCACATTCCCCTTCATAACTCGTTTCTCCGGCTATGACTTTGGTCATTGTGGTTTTTCCCACTCCGTTTTTGCCAATGAGCGCGACTTTTTGCCCCCTTAATATTTCGAAGTCTAATCCTTTAAAAATTTGTTTGGGTCCGTAAGCCTTTGAAAGGCCTTGCCCCTTTACCACCACTTTTCCAGATCGAGGAGCAGGCTGAAAGCGAAAATCCATTGAAGAATCATCCTCTTCATCCACTTCGATTCGCTCCATCTTGTCCAACTTCTTGATCAGACTCTGAGCGAAAGACGCCTTATTTGCCTTGGCCCTGACTTTATTAATCAGATCTTCGGTCTGCTTGATTTCTCTTTCTTGATTTTTCTTCGCCTCAATTTGTTTTTCAATGACATCACGTCTAAGCTCCACAAAACGCGAATAAGGCGCATTGTAGTCGAAGAGTGAGCCGTTAATCAATTCGACAGTTCGGTTGGTTACATTATCCAAGAACAATCGGTCGTGAGAGATTAGAACAACGGCTCCCGAATAGTTCTTCAAATAATCCTCAAGCCATTGAATGGATTCAATATCCAGGTGGTTTGTTGGCTCATCAAGAAGCAGTAAGTCTGGTTTTTGAAGGAGAATTTTGGCCAAAGCCACTCTCATCTGCCATCCACCGCTAAATGCTGAAAGCGGCTTTTTAAATTCTTCCTTGAGGAATCCCAGTCCTAGAAGTACGAGCTCTATTTGTTGATCTTGGGAGTCGACATCATAAATTCCAAGGTGCGTAGAGATGCGATTCAGCTCTTCAGCAAGGTCAAGGTATTCCGAACTTTCATAGTCTTCCCTTTCGGCTAGTTCCTTCGAAATCGATTCAATCTTTCTCTCCAAATACTGAGTTACCTCAAAAGCCTTTGAGACTTCCTCCTTGACAGAAAGATCAGAATTGAACGCCAACTCTTGTGGAAGGTAACCGATTCCATATTCCTTTGGTTTGGAAACCTGTCCTTCGTCAACGCCCTGATCACCGATAATTACCTTGAACAAGGTAGTTTTACCTGCACCATTTTTACCAACCAGTCCGATTTTATCAGTCTCTCCAATAAACAGATCAATCCCATCAAAGATGGGACGTTGAGCAAAATTCAAACGGATATTCTCTAATCTAAACATAAAGCAAAAAAGCACCATGCGCTAGCATGATGCTTTTGAATTGAATTTGTAAAAGCAATTAAAAGCTCCAAAGGTCATGTTCCATAATAAACAACTTCTCCTTTACTTCTTCTGCTTTAAGCAGTCTGTCAATCCCGGAGTAAACGTCATCTAGCTTACGGTCGTAAACATTGGATTCTTTAACAATAGTTGAGTTGAACATTCTTTTTGAAACAAGTCATCAAAAGAACGTCTTTCTGAATCGTTAAATCGGTTAAACGAATCCCAGTTGGCAAATACATATCTGCACTCAGGGAAGTATAACCAAAACAGCGTCTCATAGGCTCCTGTAGCCTCGCCATTCTCATCTCTACGCTCCTTCAACGGAGCAATACCGATGATTCTAATGTAACGTTCAGACCGCTGCTTGTCAAAAAACCAATCTTCTTTAACTCTGTATCTTTTGATGTCCTGAGAGGTTGTTTTGATCACCTGATAAACAGGAACTAGCTCGCCTGTATCAGGGTCTTCAGTAAAGGTGGTATCAGGCTTTTCGAGCATGGTTTGCACATCACTTCTCAAAAGTGGTGTACGGAAATCATCCTCTCGACCTGTTACTCCGGTACTGTAGGCAGTAATCGAACCTTCAACCAATAAAGCATCCTTGATCACGTCGAAGAGACTCTTCATTCCATTGGATTCCTCCAAAGGGTAGTAAAGAGGCATATTCATCTTCTCGCGAAGATCAATATCCTGCCAGATCCGCTTGGCAAACATTACGTCAGCTTCGCGGATGAAAGGATACTGAATAACTTTCTTTGTTTTGTTGTGCTCTTTAATCCAAGCCCCGTCCAAGACGGTTTGAGCATGAACATCAGAGATGTACTCACCCAAGGGAGAATGCAATTAACGATTACAAGCGCCAATAAAAGATGAAATTTCCTTTTCATAATGATCAATTATATTACACGAAGGTTAATACTACCAAGCTTACGTATTGTACCATCAGGAGCAGTTGCCTTGATGTTCTCAATAATTACAACTTGATTTCTTCGAACTTGTTTTATCAATTCTTTTTGATCAGAAGTCAACTTATTGCTATTTGAAGATAAGGTTTTAACATCACCTCCCATAATTACCGTAATATCAAAAGATCTGATAGGGTAATTCAAATCAAATACAAAATCCTTCAAGATCTGCAATGACACCAAGAGCCGCAGTCAAATCAGCTTTCTTCGCAGTACCATCTACAGCGGTTTTTCCGGCAAACTTAGCGACAGGATCAGGAACAGATTTCAAACGGAACTTCAAAAGTGCCCCATATTTTTTTACTCCTTGAATCTCAGCAGAAACACTTACAGTAGCCTCGTACCACTGTTTTTACCCTTGCAACATAAGTACCGTCAGATTGCTTAGACAAAGTACCCGTGCTTATTGTAGCACTCAAAGATCATCTTGAGGAATTCCAGGAACCGAAATTCAACTCGGATTATCAATACCACGATAAAGAACGTTCATCTTAGTTGGTGAAACAACCAAAGAAGGCTTCGCTACTTCATAATCAACATCATACTTGTAAGGCTATTCAAATCCACCGTAGTAGGGTTACGGAATTTGATAATTCCTTCCCAATGCTTATCACCAATTCCTCGAGCAGGTATAGCCAATCTTACCAAGTCCATCTGAACCTATTTTAACTGCCGATGCTTCTACCTTCGAAAGGTCACATTGCCACTATCAAGCTTAAGACCTTCCAAGGGTGCCAAGATCAATGGCAGGAAGATTTGTTTGTCATAAGCCGCCAAGGAAAACATCTGCTCTAAACGAATCATTCTTCAAGAATATATGTTTTCTCTGGAATAACAACAGGAACAAGCTCAGTAAACTTATAAGAAGCTGCATCAACATCTGCAAATAAGTGTCCCTAGAACATCAGATTCTGCATTTCTCACATCAGCTTGAAGCTTCTGAAAGAATGGTAGTAGTAGCAGCCAAAGGAACATGATAGAAATTCAAAGATTCCCAATTGGTAGTAGTTCCGGAAGCATCTTTAACCTTTTCAGGATAAGTGAAAAAACTATCCAGAGATGTAACCAAGTAGGATTATCAGCTACCATTTGCTTTCAAATTGTTTCCGTAATCAGTAAACATTTGCTTTAAAACAGCTGCGCGATAATTATTCCCATCAGCATTATCTGTATCTTAGGTGTTTCAGGCTCAGCACCAATCATAATATTGGTATTGACGTCATAATTATCCTTACTGCTGACATATTTAAGATCTAAAACGGTATCCTTACCTGTAGATTCGTTTTTAGCCAACACCTGTTCTATGGATAATCCTTCGGTTTCAGCAATTGTTTTTGCTTTAATCAGATCAATATGATCCAACCAATTCGTTAGCTTGTCTGCAATGCTTTGTGCTTTCTGCCAAGCATCACCATATTTCTCTTTGTTCTCGTTATACGAAGCCGCGAAGCCCGCATATTGATTACCTAACTTTCCTTCAAAAGTAACCTTGGTGGTTTCAAGACCATTGGTTAATTGTGATAAAGGCATCCAAAATTTCTTTCGATACGTTAAGGGCCAGAAGAGCGGTAAGTACAAGGTACATCATACCAATCATCTTCTGCCTTGGGGTTTCTTTTCCTCCAGCCATAATTTCCTTAAATTTTTTAGGTTAAACAGTGAATTAGACGTTAACAGAGGCAGGCGCTCATTGCAGAGAGCATATTACCATAAACTGTATTCAAAGAAGATAAGATTCTTAGCTAACTCAGAAATGTTCTCTTTGTACTTCTTGGTATCTTCAACTGAATCATTAAGATTTTGCATCAATTCGGTAATACCAGAGTATAGTTCAGAAGAAGTTTGAAGTTCTTTAAGCTGAGTTTCGTACATCCCCATTGTTCAACTCAGCTCAAGTTAGAGTCATTCTCTTCAAGTGCTCACCAGTAGAAGCTCCTTCAGCTTGACCTTCAGTAAGACCTGTAAGTGCTTCAGAAGCTTTGCATAAGTATCACTTAATTTACCAACTTTCTCAGAAGCACCTCTCAAAGATCCGTGTACTCACTAGTAGCAACAGATGCATCAGAAATATCTGTTAAGTTTAGATGCTTGACTGCTTGAAGACTTCTCAGTCCCTTCACCAAGACTCGCTATGAGCTCAGGTTCAATTTTAGCCTCTTCAAGCATATGATCAAGTTGTTCAGTAATCGATCCATCATCACCATTTCTAAAGCTTCTTTTGCAGGCTCACCAGATCGTAATTCAGGATAAACCAGTGACCAATCGATTTCTTCGTGAACTGGCTCAAAAGCCGAAAAGAAGAATATTACTGCTTCTGTACTTAAACCGACTAATCAATAAGGACCTGCAAATGGCCAGTGCTGAATTTTAAATAGTGCTCCAATAATTACTACAGCTGCTCCGATTCCGTAGAGCTTTGCCATAAACTTTTTCCAACCTTTACTTCCTGGTTTCATTTTTCCTTGCTTTTACAATTGTTAATAATTTTGGGTTTCAAAAGAAGAATCTTGGGGTGATTAAAAGGTCTTAATTCCAATCGTCTGGGTTTCCAGTTTTACCTCTTCCGAGGTAACTCATAACCGAGCGGAATCCGACATAACATTTAGCAGTATCTTGGTATTCATAAGTACGCGTACCATTTTGCAGGTAGTACATTACGTCCTTCCATGAGCCTCCGCGAATCACCTTTCGCTTCAAAGCGGGTGGATCATCAGCTAATGCATCATATTGGTATTCTGGATTGAGATCATGTGCAAATTCATAAACAGATTCGTCATATGCTGTGCTTGTCCACTCAGCCACGTTTCCTGACATGCAGTAAAGACCATAGCCATTTGGCTCATAAGAGCGAACATCAACGGTTGTACAGCCATCATCATCCACATAGTCACCTCTCTGCGGCTTAAAGTTAGCCAAAGGACAACCAAGGATATTTCTGATGTATGGACCACCCCACGGATACGGGTTCTTATCTAACCCGCCACGAGCGGCATATTCCCATTCTGCTTCAGTCGGCAATCTGAATCTTTGAACAAATGTTTCACCATTCCTCTGCTTTCCATGTAGAAAGAATTGTGAGTTCTCCAAACATTGAAAGCTTTCGCCTGAGTCCATGTAACACCAACTACAGGGTAATTGTCATAGGCTGGGTGCCAAAAGTACATCTCAGTCATTGGCTCATTAAAACCATATGTAAAATCGTGTACCCAAGCGAGGGTATCAGGATATACATTAATGATCTCTCGTAATAATAAACTTACTTCTATCAGAATGACCTCGAATGGCATTGTTTTGACCTTTGATATTGGTATAGGATAAATCTAAATCACGACCTGACTTTGCTCGCGGCAGCTTTTAAATCTACCCAGTAGTACTCAAATCGCAACTTACGGGTATCGATTTCTTTTCTTCTGTAGAATCGTTCGTATTCAGGTAAGAATAAATCCGCAAGTTCCTCGCGCTCGTCTTCACCATTCCACTCGATCTCTTCATCCCAGTTGATGATAGGCGGATCAATGATCTCACCGTACTCATCTTCTTCGATGACGTGCTCGCCAATACCAGCCTCACCCAAATATCTGTGAGCGATTGAATCTCTCACCCAGTATACAAACTGTCGATATTCATTATTGGAGATTTCGGTATCGTCCATGTAAAATGCCGAAACGGTCACACGCTTTGTATTATTCACATTAGCGTATGGCACATCCTGATCATCGGGTCCCATTACGTAACTACCGAAATGAATATAATTCATTCCATAAGGATTGTACTGAATCCAATCCTCTCTTGGTGCTACACCGACCAGTTCGCCTCGATTTCCACCGACACAACTTGCCAAGGTCGCGGCAACTAACAGAAAAAATATGATTCTTTTCATACCTTGCAGGTTATTAATCCTCATAAAAACGATTTTACAGCAAGTTCTTTACGATAGTCTGCTGTGAATGGTTTCAAACAAATTCTGTTATAAGAAGCGTGGGTTTTTATAAACTCGTTTGGGTAAGTGGTTTTTGCAATTTGTAGCAATAGCTCAACATTATTTCGTGACTTCCACTACTGTAGTTATTTAGTTCTGAAGTCGTGAAGTCGTATGAGTATCCAATTCTCAAATTGCTTTTTCCGTCAGGAAATTGATAGTTGTAGCCAGCCATTGGCGCTATCGCATCTTCGAGTCGGTAACTAACGCCCAACCAAAATGTATTATTGTAAGTAGCCGTTGCATTAACATCTACCTGCGTAGAAGCAAGGTCTGTTTTTACCAATGTTTGAGGGGTAAGCGTCAACATAGGTGTGAGTTCAAAATCATATCCCGCCATAAAATAAAGGTGTCTCGCTACTTTAATATTGAGGTCAGACAAATCACCTTCATTCAAATGCACGGCTGAAACACCAACATAATATTTCGGATTATACAAATAAGCACCAAAGGAAGCATCAAAAGTGGATGCTTGTTGACTTTGCTGTGGGATAGAAGGGTCTCCCGCGCCCATACCAAGTCCTCCTCCGGTCAAATTTCCATCGCTGTCATAGTCATACGCTCTCCAGTCGTTGCTTAAGGAACTATTAAGAAGTCCTAAGCCAACACCAAGGGCAAGCTTGGTAGAACCTGAAATTTTGATGTGGTAAGCATATGAAAGTCTGAAAGCCGTAGTTGATTGAGGGCCGATCTCATCCAAGTAAACAGTTGCACCAATTCCACTCTTAATGGAATTAATAGGTCCTGATACGTTTAACAAACCTGTAGAAGGCTGCCCCGAAAGACCAGACCACTGCTGCCTGCCTATTAGGGTAGCACAGATAGCATCTTTACTACCCGCAAAAGCAGGATTGACAGAAAGCCTGTCGTACATGAATTGTGAAAATTGAGGGTCTTGCTGACCCCAAACCAAGGTGCTGCCAATGAGTATGGAAGCGATTGAAAGGCAAAGTTTTTTCATTCAGGTTCAATTGGTTTTCTAACGAAAACAACCCCTTTAGGAGGGGTCATCTTTCGCTAAGAACGTGGCTAAAATAACTAAATAAGCTTACTGACAAAAATTTTTAACGTCACCTGCGCTCGTTATATTAAGGTATACAGGAATCCTACAATTAATAATTCAACCTAGTTTTCGATAAGTTTTCCACCAAAGGTCAGGCATCTCTCCTTGACTCGCTCTCTTATAGTCTTCATAACCGCAAGGCATAAGATGGTGTCTATCAGAAAACTTAGAGCCATTTACAGCATACGGTATTTTCATCCACCACCGGTCAGTCCTCTTACTTTTGAAAAAAACAAGGTCCTCTTTGTATTCAGGCAGCTGCACTTTATACTCCAAAAAATTCTGTTTTTTGACCAAAGGAAATTCTTTGACCCTACCGAGTAATCCTTCCAAGAAATACCAAATCATCTGTGAAATGAGTGTTGCCTGTTGTCCATTAGGATCACCTTCAACATTGTAATTAAAAACTCCAAACGTAGAGACCTTATCACTCATTCCTGAATACCTGGCTATTCTGCATATCGATTCTCCGTCAAAACCATTTGGCTCAAAAGTTCCAGGTGCTGACTCATTTTTGACACTCATCATGTCAATGGAAATCATATCCGAATTTCGAATCAGAGGCTCAGTGATGGTGGGGTCAGACTTGATTTCACCAATTCTGATCGATTCGAAGTACATCTTTTCCATTAAATCCATCACCTGTGGGTCTGCATAGTATGTATGATAACCCAGAACGGTAAGATTGAATAGATAGGATGGATCGTGAAGAACAATCTTACTCAGGTAATTCTGAATGGAAAGTTGATCACGAAATTCTCCCAAATCAATACGATTATCGACAATAGTATGATTGACAGGAACCTCAAGTGCCTCATAACCTTGATGGATGGCAAAGGTGAGCTCTTGCGTGCCACCTAATACTATCACAGGAATTCGGCGAGTGGTTAAATTCGCAATAACCTGCTTCAGCGCAGCATCTGTGTCTTCGGGTGTTTCACCTGGCTCGATATTGCCCAAATCTGCACCAATCATGCTTTCCGAAGGGGAAAAGAGCTCATAGAGCTTTAAGCGCACTGCATCAGGCGCATCTGACTGATTTTGAAAATGAGATCTTCGAGACTCCTTAACACCGACAATAGCAAACTTCACTCCTTCTAAATCGGGAAATGATGACAGCCTATGAATTCTGAGTGTATTACCAATCTTCGCTCCTTCTTTGGTAGAGTAGCCTGAAAGCGTTTCTTCTAAAGGAGCAAAGAAATAAGAGATATCGTCGACCCAAGACATGTATCGAAAATTTTACTTCGATTTCTTCTTAGACTTTGGAGCAGCCTTCTTTGCCTTTGGGGCAACCTTTTTGGCTTTAGGTGCACCCCCTCGCCCTTTCTTCTCAGGAGCTTCTTCAATCAGCTTTTGGCAATCTGCAAAAGTGAGAGACTCAGGCTCTACATCTTTAGGAATTTTGATATTCTTTTTGCCTTGCTTTCAAATATGGACCCCATCGACCTTTAAGAATCTGCACGGTTTCGTCTTCCTCGTAGGTTTTGATAATTCTCTCGAGATCGGCTTTCCTTTTGGCTTCTATCAACTCAATCGCTCGATCGATTTTAATACTCAGCGGATCATCTCCATCGGCTTCTTTGATAGAAACAAAACTTCCCTTATGTCTTAAGTATGGGCCAAAACGCCCTACAGCAGCCGTCACTTTCTCTCCTTCAAATTCTCCAACTTCTCTTGGCAATTTGAAAAGTTCCAATGCATCTTCTAAGTTGATAGTGGTCATGCTTTGTTCATGACGTAGCGATGCAAATCGAGGTTTTTCTTCATCCTCTGCATCTCCGATCTGAACCATCGGACCATAACGACCGATTTTAGCATAAACCGGCTTACCCGATTTAGGGTCTTTACCGAGCTCTCTTCCCGTAGGACGATCTCCATGCTCAAGCGTTTCTTCTACATTTTCATGAAATGGCTTGTAGAATGTTCTGATCATATCAGTCCACTTCAACATGCCATCCGCTATATCGTCAAATTGCTTCTCTACGTTGGCTGTAAAGTCATAGCTCAATATTTTCTCAAAGTGCTCAACCAAGAAATCGTTTACAACAATACCTATATCCGTGGGGAATAGCTTTTGCTTTTCAGCTCCCGTCGTCTCAGTCTTTGATTTCTCCTCGACTGCACTTCCTTCAAGTTCGATTACTGTGTATTCTCTCGGGTGACCTTCGCGATCTTCTTTGACCACATAACCGCGCTTCTGCACAGTAGAAATCGTGGGCGCATATGTACTCGGTCTTCCGATTCCCAATTCTTCCAATTTCTTCACTAAGCTGGCTTCAGTGTAGCGCGGAGGGTGATTTGAAAATCTTTGGGTGGCGGTAATTATTTTTCTCTCCAAAGAATCGCCGACTTTCATCGTCGGGAGCAAACCTTCTTCTTCTTTGTCAAGATCCTCATCATCGGTGCCTTCCAAATAAACTTTCAAGAAACCCTCAAACTTAATCACCTCTCCTCTCGCCACGAAGTGCAGATTATCTGCAGGGGCATTCGGTCCTTCGACTTTGATTCTAACAGTAGTTTTTTCCAACTCTGCATCCGCCATCTGAGAAGCGAGCGTTCTCTTATAAATAAGGTCGTAAAGTCTTTGTCCTGCCGGATCGCCGCCAACGGATGTTACCGACATATCGGCCGGGCGAATGGCCTCGTGAGCCTCTTGCGCTCCTTTTGACTTGGTCGAAAATGTTCGTGGCTTCGAAAACTCCGCTCCATAATGAGAAGCAATTTGTCTCTTCGCTGCGTCTCGCGCCGTATCAGAAAAGTTCAAACTATCCGTACGCATGTAGGTAATCTTACCTTCTTCGTATAGCTTCTGAGCAACCGACATGGTTCTGGCCACAGAAAAGCTCAACTTTCTTCCAGCCTCTTGCTGAAGAGTAGAAGTGGTAAAAGGAGCAGCAGGGACTTTTCTTTGATGGTTTCACTTCAAGATCATCAACTTCAAACGATGATCCATTCACATGCATTCACAAACGCTCGAGCCTCTTCTACGGTGGAAAATCGCTTGTTCAAGTCCGCTTTAAAAGATTTTCCCGCTCCATTTGTCGAAAATACAGCCGATAACTCGGTAAGCAAACTTCTCTTCAGAAGTAAAGTTTGGATATCTCTTTCTCTTTCTACAATAAGCCGAACAGTGACTGATTGAACGCGTCCTGCGCTCAGAGAAGGCTTTACCTTATTCCAAAGTATTGGAGAAAACTCAAAACCTACCAAACGGTCCAATACTCTTCGTGCTTGTTGAGCATCAACTAATCGATAATCTATTTTTCGTGGATTCTCAATAGCTTTAGCAATAGCTCCTTTTGTAATTTCATGAAAAACGATCCTTCGTGTTTTGTCCTTATCCAGACTCAGTTCTTCAAACAGGTGCCAGGCGATGGCTTCTCCCTCACGGTCCTCGTCCGTCGCCAGCCAAACAATATCAGCTTTTTCTACCAAGGTCTTGTAGTTCCGCAATGACTTTCTTTTTCTCCGGAGAGATTTCGTATTCAGGCTAAAAATTCATTCTCAACATCTATCGATAACCCCTTCTTTTTCAGGTCGCGTACGTGTCCGTAACTAGATTTTACCGTAAAATCTTTGCCCAAAAACCTTCAATGGTTTTTGCTTTTGCAGGAGACTCAACAATGACTAGATTTTTTGACATATCGTACTGGTTTTGGGTATTCTCACAATGCTGTCGGATGACACAAAGTAAAGCAATGAAAATTTAATTGAGTTCAGACCTGATATCTAATAAAATCAGAACTTTTAAATAGCACGTATTTTACTGCCATTTTGGCAGAAAAGTCTAATTTTTAAATAACTTTGCGATCCATTTCAAAAAAGAAGCAATACAAATGAAGTCAAAAAGTGATAGACGAAGAACGACAAGGTGAAGCAACTTTGCTCGAAAGAGCAATGCGCCACAGAGCAAAAAACTCTATTTGGAGAGTTACGGATGTGCCATGAATTTTTCGGATAGCGAAATCGTTGCTTCAATTATGCGGAAAAAGGGTTTGAAACTACTCGAAATGCTGAGGAGGCTGATGTGATTTGATCAATACTTGCTCAATTCGCGACAATGCAGAGCAGCGAGTTCGAAAAAGATTGAATCAATTTAATACTTTGAAAAAAAGAAATCCGAAGATGATGATAGGGATTCTGGGATGCATGGCAGAACGACTCAAATCTCAACTTTTAGAAGAAGAAAAGTTGGTGGACATGGTTGTTGGTCCCGACGCATACAGCGAATTGCCTTCCTTATTGAAGAAGTAACCGATGGAAGAAAAGCTGTCAATGTTCTTTTATCGAGAGAAGAGACATATGCCGAAATAAATCCGGTTCGACTGGACAGCAATGGCGTGACGGCATTCATTTCCATTATGCGGGGATGTGACAATATGTGCTCCTTCTGTGTGGTTCCATTTACACGGGGTAGGGAACGCAGTCGTGACCCTGAAAGCATCGTTCACGAAGCAAAGTATTTAGTTTCAACAAGGCTACAGAGAAGTCACTCTTCTCGGACAAAATGTAGACTCTTACCGGTGGAATATTTCCAAAAAAGGAGAAATTATCGACCCTGAAAAGAGACGGTGAACTTTGCCCAGCTTGCTGGAAAAAGTGGCTCTTGGTAAATCCCAGAATTGAGAATCAGATTCTCAACCTCTCACCCCAAAGACATGACGGATGATGTACTTCAAACGATGGCGAAGTACGAAAACATTTGTAAATACATCCACCTACCCGTTCAGAGCGGAAGTACCGAAATGCTGAAACGAATGAATCGCGGTTATTCCAGAGAATGGTACATGAACCGAATTGACGCGATCAGACGAATTATGCCCGACGCTGCAATTAGCACCGACATCATCTCGGGATTCTGCGGTGAAACCGAAGAAGAACATCAAGAAACGCTTCTCTTATGAAGGAAGTGGTCTATGAATTTGCTTATATGTTCAAATACTCTGAGAGACCAAAAACACTTGCTGAGAGAAAATATGAAGATGATGTTCCCGAAGAAGTGAAGCAAAAACGATTGACAGAAATAATTGACATTCAACACGAAGGTAATTCTCTCAAACGCAACGAAAGCTTCGTTGGAAAAACATTTGAAGTTTTGGTAGAGGGCGTTTCAAAAAAATCAGAAAGATCAACTCCACGGTAGAAATAGTCAGAATGCGGTGATCGTTTTCGATAAGAAGAATTCAGAAATTGGCACTTACGTAATGTGAGAGTCACTGAATGTACCTCTGCAACTCTATTGGCGAAGTAGTAAATTAATAAATGGATATTCAACAAGTAAAACAACGATTTGGAATTATCGGGAATTCTCGTTTGCTCAATCGCGCAATAGATATTGCTAGGCAAGTAGCACCAACCGATATTTCTGTTTTGATCACGGGAGAGAGTGGAACCGGAAAAGAAACGATGCCTCAGATTATTCACCAGCTCTCAGCGCGAAAGCACGGACAATATATCGCGGTAAACTGCGGAGCCATTCCAGAAGGGACGATTGACTCGGAGCTTTTGGGCATGAAAAAGGCTCATTTACAGGTGCTCCACGATTCCCGCAAAGGATATTTTGAAGTGGCCAATGGGGGAACGATTTTTCTTGATGAGGTAGCCGAACTGCCGCTTCAAACTCAAGTACGTCTTTTGCGGGTATTGGAAACAGGCGAATTTATTAGAGTAGGATCATCTAAAGTGATCAAAACAGATGTGCGGATTATTGCCGCTACCAATGTTGAGATATGCATAAGGCCATTCGCGAAGGAAAATTTCGAGAAGATCTTTTTTACCGATTGAATTCTGTGCCTATCGCCTTCCCCCCTTCGCGAGAGAAAAGAAGACATCCACTTCTTCTTTAGAAAATTTTCTGTCGACTTTGCTGAAAAATACAAGAATGCCATCATCAGATTGGATGATGAAGCGCTTGATCCTTTTAGAAAACTACAGCTGGCCCGGAAACATCCGCCAATTGAAAAATGTGGTACGAACAACTTTCGGTAATTGAAGAAGAGCAGAGATATCACTGCCGAGATTAAAGCATTATCTGCCTGAGGTAGGAAATTCAAATCTTCCGGCAATTATCAGCAAAAAAAGGCGGAGGTGGCGATTTTACCGAAAGAGAAATCTTGTACAAAGTTCTCTTCGAAATGCGCCGCGATATGAGCGATCTCAAGTCAATTGTACTTGAGCTTATGCAAAACCGCGCGAATGAGTCAGCCTGAGAACCAAAACTCCTTCGGCCATCAAGCGTCTTTTTCGACGATAATCAAGAGTTTGAACGAAATGAGGAAACGGAGGTAGATCACAATTTTTCAGCCGGCAGACTACAATATCTCGAAGCCCTCTCACGCTCCGATACTCAATTGACGAGACATGAAGAAGTAGAAGAGAGCTATCTCTTGAGGATACGGAAAGAGAATTGATTGAAAAAGCGCTCAAAAAGCACAACAATCGCAGAAAACAAGCTGCAAAAGAATTGGGAATTTCGGAACGGACCTTGTACCGTAAAATCAAAGAATACAACCTGCAATAAGAACATTACACAAAAATCCGGAGTATCTCTCTTGGGAAGCTTCCTTATCCTTTCAGGGTGTAAAATCTCGTACTCCACTTACCGGAGCAGATATTCCTGCTGACGCCAAAACCTTTTCGGTGAAGCTATTTCAGAAATGCTGCACCCCATTGCATCACCTGATTACGACTTGCGAGTTACTGAGAGTCTTAAAGGATTTGATGCTCGCGCAAACCAGACTCGATTTGGTAGAAAAACGGGGAGATCCTTCAATACGATGGATAATTACAGGGTATCAAATTGGAAACGCAGCCGTTTCCGCAGAAGAAGTTACAGCCTTTAACAGACTTACGATCACCATCAAAGTAACCTATGTCAATACTTTTGACAGGGAGAAGAATTTTGAAAAAAGCTTTTCACGGTTTGCCGATTATTCGTCAACCCAAGACTTCAATCAAGTAGAAAACGAATTGATTGAAGAAATAAATGCGCAACTAATCCAAGATATTTTTGACGCTTCACTCGGAGCTTGGTAATGAAAAGAGCTGATTTTCATAGAAATAGATTGATTCGGGTCGCATTCCCGACAAGGTAGTGTCTTCAATGAAATCAGAAATCTCTCATTGAAATACCCCTATTGTGCAGGATTCAGGGTAGCTCAGGCTATGGCCAAGAAAAGAGATGATGCGCTCGACACCAAAGCTTATATCAATACGGCTGCCGTTTACATTCAAGACCGCTCCAAGCTCTACGATTACATTATTAAAGATGGACTTCTTGAAAAATCGAAGAAGGCGCATTCAATCTCAGAAGAATCTGAGACAATGTTCAGGAAGAAACTGTGACTACCAAAAGATGAGATAGTTCAAGCCGAATCTATTCAAAAACCGAAGATCAAACCACAAGATCCCCTGTCCATTTCCTCGCAAAGATCCGCTAGAAGAAGAAATTCATGGCTGCTGCTCTTAAAGCAGCTAGGTGAGTTTGAGATGGAAAGTGATTTGAGGAGCATAAACCGACTCAAAAGAGTCGAGACAAATAGCAGAGGAAAATTGAAAACTTCGAAGAAGAGACAGGTAACAGGCCCGATGAGTTTTGGTTTTTGGCTAATAAAGATAGGAAGGAAAAGCGACGAAAAATGAGGTCGCAAGGCTTAAATCGCGAAATCATTGACAAATTCATCCAAGAAGACCCAAAAATTTCACCCGTTAAAAAGGCATTCTTCTCTCCATCCAAATGGGCAAGATGAGTTTGCTGGAAGACGAAAGTTTTGTAACAGAGACACTTGCGAAAATTTATGAGAGTCAAGGCGACTTCTAAAAAGCTGCCAGAGCGTATAAAAATCTGAGGTTTGAAATATCCAGAAAAAAGACGTTACTTTGCCGCTCTTCAAAAAAAAGGCTGAAGAAGAATCAGATTAAAAAATAAACAAAATGCAGATGTTCATTTTTGTACTTATCATACTAGTTTGCGTTTTCTTAGCGCTTATCGTTTTAATTCAAAATCCAAAAGGTGGCGGACTCGATTCAAGTTTTGGAGCTGCCAACCAAATTGGTGGTGTAAAACGAACTGCAGATTTCCTAGAAAAAAGCAACTTGGACGTTTGGCGATTGCGCTTTTTGTACTTTGCCTTGTATCGGCAGGAGTAGAAACAGGATCGCTTGGAAACGAAACAATACAGCAATTTGAGGAAACTCAATTAGAGCAACCCCAAATACCAGGACAAGATGCAGCTGAGGAAGCAGCTCCGGTAGAGTAAGTTTCCTTCTAACTCATTTATTAATGTCAGTGTGTCATTCGCACTGACATTTTTTTTGTCATTCTATGCCAAAAATTACCGTTCTATCCTTAAAGTACGGATGGCACATTTTGTGACAATTGGCGAATTTCAACAATTTTAAATTCATAAAACTATGTCAATAAACCTTACACCATTGCAGATCGAGTTCTTGTAGAAGCAGCTGCAGCTGAAGAAAAAACGGCAAGTGGAATTATCATTCCAGATACCGCCAAAGAAAAACCTCAAAGAGGAACAGTTGTAGCAGTAGGAAATGGCAAAAAAGACGAGCCCTTAACTGTTAAAGTTGGCGATACTGTAATTTACGGTCAGTACGCTGGGACTGAAATCAAGATTGAAGGAAAAGACTACCTCATCATGAGAGAGTCAGACATTTTCGGTGTCATCAGCAACAACTAATCATTAACCTGAAAAAACTAGAATAATGGCAAAAGATATCACATTTGATGTAGAAGCACGCGACAAGTTAAAACGCGGTGTAGATGCATTGGCCGATGCAGTGAAAGTAACATTGGGACCTAAAGGCCGCAACGTTATCATCGATAAAAAATTTGGCGCACCAACCGTTACGAAAGACGGAGTAAGTGTAGCAAAAGAAATTGAGCTTAAAGACCCCATCGAAAACATGGGAGCTCAAATGGTAAAAGAAGTAGCTTCTAAAACTGCTGACATGGCAGGAGACGGAACAACCACGGCTACCGTATTGGCGCAAGCCATGGTAACTGCAGGTTTGAAAAACGTAGCTGCAGGAGCAAACCCGATGGATCTGAAAAGAGGTATCGATAAAGCAGTAGCTGCTATAACTGCCGAGTTGAAAAAAATCTCCAGAGAAGTAGGAGACGACAATTCAAAAATTGAGCAAGTAGCTACCATTTCTGCCAACAACGACAGCACCATCGGAAAGTTGATCGCTCAGGCTATGGCCAAAGTGAAAAAAGAAGGTGTAATCACCGTTGAAGAAGCAAAAGGAACTGAAACTTACGTGGACGTAGTAGAAGGAATGCAGTTCGACCGCGGATACCTTTCTCCATACTTCGTAACCAACTCTGAAAAGATGGTTGCCGACTTGGAGAACCCTTACATTTTGATTTACGACAAGAAGATTTCCAGCATGAAAGATCTTCTTCCGGTATTGGAAAAAGCAGCTCAAACAGGTAAGCCGCTTCTGATCATTGCTGAAGATGTTGAAGGTGAAGCTCTTGCTACTTTGGTAGTAAACAAAATTCGCGGATCATTGAAAATCGCAGCTGTTAAAGCTCCAGGTTTCGGTGACCGCAGCAAAGCTATGTTGGAAGACATCGCTATTTTGACGGGTGGAACATTAATCTCTGAAGAGCAAGGCCGCAAATTGGAAGATGCTACTTTGGAAGATCTTGGTACTTGCGAGAAAATAAGTATCGATAAAGACAATACCACTGTTGTAAATGGTAGCAGGTGCAGAAAAGCGCGATTGACGCTAGAGTGAATCAAATCAAAGCGCAAATCGAAACTACAACTTCAGACTACGACAAGGAGAAATTGCAAGAGCGTTTGGCTAAATTGGCCGGTGGTGTTGCCGTTCTCTACGTAGGTGCTGCTACTGAAGTGGAGATGAAAGAGAAGAAAGACCGAGTAGACGATGCTCTTCACGCTACCCGCGCTGCAGTAGAAGAAGGAATCGTAGCCGGTGGTGGTGTAGCTTACATTCGTGCTATCGAAACCATTAGAAACGATTGAAGGCGAATTAACGCAGATGAGACTACTGGTATCGCTATCGTAAGAAGAGCAATGGAAGAGCCACTTCGTCAAATCGTAGAAAATGCCGGTGGAGAAGGTTCTGTAATCGTACAAAAAGTACGCGAAGGAAAAGGCGACTTCGGATACAACGCGCGCACAGAGACTTATCGAAAATCTTTTTGAAGCAGGTGTAATCGATCCTACCAAAGTGACACGTATTGCTTTGGAAAATGCCGGATCAATCGCAGGAATGCTCTTAACTACTGAATGCGTGATTAGCGACATCGAAGAAGATGATGCTATGCCTTCAATGCATGGAGGTGGCGGAATGCCGGGCATGATGTAAGAAAACTGCGTCACTATAAATTCAAAAGGCCATTCACCCTTCGGTGAATGGCCTTTTAATTTGAAATAAATTACGGTTGTTAAATCAACCAAAAATTGAGCAAAGGTTGGTGATTGGTGTGGGGAGAATAGGCACCCTTCTTGTACATCATTTAACGGAAGTGAAACCTTTCACCTCTTAAAACCGAAAAACAACGAAGACCAAAGTCTTCTTCAGAATGAAAGATATAAACGCATCAGGGCTTAAGAAAGCCGATCTTCAGCATTTACTTTCGACTCCCGAAGCCGATCTTCTGGGGGAGATTATCAGACTCAATCATACCATCTACTCGAATACTCTCGATGTGATAAAGGTCTGTTCCATGATTCGGAAAAAGCGCAAGCATGCTGCTTGACTGCCCGTCAACGGCAGCTTAGGTGGTAACGAGCATTCGTTAGCAATCTGTTAAACTCTTTAGGACAGCTCAGCTGAGTCATTAACTTAGCAACATGAGCCGCAAGTTAATCGGTATCCTTATTTTACTTGCCATTTTAAGCGTGGCGGGAATTATCGCCACTCAGATTTATTGGCTGGATAAGGCCTTTGAGGTTCAGCGAACCCAAATCGACCTCCGCAAAGATCAGGAAGCTGCCGAAGCCAAGCAGTTCAACGACCGCGTTACAATCGCTCTGACCAATGTAGCCGATGAGATTCTCACCATCAATAACGACCCGGCCGAACTCTTCCAAGCGGTCAAACAAATTCGCCCCAACTACTTCACCGTAGCCATCAACGATACGGTACACCCCTACCTTCTCGAACGCCTTCTCCGAACCGAGTTCGAAAGAAGAAACATCCAAGAAAATTTTGAATACGGCGTCTACGACTGCTTTACCGATAGCATCGTTTTTGGCGATTACATTGCATTAAATGAAGAGGCGGCCCAACCAAATAATTCGGAGGTACCGGAGATCAAGTGGGAGAAAGACGGCCACTACTTCGGAGTTTTCTTTCCACACAAAGAGCCTTTTAATATTGAAACTCCATCAACCAAAATTTCCACTTGGGCATTCTCTGCCCTCATCTCTTTGATCGTTTTCGTCTTTTTCGCCTATGCCGTTTACATCGTGCTGAGGCAAAAGCGACTTTCAGAAATGAAAACGGACTTCATCAATAATATGACGCACGAACTGAAAACACCCATCAGTTCAATCAGTCTATCCAGTGAAGTTTTGCTCAAACCCGAGATCGCTCAACAACCCGAAAGACTCCACCGCTACGCCGAGCTGATCTTTAACGAAGTGCGCAGACTTCGCTTGCAGGTAGACAAGGTATTGCAACTGGCCACGCTGGAGCGAAAAAACGTGGAACTCAAGCGCGAGACACTCGACCTCCATGCTATGCTTGGAAGTGCCGTAAACACCCTTGAAGTGGCCAATGAGCAAGAAGGACTGGGCATTGAATTAAACCTTGGCGCCACTGACCATCAAATCGAAGGAGACGAGGTGCACATTTCCAATGTGATTTTCAATTTGCTGGACAATGCCGTGAAGTACAGTTACGAAAATCCCAAAATAAAAATCTCCACTACTTCAAATGGGGATTCGATCGAAACCACTATCAGTGACCGCGGTATCGGAATTCCCAAAAAATCCATTCCGCTTGTCTTCGATAAGTTTTACCGAGTACCGAAAGGGAACTTGCACGACGTGAAAGGTTTTGGTTTGGGACTGTACTATGTGAAGCAGATGGTAGAGGCGCACGATGGAAAAATAAGAGTCGAAAGCGAAGAAGGAAAAGGCACGAGTATTACGTTTACACTTCCGTTAAAGAAATGAACGAGCCCATCAAAATACTTTTGGTCGAAGACGATCCCTCCTTGGGCTTTGTCATTCAAGATACCCTCTCGGTGGCGGGATATAAAGTTCACCTTAGCCGAGATGGAAAAGAGGGACTACAACAGTTTAATGCACATCCTTACGACCTCTGCATTCTCGATGTGATGATGCCCAAAAAGGATGGATTTGAGTTGGCCCGCGACATTCGCAAAGTGGATCAGCAAGTGCCCATCGTTTTCCTTACGGCAAAAAGCATGACCGAAGACAAAGTGGAAGGCTTTCGCTCCGGAGGAGACGATTACATCACCAAGCCTTTTAGCAACGAAGAGTTTCTGCTTCGCCTTGAAGCCATTTTGAGACGCAACAACCTCACAAATGGAAACGACAAAACAGAGGAATTCGAAATTGGGACATACACCTTCAATCCTGAGAACTATGAGCTGCGATCAGTCGATTTCCTTAAAGTGCTCACCAAAAAAGAGGCGGGAATCTTAAAGATTCTCTGTGAACAAAAAAACCAAGTCATCGAGCGAGAGCTCATCACCAATTTGGTTTGGGGAGACGACAGTTACTTTGTAGGTAGAAGCCTAGATGTCTTCATTACTAAGCTCAGGAAATACCTTCAGCACGATGAAAGTGTGAGCATAAAGAATGTGCACGGGGTTGGATTTAAGTTGGAGACAGGTAGCTGATTTTAGCAACTGAAAATGTGAGACGAGTTAACCGAGCTCTGCACTCAAAGATTTTTCACGAAGCTCGCAAAGAGACCTACCCCAAATCGAAATATTAAAAGCAAATCGTCCGCGTTCTTTGCGCCTTCTCGGTGCGCTTTGTGGTTATCCGCACCAAAAACTTCAAACACAAAAAAAGGGGCTCAAGGCCCCTTTCTCTTTTTCCAACTCTTATAAATTCTAAGAACCCAATTTGGCTTTAACTATTTTCGCCACGAGGCTACCGTCGGCTTTTCCAGCCATGGCGGCATTGGCTTGACCCATCACCTTACCCATGTCTTTCATTCCTTCAGCGCCTGTATCGGCAATGATTTGGCTCACCTTGGCTTCGATCTCGGCTTCCGTCAATTGCGCAGGAAGAAACTCCTCAATCACGCCTGCCTGAAACTCCTCTTCTTGCGCCAGATCTTCTCTGCCTTGCTCTTTGTATAGAGCGGCCGATTCATTCCTTTGCTTGTACAGCTTGGTGAGGATTTTCATTTCCTCGGCCTCAGTGATGCTTCCGTCGCCGCCTTTTGTGGCATGCAGGAGCAATTCAGATTTCACCGCGCGCAAAACCGCCAACTTATCCTTGTCCTTATTTTTCATGGCCGTTTTCAGGCCATCGTTTATTTTATCTGCTAATGACATATTCTTGGTTTTCCTAGCACATATTGATCAAGTCAATCTACATTGTCGTGCAGGAAAGGGTTGTTTGGTCTCAAGACCTGAACGTCTATTGCCTTCGTCATCATCAGGTGCCAAAGTGTACCTCGAAACCTCCGATTCGCTGCTATGAGGAATATTGTCGAGACGTACATTTCTGCGTTTGTAAGCTGGCTCCTTTTCCAACTCAGTCAATCCCTCGGGAGTTTTTAAGCGCCAGACATATCTCGCAGGTTGTCTCAAGCGCTCTCTATTGACTTGAGCCGCAACTTCGGCATTCACTCTATTTCCGAGATCCTCTCTCTCTCATCAGTGTCTATCTGCCCTAGGTCTAGATTTCTTGACTCATCCTGCGTAATAGGTCTTCAACCGTCTCGGCAGTTGGAGTCTCTTCTACCTCTTTCTCTTCATTCTGAACCTCTCCAACCGGCTCCTCTTCGAAAAGATTAAAGCGCTGAACTTCTTCTGCAGGTTTTTCTTCTGCCACAGGCTCTGACGTAGAAGTTTTCACCTCTTTCAAATAAGGTTCTACTTCGTCAGAAGACCCCATCGGATCATCCATTTTCTGAGCTACAGGGGTTTCTTTTTTCTCCTCCGGATCCAAGACATGTCGAATAGGTTCATCCATTTCAAAACCGGTGTCAGGAGTAATCTTAAATCCTGTAGCGATAATCGTTACGCTAACTTTTTCATCGCAAGGTATCGTCCATTCCATGACCCCAAATTACATCGGCTGATGAACCTGCCGCCTGTTGGATATAATCGGTAATGTCAGAAATCTCGTCCATCATTACTTCCTTTCACCGTAAGTGATGTTCAACAGGATGTACTTCGCACCTTCAATATCGTTGTCGTTGAGTAACGGCGACTCCAATGCTTTCTTAGCAGCTTTAATTGCTCGGTCTCACCTTCGGCAGTAGTTCCCTGACCCATAATCGCCACACCGCTGTCTTTCATTACGGTGTTCACATCGTTCATATCCACGTTGATGGCACCCGTAACAGAAATGATCTCAGCGATTCCCTTAGCGGCAACAGAGAGTACGCCATCTGCTTGAGAGAAGGCATTCTTAAGCGAAAGGTTTCCGTAGATCTCACGGAGCTTATCATTGGTAATCACCAGCAAAGTGTCTACCGAAGCACGCATTTCGCGCAAGCCTTCTTCTGCTTGAAGCATACGCTTCTTCCCTTCAAAAGTGAAAGGAATGGTTACGATACCAACGGTAAGAATGCCCATGTCTTTTGCCGCTTTGGCAATGACCGGAGCTGCTCCCGTACCCGTTCCACCACCCATTCCGGCAGTGACGAATACCATATGGGTATTGTGAGAAAGTATTTCTTGGATATCGTCCAAATTCTCGATGGCGGCATTACGTCCCACATCGGGAATAGAACCCGCACCGCGTCCTTCAGTCAGGCTTTGGCCAAGTTGAACCTTAATGGGAACAGGGCTGATATCGAGGGCTTGAGAGTCGGTGTTGCAAACGATGAAGTCAACACCTTTGATTCCTGGCTCGTACATGTGGTTGACGGCGTTGCTACCGCCACCACCTACACCAATGACTTTGATGATTGAGGATTGGTCTTTTGGCATATCGAAATTCATATATATTAGGTTTTAGGGATTGGTTTTTTAAATATCGTCGTCGTCAAAAAAGGCCTGCCCTTTAGAGAGGATTTTATCGAATAAGTTCATTTTATCTTTACCGCCCAAGCGAATCGGAGAGCGTTTTCCGGCGCTCCTTTTCTTGTTCTTTTGCAGCAAGTGGTAGCCTTTCAATACCAGGCCAATACCCGTGGCGTACATCGGGCTCGAAAGCTCTTCTTTGTTGTCTTTTCCAAGGTGCTCGCTAGGGTAACCCATTCTGGTTTCAAATCCCGAGAAGTACTCCACCAATTGTGGCAAGTGCTTCAGCTGAGAGCCTCCACCAGTGAGCACGATTCCCGCGATGAGCCGTTTTTCGTAACCCGAACTTTTGATTTCGTAAATCGATTTGTTCCACGATCTCTTCGGTTCGCGCTTGAATGATGTTCGCCAAGTTTCGGATGGAAATTTCTTTTGGCTCGCGTCCGCTGAATCCAGGAATGCACACAATCTGATTCTCCATGCTCTCAGAACTCAGGGCCGAACCAAATTTCACTTTCAGTTGCTCTGCATGCTTTCGCAAAATGCTACAACCCGAAGCGATATCATCGGTGATGATGTTTCCACCGAAAGGAATTACGGCTGTGTGGCGAATGATTCCATCTTGGAAAATCGCAATGTCAGTAGTACCACCTCCGATGTCTACCAAGACCACTCCTGCTTCTTTCTCTTCGAGGCTGAGTACCGATTCGGCGGAAGCCAGAGGCTCCAATACCAATTCGCCAACTTCGAGATCGGCCTTGCTCACACTTTTGTAAATATTCTTTACGGCATTCACCTTACCCGTAATGATGTGGAAATTGGCCTCCAGCCTGATTCCCGCCATCCCGATAGGGTCTTTGATACCTTGCTCGTTATCTACGATGTATTCTTGCGGAAGCACATGAATGATCTCCTCGCCGGGGTTCATTACCAGCTGATGCATGTCTTCCACAAGGTTGTCGATGTCGATTTGCGAGATTTCCTCATCGTGATCTTTGAGTCTTACGCGTTAAAATACCTCGATGCTGCAGGCTGCGGATATGCTGTCCGGCTATGCCAACGATCACTTCTCCTACTTCTACACCCGATTGCTCTACGGCCATCTGCAACAGCGCGCTGAATGGATTCAACCGTGCGGTTAATATTACTTACCACTCCGCTTCTTACTCCGAGTGATTCAGACTTACCCAAAGCGATAATCTCCACCTTACCGAACTCATTGATTCGGCCCACGATGCAGGCGATTTTGGTAGTCCCAATGTCTAGTCCGACGATGATTTCAGGTTCCATATGGGTATTTTTTGGTGCAAACAATTTGATCCTTGTATTTCAGGTTTATTGACTTGTATTTATTCCAGGCTTCTTGGCTCATCCCTTCACGGTAAAAAATGCGAAGCACTTCGAGCTTCTCTTCCAAACGTTCAGAACCAAATATTATCGTGTGATTGCCCACCTGGGGAAAGGCAATCAAATCTCCGTTGCTTTCAAATGAGAGGTGCTGAAACTGGGCCTTCCAAAGACTGTCTCTATTGATAAGACTGCCCATCTCATAGGCTTCAGCCAATTTTGGCACCACGAGCGAATCAGAAGTGTGGAGATTGCTCTCGACCATAGATTTCTCCAAACGAAAACTTCCCGTAATCACAGGCAGTCGAAGGGGAGTAACTTTGGAAACCGGCATCAAGTAGCCGTCTGCATCGATCAAAGCTGACGTACCGTTTTCATCGATAAGTCGGACGATTGGCGTGCGCTCGGTTACCCTGACCTTTAACCGATTGTCGATGGTGGTATAAACCACGGCGTGATTTAAATAGGGAATATCGTTGAGCGCATCTTCCAGTCGATCAAAATTGACTTGACGAAGATTCTGACCGACGATTTGATCGGAAACATCCAAAAGCGTCTGACGAACGAAATCCTCCGTAAGCAACGGCTCTTCCATATTTCGAATAAACTCCACCTCGATGCCTTCGCATACCGCTCCCGACTTGGAACTTTCTATAAAGCCAAGCATCACAACGGTACCGCATATGGCAATGCAGTAGCCCAACCAACGTAAAGCTCTATTTGTCTTTTTCATCAAGAGCGTTTTTCAAAGGTTCAATCATTCGGTCAATGTCTCCGGCACCCATGGTGAGGAGAATTTCAGGGCTCAATCTCAGAACTTCTTCCACTAGGTTTTCGCGGTCTACCAACTTTTTATTCACCAAGCGTACTTTATTCAGCAGCATTTGCGAATCTACTCCCTCAATGGGTTCCTCTCGGGCGGGATAAATATCCATTAGCAAGAGGTCGTTGAGCTCAGAGAGACTCTCTGCAAATTCGTCGGCAAAGTCGCGCGTGCGGCTGTAAAGGTGCGGTTGGAAGACACCCGTTATTCTCTTTTCGGGATACAGTTCCTTGGCAGAATTTACACAAGCAGTAATCTCCGTAGGATGATGCGCATAGTCATCAATGTACACGCGATCTTCCCGTCTTATTTGGTATTCAAAGCGTCGTTTAACACCGAGGAAGGTTTTGAGCCCTTCGGCAATTTCGCTCCAACTTATCCCGGCATGCAGAGCCATCCCGATGGCGGCTAGCGCATTTTCAGCATTGTGCCTTCCGGGGTAATGCATGATGATTTCTCCCAAGTTTTCGCCTTTGAGCCAAACTTCAAAATGATAAGCGCCATCTTCTACTCGCAGATTCTTAGTGGTGAGGTCGGCCGTTTCGCTTTCTACCGCATAGGTCCATACGGGTGCTTCCACATCCATCTCGATCCCCTCATGCAAAATGAGTAATCCATTCTCGGGCACGAGCTTGGCAAACTCTTCAAAGCTCGAACGAAGGCTTTCCGCATTTCCATATATGTCCAAATGATCGGCATCAACGGAAGTAATCGCCGCAACGGTGGGCCGAAGTCTCAAAAAGGAACGATCGTACTCATCAGCTTCCACAACGGCTTTATTCGAGGCTTTGGCTACTACCAAATTCGACTTAAAGTTGGTGGCAATGCCTCCTAGAAAGGCCGTGGCACTGTGGCTTCCTTGATTCAATAAATGAGCAACCATCGATGAAGTGGTCGTTTTGCCATGCGTACCGGCTACGGCATATGTTTCTTTATCGGCTACAATGGCCTCCAAGGCTTGCGAACGCTTGATTACGTTGAATCCGCGGCTTTTGCAAAAACCCAATCCCTCGTGAGATGCGGGAATGGCAGGTGTGTAAACGAACAATACTTCACCTAAGGGTGAGTCAATGAATCTAGAAGGAACTGCCTCGGGCGAAGCATCGAAATTCACTTCAATTCCCTCCTCTTCCAACCTGTTGGTGAGCGGCGAAGGCGTGCGGTCATACCCGGCGACATCCAGTCCCATTTGATGGAAATAACGAGCCAAGGCACTCATGCCGATGCCTCCGACTCCAAAAAAATAGACCCTATGTATACCGCTTAAATTCAATTCTTTTCGATCAATTTCAATACTTCTTCTGCAATCTTCTTTGCCGAATTCGGCTTGCCCATCGCTTTGGCATTCTTGGCCAGCGACTCTCGGGCTTCCGTATTCCTAAGCAATTCGCTCACCGTTGGCCACAAATCGCCGCGAGCGTTTGCATCACTTACCAAAATTGCTGCTTCGTTCTTCACAAGTGCCAGCGCATTCTTTGTCTGATGATCTTCTGCTACATTTGGCGAAGGCACTAGCACAGATGGCTTGCCGATCAAGCAAAGTTCAGAAAGCGCCATAGCGCCTGCACGAGATACAATAAGGTCGGCAGCGGCATAGGCCAAGTCCATCTCTTCAATGAAAGCCGTCACGTGCACATTGGCCGCTCCCTTCTCTTCGACCAGAGCTTTTGCTTTATCGATGTAAAGTTTTCCCGTCTGCCAAATGATCTGGTAATTCGATTCGGAAATTTCCTCCAGTACTCCCGCAATACTTTCGTTAATGGTTCGAGCTCCGAGGCTTCCGCCAACGATTAATAAAGTGGACTTTTCGGGGTCGAGGCCAAATGCTTTCAATCCTGCATCCTTCTTCCCTTCGATATCCACAACAGAGCTGCGAATGGGATTTCCCGTCATGATCAATTTCTCCTTGGGAAACCATTTCTCCATCCCGTCATACGAGACACATATTTTGTTCACCTTTTTTTGCCAGAAGGCGATTGGTAATTCCAGGAAAGGAATTCTGCTCTTGAATCAAAGCAGGTATTTTTTTCCTACTAGCCACGTGAAGCAAAGGACCCGAGGCATAACCTCCAACACCTACGGCCACGTCGGGCTTAAACTCCTTGATAATCTTCCGAGAGACCCTCAAGCTCTTCAAGACCTTGAATGGAAAGCTCAGATTTTTTGCCGAAAGGCTGCGCTGAAAACCGCTGATCTCGAGGCCTCGAATTTCGTATCCCGCCTTTGGAACTCGCTCCATCTCCATGCGGCCAATGGCTCCCACGAAGAGAAACTTCGCGTCGGGCTGCAAAGCCTTGATCGCATCGGCGATGGCGATGGCGGGGAAGACATGACCTCCCGTACCTCCTCCGCTTATGATGATCTTAGGCGACTGCATATCCGGTTCGTTTTACGCGTTTTTTTCCTTTGACGGTCTCTCCTTCAATGTTTGTGCGGCTTACACTCAATATCATCCCGACCGCCAGGCAGGTGAACCAAATGGATGTACCACCCATACTGACCAATGGCAATGGCTGACCTGTAACAGGCAATATGCTCACCGCCACTCCCATATTGATGAAAGCCTGAAAAGCCAGCAAGAAGCTGAGTCCGATGACGAGCAACGTACCGAAATCGCGCTCGCAGGCATTACTCACTTTGATACTTCGGTATAGGAATATCAGGTAGAGCAGTAGCATTCCAAAACCTCCCACGATAGCTCCGTACTCTTCGATGATGAAAGCGTAGATCATATCCGAATAAGGATGAGGCAGGTAATTTCGGGAATCGCCCGAGCCCGGGCCTGCCGGCAAGAGCCCTCCCGAGTGGATAGCCATCATGGCGTGTTCGACCTGGTAATTGGCCTCGCTATCTCCCGACTCGAAGCTCATGAGCCTGGTTTTCCACGTCTCAACCCGCGGAAGCAGATCGGGGGCCACAGATGAAAGGCTTAGCAGCAATGCAAAACCTGCTGCCGCAATTCCTACTACTGCCAATAGGTGCTTGAAGGGAATGCCCCCGACAAAAAGCAGTGTAAAACAAACGAAGAATAAGAGGGCCGCCGTGGAGAAATTGGCGGGCAAGATTAAACCACAAATTAAGCCAATCGGAACAAGAATAGGGAGAAGTCCATCTTTAAAACTGTGTAGATTGTTCCGATTTACGACCAGCATACGAGACACATAGGCTACGAGTGCGATCTTGGCGAAATCTGAGGTTTGAAAGTTTTGATTGATAATGGGAATCTTCAGCCATCGGCTGGCATCGTTGATGTTTACCCCGAGCAATAGTGTTAGCAACAGCAAAACGGCAGCTACCCAAACCGCTATTTGCGACAAACGAGAGAAGTAGCGGTAATTTACTTTGTGAATGAGGACCATGATAAAGAAGCCCGAACCGAGCATAATACCATGCTTGAAGAGATAATACAGCGTATTGCCTTGAGTGTATTTGTATGCCAAGGACGAAATACTGGAATACACGGCAAGGAGCGATACCATTCCAAGTATGAGACAGACCATCCAAATGACCCGATCTCCTTTAAGATATGTCGTCCAAATTTTATTCACTGCTTCTTCAGTTCTTTCACGTATTTCTCAAAGGCTTGGCCTCTATCTACAAAGTTGAGGTAGCCATCAGTCACCACACAGCTGGGCGAGTAAATCACTACATCGTTTGGTTCAGCGAGATCGAAACTCGCGTTTACCGCTTCTTTCAAATCGGAAACCGTGAGGAAAGTATTGACCAGTTTTTCCAATTGAGAGCGCATGTCAAGTGCATCAGTGCCATACACGACAATGGCCTTAATCTTCTTGCGGATGTACTTCTCAATCAATGCAAAATCGCGCTCGTGAGGTGTAGTGGTGGTAAGCCAAACGGCAGGCGCCTTCAAGCACTTAAAACTGTCCCTCGTAGAAAGCAGATCTACCGCACGACTATCATTGAGAAAATGAACATCATCGATCAGTCTTACAGAATCTATTCTATAAGCCGTCTTCTCCAGGTTTTGACGCATTCTTTCGAGTGCAGTCATGGAGGTCTTCAACTGACTTTTCTTTCCCTTGTGGATAGTATATGACTTGCCCTCTGCCATGCTTATCCTTTTGTGTTGGCCTTAATCTTGAGCAACTGATTGAAATAAGCCCCGCGCTCCTGAAAATTTGAAAAGGGTTCAGAAGCTCGACATCCCGGCGAGAAGATCACCGTATCATTGGCTTTGGCAATTTCCAAACTCAAATCAATGGTCTCATCCCAAGTATCAGCTTTCACAAAAAAGCCCAGATAATCCCAAAGAGCCTCGTGCCATCCTGCAGTAAGTTCGCCGTACACGACAACGGCTTTTACTTTATCTCGCAGGATTTCCACATAGTCTTCGAATTCAAAGCCGGGATCATTCGCCTCAGTAATCCACACTACGGGCTCCTCAAAATGACTCAAAGACTCGATCACCGCCATGGCAGTGGTGGCGGCAGAATCATTGACGAAAGTCACTCCTTTGATCATTCCCGCATGCTCAAGCGAAAAGGGACGCACCGTTTCGAGTGCCTTCATTCGCGAGCGAATCAACGGATTCTCCGAGAGGTCTTTTGCTGTCTTTTTTGGATCCATAGTTTAAGGTATCAGTTGGGGTTTTCAGAGCATTTTGACTGCGTGCTTGAACTGCTGACCTCGATCTTCGTAATTGTCGAACAGGTCAAAGCTCGCGCAGCAAGGAGAAAGGAGAACGGTGTCTCCCTTTTCGGCAAATTGGTAACCAAGCCCCACCGCTTCCCTTGCAGAAGAAGCTTCGGCGATTTGATCTACCTTGTCGCTGAATGCTTCAAGGAGTTTCTTGTTGTCTTTGCCCAAGCAAATGATGGCTTTCACCTTTTCATTTACCAGGTCAAAAAGCATGCTGTAGTCATTGCCTTTGTCCACTCCGCCTACGATCCAAACCGTTGGCTCACGCATGCTTTCCAAGGCATACCAAGTTGAGTTGACATTGGTGGCTTTTGAATCGTTGATAAATTGAATTCCATGAATAGTGGCAACGAATTCGAGTCGGTGCTCTATATTCTGGAAATCGGCAAGGCTCTCTCGAACCACCTCTTTACGTATCTCGAGGATACGAGCGGCAACTCCTGCGGCCATGGAGTTTTTGGCATTGTGTTTCCCTAAAAGGGCTAAGTCGTGTATGGACATTTCAAATGGTTTATCGGTGATGTTTATAATCAGTTTTTCATTCAATAATTCAGCTCCGTTTTCAACGGATCGGGTCATGGAAATGGGGTGAAGCATCGGCTTGAGCGATCGCTTTTCTATTTCGGCGTTTAGGATTTCGTCATCTGCCGAATAGATAAAATGATCGTTTTCATCTTGAGCTTGGGTGATTCTGAACTTGGCATCTACGTAGCGGCTCATTTCATAACCGTATCGATCCAAGTGATCAGGGGTAATGTTTGTGATCACCGAGATGTACGGCTTGAAATCGTAAGCGTCATCCAATTGGAAACTGCTTACTTCCAAGACAAAATACTCGCGGTCTCCCTTCACCAATTCCGCGCAAAAGCTATTTCCCACATTGCCCGCTATTCCTACGTCCAATCCTGCTTTTTGCAAAATGTGGTAGGTGAGCAATGTGGTGGTCGTCTTGCCGTTGGTTCCGGTTATCCCGATGATCTTCGCTCCGGAGTTTCGCGCTCCAAATTCAATCTCTGAGATCACCTCAGATCCCGCTTCTTTCAGGTTTTTGATCAAAGCAATATCGCTCGGTATGCCCGGGCTCTTTACCACGATCTCTGCTCCTTGGAGAAACTCAGCGCTGTGACCTCCTTCTTCCCATTTAATTCCCGACTTGTTAAGAACGTTTTGGTATTTGTCCGCTACTTTTCCCGAGTCAGAAACCAAGACATCGTATCCCAATTTCTTTCCGAGCAAAGCCGCGCCTGCACCACTCTCTCCGCGCTCCAAGCACCAATAGCTTTTTCACCTGAGCTTAAGCGTTACGATGGACAATACCGCCAGGATAATTCCCACAATCCAAAACCGCGACACGATCTTGGATTCGTGGTATCCCACTTTTTGGTAGTGATGATGCAAGGGCGCCATGAGGAAAATCCTCCTACCTTCTCCGTACTTCTTTTTGGTGTACTTGAAGTAGCTGACCTGCAGCATCACTGAAATATTTTCGATGAGGAACACTCCGCAGAAAAGCGGAATGAGCAATTCTTTTCTAATGGAAATGGCAAAAACGGCAATGATCCCTCCCAATGCCAAACTTCCCGTATCGCCCATAAACACTTGAGCTGGGAAAGAATTGTACCAGAGGAAACCGATACAGGCCCCGACAAATGCTGAGATAAAAACGGTAAGCTCTCCCGACTCGGGAATGAACATGATATTGAGGTAATCGGAGAAAACCAGGTTTCCCGAAACGAAGGCAAATATGGCCAGCACGACCCCGATAATGGCCGAGGTGCCGGTGGCCAAACCGTCCAGTCCATCTGTAATGTTGGCACCGTTTGAAACTGCCGTTACGACAAAAATCACCAATGGAATAAAAATCAACCAAGCCCAGTCTTGTGACTTTTCCTTTCCGAAAAAGCCGAGAAGCCACGCGTAATCAAACTCGTTGTTCTTAATGAATGGAATCGTCGTCTTCACAGATTTGTCTTGAAACCATTCCGATGTGATTTCTCCGGTCTGTTCGCTCTGGAAGTAGACTTTTCGCTTGCTAACCACGTCCTGATTGAAAAAGAGAATGGCACCAACAAGGACCCCGACGGCCACTTGACCAACTACTTTGAACTTACCCGCAAGGCCCTTTTTGTTCTTCCGAAAAACTTTTATGTAATCGTCCAAAAATCCGATTCCGCCGAGGATCACCGTGGTGATGATCATAACGATGACATAAATATTGTCCAATTCGCAGAAGAGAAGAGTAGGAATAAGAATGGCGGCAATGATGATAAGACCACCCATAGTCGGCGTCCCTTGCTTCTCAATCTGACCTTTAAGCCCGAGGTCGCGGACGGTTTCGCCTACTTGCTTTCTATGCAGCATAGAAATAAGCGACTTGCCAAACACCAGCGAGATGAGCAAAGAGGTGATGACGGCCATGGCCGCCCTGAAGGAGATGAATTGAAATACACCTGCTCCCGGGAGGCCATATGCTTCATCCAAATATTCGAAAAGGTAGTATAGCATTAGCTCTTCAACTCTTTAAAGGATTCCATAACAGTAGCGAGATCATCAAATGGAAATCTCTCACCTTTAATTTCCTGGTACTTCTCATGGCCCTTTCCGGCAATGAGAACGATATCGTTTGGCTGAGCAAGTCCGCAAGCCATACGAATGGCTTCGGCTCGATCAAGAATGGTATTGGTCTTTTTAAAATCAACCGGATCTACTCCCGCCTTCATGTCATTTACGATGGCTTGCGGGTCTTCATTTCGCGGCTTGTCGGAAGTGAGGATAACACGGTCGCTGTATTTGCAAGCAATAGATGCCATCTCAGGACGCTTCCCTTTATCGCGATTTCCACCACAACCCACCACCGTGATGACTTGCTCATTGTGGGTGCGAATCTCCGTGATGGTCGACAAGATATTTTCTAATGCATCGGGAGTGTGGGCATAATCTACTATGGCACTCACTCCGTCGGTGCTTTTGATCAATTCAAATCGACCCGCTACAGGACTGATATTGCTCAAGGCAGTCAGTACATCCATCTTTTCTTCGCCGAGCAATCGAGCGGCTCCGTAAACACATAAGATGTTGTAAGCATTGAATCGGCCCACCAACTTGGAGTATAAATCCATGCCATCCAAGTTGACGTGTAATCCCGAGAAGAGATTCTCAATGACCTTGGCCTTGTAGTCCGCCATAGCCTTCAAGGCATAAGTTTTCTGCTCGCCCGCTTTGCAGTTTTGCAACATGATTTCTCCTTGACGATCGTCGAGATTAACCAGCGCAAAAGCCGAGGAAGGAAGCATATCGAAGAGCAGTTTCTTGGCGGCAATGTATTCGTCGAAAGTCTTGTGGTAATCCAAGTGATCGCGCGAAATATTGGTAAAAACTCCGCCTGCAAATTCGATTCCCGCAACACGGTGTTGATGCAGGGCGTGGGAACTCACTTCCATAAAGCAGTAGCCGCACTTGGCATCTACCATTCTTCTCAAAAGGGCGTTGAGCTGAACGGGATCGGGCGTAGTATGCGTGGCACCGATCACCTCGTTTTGGATTCGATTTTCAACGGTAGAGATCAAGCCAACTTTTTTGCCTAAAAGCTTGAAAAGACGATAAAGCATAGTGGCCGTGGTCGTCTTACCGTTGGTTCCGGTAATACCTACCAACTTCAGCTCCGCCGATGGATTGTCATAAAAATTTGAAGCCAAATAACCCAAAGCTTCACGACTGTTTTCCACTTGAATATAGGTGATCTCATCGTGCATCTCCTCCGGAAGCTCCTCACAAACGATGGCCACTGCTCCAAGTTCGATGGCCTTCTCGATAAAGAGATGACCGTCGGCCTGTTCGCCTCTCACCGCCACAAAAAGCGAAAAGCCAACCACCTTTCGAGAATCAAACACCACTGCTTCAACAGCCACATTGGTAGTGCCCTTGACGTGCTTGATTCGCGACTGATACAATATGTCTTTCAGCAATTTCATATCAGGACAATTCAATTTCTATTGATTCGTATCTACTCAGATCGGTTCCTGGAGGAATACTCTGTTTGAAATCATTCCCTTCCCTTTCACTCCACATCGAGACCGGCTTTCTCCAAAAGGAAAAGTCCATCGCGCAATCCCATACCCACGACATTGGGCACTCGACCTGAGGGAATCGTCCTACGCTCAACGGTAACCGTATCGGTACCGGTGTGGGTCGTGACCCAGCCGTAACCGTTTGCTTCATCATTAACGGGAACGTGAAACTCATTGAAGATGAAATCCAAATCTTCTTTTTGACCGCTTTTGGAAACGGGAATTTTTACCGCCAGTAAACCGGGTTCTTGCTCATCCAAGTCATGGAGGTCGAGCCTTCCGGCAAAAACCTTGTCGGCAATTTCTTTAAAAACGGGACCGGCTACTTGGTTTCCGTAATACACATTATTGGAAGGGCCATTGACAACAACAATGCACGTATACTCGGGCTCATCGGCCGGAAAATAACCCACGAAAGAAGCTTGATAGCTCACCGCCTCTTGGTACTTGTAGCCATATTGGGCATTGGCAATTTGAGCAGTTCCCGTTTTACCCGCAATCGAATAAGCACCAAAGCGTAAGTTGGAAGCAGTACCTTCTTCGCTGACCACTGTCTCAAGCATCCTTCGCGCCTCCTTTAAAGTCTCGTGTGATGCGATGGCCGAATTTATCACGACGGGATCAAAAGTCTTGAGCACCTTGCCATTTCTTCTGAGTTCTTTCACGAAGGCAGGCTTCACCATTTTGCCATCATTGGCAACGGCATTATAGAATGTCAAAATCTGCAGCGGCGTCATCAAGGTTTCATACCCGATGCTCATCCACGGAAGTGTAGTTCCCGACCAAGACGGATCGGAAGGATCCTTGATTTTGGGTTCGCCTTCACCGGCAATTTCAACTCCCATCGGTCGGCCCAGACCCATCTTATAAAGTCTATCAACAAATTCTCTGGGATTGTCCTTGTATCGATCGAAGATCAATCGAGAAATACCGACGTTGGAAGATTTTTGAAAAGCCGTAACCACATCAATCTTACCGAACCCTTTGTCATTACTGTCCTTCATGGTGCGATCGTAGAACTTGTGTTTTCCATTTTTGGTGTCAACCGTATCGGTCAATTCCAGCAAGCCATCTTCCAATGCTGCCATTAAAGCGGGCAACTTAAAGGTTGAACCCGGCTCAGTGGCCTCACCTACTGCGTAGTTGTACACTTCATTATAGGTACTGTCCTTGCTCAAGGTCAAATTGGCAATGGCCTTGATTCGTCCGGTTTTGACTTCCATCAAAACGGCGCAACCATGGCGCGCTCGGTGCTTCTTTAATTGCTTTCGCAAAGCGCTCTCTGCCACATCCTGAATATTGATGTCGATGGTAGTGTACACATCGTAACCGTCTTGCGGCTCCACTTCATTGGTATTATCAATGGGCATCCATGTGCCTCCGGCCAATCTCTTTTCATAGCGACTTCCGGGCACTCCCCGAAGCTCCACATCGTAGGCACCTTCCAGACCAACCGGACGCACACCATCACGCTCATACCCAACAGTGCGCGCAGCTAGGCTCCCAAACGGATGCTTTCGCACCGTATTCTTTTCATAAATGACCCCGCTTTTAAAACGACCTCTTCTGAAAAAGGGGAAATTTTCTGCTTCCAATAATTGATCGTGCTCCACTTTGCCCTTTACTCGGTAATAGCGGTTTCCCTCTTTCCTCGCCGCGAGAAGGTCGCGCTTGTACTCAGCTGCTGTTTTATTCTCAAACAAGTCACTTAGTCTGCAAGAAAGAGAATCAATTTCCTGAGCGAAAGCTTCTTCGTCAAAGCCTTCGCACTTCATATCCATGCGGATCTCATAAATGGGCACGGAGGTGGCAAGCATATTTCCATCGGCGGTGTAGAGATTTCCGCGTACGGGAGTAATCTCTCGGAGATCGGTGGTGAGCTTTTCGACTTTAGCCTCCCACTTTTCCCCCTCCATAAATTGAATCATGATGATCTTTCCCAATACGAAAAGGGAAAAGAGGCAGATGCCAAGGAAAACCAAATATGCCTTGTTGATGATATGTTTACGCTCCGCCATCTCTTACTCTTCCCTTCCTGATTAATGGGAATGCGTTCTCAATAACCTTGGTGGATCAGTGGATTCTTTTAGCCCCAAGTCGCTGATGGATCGAGCCACCTGCGATTGCTGTTTCAATTTTTCCAGTCTGGCATTAATCGAAAGATTGGCAGCCTTCACTTCTCTTAGTTGAGTCTCGGCTTGCACCAAGTCCTTGGCATTTTTTTCAGCGAAGTAGCCGTAGCCGATGTAGCAAATCATCATCACCACCAGAAAGAAAATGAATGGCATATTGGCTTGAACCAAACTCCGCGTCAGGAAATTACCGCTCAGCAGGGAGCTCAACCCCTTGGCGAGGCCGCGCTTCTTTGCTTTTTTGGTTTCTCCTGTTTTACTCATTTCGTTTTGCTACTCTCAGTTTTGCACTTCGTGCTCTGCTATTTTTTTCAATCTCTTCTTTCGAAGGGGTAATGGGTTTTCCGGGCTGCGGCGTGAAGGGTCTTTCGGGGTTTCCGAAAAAATCCTTCTTCACTTCACCATCCAAATCACCTGCTCGCATAAATCGCTTCACCGGGCGGTCTTCCAAGCTGTGGTATGAAATCACCACCAGATTTCCATTTGGCTTCAGCACTTCTACCGACTGCTTGAGCAATGCTTCGAGCGAACCCATCTCATCGTTCACTTCAATGCGAATACCTTGAAAAACCTTCGCCAAGTTCTGCATCCGCTTTTGCGGCGGAAAAACTTTTTCGATGGCTTGCACCAAATCTTCGGTGGTCTCAAATTTTCGCTCGTTGCGCCTCGCAACAATGATCGAAGCCAACTGCCGAGCGTTGGTCAACTCACCGTAATTTTTCAGCACCCGTATCAGCTCGGCCTCGTCGTACTTGTTGACCACCTTGGCGGCTGTCAATTCAGTAGACTTGCCCATCCGCATATCGAGCTTCCCCTCCGTGCGAATGGAAAAACCGCGCTCAGGCACATCAAATTGATGAGATGAAACGCCCAAATCTGCAAGGATTCCATCCACCTTTCGGTGTCCCAAGAAGCGGAGGTGATTCTGCATAAAGCGAAAATCCGAGGGCACTAAAGTGAATCTCGGATCATCAATCACATTGCTTTGCGCATCTTCATCGCGATCAAACGCGATCAATTTGCCTTTATCCCCTAACCTTGAAAGAACTTCGCGGGAATGTCCTCCCCCGCCAAAGGTGACGTCCACATAGACGCCATTCATATCTTCAATCAGCGCATCCACGCTCTCCTGTAAAAGGACAGGCACATGGTAGTCTGAATTAGAGCTCATCTTTGGCCCTTATCGCGACCGCCCATTACCTCTTCAGAGAGAGTCGCCCATATCAATATCCTCGTTAAACATAGCCTCGTAGGAAGACTTATCCCATATTTCAATGCGATCGCCATTGCCAGTGACCTTCACGGATTTACCAAGACCAGCGTAATCGCTCAATGCAGAAGGAATAAGTAAACGTCCCGCATTCCGTCGAGCGTCACTGGCGTAGCACCATTATTGAATCCTCCGGATAAAACGAACATTCTTCTCAACAAACGTATTGAGCTTTCAAATCTGAGAACTCACATCAGTCCATTGCTGAACAGGATAGAGATACGAGACAATTATCGCAAAGAGATCTCGATTGATCACAAAACCCTCGTGCAGCATTTCTTGCAGCTGCTTTTTTAACCCTTCAATGGAGCATGAGACGCCCTTTAGAGTCAAGTTTGCAATCGTATTCTCCTAGGAGATTCAGCATGAGGCTACATTTCCAAGGCTAAAGTAGAAAATGTTTACCACAATTTCCCACGATCTACCATTATTTACCACTATGTTGAAAAGTTTACGAGGATCGTAAGATTAAACGGGGCTCACAGACGACAAACGGCTATTCGTGAGCGTCATTTTGAGCTGAAAATCAAATTTGTGACCGATCAAAATGCCGAGAGGAAGTTCATCTCAGCACATACGAAAAATGAGCAACTCAAAAAAAAAAGCTTTTCACAAGATTTTGTTGACTTCATCCGCGCATGGCTTTCGGGCAGTCGTATTCAAAAAAGTCTATATTTGGAAGCTTAGACGCGTTATGGAATTAAACATAAAAGAAGAAGGTAAGTACAAATTCATCGATGAAGGTGAAGGAGAGCCGCTACTGGTTTTGCACGGACTGTTTGGTGCATTGAGCAATTTCAACGGAGTGATATCTCACTTTAGCAAAACGCATCGCGTGATTGTTCCTATGATGCCACTGTACGATCTGCCATTGGTGAAAACCGAGTTGGAAATCTAGCCGATTTCGTGATTGGATTTATGGAGTTCAAAGGATTGAAAGACGTATTACTTTTGGGAAACTCACTCGGTGGTCACGTCGGTTTGGTTTTGACCAAAAGGCGCCCCGAATTGATCAAAGCCATGATCTTGACGGGTAGTTCAGGCCTTTATGAAAATGCCTTCGGTGGCTCTTTTCCCAGAAGGGAGGACAAAGATTATATCCGAAAGAAAATCGCGGTGACTTTTTACGATCCTGAAATGGTAACGGATGAATTGGTGGATGTGACTTTTAACCTCGTTCAAGACCGCACGAAGTTGATCAAGGTTTTGGCTTTGGCAAAATCTGCCATCCGCCACAACATGCGCAGTGACCTGAAGAATTATACCATGCCCGTTTGCTTGATTTGGGGAAAAAACGATACCATCACTCCGCCCGATGTGGCCGAGGAGTTTCACGAAAAAATTCCCGATTCAGAGTTGTTTTGGATTGACAAATGCGGGCATGCGCCGATGATGGAGCACCCGGAAGAGTTTAATCGGATTCTCGATGGCTGGTTGGGGAAGAAATTTTAAATAAGCGGCTGGCTCGGATCTCGGAAGTAGTTGATTTCACACAGAGTCCGCAGAGAATAATGTGAAGGGCATGTTATTTTTTCTACGAGAACACCGAGTTCGCTAAAGCTCAGGGGAGAACCGGAGAATGAAAAAAAGGCTTATTGCCATAAGCCGAGCTTTCATCCTGGTTTTAATGTGCTTGAAAAATTGACGAGAAAAGAAAAATCAAAGTCCTGAGTTTCGAATACCGCGTGCTGATTACAGACTACCATCCCCGGCCAACAGCACTCTACAAACATCCTAATCGTTTCGGTTTATCTTTGCGACGACTCATTTGAAAAATCACCTTGATTAAAGCACGACCCCATGATTGACGTCAAAGCCGAATTTCTAAAGAGCAGCACCGTTGCCACTCAATTGCCGCCAAGCGATATGCCCGAATACGCTTTCGTAGGCCGCAGTAACGTGGGCAAGTCATCGTTGATCAATCTATTGACGGGCAGGAAAAATCTGGCTAAGACTTCGGGGAAACCGGGAAAGACACGTCTCATCAATCACTTCACGATTTCCTACCCGGGCAGCGAAGAGTCTTGGTATCTGGTCGATTTGCCCGGGTACGGCTACGCCAAAGTGTCGCGCACCATTCGCGATGAATTTCAGCGATTGATCTACCCGTACATCAAGAAGCGGGAAAACCTGATGTGTTTGTTCGTTTTGGTGGACATTCGGCACGAGCCGCAGCCTATCGACCTGGACTTTATGGCCTATCTCGGTCAACACGGTGTTCCTTTCGCGATGGTTTTCACCAAATGCGATAAGATGAAACCCGGCGGACTTACCAAAAAGGTAGAAGCCTACAACGAAAGAATGCTCCAAGACTGGGAAGAGCTACCCAAACAATTTCTCACCTCATCTGCCCAAACCATGGGACGCGAAGAAATCCTGGCGTTTATCGCAGAGACGAATCAGCTTTTTAAGGAAGAGCGATTGGGTGACTAAGACATAATCTTCGTCTTCTCCGCAAATTCAGTGGCGAAGGTTCTGATCTCCTGCTCCGCGAGATTTAATTTGGACCAAGTGCACCGGATAGTATTCAGGAATACGACAAATTATTTGTTGAGAATAAACCTTGGCTTAACACAGAAATAATAGCGGAATTTTATAACTGAATATCAAGGAATTACTCCCCCCCCTGAAAGAATTATCGAATGAGTTTTCTTTTTTAACTCGATCCATTTCTCCATCTTTAGGCAGACATTAAAGAAAAACGCTAACCAAAACGTGATGATACCCGACCCCAAATAGAAATAAAAAAAGCTCAAGGCGCGTGAACACCTTGAGCAGATCAAATACAACCATTAGCGATTAAACAAAATGGAGGTGCAAATGAATTAACAAAGGTACAACTATCAGACCATCAGATTCAAGGAGTCTTATGCCATACGCTTTTTCTATGCGCGGTTTGAAAATGGAAGCGCTAGCCCATGCGTAGTTGGGTATTTTAATAATTGTAAACCTTCATTCTGTCAAATGTTCAAACCCCGTATAGTAATAAGATGTGTTAAAACTCTGTTTGTCTCTGTGTTCAATTTATTTTTAATCAATAGTGCAGTTGGACAAAATCTCATACCCAATGAGAGTTTTGAACTCTATGAAGAATGTCCCACTAGCTCTACGGAACTTCATACTCAGGTACTAGATTGGGTAAGTTTTTCTGAGACTCCGGATTACTTTAATGCATGTAACAATTCTACAACTGGTGTTGTGGGTGTTCCTTCTAACTTTTTAGGGTTTGAACCAGCTTTCAATGGACAAGGATACATTGGCCTAAGTACCTATATTCATACCGCTCCTGATATTCGAGAATATGCAGCATCTCAGCTTTTAACACCCTTAACAGTTGGAAGTACATATTATTTCAGTGCTTATATTTCAGAGTTGGATTCTGGTGATTATGAGGACTGGCGCTGTAGGACCAATCGCTTAGGTGTAAGCTTTTTTGTCGACCCAATACTATTTGATCCTCCCACCCCAACGATATTCCCTACTAATAATCCACAAATTGATCTGGATATTAGTGAGGCTGACACTATGGGTTGGACTCATGTACAAGGATCTTTTGTGGCAAACCAAAATTACAATTGGCTTGCCATTGGTAACTTTTACGATGGATTGAACACCGATACGGTTCAACTTGCCGATTCGGGAAAGTGCTTGGCTTACCTGTTTATTGATCAAGTCTGTTTGAGCGGCGAAAATGATTTCTGTCTGCTTAGCAATAAAGCTTCTTTGGAAATAGAGTTGGTATCTGTTTACCCTAATCCTGCTAATGAATTCTTTGAATTACGAGCAATTCAATCCAGACTTGTAAATATACAGGTCTTCGATAATAGTGGAAAAATTGTTCTTGATAAACCTTTTCAAACTCCTGAACCTAGCATGATCATTGATTGCTCTGATTGGAGGACAGGAGTATATTTTCTTACTGGACAATTGACAGATGATATGATTTACAAAGTAAAAATTATGATACAATGAAGTTTTATAAAGTACTAACAGTTTTTATTTTATCCCTTATTATACATAACTATTCCTTTTGTCAAGCCTCAGTTGAATCCAATACTCCAGTCATAAATGCTTTCCTTGGTTGGGGAGATAGCGGAAATACTGATCTCGACTTCCTACAGAACAACACAAATCGAATCCGAATGACGAGCACTACATGGGGTGGCTACGGTGGTGCACCATTGCTACCTAATGCGAGCAGAATGTACTTTGGAGTAAATGGAAATACGTTCGAAACAACATCAATTCCCGTCGTGGAACAAGTGCCGTTTAGTATTATCCAAATGGGATATGATATTACTCCAGGCCTTCGCAGAGATTGGATGAATGTAGGAACCACTTATGGTGCGGGGCAAGATATTTTCTATACAGGAATTCTTCAAAGTCCGGGCATTGCAAATAATAGTGACATTACTGATGCCGTGATTGCATGGGGGTGCAATATTCCCGGATCGACTGTAGGGCCTGATAATATTAGATTCTTGTTTATCTCACCTACCACTGATCCCATCCAAACAGAAAGCTCAACAGAAGAAGGTAGGGAAACCATGCGGATAACCCCTTATGGAAACGTTGGTCTCGGAAACTTCAGTACAATGACTGGTGGAATTGGTCTAACTTATGGACAGCCCCAAGCAAGGCTTGATGTGCAGCTACGAGGTACACTTTCTGAAAACTCGGAGAATGTCGCCGCCATATTTCTAAATGATTGTGAAGAAGTTGTGCCTAGCGGAACCAGTGTCCCCATAAAAAGAGGTATAGTGAGTACAATTGAGAATAGTCAAGGACCTTTTCTTGAACTGGGTGTTGCAGGCGATTTTTATACCAACAGAGTTCGAGTAGCGGTAGGTGTAAGGGGAAACGCTATAGCTTTCGATGATGGACGGGCATATGGTGTAAGGGGATTTTCGAATACAGTTGACGGAGCTCTTGTGCATTATGGCGTTACGGGACTTGCCAGGGAAGGATTTAACAATATTGGTGTTGAAGGGTTGGCATATGTGAATGAAGATTTAGGAGGAGGTAATTTCAATGCAGGTGTACTTGGTCGAATTACTCCACCAACGGACGATCCTGCCAATAATGATTGGGCTGGTTATTTCTCTGGCTTAGTTTTCGCATCACAAGGTTATCAGCAAAGTGATGAAAATCTAAAAATGAACATCGAGCCAATTGCTAATGCAACTGAAATCTTGAGTCAATTGCAGCCAAAAGTATATGAGTATGCAAATGTTGATGGAATTTATTTGCCTTCAGGAGTAGAGTACGGAATTCTCGCACAGGAATTAGAAGAGGTTCTTCCTGAATTAGTAAAAGACGTTACGACTCCGCCTGCTTTCGATGCTGAAAGTAATACAGACTCAGAAGTGGTCGAGTTTAAGGCGGTGAGGTACAACGACCTCATATCAATTCTAATAGCCGGCTTCCAAGAGCAAAACGCCGAAATGGCTGCACAAGTGCAAGAAAACGAAGCCCTTGAAGCCCAAGTGGCCGAGCTATCGGAACAACTGGCTGCCCAAGCCACACAAATCGAAGAAATGCAAAGCCAAATGACGGCAGTCATGTCTTCTTTTCAATCTACCCAAAGCAAAATGAACAACTGCTGCGGTACCACCCCTACCGAAAAAGGCAATTCAGAAACAGGAGCGATTGAATTGGAGCAAAACTTCCCCAATCCCTTTGATGAAGTGACGACCATCAACTTCACCATTAATGAGCCTGCGCAAATACGCTTGGAGATAAGCGATAGCCAAGGAAGAGTGCTCGAAGTATTGGTAAACCAAACCCTGACCAAAGGCCGCTACACCGAGCGATGGGATGCATCGGCATTTGCACCCGGCACGTATTACTATTCGCTTTACGCCGATACAGTGTTGCTTACCAAAAAGATGATCAAACGGTAATTTACTTAACCTAAAGAAGGTTGAGCCGCGCCGAAAAAATTTCGGGGCAGTTTTTTAAGTCCACCCCCCGTCTTCATTTCCGCAGGCTCCACTGAAGCCACCCCCGCCAGCGGGGGACAAAACCCCGATCTACCGACCAAAATCGATCAACTAGCTACTATAGACTAGCTACCGACTACTAATCAAGACATAATCTTCGTCTTCTCCGCAAATTCAGTGGCGAAGGTTCTGATCTCTTTGGCAATATCTTCTTGGCCCGTGGCTCTTGAATAGGTATCGGCCATGGTGAGCAGGGACTGGTGGAAAAACCGCTGCATATCAAAGACATTCATCTCTTTGTTCCAGAGGTCAATACGGATGGTGTTGTCGTCCTTCTCGTCCCACATGGTGAGCATCATGGCTTTTACGTCGCCGCCTTCGTTGCTATCGTCGGCATGCCATTTCATTTTTAGCGGCACGTGATTTTCGTCCAGCCCCACTTGAATATTGATATTTGACTTCTTTTTGATTTCGTCGCTCATCTTCCCGGTTTGTAGGTTTCTAAAATTTGTCGGTCGCCCGCCCCTAGCAAGTCTTGCAAGGTAAGGTTCTCATTTTCATTCATAAAAGCCTCCACCATTTGGAGTCCCAGCCAATTGCCCACTCCTCCGGGAGATTCGGCCGGCATTCCGGGGGTGAAAGGCCCGTCGTTCATCATCTTGTTGATTTGACGGAAGTCGGTGGAGAATACTAAATCGTTTTCCAGTAAATAGGTCCAAATGGCGTACTCTGAATCCTCGGCCCACTCTAGTTGAGCAGGAGAATAATTCAATAAGTCCGCATCGGTCACTTCCATCAAGGCTCGCGTGATGTAAAGCATCTTTCCGTTAAACACCATCGAAGACAGCATGTCTTCTCCTGTCAAATCTTGATTTTTGAAAAATAGCCAACCCTTCAAGGCATTCACCGCGAGGTATTGTGGCTTCATTTTGTCGCGTTTGTATTGCGGGAAAAGATCAGGCGGCAATTGTTTTACCACTTCATTCTCAGGACTCAGGTACCATTCCAAACCGACACCGAGCCATTCTGAAGATGGAAATATCCCGACATTAAATCCGGAATTATAGGCTACCAACTGAGGCAGGTCTTTATTTCCAAAGTGGATGGAATATGCCCGAAGGGCTTCCGCCAAAACTTCTTCCTGAGCAGAAAGATCAGGATATACTCGGTCAACGGATGCTTGAAGTTTTTGCCAGGTCAGATCGCCGGTAAATCGACTTAAAAACTCAGGGAGCATCGGGTTATCAGGGGCGGCATCTGCATGATGTCTACCATATACACCTCTAAAAAAGAGCCGTACTGACTGGTCATAGACGTGAGCTCTTCTTGAGTCAGCTTGCCCTGCTCATCAAAAATAGCTCGGTCGAGTCGAAGAAATTCGGGTTGATAATCCACTTGAGAAGTGTCGACTTCAAAGCGATCACTTGAACAGGACAAGAGAAAGAAAAACAGACTATAGAGGGCGACCGAGAGGATGCACTTCATCTTAAAAATTAGTTACTTTTGGCGGGAATTAAAGAATGCAAAAATAATGAAAAAGATAGGTCTATTTATTCTCGCTTCCTTCTGCTCTGTGCTGGCGTTTTCGCAGGCCACAACCACTCCGGCTCCAATGCCTCAAACGGCTCCGGTCAACCAACAAGTAAGGTTGGGACTTTCTTTTTCTCCACTTCTATCATGGTTCAGCACTTCGGGTGATGCAGGTGCAGTGCAGCCCGACGGAACTCGATTCAACATTGCGTTTGGTTTGAATACCGATTTCAGAATCGCACAGAATAGCAACTATTACTTTAGTACAGGTCTGTTTTTATTAAATACAGGGGGAACTCTTCGCCATGATTACTTTGCCGAAAACGATAATGGCGAATATTTCAAAACGGAACGCACCTCCGACTTTCGGATCAATTATGTAAACATCCCTGTTACCATGATGCTTCGCACCAATGAGATAGGATACATTCGCTACTTCGGTCGTGTTGGGTTTGATGCTGCTTTCAATACCAAAAGTACTTTTGATTATACTGACGTAAATCTTGACAACCCAACTGCAGCAGATCTAACGGTAGAGGATGAAGACGCCTCTGATCTAACTTCTCTTGTGCGCTTTGGACTTCGTATCGAAGCTGGTTTCGAGTACAAATCGGAGGTACAACTAACCTCTATTTCACCGCTGCTTATAACAGTGGTTTGAACAATGTTTTTAGCGACGATTACAAGCTCCCAAAAACTAATAGTATAGGTGAACTGATCCCCGGTGATAATGGTGAGCCCCAGACCGAGAGAAGGGTAAAAGCCTCCACTAATTTATTCATGATCACTGCCGGGGTCTACTTCTAAACAAGAGCTCTTTCTCTTCGTTAAGAATAAAAAGGTTTTATGCGGACAGAGGCAATTGTTCAGCACATTGTTCATTGGTTGAAAACGTATGCAGACCAAGCCCATTCCAATGGCTTCGTGGTAGGCGTTTCGGGTGGAATCGACTCTGCCGTTACTTCATCACTATGTGCTTTAACAGGTCTTCCCACGCTTTGCGTGGAAATGCCAATCCATCAAGCTGCCAACCAAGTCTCCCGAGCAGCTACTCATATAGCCAAGCTCAAAACGCACCATAAAAACGTTTCTTCGCATTGGGTCGAGCTCACCGAGATTTTTGACAATTTCGTTCATGCCTTGCCGCCTTCCGGCAATAAGGACAAGCACGAATTCAGCTTGGTCAATACACGAGCCCGTTTTCGGATGTCCACACTTTATTATTTCGCGGGATTGAATAACTACTTGGTCGCCGGAACGGGAAATAAAGTAGAAGATTTCGGTGTAGGTTTTTACACCAAATACGGCGATGGCGGAGTAGACCTCAGCCCGATCGCCGACTTGAACAAAACCGAAGTTTATGCCCTCGGAAAGGGGTGGGGTTGTGATAGACGAGATCATGCAAGCCCCGCCTACCGATGGACTGTGGGGAGACGACCGCACCGATGAAGATCAAATAGGAGCCACCTACCCCGAATTGGAATGGGCCATGGATTTTTCAGGCGATCCGAATTCGCTGGAAGGCAGAAAAAAAGAAGTCTTTGAGATTTATCAAGGCTACCACAACCGCAATAAGCACAAGATGGTGCCGATTCCCGTTTGTGAGATTCCGAAAAGTGCTTAAGGTAATGCTTCACAGAGTTTCGAAAAAGAAAAGCAGGCCTTTGCGAGAACGCAGTAGGATTGAGTCAACGGATTTCTAGGAAAGAAATCTTTTGCACAGAGTTGCACAGAGAAAAGTTCCCCGAATAAGGCAAGATGGTGTTTTTGTGAGATTCCCAAAGGGTTGAAGCTAGTCTTAAGGTTTCACAGAGTGCTCCGAGGATCGCAGTCGCGATCGAGATGAGGTTATCAGAGACTCTTTTCCTATTGTGATTAGCTCGAAGTGCATTCGTGGTTCCCGTTTGGCAGATTACAGGAATCGATTTCCAAGTGCTTAGTAGACCTGGTTTATCGCAGAGAAAAATGAGAAGGCGCTGAGGTCGCAGATAATGTACTCTATCAGAAGGCGCTTCCGCTAGATCGTTCACCTGGAAGATTTCCTTCTGGTCTCAGCCTTCTCGATTTGCCAGTGTTGTTTTCAATGCAGCGTCAGGCATAGTCTTCTGAGCGTGCAGCATTTCTTTGTAGCAGGTTTTGTCTTCCTGATAGAAAACACCGAATGGACGTGGGAGGCTATCAAGAGTGCTTTGGAGAAGTCTCGAAGCAACGCATTAAAAGTCCTGCCTTTGAAACGATCAGTCTTGTCGTGCTTCCATAAATCATCTTTGGAATAGTTTCCCGACTCCAAATCAACAACGACAGGGCTCGCACCATCCAATCGCACTCCTTTGTTTTCGTGTTCACCAAAAACCAATGGTTGACCGTGTTCTACAAAAACCGTCGTATCAGCTTTAGTGCCCTTGTCGGTAAAGACCCCAAAAGCACCATCGTTGAAGACATTGCAGTTTTGGTAGATCTCTATAAGCGAAGTTCCCTTGTGGTCGTCGGCTTCTTTTAAAATCTGTCGCAGATGTTTTGGATCTCTGTCCATCGTACGGGCGATAAAGGTTCCGTCTGCCCCTGCCGCCAAGGCCAAAGGATTGAACGGGTGATCCACACTGCCCATTGGCGTGCTCTTGGTCACCTTTCCTTCAGGCGAAGTGGGTGAATACTGGCCCTTGGTCAATCCGTAAATCTCGTTATTGAAGAGAAGTACGTTCATGTCGAAGTTCCTTCTCAACAAGTGAATGAGGTGGTTTCCTCCGATCGAAAGCGCATCTCCGTCACCGGTAATGACCCAAACACTTAGGCCTGGATTGGAAATTTTCAATCCACTCGCAATAGCCGGAGCTCTACCGTGGATACTGTGCATCCCATAAGTATTGAGGTAGTAAGGAAAGCGTGAAGAACAACCGATTCCCGAAATGAAAACGATGTCTTCTTTGGCCACACCAATGTCGGGAAGTACACTTTGCACTTGCTTCAAGATGGAGTAGTCGCCGCATCCGGGACACCACCTTACTTCCTGATCACTGGAAAAATCTTTCGCTGTATATGTGGTTTGCTCTTGTGTCATGCTTCAAGGTGTTTGAGGGCCGCTTCTTTAATTTCTTTCGAAGAGAATGGCAATCCCTTCACTTTGCTCAATGGCTTGGCATCAATCAGGAATTCACTCCTGATGATTTTCACCAATTGCCCTTTATTCAATTCAGGTACGATTACCTGATCAAATCCTTTGAGCAGTTCTCCCAAATTCTTTGGGAAAGGGAAGAGGTACTTTACGTGTACTTGAGAAACGGAATGTCCTTCGGCCAAAAGTTCTTTGACGGCAGTCTTAATCGCGCCGTAAGTGGAGCCCCAACCAAGGATACAAAGCTTGGCTTTCTCTTCTCCCTGATCTACTTTTTGCAACGGAATGAAATCGGCGATTCTCGCAATTTTCTCAGCCCGAGTCCCACCATCTTTTCGTGGTTTTCGGGATCGTACGAAACGTTTCCGGTTTCGTCTTGCTTTTCCAATCCACCGATGCGGTGCTCCAGCCCTTTGATACCGGGAACCGCCCATTGGCGAACTCCTTTTTCATCGCGTCGGTAAGGCAAAAACTCCTCTTCGGTCGCTTCCTTAACCATCGGAGGATTGATCGCCTTCAGCTGATCTGCCGATGGAAATCTCCAAGGCTCTGCCCCATTGGCAATGTATCCATCGCTTAAAAGGAAGACGGGAGTCATATGCTCAATGGCAATTCGTACTGCTTCGAAAGCTTGATTAAAACAATCACGTGGCGAACTGGCAGCGATCACCGGAATGGGCGCCTCTCCGTTCCGACCATAAATGGCTTGGAGCAGATCGGCTTGTTCGGTCTTGGTAGGCAATCCCGTGGATGGGCCACCGCGTTGCACATTCACCACTACGAGTGGAATCTCGAGAATGCAAGCCAATCCCAATGCTTCGCCTTTCAAGGCAATACCCGGACCACTTGATGCGGTGATTCCAATATTTCCGCCAAAAGATGCTCCGATAGCCGAAGTGATGGCGGCGATTTCGTCTTCTGCTTGGAAAGAGCGGACGTTAAAATTCTTGTGCCGCGACAATTCATGGAGAATGTCGGATGCCGGAGTGATCGGGTAACTTCCGTAGAAAAGCGGTAATCCCGCTTTTTGCGAAGCCGCGATCAAACCGATGGCGATTCCCTGATTTCCCATGATGTTTCGATACACCCCTTTGGGAAGTGGCGCGGGCTTTACTTCATATCGCGTGGTAAAAGTCTCGCTGGTGTCGCCGTAATTGTATCCCGCTTTGAGCACCGCCATGTTGGCTTCGATCAAGTCGGGTTTGTTTTTAAACTTCTCGTGAAGAAACTTTTCGGTAGGCGCCAACTCTCGATTGTACATCCAATAAAGGAATCCGAGAACAAACATGTTCTTGCTTCTGTCCTTCTCCTTTATACCGAGAGTAGATTCTTTCAAAGCTTCTCGGGTAAGCTTGGTCACGTCTATTTCTATTACACGGTACTTTCCGAGGCTATTGTCTTCCAGGGGATTTCTCATGTCGACGTAACCCGAAAGCTTCAGGTTCTTTTTGTCAAAACCGTCGGTATTAGCAATGATGGTTCCGCCAATTTTGAGTTTACTCAAATTCGCTTTAAGCGCCGCAGCATTCATGACCACGAGCACGTCGCAAAGATCTCCCGGAGTAAAGATTTCTATACTTCCGAAATTGAGTTGAAAACCGGATACTCCCGCTATCGTGCCTTGTGGAGCGCGAATCTCAGCCGGATAATCAGGGAAAGTGCTGACGTCGTTACCAAAAAGGGCGCTGGTATTGGAAAACTGACTTCCCGTCAATTGGATTCCATCACCTGAGTCACCCGCAAAAAGGATGGCGACATCCTGTCTGCTTTCTTTATTGTGTTTTATCGTTTTTAGTTCTTCCAAAAGAATCTAGAATTGAATGTTTAGAAAACGGTAGTAAAACCTATTTGGCTTGTAAAAAGGTTGATCGCCTCTACTGCTTTAATTTCAGGAGCCACTTTTTTGATGCTTTCCTCTACTCCCGCTTTGAGTGTCATAAAACTCATGGAACATTCTTTACAGGCTCCATGAAGCTCTACGCGCGCAATTAAATCCTTCCGTGACTTCCACCAGAGTGATATCACCGCGATCGGCTTCCAAAAAAGGTCTGATCTGTTGGAGGGCTCCCTCTACTCGTTCTATCAAATTGTCCATAGTCAGCGGTGTAATATTTTGAATCACAAAGTTTTGAATCAGATTTTTCGCTTTGACAATTCGCCCACAAAATTACGAATTATTTGGCGAAAAGCGTCTCCCGACGGGGTCTCCTCTTGAAGTACTGCAGGACGTCCCGCATCGCCCGATTCGCGTATAGACTGTATGATTGGCAGCTCTCCGAGGAAGGGCACTTGAAGCTCTTCAGCTAAGCCTTTGGCTCCTTCTCGTCCGAAGATGTAGTATTTACGATCGGGCAATTCACCGGGAGTGAAATAGGCCATGTTCTCGACGATTCCCAAAACGGGAACATTGATCACATCCAGATTGAACATGCCTACTGCTTTTTTGGCATCAGCCAAAGCGATATTCTGAGGAGTACTCACAATCACAGCTCCCGTAAGTGGCACTACTTGGACCAAGCTCAAGTGGATATCACCTGTTCCGGGAGGTAGATCTACAATCATGTAATCCAGTGGCCCCCAGTAGGCGTCAGTGAACATTTGATTCAATGCTTTACTGGCCATTGGCCCTCGCCAAACGATGGCTTGAGAGGTATCGGCAAAAAAGCCGATCGACAACAACTTCACTCCATAATTCTCAACGGGTAGAATGTAGGTCTTCCCGTCAATCTCTTTGGTCTTTGGCTTCTCGTCTTCCACATTGAACATGATGGGCATAGAAGGGCCATAGATATCGGCATCGATTAAGCCGACGGAGTAGCCTTCTCGGGCCAGTCCTGCAGCGAGGTTTGCCGCTACGGTAGATTTACCTACACCACCTTTTCCCGATGCTACGGCAATAATATTTTTCACGCCGGGCAGTATTTTGCGCTGGTCGGGGCTGCGGTCTTCTTTGCTCAGAACTTTCGTAGAAATATGCACTTGCAGTTCTTTTCCGAAGTTTCTTTCGAGCGCAAAGCGACAAGCGTCTTCCATGCGCTTGCGGCTGTGCATGGCAGGGCTCAATACGTGGAGATCGAAGGACACTTTGCCCTCACCTGTTTCAACGTTGCGAACGAGGTTTTCGCTCACGATGTCTTTTTTCAATTCGGGCTCCATTACGTTGCCCAGGATCTCTAATACTTTTTCTTTGGTCAATTCCATTTTAGTCTAAACTCAATTCTTTTGCAGGATCCCAGAGGTGCTTTTCAAAGTCCAGGATTTGATCGTTTTCAATTTTTATTCCCTCAGCCTCAAGCCTTCTCTGCATTTCATTTTCATCCCCGAAATGGTGTTTTCCGGTAAGGAGACCCGAACGATTGACCACGCGATGAGCGGGAACCGGTTCGGGAAGTGTGTGCGAAGCATTCATGGCCCAGCCCACCATTCTGGATGAACGAGCCATTCCCAAATACTTGGCTATGGCTCCGTAGCTCGTAACGCGCCCGAACGGTATTTGTTTGACCACTTCGAAAACCATATCGAAGAAGTCTTTATTCTTTTCAGATATCTTGGTAGTAGCTGTCATTTAATCTGAATCTGAGGTATTTGATTTTCTTTCCGATGGCGAGCCATTTCTTCTCGTAAAAGGTCTTCACCGCCAGTATCTCCTGCTCCTCTTCGTTGAATTCTTCCCGGCCCCTTCCATAAATATCATCACTCGATTTCAGGAGGTGATGCTTACCTTCTTCGATGGTTTCCAGTGTAGAATCATAGAATATTTGGCTGTCCGTCTTCACATGAATCAATCCGTCCTTTTTCAACAGTTTGCCGTATCGCTTTAAGAAAGTCCAACCCGAGAGGCGCTTGGTTCCTTTCTTATCTTTTGGCTGAGGATCGGAAAAAGTGAGCCAAATCTCGCTCACCTCATTGAAATCAAATGCGTGATTGACAAACTCAATTTTGGTTCTGAGAAAAGCCACATTGGGAATACCTTCTTCTTCGGCGGTTTTGGAGCCGCGCCAAATTCTTGCGCCTTTTACATCCATCCCGATAAAATTTCGGTCGGGATATTTTCGGGCTAAAGCCAAAGTGTATTCGCCTTTCCCGCAGCCGAGTTCTACCGTTATCGGGTTGTCATTACCGAAAAATGAAGCCCATTTTCCCTTCATGTCAAAACGGCCTTCGAGCAAGGTTTCCTTATCCGGCTCAAATACGCATGACTGCTTCTTCATTTCAGCAAACCGACGTAGCTTGTTTTTTCCCATGTTGAATTGAAAGGTGCAAAAGTAGCCATTGCACTCGGTTTCGCGTGTATCTTTGCTCGGTGGAAAAACGGGTGCTTTACGCAGTATTGAATTGGGGTTTGGGTCATGCCACGCGGTCCGTGCCTATCATAGAGTCGCTACAGCACTTCGGGGCAGAAGTAGAAATCACCTCATCGGGATTGGCTCTCAGTTTCCTGAAAAAGAGATTTCCGTCATTGACATTTCACCCTTTGCCCGATAGGGAGGTGCTCTATTCTAAAAAAGGAGCACAATCCGGACTGATCAAAAGAGCCTTGGTTCAAGCGAGCATTAACTCAGAGCAACATAGTTTTGTATTGAAGCTAGTGGACGAAAGAAAGATCACTCATATCGTCTCCGATAATGTTTACGGAGCTTATCATCCCAATATTCCATCGGCGCTCATCAGCCATCAGCTTTCGCTAAAAGCGCCTTTCGGCGAAAGCCTGATAAACGCCAAACTGGCGACTTGGATCAACCGATTCTCGGAGGTTTGGATTCCCGACGGGCCCAACCATTTGGTTTCAGGTGATTTGGCTTCAAGCCAAAAAGTGACCATTCCCAAAAAGCACCTAGGCATTCCCTCGCGTTTTATGAAGGATAACATTGCCAAAAAGAAATACCGCATCGGCGTGCTTCTGGGCGGCCCCGAACCACAGCGGAGTATTCTGGAAGAAGATCTCTTGAAAATCTTAAAGGCCATTGAAGGAAAGAAAATTCTCTTTCGCGGAAGTGAAATCAGCGATGACCTCCATGACGACAGTCTTGAAATCACCTCGCTTGGCGACGGCCCGGAAATGGCCTCAAAACTTGCGGCTTGCGAGTTGGTCATTGGCCGCTCGGGATACTCCACCATCTGCGATTTGATGGTGATCGGATCGAAAGCCCTTTTGATACCTACTCCGGGACAATCGGAGCAGGAGTACTTGGCAGGCAGGATGAGAATACAGCCACAATTTTCTACCTGTAGCCAGGAAAAACTCGATTTGGAACGAATAAAACGAGCCTTGAATAAAGGGTTTCAGCCTACGGTCAGATTCGATTTTTTCAAGTCAAACAGCAAGGTTGTCGATGCGTTTTTGAAACGGTAATCATGCTTTGGCCAGTGTAAAGGAAAAGACGGATCCTTTTCCCACTTCGCTTCTCACATTGAGCGATTGCTCGTGCCCTTCGATGATGTGCTTGCAGATGGCGAGACCCAGTCCCGTTCCGCCTTGGTGGCGAGAACGACTTTTATCGACGCGGTAAAAACGCTCGAAAAGTCTAGGAATGTGTTCCTTGTCGATACCGGGACCATTGTCTTCTACCTCTACCAGAATGCGCTCGTCCATGTCAAAAAATCTCACCGTTGTCTTTCCGCCGATCTTTCCGTAATTGATCGAGTTTGTAATCAAATTGATGAGCACTTGACTTACTCTGAAGGAATCGGCTTGGACATAAATCGGTTTGTCGTAGGCTTTTTTAAAACCGATGGAGATTTCTTTCAGCTTGGCCTCTTCTTCTCTTTGTTCTATGACTTCTTTAACCAATTCTACGATATCGATCTTTTCGATGTCGAGCTTTAAGCTACCCGACTCAAATTGGGTGATGGTGTCAAGATCTTCCACAAGCATGGTCATTCGATCCACTGACTTGGCAGCTTTCATAAGAAACTTCCTATTGAAATTGGGATCTTCGAGCGCACCTTCGAGGAGAGTTAAGATGTAACCCTGAATACTGAAAATCGGCGTTTTAAGCTCATGAGCTAAGTTGCCTACAAATTCTTTTCTAAAGTTCTCTTTCTCTCGAAGGTCTTCGATTTCGGCCATTCGGTCTTCGGCCCAGTCCACTACTTGTTTATTTACATCTCCCAGCACATCTTTAGACATGTCTAACCGAAAAGCCGAGCGCCCCACTTTGAGTGAGTGCATATTTCGAAAGATGAGTTTGATCTTGGCGTAAATGAAGCGCTGCAGTGATTTGTAGATCACCAACCACGAAGACAAAAACGCCAAGGACGTAAAAACGAAAACCTGGACCCAATCGATTTTTTCACCAAAGAGGAGCAGCGTTCCGATGAGCAGAACAGATATAGCTATGGCTACAATAAGAGCCGTAACAACGGCAACCTTGAAAGGACTTCGTCCTGTCATTTAGCTTCGAATTTGTAACCGACTCCCTTTATGGTTTTGATGAATTTACTCCCGATTTTTTCTCGGAGTTTTCGGATGTGGACATCAATTGTCCGGTCTCCGACAACAACATCGTTTCCCCAAATGGTATTGAGAATGATTTCGCGAGTGAATACCCGTCCGGGTTTGCTGATTAGCAATGCGAGCAGTTCAAATTCCTTCTTGGGTAGGTTGAGTTCTTTGCCATCTTGAACCACCAGGTATTTTTCTTTATCGATAACAATTCCGCCTATGGCGGATCCCATCTTTAGTTCAGAAGCTGATCGCTTTCGACGCAGCAAAGCTTGTATTCTGGAAAGTAAAACCCTCGGTTTAATCGGTTTGGAAATGTAATCATCCGCTCCTGCTTCAAAGCCTGCGATTTGCGAATAATCTTCGCCTCTGGCTGTCAAAAATGCTATGATACTAGGTTTTAAAGATTCGATCTCTCTCATCTCAACGCATGTTTCGATGCCGTCCATTTCGGGCATCATTACATCGAGAAGAATGAGGTCGGGTAGGAATTCTTTTGCAATCTCTATCGCATCGCGGCCATTCAAAGCCGACTTCACTTGATAGTTTTCCTTTTCTAAGTTGTAGCTGATTAAGTCAATAATATCTTGTTCATCATCGACCAAAAGGATCTTTTCTTTTTTCACGCTGTGTTAGCTTTAGTAGAAAACCGGTGGCAAAATTAGGTGTAGAATTCTCCGGCGGTGTTATTCGGTTGTTAAACCTAAATTAAGTCCAAATATAAGAATCGAAGAGTGCTCTTTCATCTCTTAACATTGAGACAACAATAGAATAACTCAGAGGTAAGTTAGAATTCACGTTCCACTAATTTGATGGCCTTTACTTCGCACTGTCAAAAACGGAATATCTAATCGACAAAAATTTAGTCAAATGAATAACTTCAGAAAACTTAGAAACATGGCGGCCATCTTGATGATGGGGTCTTTGGTATTGACATCGTGCGATGACGATGATGATGAGGATAACAACACTCCATCAACAAACACAGTAAGAATCATAACAGGAACAGAAACATGGCCGGCAAATGAGATTACCGCATTAAACGGGCGAGTTGTAGTTGATAACGGCGCTACCTTGATCATTGAAGGAGGGGCGATCATCAAAGCTGCCTCAGGACAAGGAACTGCAGCATCTGCTCTTATCGTTGCCAGGGGAGGTAGAATTGAAGCGATGGGTTCTGCCTCAGCTCCGATTATCTTCACTTCTTCAGCAGATGATATCGAAGTAGGTCAAACTGCAGGTTCAAATTTGGACAGAACGGACAACCAGCTTTGGGGTGGTGTAATCATCTTGGGTAGCGCTCCTATCAGTGCTGAAGATGGAGACACTGAAACCAATATCGAAGGACTACCGGCTGAGGCAGGTTACGGTCTTTACGGTGGTGATGAGCCTGGTGATGACTCAGGGATTTTCGAATACGTATCTATTCGTCACGGAGGTATCTCAATCGGAGAAGGAAACGAAATCAATGGTTTGACTCTTGGTGGAGTTGGAACAGGTACTCAAATCAACAATGTAGAAGTATACGCTACTTTGGATGATGGTATCGAATGTTTCGGTGGAACGGTTAACATCGACAACGCATTGGTATACTACCAAGGTGATGACGGAATTGACCTTGACATGAACTACTCAGGAACGATTTCAAACTTCGCTGTAATTCACGGAGACGGAATCGGTACTGACGAGAGTCTTGAGATCGACGGACCTGAAAATGACACTTATACTGATGGTCTTTTCACATTGAACAACGGGTATTGTAAAATTGAAGGTGCTGACGGTTCAGCAGCAGACTTTAAGTCAGGTGCACAAGGAAATATCAACAACGTAATTTTTGAATCAGGTAATAAAGAAGTGAAATTCAGAACTCGCTTTACTGATGCCTGCGAGCATAGAATACTGATGCTTACAGTAACCTTGTTGCGGTTCCTCCTACTCTTATTTTCAACGGAAATGCCTCATTACTGGTGGAGTTGAGGTTTACGATGGTGATGAAGACGAAGAGAATCCTACGGCATGTCCGACAGAATTAACTGCAGCACAAGCTACAGCTGAAGGCGTGGTAAATACTTCAGGCTCGGGTGCAAATCTTGACCTTAATGCCCGTTTCGGATGGACTTATGCAGGTGAAAGAGGAGAGCTCTAATCCGGTATTTAGAATAAAAAATTATCCTACTAAAGCCCCAAGACGAAGAGTCTTGGGGCTTGCATATTAAAAAAAAGATAGATGATTCAAGTGAGGTATTACGCATTCCTGCTCTTAGTTTTCGTGGGAAATTTGGCTCAAGCTCAGGAAAAAGGATTTCTACGCGGAAACGTAGCAGATGGTGAAATAGGTGGGCCTATGATCGGTGCAACTGTTGTCTTGGCAAATAATCCCGGGGTTGGTACCATCACCGATTTTGACGGAAACTACTCTCTTCCCCTAGCCCCCGGAACTTACGACATCAAGATCTCTTTCATCTCCTTCGTAAGCCAAACCTTCACAGGGATTACAATAGAATCAGGTGAAGTTACGGTACTCGACACTGAGTTAAAGCCGGCAGTGGACGAACTCGCTGCGGTTGAAATTGTAGCGGAAGCGAGAAGAAATACGGAGACCGCAGTTCTGATGGATATGAAAAATGCCACTGCCGTGACAGATGGACTGTCTGTTCAATCCATTCGAAAAATCGGAGATTCCGATCTTTCAGGAGCCATCAAGCGTGTTACCGGTGTAACGGTGCAAGGCGGCAAGTACGTTTACGTGCGCGGCTTGGGAGATCGATACACAAAAACAACTCTGAATGGGATGTCAATCCCGGGTTTGGACCCTGACGTGAATGCTGTGGCCATTGATATCTTCCCGACGTCGGTTCTCGAAAATGTCGCGGTTTTTAAATCATTTACGCCTGACCAGTATGGCGACTTCACCGGAGGTTTGGTCAATATTGTCACCAAGAATTTTCCGGACATCAAAGAAACTCAAGTCTCTCTTGGCGTAGGCTACACCTTGGATCAGACTTTCAATAGCGACTTTATTCTTTACGACAGAGGAAGCCTTGATTTCTTGGGATTTGATGACGGCACCAGGGAACTGCCCATTAATAAGAACACCGAAATTCCGGTTGAGCCATTGAACGATCCGGCTTTGGAAAGCATTACACGATCATTTAATCCGACTCTTGCAGCATCAAAGGCAAACGCATTTTTGAACACTTCTTTGTCTGTGCGCCATGGTAATCAGATCAACAAAGAAAACGGCGGTACTTGGGGATACAACTTCGTTCTGAATTACCGCAACAATAATACTTACTACGAAGATTTTGAGGCGAACACATTCCTCAAACCTGCAGGAGACAGTGAAGGTGAAACTGAACTGTTCAAAGATGAAGAACGAATTGGAGTAGTAGGTAAAAATGAAGTGCAATGGAGTGCTTTGGGAGCGGCTGCCTACAAAAAAGGCAATTCTGACTATACAGCCATGTTGCTTCACAGCCAAAGTGGAGAAACGTCAGCATCACAACGAAGATCGCGAAACTTGAATCAAACTCAGGCCAGATTGGTTGAAGACATTCTAACCTATACTCAGAGATCACTTACCACATTTATGGTTGGAGGCCGTCACAATTTCGATAAACTGAATATCGAATGGAGAAATGCCTTTACCCGATCTCGAGTTTATGACCCTGACTTTAGGTCAACGGCTTTCTCGGTCACTACAGGAGATACTACCTTGAACACAGGAGACGGAGCAGGAATAGACCGCTTTTGGAGAGATCTGAACGAAATCAACGAGAATGTAAGAGTCGATGCGACTTACGAAATCAACAACACATTTAAGGTTTCTGCGGGGGCAAACGCGTTGTTGAAGTGGAGAGATTTTGAAACACTCGCTTATGGACACGACCGGGTAAATAAGTCTGATGTAGTCGGTGATCCCGATTGGTTCCTCAGAGAAGAAAATATATGGACTCCGACTGACAATTCAGGAACATTCACCATCGGAAACTTTGAACCCATCAATACATTTGAGGCAAGACAGAATGTTTTTGCCGGATATGTAATGGGTGAGAATAGTCTTCTTGAAAAAATTCGTGTGATCTATGGTTTGCGCGTTGAACAAGGCTCGATGTTTTACACGGGAGTTACGGGAGAGGCAGACCAAGATTTGAATGACGAAAAGACCCTTGATGAATTGAATTTCTTGCCCTCCTTGAATTTGGTTTACAAGGCTACCAAGGATATGAACATCCGTGGGTCCTATACCCAGACATTGGCAAGACCGAGCTTTAAGGAAAAGTCAAATGCACAAATTTTTGACCCGATTACCAAGAGGACTTTTGTAGGTAACATCGACTTGCAGCAAACCGAAATCCAGAATTACGACTTGAGATGGGAGTGGTTCCTTGGTCCTCGTGAATTGATTTCGATAGCCGGTTTCTACAAGCAGTTCGATGGCCACATTGAATTGGTGGCTTTTGAAACGGCGCCTGACAACCTCAAGCCCCGAAACTCGGGTTCTGCCGAAGTATTGGGGGTGGAAATGGAAGTGAAAAAGGGTCTTGGCTTTTTGGCCAACGAAACAAGCAAGATTTTAAATCGCTTTTTCATCGGTGGAAACCTGACTTTGGTTCAATCGGCGGTAGACATGCGAGAAGTGAATACAGGTAATGAAGGTCAGACAGAATACGAGCTGCGACTGGAAAACCTCAGACCCGGAGAGACGATAGGCTTCGAGCGCGATATGGCGGGACAATCGCCTTACTCCATTAATGCCAACTTGAGCTACGAGATCATCGAGAAGCAAATGAATTTCTCCCTTGCTTACAACGTGCAAGGTGAGCAACTCACCATCATCGCTTCAGGCCGAAGACCCGATGTGTACACGATTCCATTTCAGAGTTTGGACTTCAACGCCTACTATAGCTTTGGCGAAAAGCTAAACTCGAGAATAACATTAGGAGCGAACAATCTACTTGACGACGATCGAACGTTGGTTTACCGATCATTCGGTGCGAGTGATCAAGTATTCCAATCGTTCAAGCCGGGAACAACCATCCGACTTTCGTATCGATACACATTCTAGAGAAAGAATAAGGCATAAAAAAAGGGGCGCATTGAGCGCCCCTTTTTTGTGGTCTATTTCTAGTCGTACGTTTTTTCGTTGATGAGTTTTCCGTTCTCGTCATAGAACTTCCAAGTGCCGACTCGTTTTCCTTCGTCGTAGTACATGGTCATTCTGATTTGTCCGTTGCCATCCCAAACGTTCCAAACATCGTCTTTCTTCCCGTCTTTAAACTTTGCAGAGGCAATCACCTTTCCTTCTGAATTGTACTTAAGCCATTTTCCAGTCTTAGCTCCTTTGCTCAAAACCCCTACTTCTTCGATGCTGCCATCTTCAAAGTACGCGGCTATGTTTCCACTGTATGAACCATCAGGTTCAATATTGTAATTCTGATTATAGGTGTAATAAGCTTTATTACTTTGAGCATCTACACTCACCAATTCACCTTCTTGAGCGAATGCTCCTGTAGCTGCAAATAATCCTAAAACCGCTATGAATACTGACTTTTTCATGACTCTCGTTTAATGTGTTCCTTCTCTCGTTAATACGAAGGTAAGCTTTTCTTAACAATTTGGTAACATTAAACGACTGAATAAAAAAAAATGTTGCACCAGAACTTTGCAACATTCACTCTTAAAATCGGATTACAACAAGAATCTTTTCGCTTTCGTCCCTTCTTGGATAGTAAAACCTTCTACCACTTTGGTATCGTAACTCACGAAGCTGATCTCCAAAGTATACGTTCCCGCAGGAATATTTTCGAAAGTAAACTCGCCATCGAAATCGGCAAATACTTCCTTATTGATCTCAACTAACTTCACTGTGGCACCTGTCAGCGCTTCAGCGTTTTCAGCGTCCAGAACTTTGCCAGTAAGTGCAAGTAGCTTCGTCTGATTTTGTCTTCTTATCCGAATCACCGGCAGTAGCCGAGAAGCAGATCAGAACAAATGCGAATAGAACCAAGTAATTTTTCACTAAGCAAAAGTAGTCTCATGCTTCCATCGAATCTTTAAGCCTGTGTTAAACATGCCTGTGTTTTATTAATTAATTGTTAAGACAAGCAAGGCACGGTCTTAGCTATATTCGTCAAAAAATAACACCGTGCGAATACTTGCCTTTTTTCTGATTGCCCTGTCTGCAAATGCTTATGGGCAATTTCCATCCAACTACACGCCGACCTACGCCGAAGCGATTGCTTTCTACGAGCGAATTGCGGCTGATCATCCTAATACCGCTCAACTCAATACAATTGGGAAAACGGACAATGGAAAACCACTGCACTATTTGGTCATTGACCCAAAAGGGGAATTCTCTCCCGAGTCGGCTCTAGCCAATGAACAGACGGTAACTTTAATCATAAACGGGATCCATCCGGGAGAGGCATGCGGAATTAACGCATCCATCACCTTCGCCATGCAAAAAGCAGCCGAACCAACTCCGGGGTTAATCTATGTCATCATTCCCATTTACAATGTAGGCGGCGCATTGAACCGTAATAGCCACACCCGCGCCAATCAGGAAGGACCTGAAGAGTACGGCTTTCGCGGAAACGCCAAGAACCTTGACCTCAATCGGGATTTTCTCAAGGCCGATTCTGAAAATGCATTGGCATTTACCAAGCTCTTTCATCTCTGGAACCCTCACATTCTCATTGATACCCACACCACTAATGGCGCAGATTATCAGCCAAGCTTAACACTATTGTCAACTTTCCCTGAAAAGCTTGACCCCATGCAAGCTACTTTTCTGAACAGAGAAATGGAGCCTTTCCTTTACCAAAACATGAAAGAGCTTGGCGATGAAATGATCCCCTACGTGAATTTCAAAGGCAAAACTCCCGAAGCCGGCATTTATGCTTTCTTGGATTATCCGCGATACAGCAGCGGCTATGCAGCCCTGTTCAATACTCTTGGCTTTACCACCGAGGCTCACATGCTAAAACCGTTCGACCGACGAGTCGAAGCCACACTTCACTTCTTTGAAAGCATAGATTCTTTTCTTACCCAAAAAGGGACGATGGTGAGAAAGCTCAAGAACATTGCCGATCAGAACACCATAAAGGCGGATGGCTTTTACACGAAATGGCAGATCGGCAAAGGAGTCGACAGTCTGTCCTTTCCCGGGTACGAAACAAAAAACTCAACGAGTGTGCTCTCGGGAGAGGCCTTTGTCGAGTACGACCGTAAGAAGCCCTACCGAAGAAATGTGCCGTACTACAACGAAGTGAAGGGCTATTACCGAGTGGTATTGCCCGAATTTTATGTCATTCCGCAAGCTTGGAGCGAAGTGATCAAAAGGCTCGAGGCCAATAATGTGGAAATGTACCAACTCCCTGAAGACACCTTAATGGATGTCACTTCTCGATATGCCACCTATTACGAAACTTCAGAGCAGCCATACGAAGGACATTATCCGCACGAAAATGTCGGAACCTCCGAAAGGAAGGAAACCGTGCAGTTTTTCGAAGGCGATTACCTCATCCCGACCAGTCAAAATGCGAGGCGCTATTTGGCCACAGCCCTTGACCCGCAGAGTGAGGACAGCTTTTTCAGTTGGAATTTTTTCGACTCCGTGCTGAATCAAAAGGAGTACTTCTCCTCTTATCTGTTTGAAAAGACGGCAGCCGAAATTTTGGAAAGAGATGTCACTTTGCGCCGATCATTCGACTCGAAAAAACAAAAAGATCCCGCCTTCGCAAAAGATGCCAGAGCTCAACTTCGATACATCTACGAAAATTCAATCCACTACGAAAAAGGTCACTTGAGAATACCCGTATTTGAAATACGTTAATTCGATAAGGCCGTATCGAAAGAATACCCTACGCCTTTAAAGGTTTTGATATATCCATGGCCTATTTTGACGCGTAGGTTTCGGATGTGAACATCGATGGTTCTGTTTCGAACCAAGTGATTGGGGTCGCCCCAGACCAATTCCTTGATCTCATCTCGACTAAAAACCTTTTTTGGCTTTGAAGCCAAAAGAGAGATGATCTCAAATTCTTTTCGCTGCAGCAGAAACTCTTCGCCTTTTGCAACCAGGGTAAATCGATCTCTGTCTAAAATCACCTCTTCACCGTTTTTAGCAATATTGATAGCCCCTCGCAAAGTGGAGTGACTTCTCATCCAAGCTCGCAAGCGACTCACAAAAACGCGCTTGTTTACCGGCTTAACCAAAAAGTCATCTGCTCCTGAGTTAAGTGCAGTGATCTCGACATAATTTTCGCTACGGTCGCTCAAGATCACCACAGAGCAGTAGCGCCTAAGGCCTCTTTGCTCCATTTCCTTCAAAAGATCTATTGCGTCTTTTCCTTCGAGCAAAAGATCCATGATAACCAAGGCAGGTTTTCGTTGTTGAATAGTTGAAATAACCTCATCAGAGTTGTCGATACAACGCACTTTCAAATGCTCAGACTCGATGAGCTTTGACAACTGAGGAAATTGGCTGTTCTTTCCTACTACGCATACTACTTCAGCAAATGACGACATGTCTGTATTATCGCTTCGAAAGTAGTCTTAGCGAATTAAGTCTACTTTAATTGGTCGTTAACAATAGCTTATAAGAATTGCCCAATGTGAACTCAAGTTTTAAGGAAGATTAATTCCCACAAAACCATGAACAACCACAGAATCCGGTGATTTTTTAAAGCCCCTCCGAATTAACATAAAATTAACCCCACTATCAGTCTAAGAGCATTGGTTCAGAATACCTTTGCGGGCTGTGGTAAAATCCCGTTTTCTTATATTCCTTCTTCTGCTCTTGTCGTCCGTTCAGCTATGGGCACAGGGAGATTTTACCCCTGAGGTTTACGGTGCCTATGTAGCCGAGGAGGAGATCAGCATCAGCTGGAAAGTGGATTGCACGGCTGAAAACTCTCCCACGGCAGTCGTCGTGCGGTACAATCGATCAGCCGTACTGGCAAATGAGGGAGAAGTATGGATCTACACCGATACGGTGCCATACACCGAAGGCTCCATTAAGCTGACCGATATTTATTCTGCCACGGGGTACATCTACCAAGTGGGTTTCATTTCGAATGATGCGCTTTCGCGGGATGCCACATGGACCGTGCGAGAGCGATTTGAAACAAAAATGGCTTGGGGGATAACTCGGTTTCTCCTAATGATAGGCTCGCTTTGCCTTTTCATCTATGGAATGAAAACCATGAGTGAAGGGGTCCAGGCGAGCGCAGGAAGCAAACTCAGAAGCATTCTAGGCTCCATGACCAAGAATAGATTTACGGGGGTCTTGACGGGTTTTACTCTGACGGGCTTGTTGCAATCTTCGAGCGCTACAACGGTAATGACCGTGAGCTTCGTAAATGCAGGGCTGATCAGCCTTACCGAGTCGGCGGGAATTATGATGGGAGCAAACATCGGTACGACCATCACCGGATGGTTGGTTTCCTTCTTGGGCTTCCGTGTAAACATTACCACTTACGCACTGATCATTTTCGCCTTCGTTGTACCCTTATTGCTCGTAAAAAGGCCCGGAGTGCGAAACTGGATTACAGCACTCATTGGCTTCGCTCTGATCCTTTTTGGCTTGGGATTCTTGGTCGATACCGTCCCTACCTTTACCGAGGATTCAGCCTTCGTCCAATTCTTTATCGAATACTCCAATCAACCCATTTTGGGGACGTTGATGTTTATTGCCTTGGGAATCATCGTTACGGTGATTGTTCAAAGCTCCTCTTCGGCCATCACGCTTACCATGGCGCTTTGTGCCAGCGGCGTCATCCCATTTGATGTGGCGGCAGCAATGGTACTCGGCGAAAACATCGGAACTACAGCTACCGCCGAAATCTCAGCACTGGTGGGAAATGTCTACGCCAAACGGAGTGCCCGAATTCACACGCTCTTCAATGTGATAGGGGTAGCTTGGATGGTACTCGCCTTGCCTTTCGTCTTGAAAATAATCGGCAGCTACATGCCTGCCGATCCTTACGAGCAAACGGAAGCCGGACATCAGGCAGCCACTATAGCCTTAGCGGCATTTCACTCCGTGTTTAACCTGGCCAATTTGCTCCTGCTCATTTGGTTTACTCCCCTTTTGGTAAAGCTTGCCACTAAAACGGTCAGATCGAGAGGTGGAGAGGACGAGGAGTTCCGTCTGGAATACATTGACTCATCGATTCAGCTTTCAGAAATCTCTGTTTTGGAAGCAAAGAATCAGGTGATTCGATTTGGGGAAATAGTGGCGCGGATGTCCAATTTCGTGAAGAGTCTGCTCACAGAAACGGATGAGATACACCAGGAAAAACTACTCACTCGGATAAAGAAGTACGAGAAGATTACCGATAGAATGGAGATAGAGATCTCCCAATACTGCAGCCGTTTGGCTGCTACCGAACTATCTCCGACATCAAGTGAAAAAGTGAGAGCCTTCTTGAGCATAGGCAGTGACTTGGAGCGTATCGGCGACATCTTTTATCAGATGGCAAATACCATCGAGCGGAAAACAGCCTCGAAAATCTGGTTTACACCTGATCAAAGAGAGAAGCTGTTGCGCATGTTTGGCATCATTGATATGGCGCTGGACCTCATGCTGGAAAACCTTGAAAAAGAGGAGGAGAAAGACATCAACCTGGAAAGAGCCAAAACCTTGGAAAAGGAGATCAACCAGCTTCGCAACAAGTTGAGAAGAGAGTACATTTCAAGAATAGAATCGGGCAATTACAATCTGAGGAGCGGAACGATTTACAGCGATCTGTTCTCTTCGCTCGAAAAAGTGGGAGATCATATTGAGAATGTGAGTGAGGCTTTGACGGGGAAGATTTAGAGAGGAAAGAAGCCACTGAATGGCTGGCACTATTCTCTCAGAATATGCCCTTCTGACACTACGGTATTGCTGACATTCAAATCCCTGTCAACGATCGTCACACTGAATTTCAAAGTATCACCATATTCCAAAACACCCACCTCTGCAAAGTCTGCCAAGTCAATCAGGTTGTAAGTGGCGGTTACCTTCAGCTGTTTATTCTGACCAGCGGGGGTGAGAAACGGAATCCGAAAATCGAAGCCATAAGGATTTGGTGTTTCCAACAATTGGAAAGTCCCCGATTCCTTTACGTAGACATCAAGCCAGAGATTGTTGTGATTCTTGTTGATGATCCCATCAGCAGAATCTTCCCAAGCCTGGAACGGAGGATCAATCATATCGTCAGGCAAACCGAAATTTCCATCGCCATCGGTAAAATTGATGACCAAATCTTTTTCGGCTTCAAGATAATCCACTGAATTGATCACCGGTTCATCGGGTAAATCATCATCATTGTTGCAAGCAGCTACCACAAAAAGTGCTGCCAAAAGAAGTGCTGATCTGAATCGAAAAAGGTTCATGAAATGGAGACTATCTTTGTAAAATTACAATTATCAAAATCCTTACCCTAATTTGACTGCTCCTTCTGTAGAGAAGATTTTCGAGATCAATTCTGAACAAGAGTTTAACGAAAGATGCCTTGAAGTATTTCACTATCAAGCGCGAGAGAATGCGGTTTACCGCGAATACTTGGCACTTCTGGGTGTGAACGCGACAGAGATCAATGGTGTTGAGGATATTCCGGTTTTACCGATTGAACTGTTCAAGTCGCATAAAATCACAAGTGGAGAATCAGACAGAGAGGGAAATTATTTTTAGCAGCAGCGGAACCACGGGGACAGCTACCTCAAAGCACTACGTTCCTCAACCTGAAATTTACGAGCAAAGCTTTCTAAAGGCATTTCAGCAGTTTTACGGTTCGCCTTCAGCGTTCAGAATTCTCGCCTTATTGCCTTCCTATTTGGAGCGCACGGGGTCTTCGCTCATCTATATGGTGGATCGATTGATTAAGGATTCGGGGCATCCCGATAGCGGTTTCTTCTTGGCCGACTTTGATCGACTTCGGGCTATCTTGGCGACAGAAAGTGAGCGGAAAACATTACTTATTGGCGTAAGCTTTGGCCTGCTCGATTTTATCGAAGAGGAAGGCATAGCGCTTCAGAATACAATCGTGATGGAAACGGGCGGAATGAAGGGACGACGCAAAGAGATGACGAGAGAAGAGCTGCATGCAGAACTAAAAGCAGGCTTCAGCGTCGACACCATCCACAGCGAATACGGCATGACTGAATTGTTGAGTCAAGCCTATTCAAAAGGAAGCGGGATTTTTAATTGCCCGCCTTGGATGAAAGTATTGGTACGCGATACCAATGACCCTTTGGACATTTTGCCGGCAGGCAGCTCAGGAGGGGTAAATATCATCGATCTGGCCAATCTTCACTCCTGCTCCTTCATCGCCACTTCAGACTTGGGCAAGACCCATCCCGATGGAAGTTTTGAAATTCAGGGGCGCTTCGACTATAGCGACTTGCGTGGCTGCAACCTGATGGTCGCGATGGTCTAAATAACCTTGGCGATAAAGTAATTCTTCTTTCCTCTTTGGAGCAAGATGTAGCGATCTTGAATCAAATCCGATTCAGAAATCGAATAATCATCTTTTACTTTCTCTTTGTTTACGCTGATGGAATTCTCACCCAATGCCCTTCTGGCCTCGCCCTTCGATTTCAGGAAACCCGTGGTTTCGGATAGAAAATCGATAATCCCTGTTCCTTCAGCCACGGAACTTCTGCTCACTTCGGCTTGCTCAACTCCCGAAAAGACATCTAGAAAATCTCTTTCCGAAAGGGCTTGAAGATTGCGGGCCGTACTTTTCCCGAAAAGAATGTTGCTGGCCTCAATGGCTCCATCGAGCGCCTGCTTCCCATGAATGCGCTCGGTCAATTCAGCGGCCAGGTCTTTTTGCAAAATACGCAAATGTGGCTCCTCGCGATGAGAAGTAATGAGGCCTTCGACTTCTTCTTTCGTCTTGAGCGAGAATATTCTAATGAAGTTCTCGATGTCTGCATCAGTGGCATTAAACCAGAACTGGTAGAACTGGTAGGGGCTAGTCTTTTCTGCATCGAGCCATACATTGCCGCCTTCTGATTTTCCGAATTTGGTTCCATCAGCTTTCTTCACCAATGGAGCTGTCAATGCAAATGCCTCGCTACCTCCCATTCTCCTTGTCAACTCCGTTCCGGTAGTGATGTTCCCCCACTGGTCGCTACCTCCCATCTGGAGCTTCACGCCCATCTCCTTATTGAGGTGGTAGAAGTCGTAACCTTGTATAAGTTGGTAGGTAAACTCGGTAAACGACATACCCGTTTCAAGCCTGGTTTTCACCGAATCCTTGGCCAGCATGTAGTTGATGGAAATGTGCTTTCCGGCGTCGCGAATGAAATCGAGAAAAGAGATATCCTTAAACCAATCGTAATTATTGACCATAACGGCATCCGTCGGGCCATCACCAAAATCGAGAAACCTTTCCAATTGAGCCTTCTGCGCTGAGAGGTTGTACTCGATATCCTCGACGCTCAGTAGCTTTCGTTCTTGGGTTTTCCCGGAAGGGTCGCCCACACGACCGGTAGCACCACCCACCAAAACCACAGGCTTGTGACCTGATCTCTGCAAATGGGTGAGCAACATGATAGGCACCAGGTTCCCGATGTGAAGAGAATCGGCGGTAGGGTCGAAACCTACGTAGCCTCTGGTGATTTCCTTATTCAGTTGTTCCTCCGTTCCGGGAGTTACATCGTGGATGAGTCCTCTCCACTTCAGCTCTTCGATCAATGCAGACATGCGTGTAAAATTTGGCGCAAAGATAATATTGTTGACGTGGTCGAGCTTAAAAGCTAAATCCGAATCTCATATCGAGGAAATCGGCGACGTGGCCGTGAGCTTTCAGGCTTGCGCCAAAGAATACAGATTGACTGAGTCTGTAATTGAGTCCATAGCGCTGGTACAAATCCTCGGGACGAGAAGATGGTTTTAAAAAGTAGACACCAATCTGCTGACTGAAAAGAAACTTGCCGAGGATAAATTCATGACCGATGGCCGCACCCAAATTGTGGCCTGTTTCGGGATCAGTTCCTTCAGAAAGTTTGGCTTGGTTGGTATCGTACATCCATTCGCCGCCAAGCGAAACATTACTCAATCGACCGATTCGTCTGGCATGTTTAAACTCGAGTCCGCCACTTACGAGGTAGATCCCTTCAGTGGGCTCTTGGTAAGTGGCGAAAGCGCTAATATCGTTTCTGATTCGATCGGTAGCATCAAGGCGCCAGTCGGTTTTCACCCTTTCGGGAAAGGATATAGGACGCAGGTATCGACTGATGGCAATTCCCGCAGTAGGCCAATTGATTCCTTTGTTGGGTTGTCGCAAACCACCATTCGAAATATGTTTGTACATCATTCTGGCTTCGACTTGCCATAGATCACCAAGCTTGTAGTGGAAGCCGAGACCCAACTCCAAAGGAAAGGCCACTGATGTGCTGTAACTCTGATTGTCCGGGTTGGAAATCGGGTCGTGTGGATTTGTTTTGTACGACAAACCGATACCACCTCTCACAGAAAAGCTAAAGTCCTTATCGGCTCTGAAAACAGGCTGGAGATAATAAACCCCCCGATAAACCGTAACCCAACACATCGGGATTGTCGAAATCCCAAAAGGTTAACGAAACTCCGGTTCTGGGATAGCAGTTACAGGCGCTCCAAACTTTCTCAGAAGTATTGTGCTTTCCCAAATCAATTTGAAACCCTTGTGGATATGAATCTTCCACCGCGCGAACTGCCCTGCTGTGAACGATGACGAAGCCTTTGTGATAGGCCCCGCTGATATAAGAGACCGAGCTTTGACCTCGAGACACAAGGCAAGAAACTAAAGCCAGAAAAATAAGACTACCACGCATACCCCGTCCTTTAGAGTTCAAGATAAAACGCATTCTTGAATTATGGGATTTGCATGTGGCGATATTTACAGGACAAAGGCATTTATTCTAAGAAAAGAAAAAGCCTAAAAAAATGAACTAAACTAGCTTTAAACCAAAAGCATAGATTACTTTTGCGCCGAAATTCGAAAGTGGTCGAAAAAAAGATTTCGACAAAACTGTGAATTGATAAGGGATGTAGAGATCAGCAGATGTATTTATCTGATTTAATGATAAGTTAACATAGTGTTATATAGACACTGTGAAATAATTTCCCTTACATTTGTACCGCAATAAGTTATATCAATATAGAAGTCATGATTAAAAAGCAGTTTCTAAAATCGAAACCTGTTTGTAAGGTTACATTCAGCATGCCTGCAGAAGCAGCACCTGAAGCAAAAGAAGTGAAATTGGTCGGTGAATTTAGCGAGTGGACTAAGTCTCCGATTGACATGAAGAAGCTAAAAGACGGTTCTTTCAAGACAGTTGTAAGCTTGGAAACCGGAAAGGAATACGAATTCCGTTACGTTATTGATGGTGACCGTTGGGAAAACGACTGGGAAGCTGATGCTTACCGTCCGAACGCGGTTACTTTTGAAGAAAACTCAGTAGTGAGTTTATAATCTCTTTTGAGATTGAGCACTAAAGGAGGGCATTGCGCCCTCCTTTTTTTATGCCTTAACTTTTTTGAATTGATTCGTTTCGATGTTGATGTGCTCTGCAAATTTGAAGAGTTCATCTCTCACTTCAGGACTGATTTCACTTGAAAAATACTGCAAGTAATGGAATACGACATCTTGAATTTGATTCAACTCAGGATAGATTCCGACTGTGGCTAAAATTTCCAGCGCTTCACGCATATTTGCGACCAAATTTCCAAACTGACCTGAGGTGCTTTGGCTTGGCTCCCCATGAAGTTCGAGCATCTTATTTAGCTTGTTCGCGCAAATAAAGTCCAACTCGGCGTGATCAATCGTAAAACCCCAACTCTTGATCTCTTCAACTACCCGTCTCAAATCTCTCACGGAAATTCGAAGTTCACCGTTGTCAAATAACTCACGCAACTCATTGTTGAGCACCATCTCCAGATTGCGCACGAGCATTCGAGGCGGATTCAAATGAGAGTGATGCATGACATTGATCACATTGTAATTTCGGTTATTGATTTTGCGGTAAGAGCTTGCCGCTAATGACAGACCTTCCTCCAAAACATCGTTAACCATTTTTATTTGCTCATCCTTAAACATATCAAAGAATGAGAAACTTCGCTGCTCAGGATATGTCCTCAACACTTCAATGACCTCGGCCAAATTTGAGGCTTGGAATGCCTGAGTTACCTTATCGGCAAAGGTTTGGAATTCCCGTAAGGGAATATTCTCAAATGCCTTACCAACCAGGTGATGCTGGCCAAGGTAGAGAACAACGAAACTGAAGTCCTTTTCGCTGAGTGTCACCTTGGAGTGTACGTGAGTCCGCCCCAAAGCCAATCGTTGCGAACCTTGAACAATCAACTTAAACTCGGTCGATTTGCACTCGTAATTGAAAACGGTAATATTATTGGGATCTTCGGCAAAGAGTGAAGAAACCGCATACTGCATCCCTATTTGGGTAAGCGTAAGTTGAGATGGCTCCACAAATTTCTTGTAAACCGCAGCACCATTGCCATATTCAATCAGGTTTGATTGCGCTTTTCCAATTCGCTTCTTGAACTCCGCATCGAGCTTTACGTTCGATTCACTCTCGGCCAGCTGAATGGCGCGGCATGCATACTGCAATACCTGCACTGTCTCAAGCCCTGAAATTTCGTCAAAGAACCAAGCACAACTGGTGTACATAAGGAGCTCATGTCGCTGCATTTCCAGCAATCGCATCACATGTGTGCGCTGGTCTCCCGTTTGATTTCCAAAATGCCGGTGCAGAAACTTGTCCACCTTTTCTCTTCTCCTCTCCAGTAAGATATCAATGTACTCATTGCGCAGCGCCCACGGGTCGCTGTGCATCTTGCTCATACTCTTCTCGTAAATCTTCTCAAGTTCATCGCGCAGCCAATCGAGGCTCTCCCTCAAGGGCTTGCGCCACTCTTGATTCCAATCAGATCTTCCTCCCGTATTGCAACCACAGTTTGATCGCCATCTTTCTACCCCATGCACGCAACTCCAAGAAGAATTGTCATGAATTTCAGCTTCATGCTCAGGTGGATTTACTTCCAAATACTGTCCGTAATTGGTAATCTGAGCCAGATTATTGTCTTCGATGTAACGGAGGCAATAAGCCAATGCCATATCGCCGTATCGGTGGTGGTGACCGTAGCTCTCGCCATCAGTAGCTATGTGCAATAATTGATTCTCACTTCGGTCATCAAAAGCTCCCGTGAGGTATTCGGCGAAGCCTTTACCATCAGCCAAAAGGCCTTTAAAGGCCACCGCTTGTGAGCGGTCTCCATCGTAAAAGAAGAGGCAAATCTTTTTGCCGGAAGGCAAATTACAAACGTATGGAACTTTGGAATCCACTCCGCTATTCCAAGTTGAGGTTCCGAATTTTCGGTAGCGCTTTCCTTGGCGCGGAGCCAATATGGTGTACTTAATTCCTTGCTCGGCCAGGACTTCCAGCGTTTCAGTATCGACGGCAGTCTCAGCCAGCCACATTCCTTCGGGCTTTCGCTTAAAGCGGTGCTCGAAGTCTTTGATACCCCAAATCACCTGAGTTTCCTTGTCCCTCCTGTTGGCAAGAGGCATGATGATATGATTGTACACCTGGGCCAAGGCCGAACCATGCCCACCAAAGTATTTCATACTTTGCTCATCAGCTCTGAGAATCTGCTTATAGATCTGAGGACGGTGAATCTCCAACCAACTTAGCAATGTGGGACCAAAGTTGAAGCTGATCTTGGCGTAGTTATTTACGATATCTACTATTCTGTGCTTGTCACTTAGTATTCTGGAAGATCCATTCGGACCATAGCATTCCTGCGAAATCCGCTCATTCCAGTCGTGAAAAGGCTCGGCAGAGTCCTGATACTCCACCTTTTCCAACCACGCATTTTCTCTCGGGGGCTGATAAAAATGCCCGTGAACACAAATGAATTTTTTCTGACTCATTAATTACTTATTTGGTTGGCTTCAAGACAATGAAGCCCATCGGAGGAATTCGCAGTGTCACGCTGTTTTCGCGACCGTGCAGTGATTCCTTTTTGGTTTTAAGAGCGCCTTTGTTTAGGAAATTGCTTCCGCCAAAACGGGCACTGTCTGAATTAAATATTTCTTTGAAAGAGCCTTTTTCGTCGACTCCGATTTTGTACTCCTCGTGTGCGTTTGGCGTGAAATTTCCCACCACCAAAAGCTTTTGCTTGGCTCCCTTCGACTTTCTGTAAAATGAAAGAACGCAGTTCTTGTTATCGCTGTAATCGATCCACTCAAATCCCTGCGCATCGAAATTCAGCTCGTGCATTGCCTTCTCTTCGCGATAAAGTTCATTCATTGCTTTTACCATCTCCGAAATTCCATGGTGAAAATCGAATTTCAGCAAGTTCCACAGCAGGGTCTCGTCGTGTTTCCACTCCGAGAATTGCCCGAATTCACTTCCCATAAAGAGCAGCTTTGTTCCGGGATGTGTAAACATCCAGGCGTAAAGAGCTCTGAGATTCGCGAATCGTTGCCATTCGTCGCCCGGCATTCTGCTCAACAGCGAACCCTTGCCGTGTACCACCTCATCGTGAGATAGCGGTAGCATGAAATTCTCAGTAAATGCATATACCAAACTGAAGGTAACTTGATTCTGATGGTAGCTGCGATAGAGTGGATTTTTTTGTTTTATTCCAACATATCGTTCATCCATCCCATCATCCACTTCATACCAAAAACGAGTCCATTTGCACTCACCGGTCTGGAAACGCCGGGCCAATTGGTGCTCTCTTCGGCTATGGTTTGTACATCAGGGAAGTTGAGATATACGGCTTCATTCATCTCTTTCAAAAGAGAGATCGCCTCGAGATTTTCTCTACCACCAAACTTGTTCGGAATCCATTCGCCTTCGTTTCGACTGTAGTCGAGGTAAAGCATTGATGCCACAGCATCTACACGAATTCCATCAATATGAAATTTATCCAGCCAATAGAGGGCATTGCTTATCAAAAACGAACGCACCTCGTGGCGGCCATAATTGAAGATGTAGCTCTTCCAATCAGGGTGATATCCCAATCGCGGATCTTCGTGCTCGTAAAGCGAGGTGCCGTCAAAACGGTACAAACCGTGCGCATCATTCGGGAAGTGACTGGGCACCCAGTCCAGGATTACTCCAATGCCCGCTTTGTGGAAGGCATTGACCAAAAAGGCAAAATCCTCAGGAGTTCCAAATCGAGACGAAGGTGCAAAGTACCCCGTAATCTGATACCCCCATGAGCCGAAGAAAGGGTGCTCCATTACGGGCATCATCTCCACGTGGGTGAAGCCCATTTCCTTGACATAGGAAACCAAGTCATCAGCCATTTCACGGTAAGTGAGACTGCGGTTTTGCTCGTCAAATTTTCTCTTCCAAGATCCGATGTGCACTTCGTAAACCGAGAACGGTGCGTCGAGAGCATTTTTCTTTTTACGATTTTTCATCCACGTACCGTCCGACCACTTGGGGTCAAAAGAACGGATAATGGAAGCGGTAGATGGCGGTACTTCCCACATCTCAGCGAAAGGATCTCCTTTTTCAATAATTCCTCCGCCGCGAACTTTGATGGCGTATTTGTAGAGCTCGTTTGCTCCGGGACCGGGTATAAAACCCTCCCAGATTCCGCTGCTATCCCAACGCGCATTGAGCGGATGTGCCTCAGTATCCCAATGGTTGAAGTTTCCGATCACGGAAACCCTCTCGGCATTCGGAGCCCAAACGGCAAAATAAGTTCCTGCTACTCCTTCGACTTCCATCGGAGTGCTTCCCAGCTTTTCGTAAAGCTTAAAATGCCTTCCCGAAGCAAAAAGTGAAATGTCAAATTCGGTCAGCAAGCTGTGCGCAATGACGTTTGAAGTTTTTTCCATGGTTAATCGTTCTTAAGGATTTGGATGATGCCCTTGAGTGGAATAATGACCCAATCAGGACGAGAATTCAATTCGTAGCCAATTTCGTAAATGGCTTTTTCGAAAATATGGTAGCGCAATAAAAAGTCAATTTCTTTGGAGTAGCCGATGTTCAAGCCATTGTCCATGGCCGTTTCTACGTACCGCTCCAAGCTAAGTCCGGTGATGATCCGATATAGTCTGCCACCCAGTTCCGTAGCGACTTCTCGGTCTATATTTTTCGGAAGGGCATTGAAGACGGTGGAGAAAACAGCATAGTGGTAAGAACGGCATAATCCTGCTAAATCTTTGACGGGCGGCTGCTTCACCTTGCGGTCGCGAATGGTGCTCTCCGGCTCGCCTTCAAAGTCGAGAATGCAAAAATCATCGCCGGTAATCAGTATTTGTCCGAGGTGGTAATCGCCGTGAATTCTTATTCTGGATGAGTTCAAATTCAACTCATCAAATTTGAGAATATGGTTCTTGATGTCCTCTTTATTGTCCAGCACAAACTCCGCATATTCACGGGCTCGTCCTTGCAGCTGATCTACTTTTTGCTCAAGCAAATTAAAACGTCCGTCGAGCATGTACATCAATCGATTCAAAAGCCAGACGGTGTAATCTCCTCTGAAAGGCTCGGGTGTAAAGAAACGGTCCGTTTTATCCGAAAACAGAGCGATGTGCATCTCCGCTGTTCGGACAGCCAACTTTTGGACTCTTTCTAAAAATTCCTTCCCGATCAAGTCCTGGATTTCATCAGAAAGATCATCAATATCGAGTGGTTTGTAAAGATCAACTTTGGGGAAATCAGCCAAGCTCAAATTGCTGTCGGCAAATCGTTGGAAAAACCCTTCCATCTGCCGAAGTGTATAATTCCAAGCTTCGCCTTGGTTTTCTACGCGCTCTTGCATCAATCCGATCGAAACGCGGTAATATCCCTCCCGTACCCACTCGATACCACCGGCAAACTTTGGCGAATGAGCAAACGAACCCTTATCTGATAAGAAATGCGTCAATTCCAAATCGGGATTGTTATCCCTGAAAAGCTTGCGGTAAATTTTCAAGAAGTACTGCCCGTTGTAAACGATGGTGGAATTGCTTTGCTCCAGCTTCAAAAGCTCCGAGCTAAGATTGGATTCGTTGAACGAATCGCCTAATACATTTCCTTTAGTGAACCTGAATTCTCCAATGGAAAGTCCCAGTTGCTTTTCAGAAAGAATATTGAAGAAAAGGTCGTTTCTAAAGTCAGCGTCATAAAGCGCATCGATCAAATATCCCTGACGTTCTCCCGCTTCGTTGTGAATTTCGCAAATCACATCGGCTCCGCCTTCCATCTCTTCTACTGCGATTACCGGAAGGAGATAGTTTTCTGTGTTTGATGTCTGAAAGACGATCTCCACCAATAGAATGTATGCCAAACCACCGTTTTGGAGTTGGTAGGTCAGCGCGTTCTCTATAGAATATTGCTTGATGTTTCCCGTCTTTGCGCCAAACCAGCGCATTTGGTGCAAATAATCGGGAAGGATTTTTTCGAATTCCTCCGAGGCTTGACCTTCGGCGAAAATTTCTTTCCAAGACTGCGATATGGTTAAGGTATGATTGCTCATCCTTTTACGATCTTAAAGAAGTGAAAAGGCAATCCGTGTGGGTTAAGCTCAACAAAGTTGAACGCACCTCTCCAGGTGTAAGAAACTTCGGTGATCAGATCTTGAACGACATAAGCCTCACCATCGGCTATACCTAAATCGGCAAGAGGTACTTGAACCCAACCTGCTTGTGTGTAGTAGGTGTCCATATTTACGATGCAGAGGAAGTGATCGTTGGCAGCTACATCACCCTTGTAATAAGCCATGATGCGGTCGTTGTCTACTGCACATTTTTTGTAGTTGAAGGTGTCTTGCAAAGCGGGATGCGACTTCCGCGCAGCGTTCACCATCTTGATCACCTGCTTCAGCTTGCCGCGGGTATCCCATACATGACTTTTGATCTCGTACTTCTCCGAATCCCAGTATTCTTCCTTGCCGGGAACGGCTTGGTAGTGCATGTTTTCGTAAGCGGGACCGTACATCCCGTAGTTGCTGCTCAGCGTGGCAGCCAGGAAATACCGCTGAATAAATGCGGATTCGTTCGGTTGTTGAAGTTCGTTGGGTAAAATGTCGGGAGTGTTTGGCCAAAAGTTCGGGCGGAAGTACTCGCGGGACTTGGTATTGACCAATTCATCCATGTATTGCTCCAGCTCGTATTTACTGTTCCTCCAGGTGAAGTAGGTGTAGCTGTGGGTGAATCCGACTTTGGCCAATTGATGCATCACCTTGGGGCGAGTAAATGCTTCGGAGAGAAATATCACCTCGGGATATTTTTCGTGGACATTGGCGATCAGCCAACGCCAAAAGCGATAAGGTTTTGTATGCGGATTGTCCACTCGGAAGATTCGCACTCCCGCGTCGATCCAATGAAAAACGATGCTTTGCAATTCATTCCAGAGGTTCTCCCAATCCTCACATTCGAAGTTGATCGGAATAATGTCCTGGTATTTCTTCGGCGGATTCTCGGCGTATTGAACCGTTCCGTCCGGGCGCCACTTAAACCATTGCGGATTGTCCTTAACGTACGGGTGATCGGGAGCACACTGCAGTGCAAAGTCCAAGGCTATTTCGATACCCATATCCTTTGCCGACTTCACCAATTCTTTAAAGTCTTTCATAGATCCCAGTTCGGGATGAATGTCTTTGTGACCACCCAACTTTGAGCCGATGGCCCATGGCGAACCCACATCCCCTTTCTCAGCTTCAGTGGCGTTGTTTTTTCCTTTTCTGTTCTTCTCTCCTATCGGGTGGATGGGCGGGAAGTAGAGAACGTCAAAACCCATTTGAGCCACGTGAGGCAATCGCTTGATGCAGTCTTTAAAAGTTCCGTGCTTATGCACTGATTCTCCTGCACTGCGCGGAAAAAACTCATACCACGTGCTGAATCCCGCTCGCTCGCGATCCACTTTAACGCGGAAATCTCGCGAGGTGGTTACAAACGTTTGGTAAGGATATTCTTCGAAAATTTTCTTGAGCTCATCTGATTGAGCTACTTCAATTGCCTTCTTGTAAGACTTCTTTGTCTCAAAAAGCTTTTTGGCCTCAGCCAAAAACTTTTGATGCTTCTTGGCCTTAATGGCATCAAGGTACTTCACACCATCATGCAGCTCTGACGATACGTGTTGATCATCCTGAATCTTTCGCTTGATCTCGTGCTGCCAGTTGAGCGCATAATCCACCCAAGCCTCAAGTTTATAGGTGTAGAAGCCAATCTTCTTCACCTCAAACTCCACTTCCCAAAGGTCGTTGACCAATGCGGTCATCGGCACTTTCTTCCACGTCTTTTCAGAATCGTGCTTGTATACCAAATGTGCGTTCACGATGTCATGTCCGTCCCCAAACACGTCGGCGGTGAGCTTTATCCTCTCGCCGACTATTCTTTTTATTGGAAACTCACCACCATTGATGGCTGGCTTAACATCTTCGATTACTGCACGATACCGTAATTCTTCCATAGTAATTGTAGTTCTTACACTTAGGCTGAGCAAAAATAGCAAAAAGGCTGAGCTACTGATGACTGGTATTCATGAGAATTGGGTTGTATTCGATTCACATAGAGACCACAGAGGAAAAAGACATGAAAAGCCCATAACGAGAAGGTCACCTAGAATCGCAGTCGCGATTCATGAGGTAAGCTAAACCCTCTCTCCTAAACGCTTCAGCGTTCCTCTGCGAACTCGCCTTGTTAAGCTTTTCAGCTTCAAAACCTCTGCGGGCTCGGCGCAACCTAACCCCAAACAGGATGTTAAACCAGTGCAAGAACATCTTAAATTCGCATCATGAATTTAGTCACCGGTGCCACGGGAATTGTAGGTCTTAGAATAGTCTACGACCTGCTGAAGGGAAATAAAAAAGTCAGAGCTCTGAAACGTGCTAGTAGCGATATGGCTTTCGCCGAAAGGGTGCTTCGATTCTACGGCGCTCAAGACGTCGATCTGAACAACATCGACTGGTTTGAAGGGGATTTACTCGACATTTTTTCTTTGGAAAAAGGCCTCGAAAACGTCAAAACGGTGTACCACTGTGCAGCGCTGGTTTCTTACAATCCGAAGGACGAGAAGAAGCTCTTCCAAATGAACGAAGGCGGAACCAAGAACTTGGTCAATGCCTGCCTGACCTCGGGAGTAGAAAATATTTGTCATATCAGTTCGGTAGCGGCTTTGGGTGTAGAAAAGAAGGCCCCACCACCGAAGAATCGCATTGGCAGCGAGACGAAAATCGTTCAATTTACGGTTTAACCAAATTCCTCGCGGAGCGAGAAGTGTGGCGCTCGGGCGCAGAGGGGTTGAAAGTAACGGTGGTCAATCCCTCCATCATCTTAGGCCCGTCAAAACCCGACCAAAGCAGCGGTATGCTGGTAAGTATGTTGCGAAAAGGCTCAAAGTACTATCCTTCCGGAGGAGTAGGGTTGGTAGATGTGAGAGATATTTCCCGAGCGTGCATCACAGCGGTAGAACAAGAAAAGTTCGGCGAACGGTATTTACTGAACTCCGAAAATCTATCTTTTCAAGATCTCTTAGGCAAAGCGGCGAACAGTTTTGGTAACGAAAAGCCAAAAACCAAACTCCCCGATTTTCTCTTGGAATTGGCTTGGCGGTTTGGCTTGATCGCCCGATTGTTTGGCATCAAGACTATCTCAAAAGAAACGGCTCGAAGCGCTCAGCGCCAAACAAACTACGGCAACGAAAAAGCAAAGAGGGATTTGAGAATGGCGTTTATTCCTGTTGGTGAATCGCTGGAGTGGGTAAAAAGTTTTTAGTAGGATTCCCAATTGATATCTAGCTTAACCGCTAAGCACTCTAAGCACTCTAAGCACTCTAAGCAGCGCAAAGCTCGCCAAGAAATCCCTGCAAAGCGACATCCGCCTTACTCATTTCTAATTTAATTTACTTCAACGGCTGAAACTTCCTCTTCGAAGAGGAACTCGTAATGGAATCAAGATTCAAGGAATCTCTCAAGTTCTTCGGCGTGTTGTAAATCTTCTTCACCTCCACGTCGAGTTTGGAAAGGCTGTCGAGCACTTGCTCGTAAATCAGCTCCATCTCATCGGGGCGCGCCTTGTAGTAGTCGTAGGTGGCGTCAAAGTCTTCTTGGTCGATACCATACTTCGCGAAGATATTGGCGTACATCGCCTCCATGTCCGGACTTTTCTCTCGCTTGGGGCCAAGCTTGTGCACCTTCATTCCTTCCACGAGCTGCACATCTACCATCACTTCGGTGAATTTATCCTTGTCCAAAAGCCCCTCGGGAGCCACTTCGACTTCGGGCTCTGCGCATCCCGCGACAAATAGGATGAGCACAAGAAAAACAATGGATCTGAGTACCATCATTTGAACCGCATTTTCAGCACTCCGAAAAATGCTTCCTTGAAAATATTCATGCTCATCTTACTTTGCCCCACCTGACGGTCGATAAAAGTGATGGGTACCTCGGCAATTCTGAACCCCTTTTTTAAGGGCAGCGTACTTCATTTCGATTTGGAAGGCATAGCCTACAAATTCGATATCATCGAGATTGATGGTTTTGAGCACTTCCTCTCGGTAACAGACAAATCCTGCAGTGGCATCTTTCACATTGATCCACAAAACCATTCGCACATAAAGGGAGGCGAAATAAGAAATGAAGATCCGAAACAGCGGCCAATTGTCCACCTTGCCTCCTTTGGTGTAGCGAGAGCCTACGCTCATATCGGCACCATCTACACAAGCTTGGTGAAGTCTCACCAAATCTTTTGGATTGTGAGAAAAATCGGCGTCCATCTCGAAGATATACTTGTAACCCTCCTTAAGCGCCCATCGGAAACCCGCAATGTAGGCCGTTCCCAATCCCGTTTTCTCTTTTCGCTCGAGCAAATGCACTAGCATCGGGTACTGCTCTTGCTTCTTTCTCACCAAGTCGGCAGTACCATCGGGACTGCTGTCATCTACCACCAGCACGTGAAAGTCCGCATCGAGATTCATCACTGCGTCCAGTATGTTCTCAATATTTCCGTACTCGTTGTACGTCGGTATGATGACCAGCTTTTGGCTCAAAGCAAAAATTTCGGGCTAAGATATATTTTTTAGTAGCTCGTCACTAGTAGCTGGTCGCTAGTATTTATCATGCAAATGACTGTTGAAGAACTAAAACACGAAACGTTTTCTGACCAGATAAAGCTAGCTACCAGCCACTACCGACTAGCGACTACCTAACAACCATCACCTTCCCATTATAAAATCTCTCGTCCAAATTAAAATCAGGCTTTGCCGAAAGGTGCCATTGGTAAAGATCAGAACGGCCATAGTAACCCGAATTGTTTTCGGTACCATTCCACTTTTCTTTGGGATCGTTTGTTTCAAAGACCACGCGGCCGTTGCGGTTGGTAATCCAAAAGCGGTACTCTGCGATGTCAATTCGCGAAAGCTGAGGGGCGAAAAGATCGTTCAGCCCATCGCCATCAGGCGTGAAAGCGGTGGGGATGTAAACGAAGAAATCATCTGCGACGGTAACGGTTTGGCAAATGCTATCGACACAGCCTTCCGCAGAAATCACGTCAAGACAAACGTCATATGATCCGCCAAAATCGGAGGGAAACTCGTAGGTAAAGAAATCTCCCGATCCGGAGCCGAGGGTGTCAATTTGCCAAAAGTTGAACTCAGCATTTTGGGTAAGGCTGGTAAAAGTCACCTTCGGATTGGAGATGGATGGCTTTTCGGGAAAGAAAGAAAATTCGGCTTCGGTGGTGAATACTGACAGGCCTCCCGGCAATTGCGCCGTTCGACTGCAACCCGCTGCCGACGTAACTTCCACGGCAATGGAGTATTGACCCGTTGAGAATTCCCGAGAAGCACCCGGCGACGATCCACCAACAGGCTGAGAATTGAAGCTCCATTGATACGTTGAGCCTGCTGTAGTATCGGCCAAAGCGAAATCAACCATCAATGGATCGCAACCCGATTCGGCTGACGCCAAAATTTCTACCTCAGGAATGGGCGCCACTTCGATGTCCCAAGAGATTTCTGAAGTACATCCCGCTACATTCGTTCCGATCAGGCTGATCTCTGTGCTCGTCTCAGTAAAGAGCCTTGTTTGAGAACTGTCAGGATCAGAAAAAAGTTGAGCAGGAGACCATATCAAGTCTACCGCACCGTAGCCGATCACATCTACCGAATCGCCTTGGCAGATGGTGCCGGGCGCAAAAATCTGCAGTTCGGGATCGCTGTAAACTGTTATCAAGACAGTATCCCGATCGGTGCAATTGATGTCCGTAGCCGTTAGGATCAGTTCATTCTCTTGAGGGAAAAATCCTTCGTTCAAGGCTGCAAACTGAGTCAAAGAGAGGGTTTGATCCAATATGGCCGTATTGAAAGACCACGAATAGGAAACCCCGGAATTGGGAGAAGCGCCTATTAGAATGGTATCTCCCGTGCAAACGAGTTCGTCAAGTCCGGCATCCACTAAGGGCAGCGGGTATTCCACCAAGTCTATTTCGAATGTGTCGAGCAAGGGGCACAGTTGATCGGTGTAATTGGTGATACTGTAGCTTCCGCCAATGGTCAATGCCAGAGAGGTATCGCCTGAAATAAGGAAGGACTGCTCACCAAATCCGTCATTCAGGTCAAACAGAAAAGGAGCAACTCCGAGTGGATTGATCAGAAGCAAGGACGTATCTCCTGAACAGATTTCCTGATCCCAAGAATAAGTGAATTCGGGCTCGGGATGGAATTCAATCAGACCAACTCCGAGTCCATCGCCCACACAATAAGCAGACAAAGTAGAGAGTGGCTGCACCATACCCGAATCAGTGAACATCAATTCCAAGGGAGACTCATCTGCTTGAAGAGTGGTTTCAACCCCGTTGAACAAGTAGGTGAACGACTGAGGTAGATTACCGGCAAATTCAAACGGAACGATGGCTGTATCAGTAGGACAAATGATTTCGTCATAATTCACCGAAACGGAAGGCTGAGGCAAGAAAATAACCGGCTGCCCCGGAGCGACCGAGACCTGAGGGTGGGTTAAATCAATTTCATCTCCCAGCGGATTTCCCACAACGGCAGAGGCGTAATAAGCCGTATTGATTTGCAGTGTCTCATTGTAGATAAACTCAGGAATATCAGACCATGCAAAGATATTTCCGAGTACATCGGTATCACTGTCGTGCAAGACATATTTGAGAACATCATTCCCATCCAAAACAGGAGGAACCGACTGAGTGGCCACTGCGGGTTCCTCTCCGCAAGCTCTCACCGTGTCGGGACTCATCTCACCTGCAAAGGAGATAGCGGGACACATGAAACTTCCCGAAAAATCGTCAGAGGCACAAATGGTATTGTTGCTCAAAGAAAAACTGACACCCGTTCCTGATTCTACAAAATCGGAGACAAAAACATTTCCTGCAAAGGTCCCCTGCAAACCTGAAACGACAAACCCGCTTCCATAATCGCCCAGAGCATCGAAAGTAACTTGGTAGGTGGCGTCAATGCCCGTGCAGGACAAGACGGGATTCACAATTTGCGGAGATGGCTCAAAGCTAACGGTAACCGAATCTGTCGAAACACAAGGGCCATTTGCTTCCAGAATAACCGCGGTGGCTTCGCCAAAGTCGACTACCGTAAAATCGGTGGTGGCGCTATTCGGATCGGAAAAAGCGGAACCCGCAGCTGAACTTTCCCAAAGCAAATCTCCTACCGTTGGAGTGGCCTGCACTTGGGTGGTGAGTCCACAAACCGAAAAGTCTTCCATAGCCGCAACGGCCGGCTGCTCGTAAAAACTGAGCGCGTAAATAGTAGTGTCGAAGCAAACGGCTTGATTGTTTACCACCAAGCTTACAGTATAGTCGCCTTCAGATGTGGAGGTGACTTGGGTTTCTTGAGCGGTAGTAGAACTAAGATTCAAGTCAGTTGATGACCATTCGACAGGGAATCCCGAAATCGGACTGATCAATGTGGTTTCAAATCCACAAACCGAATCAACGATAGTGGAAGGCAAAACGGGCTGCTCGAAAAAAGTGACGTTCAAAGTATCGTATGAAATGCAACCGAAGCCATTGTCGGCAGTAAGGCGTAGTTCGTAAACGCCGGGAGCGGCACTTACTTCGACCGGGTTCACAGAGTTGTCGGTTATGGCCAATGCCCCGTCGGCTTCCCAGAGCAAAGCTCCCGAGTTAACATCAGCAGGAATATCAGCCGTTGGCCCACAAATAAGTGTGTCTGACAGCGGCTCAATGACCGGCTGCTCCACAAAACCTACTTCAATGGTATCGGAATCTTGGCAGAAACCTTTATTGATCTCTCGCCATACGATATCATAAAATCCATAAACGGTGGCAGTGATGGTGAGACTCGGCCCTACCGGAGTCCCGAACGGGACAATCTCGTCGGGCAGAACCCAAACCCCTGTTCCAACTGATGCCGTAGCAAACAGGTTGACCTCATCTCCACAAACGATCGCACCTTCTCCCGCATCAGAGACAGGCTGATCGATGAATTCGACGGAAGCCGAATCGGCCGCCACACAGGGCCCATTGATGGTTTGGTAGATGATGAGTTCCAATCCTTGCATGTCAGCCACTGCAATAACCGGATCGGAAAGCGGATCTACGAGAGTGACGTTTGCACTGATTTCCCAATTCGGACTTCCATTGGTGCCTGATACGGTCAATTCTACCTCGGGCCCGCACACCGAATCAATTGCAGAAATAAATGCCGTGGGTTCGTCAAAAAATTCAATCTCCAGCGTATCGCTATCCATGCATCCGAACCCGTCGTCTTCCGTCCAAATCAACTCGTACAAACCCGGAGAGGTAGCTGTAATCGCCGAGGTGGGAGATGTGGGATCCAAAATGTTTAACCCTGGATCGTTGGTCGTCCAAAGGGTTTCCCCAAAACTGGGAATCGCCTCGAGTTCGTATTCCGTTCCGCAAGCAAAATCGTCGGCCCCGGCATTGGCATCGGGAAAAATGAGGTTTTCGATTATGAAGGTTTCGGAAACGGAACAGTTAAAAATGTCGTCGGTAATGGTCACTGAATAGGTTCCTTCATTGAGATCGGGTCTTACCAAAGCGGTCGTCGGATCGTCATCCCAAACCACGGTGTAGTTCCCTGAGCCGGTTAGAACAGTAATATCAATCACGCCGTCATTTTCGAAACAAGTTTCAGGAATTACCTCGATTTCCAGGCTTAAAGGCACATCCACCACTACTGTATCGGTAGCGGCACAGACGCCGTCGGTAAACTCTCCTTGCACGATGTAGACGCTCGATGTGTCGGCAGTGATGACGGGGTTTGCACAAGGATTGCACGAAAAATCGGGCCCGACCGGAATTTGATTCCCATCCAAATCAAACCAGGTATAGCTGATGTCATTTTCAGCGAAAAGCTGAACACTCTCGCCCGCACAAATGGTTGTGTCGGGTCCTGCCAGCATGGGTTCGCGCAAAACGAATTGAACGGCGTAAAATGCCTGACCGTAGATGGAACAAAAATCATCTATGGCCGAAATCACAAAATCTGCCCCGTTGAAATTGGCGGGAACGGTTCCACAAAACTCGATGGTAGCCGGATTCAACCCGGACTGGGTAAAGGTGGCTCCGGGGATTGCTTGAGCAATATCTGCCGAGAGCGTGAGCTCCAGAGCCGGATCGGTTGAAACAAAGTCCAGCTCCAGGCAAAAATCATCTCCCGCACAAATGCCGATTTGATTGTCGCTGATGGGATATCCGCCACCGCTCACTTGCTCTAGAGAACCCGGTAGCGGAGTGGGCGGAGGAACGGCACAGGGAATAACGATCACGTTGAAATCGAGGTAAACAACTCCGATCAGGACACCGTCTCGGTATTCCCGTACTTCCACCACTATGGTATACTTGCCCTCTGCGGTTGGGGTCATATCCATTTGGCCCGTTTCAGGATTAAATGTCAGGTTATCAATAGGTGCCGCGGGCGAGTAACCCGGCTCGTAAGGCATATCCATGGGCATATCAGCCTGGGTGGAGGTTAAGGCAGGTGTCAGGGCATACACCAAGCTATCTCCATCGGGATCATTGAAAGAAAGATTGTAGAAAAAATCGCTGCCCACGCAGACAAAAGGCAGATTGAACAAACCCAATTGGGGTGAGGTATTGCAATCTCCGGAGGCATTGTTCAAAAAAGCCTCAACGTGCAAACGGCTGTCGCCAAGAGGATCGACCAAATTTAAGACCGCTGCTCGGTTTTGCTCGGCTACTATGATTTGCCAATCGGCGCAAGGCGGCAAGTTAACCACCCCGCTATAGACAGTCAAGTTCACTCCCGGAAGTGTTCCACCATTGCAACTGCTGGAAGGGAGCGAATCGGGGCAAAGCTGTGATACCTCCAAGCTTTCTTGCAAATCAATTTCTACAAATCCGATGGCACCACAGGAAGAAGTAAAGAAAACATCCAAAAAATCAGGGGTGGAAGTAAATTCTGCACAATCTCTGAATAGATGAACACTGACTAAGTAGTCATTGCCACCCAAGCACTCATACTGCACATTTATTCCCTCGTTTCTACCTGCAAAAACACCTTCCGGCAATGCAAGAAAGACGATGAAAAGAAAAAAGAATGAGATGCGCACAAGACCCTTCACAGCCGCAAAGATAGGGCGAATAAAAGGCTTGGTTTTGAATAGTTGTTGAGAAATCATCACTTCAATGTTGACGAAAGAATCAAAGGATGAACATTAAGTTTAGATTAAATCTTATCCACAACGCACCACCAATTTAATCTAGAGCCTGTCAAATAGTTACTTTTGTGACTCAAAATCTTATTTTAAAATACATGAGAACACTTTTACTTTCAGCAGCAGTATTAGCGGCTTCCTTAACTGCCAACGCGCAGTGCGACAGAATTTTTATTTCTGAGTACGTTGTTGGAACGGGCAACAACAAGGCTTACGAATTGTACAATCCTACTGACGCACCGATCGATTTGAATGGTTACATTCTTGAGAGATGGTCGAATGGTCAAGGCAGTGTAACGGACCAAACTGATTTATCAGGCACCATAGAGCCTTATGGTACTTGGGTGGTTGCTAACGGACAAACGGAAGATATTGATTTGGGTGGATTTGTATCCCCCGCTTGCGATCCAGAGTTACAAGCGTTGGCTGACCAATTGGATAATCCTTACCCAGCCCCAACCTTTATGAACGGAAACGATGCTTTGGTTTTGGTAAACTACGGCATTTCACCTCCGGTTTTTGATGTTTTTGGTAGACCAGGAGAAGATCCGGGAATTGCATGGTCTGCTCCCGACGGAACATTTATAACCGATAATCAAACCATGGTGAGAAAATTTGATATAACCGGAGGTATTACCACTATTCCGACACAGTTTATGCCTCTTGCCGATTGGGATACATTGGGAACTGATGTATGGAGCAATCTTGGAATTCACGACTGTGCATGCTTCCCACTGAGCAGTGGTTCACAAGAATCAGTAGATGTTCAGATATTCCCTAACCCTTTAGTAGGCAACGCTCCAATGACGCTGACTACCAATAAGAACATCAAAAGCATTGAAGTATTTGACATGACCGGTCGCTTGTTGCTACCGAGGTAAAAATCGTCAATGCTGAGCAAGCTGAGATCACTTTTGATAACCTTCCTGCAGGAACTTACATTATCAATGTAAATATGGAAGGCGCCGTAGGATTTTCGACGCGATTCATAAAGCAGTAAATCACCAACTAATTTATCCCACTGCCACTCACGGCAGTGGGATTTTTCTTTCCCAAAAACACCCGTTGTGAGAAGAGTATTGATCACTGCCATCCTGTTCATGATTTCCTGGACTATTATGGCACAAAATCAAGGAACCATTAGTGGAATCCTTAAGGATAAAAGTACAGGCGAAACACTTATCGGTGCTGCCGTAGTTTACGCAGATGGAAAAGGAGTTATAACCGATATAGATGGTAAATACCAGCTGGTGCTGCCCTATGGCACCTATACGCTTACAGCCACATATGTGGGTTATGAATCCATTTCAAAAGAAGTTGCAGTAGACAATAAATTCAAACAAGTAAACTTTGAGTTGGGGACCACTACCTTGAGAGAAGTAGAAGTGGTAGCCGATTTGGCTATAGCTGCGGAAACTCCTGTGGCGTTTTCAAACATCACGCCAATACAAATTAAACAAGAACTCGGTGCAAATGATCTTCCACTTTTGCTCAATACCACACCAGGGGTTTATGTATCCCCAACGGGTGGTGACTGACGGAGGAGCCAGGGTATCAATTAGTGGTTTTCAAGATCGAAATATTACCGTAATGATTGATGGGATACCCATCAATAATATGGACAATGGAAACGTTTTTTGGGCCAATACTTTTGGAATTGACGGAGTATTGGCAAATATGCAGGTGCAAAGAGGTATGACTTCCTCGAGGTTAGCAATACCTGCAATTGGTGGAACCATCAACTTTATTACTAAGAGTATTGAAAATGAAGAAAGTGTCTTTTTGAGACAGGATTATGGATCGTTCAACACTCTTCGCACTTCGTTTGGATACAATTCAGGACGGCTGAAGAATGGATGGGGATTCTCTTTGGCAGGTTCATTTAGAAAAGGAGACGGGTTTTCTGAGCAACAGTACAGAGAAGAGTACTTTTATTACGGTAAGGTTCAAAAAGAATTGGGCAATCACATTGTTTCAGTGCAGTGTTTTGGGTTCTCCTGTGGAATATGGCGTGAGGCAGGATCGACAAAAAATAGCGACTTATGATGAGGACTTTGCAGCCGATCTTTTAAAGGAGATGATGAGCTATATAATCGGCTATCTCCATACAATGTGGCCATTTCAAAGTCGACACTCTAGTGATGCTGAATCAACCAGTTCAGCAACAAACTTGGCCAATCTAAATGAGCAGTATGGTTGGTCAGAAGGTCAATTCTTCGATATTGCTCGCAGAAAACGATTTCATTGATACTGCAGGAGTTATTTCCAAAGGTTATCGATACAATAACCACTGGGGTAATCTAAACGGTGGAATCCAAATGAAAGAGTAAGAAATACCACAAGCCTATTTTTTCCGTGCGGGACTTCTGGACAATATAACGAAAATCTGTACTGGTCGAATGTAGTTTACTACAGCTTCGGTCGAGGTGGAGGAACAAGCAGAGTGCCTTCTTGGGTTTCGGAGATTATGATGACAATCTTCAAGTAGATTTTCAAGGAAGACTACGATGGAAATACTGTTGGAGGTCTTTTTGGCCAACTACCCATTTTCCCGAAATAGTTCCTGATGAATTAAAAAGTGGAGTGATTCTCAACAAAAGCTTTGATAACCACTTCTTGGTTGGGTTGGCTTTCCACAGTTGATTGGACCATTAGTGAAAACCTCACATTTGCAGGAGGCCTTGACTTCAGAACTTACACCTCCGAGCAATATCAGGAAGTGCACAACTTACTGGGTGGTGATTACTACGTACCTTCGAATGACGATTTACCCTTCGATCGACAGTTTTGAACCGCCATTCAAACGTTTTTCGAGAAGGTGATAGTTACAATTATTACAACGAGAATCTCATGCGCTGGGGAGCCTTCTTCACTGAATTAAAGTACAATAAAGACGATTGGCGAGCTTTTGTAAATCTATCGGGTGTAGTAACAGGTTACAAACGAATCGATTACTTCAATCGAAGAGATTTCATTGTAGACGATGAGCGATTTCCAAATGCCATTGGCCTATAGTGATGTACTCTTCTACAATGGGCAAGACGTTCTCGTAGCAGCGACTGCGTGCCACAGGAGTGGCGCTACCTTCTTCACTTCGGGTGATACTACATATGTCACAAATCCTCAAAATAACCTAAACGCATATGCTCCGGAGGACAGAGCTTCATCGTGGGTGCGCGAAGAGTAGATTACAATGATTCTGAATCGCAAGTTTCAGAAGTTCCATGGAAAAACATTCCTGGATTCACCGTGAAAGGCAGGAGTAAGCCGCACCATTGAAGAAAAGCACAACGTATTTATGAATGTGGGATACATCAGTCGTACTCCGCGTTTTAGGAATGTAGTTGATTTGGGAGTTTTGAATGAATTCTTAAGAGATGTTGAAAATGAAAATATCGCCTCGATAGAATTGGGCTATGGCTACCGTACTTCCAACTTTTCTGCAAGTGTGAACGCCTACTATACCGATTGGCAAAACAGACCAATAGACGGAGGTGTAAGAGTTTTTCTTCCGGACCGTGGTATTAGCGTACGAGCTAACTTGAATGATATGAGCGCGATCCATAAAGGGATAGAATTCACTTCAAAGTATGTCATCAATAAAAAGCTTACGGCAGATGTTTTTGCCTCCTTTGGTGATTGGAGGTGGAATAGCGCCAAAACCGTAAACTTTTTCGATGACCAAGGGAGACCGTTATCAGTTGTAGATGATAACAATCAACCGTCCAACAGATTCACTAGTGACAATCAAATTCGATGCGAAAGGAGTTTTTGTAGGTGATGCTCCTCAAACGCAAATTGGTGGTTCCCTTCAGTATGGGATTTTATAAAGAATGCTTATATCAAAGGACGCTACACATTCTTTGATAAGCATTATGCAAACTTTGACCCGCTTTCAACTTCAAGATGAAAAAGAAGGCCGACAATCATGGAAAATTCCAGGATATGGATTAATGAGTGTTTTGCAGGATACCGATACGACTTTGATAAAGTTTCACTGGAGTTCAATTTTATTGTAGATAACTTGTTTGATACTCGCTACATTGCAGATGCCACTAACAATGCAGGAGGATGCTCTCGTTACACAGACTATCTGAATAGTCCACCTCGCAAGCCAACTGTAGCATTTGATGCCAACTCAACGGCAGTTTATTTCGGCCTGCCCAGAACTTTCAGTATCTCCCTGAAGGCCACACTTTAAAAACTATTTTATGAAAATTCTAAAATCAGTCTTTACCTATTCTCTTATAACTCTTTCTGGCTTGGCCTTTGGCCAAGAAAACATTGCAGATATGAGAGAAAACTACAACGTCGGACAAACCGTAACGGTGACAGGAATAGTAACCAACGGTGCAGAATTGGGAAGCATCCGTTACATTCAGGACGAGACAGCTGGGATTGCAATTTATCCGGGCTTCAACTGGAATAACTTGACTTTTACCCCGCAGCCGGGAGATGAAATCACCGTAACGGGTGAAATATCAGAATTTGCCAGCCTGCTGGAGGTCGGTCCGAGTATTTCTTCCATGACCTTAGTGAGCAGCGGTAATCCGCTGCCTCAACCCTTTGCGCTTACGCCAAATGATCTCGACGAGACCTACGAGGGAATGTTGGTGCAAATATCGGGTGCCGTCTTTGCCGATGGCGGAAGCACTTTTGCCAGCTCTACTTATAATTACCAAGCTTCGGGAGAAACGGGAATTATTTATGTTCCTGCAAGCTCTCCTTTGCAAGGTGAACTTGTACCTCTGGGAGAGATCGAATTGATCGGAATTCTTTCTCAGTTCAGTTTTGGCGATCCGTTCAGTGGTTATCAGTTGCTACCTAGAACTTTAGAAGACCTAGTCTCTGACAGCAATATCAATTTTGGTTCGGAAATCGAACAAAGCGATCTTTCTACCACCGGATTTACCCTCACTTGGAGCACCGACGTAGCCTCTACCAGTGAGGTCGAGTACGGACCGACTACTGATTATGGTCAAATCACTTCGGTGCAAGAAGCGGTGGCTGATCACTCCATTCAGCTGACGGGCCTCGAGCCGGGAACACCTTATTTTTGCCGCGTTTTTTCGGTAAACGGAGAAGACACCGCCAGTGCTACCGGTACGTTCAGCACCGTTTCTGAATCTTCGGGAGACATCGCGGTTTACTTCAATCGCTCGGTTGATACTTCTGTTTCGACAGGGGTAGATGCTATTAGCCTTTTCAATGCGACTGATGATACCATCGTGGCACAAATAGACCGTGCCATGAGCACGCTCGATGTGGCTGCTTACAATATCAACAGCGGCACAATCGTACAGGCAATAAACAATGCCTATGATCGAGGAGTGACCATCCGATACATCGCCGAAGGACAGACGGCAAACACGGCTTTGGCCAATCTCAATGATGAGATTCCCGTTTTGCAAAGACAAAATTCTACCAGCAGCGGGATGCACAACAAGTTTATCATTGTAGATCGCAATAATGTAGACAGCGCATTGGTACTAACCGGATCGACCAATTTCACCACAGGTAACCTCTTTACCGATCCAAATAATATGATCATCATTAAGGATCAATCTTTGGCAAGAGCATACACCATTGAATTTGAAGAAATGTGGGGCGGATCAGGAGCACAACCGGATCTCGAAAATTCGCGTTTTGGTGAACTGAAAATGAGAAACACTCCCGAGAAATTTATCATAGGCGGGAAGAACATTGAGCTTTATTTCTCGCCAAGCGATAATACCACCACGGCAATAGCCGAGGCGATTGAAACCACCGAATACGATCTCGAATTTGCCCTTCTTTTAATCACGAGTAATATTCTCGCAGATGCTATTGTAGATGCGGCTAATCTCTTTGTGCAGCCGAGAGGATTGATCAATGATGTCAACACAACAGGTTCTGATTTCCAGTACCTCGTGGACGAAGGAATTAACGTAGTGTCTCACGAAGGCTTTGGCCAGCTTCACCACAAGTATGGAATCATTGACCACAGTCAGCCCGATGCAGACCCAATAGTCATTACAGGTTCTCACAACTGGACATCTTCGGCCGAATCGGTAAACGACGAGAACACGCTGATTATTCACGATGCGACCATCGCGAACTTGTTTCACCAGGAATTTACAGCTCGCTACAACGAGGTGACCTTGAGTACGAACGATTTAGTTGAAACGGAAATCAAGCTTTATCCGAATCCCGCTACCGATCAGATAACATTAGAATTTGACGGAGGAGGAAGCGCGGCAATTGTGTCGGTTTATTCGCTCGACGGGAAGGTGATTAGTCAGAAGAATATTAACTCATTCAACGGATCTAATAGGCTTGTTCTAGACGTTTCAAATCTTCCTGCAGGACTCTACCTTTTGCAGTACAATGAAGGAAGTAGAAGTGGAGTGCAGCGGTTGGCTATTTCGAAATAGATCGTTTCAAAAAACACCAAAATAAGAAAGGGCTCAACTTGCGTTGAGCCCTTTCTACCTTAATCACCAATTAAACCTTATTAATGAAATCCTGCACCTATTACGGAAGCTGATTTCAGTTGGTTACAAATTTTTTTACTTCAGTATAAAATTCTGCAGGCTTTTCGGCGTGAAGCCAATGCCCCGCTTGCAAATCAGCAAATTCGGCTTTTGGAAAAATCATTCTGATTTGATCAAAATCGGCATCGGGAATGTAGTTAGATTTCACTCCGCGAATAAAAAGAGCATCTACTTCCGAACGATCTGAAGGGAGTGCCTCAAGAATCCGATCCATCTTTTCTTCCATTACCTCAAAGTTTACCCGAAGCCCATATCCGCCCTCTTTCTTACGGTAGAGATTCTTGAGCAAAAACTGACGCACCCCGAATTCCGGTATGATCGACTCTATTCGCTCTTCGGCCTCCGAGCGTGAATCCAGCGTATCGGGATCAATGGCGTGAAAAGCCCGTAGCACCTCATGGTGATGAGGCGCATAGGCCTTTACTCCCATATCAGCCACCACAATCTTTTTCACCTTTTCGGGAAAAAGTTGAGCAAAACGCATGACGGTCTTACCGCCCATGCTGTGGCCAATTAATGTGGCTTTAGGGATGGCGTGCTCTTCCATAAACTCATTCAAGTCTGTGGCCAGAAGGTCGTAATTGAACTCATCGCTATGGGGTGACCTACCGTGATTTCGTTGATCGACCAAGTAAACAGAAAAGTCTTCGGCAAACTCTTTTCCCAAGGTTTGCCAATTGTCTGACGAACCAAAGAGGCCGTGCAAAATAATCAAGGGTTCTCCTGACCCCATTTTCTTAAAGGCAAGTTTCATCTCAATTCTTTTCTATAAAGTCTGATGGAATTTTCCAATCCCAAATAAAGTGCATCGCAAACGAGCGCATGACCGATGGACACTTCCGATAAGGATGGAATATTGAGATGGAAATACCGCAGATTCTCCAAATCAAGGTCATGTCCGGCATTGATTCCAAGGCCTGCTTCTTGGGCTGCAATCGCCGCTTCCATGTATGGCTTTATTGCCTCCTCGCGATTTTTCTTGTACCCACGAGCGTAGGCTTCTGTGTAGAGCTCAATTCTATCTGCTCCCGTTTCTTTGGCGGCAGCTGCCATCTCGGGATCAGGATCGACGAAAATGCTCACTCTGCATCCACTCTCCTTTAGCTGACCAATTACATCTTGAAGCAGTTGCCTCTCCTTTTTGGTGTCCCAACCTGCATTGGATGTTAAGACATCGGGTGGATCGGGAACCAGAGTGGCCTGCTCGGGTCGCGTATCAGCTACCAGCTTGATGTACCTGTCGTCGGGATAGCCTTCGATGTTGTATTCCGTAGTGATAATCGGTTTTAGATTGTATACATCTTGCGTGGTAATGTGGCGCTCGTCGGGACGGGGGTGAATGGTAATTCCCTCAGCCCCGAAAGACTGGCAGTCGATTGCTACTTTTACCAAATCGGGATTATTACCGCCCCGTGCATTCCTTAGGGTGGCAAACTTGTTGATATTGACGCTTAGTTTTGTCATCTTTCGCATATATTGCAAAATTCGGTGCACAAAGGTAAGCGTTTAAAGAACCGTAAAGTTTTAACTCATGAGAGCAGCAGATTTAATTAGTGATGAGATTCCTACCCTGGACGGTAGTGACAATGCGCTTTTTGCCATGCAACTCTTGGATGAGTTTAAGATGAAGCAGCTACCCGTGGTCGATGGAAATGAATTTTTGGGATTGATTTCCGACAGTGCTGTGATGGAAATTGAAGACCCTGAAGCTCCCTTAAAAGATTGCTGTAGAAACTTGCAAATGATCTACGTGCAAAAGGATCAGCACGCTTATGATTTGATTCGTGTGGCTGCGGAGTTTCAGCTTAGTGCTATCCCTATTCTCGACAATGAGAACAATTATATGGGCGTAGTGAGCATCTACTGCTTGGTGCGGGAGTTATCTCACATGGCTTCAGTAATGCAGCCGGGTGGTATTGTAGTTTTGGAATTAAATCAAACCGATTATTCCCTTGTGGAAATTTCTCAAATCGTAGAGGGAAATGATGCAAAGATTTTGAGTGCCAATGTTACTTCGGTTCCCGATTCGCAAAAAATAGAGCTTACGCTAAAGCTCAACCTGACGAATATCGATGCGATTATCCAAACCTTTAATCGCTACGATTACATCATATCGGCTTCCTTCCATAAGTCTGACTTTGACGAAATGATCAAAGACCGCTACGAAGAATTAATGCGCTACATAAACTTCTAGCCATTGTCGATTAAGGTTCGTTTTTTTGCCTTTATACTGGGATTCTTTGCGCTATTTTCGGCTCAAGGCCAATTGGTAGAATCCATTCAACTCGACACGACGGGCCAAAAAATCATTACCGATTTTATCATTGAAGGAAACAAACTCACCAAAGAACGGATCATTCTTCGCGAAGTCACTCTGGCCTTAGGCGATACCTTGTATTGGTCTAACCTGCAAGCCGGAATGGAGCAGTCTGAGAACAACGTGATGAATTTGGGCTTGTTCAATTTTGTAGAAATAGAACCCATCCAAATTGATAACAAGCGTGTGATCGTGCTGATTACCGTTCAAGAGCGCTGGTACATCTACCCCGTTCCGATTTTTGAAATCGCTCAGACAAATTTCAACACATGGTGGGAGACCAAGGAGCTTCGCTGGCTTAATTATGGAATGGCCGTATCACACAAAAATTTCAGGGGATTGAACCAAGATCTTTCGCTCACTTTGCGTTTTGGTTACACCAAAAAATACAGTGCCAGTTGGTCCATACCCAATCTCAATAAAAAGCAAACGCTGGGGCTTCACTTTAGCGCGGGCTATTTTGAAAACAATGAAATAGTCTACAATACTGAAAACAACGAACGGCTTTTTTACAATAATCCGGAAGATAAAGCCCGACAGTACTTTCAATATAAAGCCGGATTGAGCTACAGAGAAAATATTTACCTCCGGCATTATTTTGAAGTCAGTTATTTTGATGCAAGGGTTAATGACACCATTCCATTGTTGCAGCCCGACTATTTTACAGGTGGTGGTGCCAGCTCAAAATTCCTGAGAGCCTCTTACTCCATTCGCTACGACACCAGGGACTACCGTCGTTACCCTTTGAAAGGAATTCTTCTTTACGGAACCTTGAGCCAAGACGGCTTGGGTATCGTAAACCGCGAGGGTTTGGGCCTTTTCACCACATTTGCCGGATACCGACACCACTTTAAAGTAGCCAATCGCTGGTATGTAGCTCACAACGTGGAGGGAAAGATCAATTGGGATGAACCGCCTTATTACCTTTTAAGGGGTTTGGGCTACAGCGATTTCGTAAGAGGGTATGAACTTTACGTTATCGATGGAACGTCATTTGGTCTTCTGCAATCCAATCTGAAGTTTGAGATTCTCAAGCCAAAATCAATCAATATTCCGTTTGTTCCTTCTGAAAAATTCAGCAAAACATTCGTCGCCCTTTATGCAAACCTGTTCTTCGATGTAGGTTATGTGGACGGAGAGCAATTCGCCACTAACAATTCGCTGGTGAATGAATACCTTTATAGTTTAGGCGTTGGCCTTGATTTGGTAACATATTACGATAAAGTGGTACGGGTAGAAGGTTCCATAAATGCTGTGGGAGACCAGTCTATATTCGTTCACTTCAAACAAGCATTTTGATGAAAATCGCCATATACGGTAAACCATTCCAAAACGAACTCAATAATGAGATTGCAGGGATTCTAGATATCATAGAAAATCGGGGATTTGAGCCCGTGATCTACGAGAGATACGCCCGTTATTTAAATCAAGAAGGTTACCTGAAATCGGGTTACCATACGTTTAACAGAGAAGATGTCGAAATCAAAGATTACTGCTGCTTGGTGAGCATAGGAGGCGACGGTACTTTATTGGACACGGTGACACTGGTGAGGGATTCCAATGTGCCGATTGTGGGACTAAACGCGGGAAGGCTCGGATTTATCTCGAGCCTTTCAGTAGATGAATTGACTCAAGTGCTCACCTGCTTAGAAAGCGGAGACTACGAAGTAGACAAACGAAATTTGCTTCAAGTCGAAACGTCGAGAAACGTTTTTGGGAAACTGAATTTCGGATTGAATGAAGTGACCCTTCACAAGAAGGACACGGCCTCGATGATTAAAATTGAGACTTACGTCAATGATGAATTCCTGAATACCTACTGGGCAGATGGACTGATAATCAGCACTCCGACAGGATCAACGGCTTACAGTCTGAGTTGCGGCGGACCCATTATAGTCCCCGGCTCCGAAAATTTTGTGATTACCCCAATAGCGCCACACAATCTGAATGTAAGACCTGTAGTGGTTTCCAACAGTGTCACCCTTAAATTGCGTGCAGACGGGAGAACCGACAATTTCCTCCTCGCCATTGATAGCCGACCCGAAACCATCTTCCCAAACGAGGAAATTCAAATTTCAAAGTCACCCTTTACCATAAGCCTTCTCAAACCCAAGGGGCATACTTTTCTCAATACCATGCGGAATAAACTCGCTTGGGGATTTGATAAAAGAAACTAATCCACTGCATTTCCTACTTTTGCAGCCACTCAAAACACAATAAAACCAGTCTAAAGGCGATAGTAGCTTACGTGAAGAAATTATTGATCATAGCATCCATTCTCTTATCGGTCGCGGCCAAGGCTCAATACCACGAGGTAGGGCTGATGGTCGGCACCAGCTATTACATTGGTGACATCAACCCGCGGTTTCACTTCAACCCGGGCTTAAACTTGGGCGGTGGCTTGATCTATCGCTACAATTTTAATGACAGAGTGGCCTTCAAAGGATCCATCCTTTACAACAGGCTTTACGCTAATGACGCAGATTCCAAAGATACTTGGCAAGAAAATCGGAACTTAAATTTCAGAAACGACATTTTCGAATTCTCGGGTCAAATAGAGATTAACTTTTTGACGTACGAGATCGGCGACCGACGCCGACCTTCTTCACCTTACTTGTTTATTGGTCTCGCTCTGTTCCGTCACAATCCCGAGGCTGAGTTTGACGACCGATGGATTGACCTCCAGCCTTTGGGCACCGAAGGCCAAGGAATTGAGGGTTTCGAAGATCGATACTCCCTCACGCAAATCGCCATTCCCTTTGGTGTTGGTTTCAAATTCAATATAGCAGGCAATTTTGCCGGTTCATTAGAATGGGGAATGCGCCGAACCTTTACCGATTACCTCGATGATGTGAGCACTGTTTATGTCGATGAGGGAATTTTGATTGAAGAGAACGGACCTTTATCTGCCGAGCTGGCTGATAGGAGCATCGTTGCCACAGGGCCTGACGGCACCAATACAGGTATGCAGAGAGGTGAATCAAATCGTGAAGATTGGTATATTTTCACGGGACTTATTCTAACTTACAAAATAGGTCAACCGCAAGTTAAGTGCCCCACAGCCTTTGACTAATGGCCTTTTAGAATGTCCGAATTTTTAAGACCTTTGCGCACCTTCAAAAAATGAGCTTCAAAGACCAAATAGACCCCAAGAGAATTCCAAAGCACGTAGCCGTGATTATGGATGGCAACGGGCGTTGGGCGCAGACTCAAGGCGAAATGCGGATTTTTGGTCACCTAAACGGTGTGACGGCTGTAAGAGAAACACTTTCGGCAGCCGGGGATATTGGAGTGAAATACCTGACGCTCTATGCGTTCAGCACAGAGAATTGGGATCGACCCATTGAGGAAGTGTCAGCACTGATGGATTTATTGGTGCAAACCATTGTTAAAGAAATAGACGAGCTACAGGACAAAGAAGTGAGACTCCAAGCCATCGGCGACTTAAACCTTTTGCCCGAAAATTGTCGAGAAACACTAACTCAAGCTATTGAGCGTACGAAGGATAACAAAAGAATAACACTTGTTTTAGCATTGAGCTATAGCTCGAGATGGGAAATAACAAGGGCGATAAAAGCGATAAGTGAAGATGTTAAAAATGATAAATTGAGCATTGACTCAATCAATCAAGACACCATCCATTCTTACCTTGAAACCCGCGATATTCCTGATCCCGAACTACTCATCAGAACCAGTGGGGAAAAAAGAATCAGCAACTTTTTGCTTTGGCAAATAGCATATAGTGAGTTATACTTCACCTCAGTTTTTTGGCCTGACTTTAAAAAAGAAGATTTCTTTGAGGCAATTGTAGTTTATCAAAATCGTGAAAGAAGATTTGGGAAAATCAGCGAGCAAATTACCTGTTAGGTTACTCATTGGCATTGTTGCCTTTGCTATGCTGTGCACTACATCGCTCAAAGCGCAGGTGGGGTTAGGTGAGTTAGAAGTAGACTATCGGGTTCCGAAGGAATTTACCATTGGAGGTATAACCGTTTCAGGAGCCAAAAATCTCGATTCAAAGGCGATCATTCTATTTTCCGGATTATCTATCGGAGAAACCATTACCATTCCCGGAGAGGAAATCTCCAAGGCCATCAAAAACCTTTGGAAACAAAAGCTCTTTGAGAATATCCAAATTAAGGCCACGGAAGTAAGAGGAAGCGAGATTTTCCTGAACATTCAGCTAACCGAAAGAGCCCGCTTGTCTAGATTCAAGTTTGATGGTATTTCAAAGGGAGAAGCAGAAACGCTTCGCGAGAAGATCAACCTGATTCGCGGTACGATTGTAAACGAAAACCTTCTGACAAATACCTCGAACATAATCAAGGGGCACTACAAAGAGAAGGGATACTTGGACGCCTTTGTGGAAATCACGCAAGTGCCGGATACATTGGTGGCAAACAGCGAGTACTTAGTGATAGCCGTCGACAAGAAAGAAAAGGTCAAAATTGGTGACCTCAACTTGATCGGAGTTGAAAAGCTGAACGAAAGAAAGCTCCTGAGATCAATGAAGAAGACCAAAGAAAAGAGCGTTTTAAGAGTCTTCAAAAGATCAAAATTCATCAGGGAGGAGTACAAAAGCGACCTCAAGAATATCATCAATGCATACAACAAAGAGGGTTACCGCAACGCGAAGATTCTGAACGACTCCGTGTACCGCAATCCCGATGGGACCGTACATATTGATGTCTATATCCGAGAGGGCAATCAATTCTACTTTGGTAATGTAGAATGGGTTGGAAATACGAAATACAGTTCGTCCAAATTATCGAGCATTTTGGCGATAGAGCGCGGAGAGATTTACGATCAGGAAAAGTTTGAAGGTCGTCTCTTTATGAATCCAAACGGAGGTGACGTGAGCTCCTTATATTTGGACGATGGTTATCTTGCTTTTCAAGCCATTCCTGTAGAGAAGAACGTGACGAATGATACCATTGACGTGGAAATTCGAATTTACGAGGGGCGTCAATACCGAATCAACCGAGTGATCGTAAAAGGAAATACCAAAACGAGCGATCACGTAATTCGAAGAGAAATTAAAACCAAGCCGGAGAGCTTTTTAGTCGATCGGACATTATTCGTACCCAACGAGAGCTTGCTCAATTGGGGTATTTTGATCCGGAAGCGTTTAATGTAAATCCGGTGCAAAACGATCAAGACGGTACGGTTGATGTCATCTACACGGTCGCCGAGCGACCATCCGATCAGATTGAGCTATCGGGTGGGTGGGGTGCCGGACGAATTGTCGGGACCTTAGGGGTATCCCTTACCAACTTTAGCATGAGCAAGCTTTTCAAAAAAGGAGCTTGGAATCCCCTTCCTGCAGGAGATGGTCAACGCCTTTCGCTCAGAGCGCAATCCAACGGACGTTTCTTCCAGTCCTACAATATCTCTTTTACCGAACCTTGGCTTGGAGGCAAAAAGGCAAATGCGTTTACCGTAGGTTTCCAGCGCTCAGTTCAAACCAATGGGGTGACCAAGCAACAAGAAGAACAAGGTGCTGAAAGACAGGCTCTCTACATCACGGGAGGTAATGTAAGTTTAGGAAAGCGTTTGGGCTGGCCTGATGACTACTTCCAACTGCTTTGGGAGTGAGCTACCTGTATTACGATATCAGAAACTTTAGAAGCGGAGGTGGAACAGGAATCTTTGCTTTCCAAAACGGAACATCGAATAACCTCTCGTTCATTATGAACATTTCGAGGAACTCTGTTTTTGATCCTATTTTCCCTCGTTGGGGTTCAAACATTCGATTCAATACGAAGTTCACTATGCCCTATTCGCTTTGGGATGGCATAGATTACGCAGGTGATATCACAGAACAAACGCGCTACAAGTGGGCGGAATATTACAAATGGAAATTGACTGCCGAGTGGTTCACCGAATTGGCTCCCAAGCTCGTATTGATGACTCGATCAGGATTTGGATTCTTAGGATACTACAGCCGCGATAAAGGAATCTCTCCTTTTGAGCGCTTCTACCTTGGAGGAGCTGCACTCACCGGATTTGCTTTGGATGGTCGGGAAATCATTGCCCTTAGAGGTTACGATGACTTAAGCCTTTCTCCGCCGGAAGGAGCAAATATTGTAATGAAACAAACTTTGGAGTTGAGGTATCCGCTGTCGCTTAACCCTTCTGCTACCATTTTTGCTTTGGGTTTCTTAGAAGCAGGAAATACTTATGATGGAATAGAGAATTTCGACCCATTCAGAATGTACCGATCCACAGGATTGGGGGTAAGAATTTTCCTTCCAATGTTTGGTTTGATGGGACTGGATTACGGTTGGCGATTTGATGATGTACCCGGCCGACCGACCATGCCACAAGGACAGTTTCACTTTACCATTGGCATGAATCTTGGAGAACTGTAAAAATATTGTAAATTCGCTGCCCCTCTAAGGGCCTGATCATTAAGACATGAAACAAATTTCAAAAGCATTTTTCTTCCTAGCAATAGCCACTCTTTCCAGTTTGACTATTTCAGCTCAGAGATATGCCTATGTCGATACCGATTACATCTTGAAGAATCTCGAGTCTTATCAAGATGCCCAAAAAGAGTTGGATCGAATTTCAGCCAGTGGCAAAAAGAAATTGAGCAGCGCTACGAGGCAATCGATCGACTCTACAAAGCATATCAAGCCGAGAAAGTTCTTCTTACAGAAGATATGCGAAAAGAGAGAGAGGATGAAATCATTCGTCAAGAAGAAGAAGCAAAAGCATTACAAAGACAGCGCTTCGGAGTAGACGGAGACCTTTTCAGAAGAAGAGAAGAATTGATCCAACCTATTCAAGAAGAAGTTTTTCAGGCGATTAAACAAGTTGCTGATGGCGGAGGATTCTCAGTTATATTTGACAAAGCAGGACAATCAAACATCTTATATGCCGATCCTCGTTATGACAAGAGCGATCGGGTTTTAAGCAGACTTGGCGTCAGTGCAAGCGACCGCGACGACAGTGATGACAGCGATCAAGACAGCGGAACCGATACACCGCGCCAAGATGAAAGTAAAGGCGGACAAACACCCCGTCGTTAACCCAAGAAACCAGACATTTAGTAAACAAAACACAGAAATGAAAAAGCTAATCATTGCAGCATTATTGATCATTGGAGCGACCGCTTATGCCCAAGCACAAAAATTGGGTCACGCTAACTTTGAAGAAATCGTAACCCTCTTGCCCGAAAGAGCCGCTGCCGAAAAAGAAATCCAAGAACTACAGCAGAAATTGGAAGGCCGTTTGAATAAAATGGTTGAAACGTACCAAGCAAAAGTTGCTGAGTTCGAGAGTGACACTTCAATGTCAGAAGCTATGCAGGCCAGCGCTGCCGGTGAGATTCAGGATTTGCAACGTCGAATCCAAGAATTTCAGCAAACCGCTTACACGGAGATCGAAACGAAGCAAAATGAGTTGATGGCGGGTATGTTCGAAAAAGTACGAACTGCAGCAGTAGCCGTAGGCGAGGCCGGTAATTACGCTTATATCTTTGATGCTAGCAATGGCAGTCTGCTATTTGCAGGTGGCGAAGATGTAACGGCGAAAGTGAAAGTTCAATTAGGACTTTAAGCCAAACAAAATATTAAACCGAAAAGGGATGTTATCTTAGACATCCCTTTTTTTGTGCAATGAAATCTGACTCCCGACCCATAGGCATTTTCGATTCCGGTATTGGTGGCCTCACCGTAGCTGCCGCTATCAATGAGCTGATGCCCCATGAACGGCTCATCTACTTCGGAGATACGGCTCATTTGCCTTACGGCGAAAAAAGCGGTAAAACGATTCAGGGCTATTCTGAAAAAATCACGCGGTTCTTACTTAAGAATGATTGCAAGGCAATTGTCATAGCCTGCAACTCAGCTTCGGCGACAGCCTACCCCAATGTGCGGGAAATCGCTCCTGACGATATTCCCGTCATCAATGTGATTGACCCTACCGTAGAATACGCAGCGAAGAAATACAAAAAAGGTAAAATCGGAGTGATTGGTACCAAGGCCACCGTAAACAGTCGGAGCTACGCCAAGCGAATTCAGAAGAACAACCCCAACCTGAAAGTATCGATGCTGGCCACTCCCCTACTCGTTTCGATGATTGAAGAAGGCTTCTTTAACAACCGAATTTCTCAGGCCATCATCAACAATTATCTGGAGAAAAGCACGCTCAAAGGGATTCAAGCGCTCATTTTGGGATGCACCCATTTTCCGTTGATCAAACCAGAAGTTGAATCGTTCTATTCTAAAAAAACCGAGGTGATCGATTCCTCTACCATCGTGGCAAAGAGCCTGCAAGAAGAATTGCAAAAACGTGGTTTTTCCTCGAGCAAGCTCATCGGAGATCACCACTTCTTCGTTTCCGAAAAGACGAACTCATTCGAGCAAAGCACCAAGCTGTTTTTTGGTGAGAAATTGAAGTTGGAGAAAAAGCGCCTTACTTAAACCACTCCTTATACTGCACATATCCGCTTGCCGTTCCTTGGATCATCCTAAGAGCAACGTCAAGCGGAACTTTCTTAACCGGCTTAGCCGGAACTCCTGCCCAAATCCAACCCGATTCCACGCGGGAATTTTCCAAAACTACCGCTCCCGCTGCTACAATGCTTCCTCTTTCCAAATAGGCATTGTCCATCACGATTGAACCCATTCCTATGAGCACGTCATCCTCGGCGGTGCAGCCATGCACGATGGCGCGATGACCCACCGAAATGCGGTTTCCCAAAATAACCTGACTCTTTCCCGTGGTGCTGTGGAGGACGGATCCATCCTGAATATTCACTTCATTCCCCAAGACAATTTTGCCGACATCGCCGCGCAAAACCGTTTGGTACCAGATGCTGCTTCGCGCACCGATGTGCACCTCACCTACAATGGTAGCATTGGGTGCTACCCAAACATCTTCTTCGAGAAAAGGAGCCATGCCATTCACGGCATGGATGATCGGTTTACTTATCTCCACAAGCGCCTGGCATCTTGCAGCATCCGTGCAGGTTATCGTAAGCCTCTTTCACCGGCTTCACCTCATCGGCCGCATAGCCAAGTCCCGCAATGAGATTCTTTACTTCTTCGTCGCTTAACTTCTTGTCGTTGTACTTCACGAAAATGGTATTGGCCTCTACATCTACGGCTACGCGCTTGATGCCTTTCTCGTAGGCCAAGCCTTCTTCAATCGTCTCTTTGCACATGTCGCATACAACGGAAGACTTTACAGTAATTTCGCCAGGGTTGTTGGCGAAGGAAATCATGGCGATGGCGCAGAAGGCCAAAATCAATTGTACTTTTTTCATTTTTTTTGTTTTTCAAGTTTAAAGCGCACTCCCAAATATACGGTGCGCCCATTTAAAGGTCCATAAATCATTGTTGCATCAAAAAAGTCGCCAAAGGGATTCTCTGCGTCTACGATAGCATCGGCCTGGATGAAATTCCCCAGATTTTCTGATCCGGCGTAGATTTCAAAATTCCCAATGGTTCGGTTTATTTGCGTATTGAAAAGAAAGAAAGCTTCGCTCTCTACATTGATCCTGAATTCTTCGGGGTTCATCTCTGTCCCCGGCAATCTCGATACTCCGTAGTAATTGGCTGTGAAGTCCAAGTACCATAATCCGTTATTGGTGGTATACCCAACATTGAAGAGCGCCCGATGTCTCGGGATGAGTGGCTTGTCAAGCCTTCCTTCGATGTAGTCTGTTTCGATGATCTGGTACTTGTAAGAGAATTTCATCCCCAGGCCCTTGAGCGGCTCGACCTGAAAATCGGCCTGCCAACTGTGGGCAAAAGACTCACCGTCGAGGTTGTAAAAAAGCAATTGGCGAGCATCAAAATCGCGATCAACGATGAGTTGATTCTCAAAAAAGGTAAAGTAGTAATCCGTGTTGATCACCGCCTGTCGACCGAACAAATCAAATTTGTGCAAGAAAGAAACACCCGTGTTCCAGCTTTCTTCTGATAGCGGAGCTTCCAGCACGCGGACTTGTCGGGAACTCGCCAGCAAGCCCAACTGATCACCAAAAGCATTGGCCGACCTGTACCCTTTTCCTAGTGTGGTTCTAATCGTAGTGAGAGGTTTTAAATTGTACTTGGCGTGCAATCGTGGCGAAAATTGTCCACCAAAAAGATTGTGGTCGTCGTACCGCGCCCCGAGAACCAAGGTGAAACGAGGTCGATCGTATGTGTATTCGGCAAATACTCCCGGGATGCGCTCGATGCGATTGAAAACTGAATCGGCAAAAGACTCTCTAAACTCATCGTACAGAAACTGAGCTCCAACTGACATCTTGTGGTCGCTGTACTCCGTGAACTTCTGATCAAAAAGAACATTGATCCGAGCATTGTTCTCCTCGCCGACGTAGGCGTTGTTTCCAAAATAGGAATCCACTTGGGTATTTGAGAATACCGTGCGAATTCCTAGACTTCGATCCAGACGTTTTTTGGACAGTATCCCAGCCTTGGCGATCACCTCCACCTGCTCAAAGTCCAGCCCGAAACCGTAAGCGTTTTCAGAACCAAAGTCTTCATCAAAATTGAAGGTAGACTGGCCCGATGTGCGCTCCTCCGTTTTGTAGGAGGCTATGATTTGCGAGCGAAAGTTTTCACTAAAATACTTCCACCGATTCATGACTTTAAACCCTTCTCTGGTGGGCATATCGAGAAAGCCATCTTCGTTTTGATCGACCTTCTGATTCTGGATATGTGTAGAGGCAAAGATAGCCGTAGACCACTTTGCGTTCAGTGGTTTGGTCCAGATCAGATTCCCTTCGTATCGTCCTTGGTTATTGCCAAAAAGGTCGAAATAGATGGTTTCCGTTCCATCAGGCGGTAGGAAATTCAGATTGATTTGACCTGTCATGCTTTCACGACCGTTGGTAATACTCCCCACTCCTTTTGTCAATTGAATAGAGTTGATCCATGGGCCAGGTATCTGGTCAAAACCCATCACATTGGAAAGCCCACGGGTGAAGGGTACTCCCTCAAATAGATTCTGGACATAAATCCCATCAAGACCGAGCATCTGGATTTTTCGCGTCCCCGTTACGGCATCATTGAGCACCACATCCACAGAGGCAGTGGTCTCAAACGACTCTGAGAGGTTGCAGCAGGCGCCCTTGCGCAGCACTGCCCGACTTATACTTTCCGTATTGAGTTGGGTTGTAGCCGACATGGTGAAAGCATTCCTCTCCTCTGTCACTTCCACAGTTTGCATTTCCACAGAAGTGCTTAGGGAAATGGATAGCTTTTGAGTCGGCGAAGAAACCTGTATCGTGTCCTTATTGAAACCGACGTAGCTAATGACCAAATCGGCGGGTAGTTCTTTGGAAACTTCCAGAGAGAAGCTTCCCGAGGCATCGGTTATCGTTCCATCGGTAGTTCCCAGCCAAACGACACTTGCACCCGGAAGAGAATTGCCCGATTCGGAATCAGTAACGACTCCCGTAATTTGGGCCGACGCGCTTAAAGCAAAGCACATCAGAAATAAGATGATTGAATTTTTCATGTTTTGCGAATTTGATGAGTGATGAATCAGAGATGATCATCCTCAAAATCAAAGTCGAAAAACAGAGATGTATTTAAGTAGTGAGAAGCCGCTGAGTGGGTCAGGCGGTGATTTTAGAGAGGTAATGTCGGCTTTCCTCAAGAGCGGAGCCAAAATTTCAATTGACCGAACCGACAAGCTTAACAAAGAAATTTTCTTTAGGTCAAAAGAATGCTCACCGGTAAAGCCATCGAATACCTTTTCCGTTTTTTCAAAAGCACAGCATTTAGGCGAAACCGAAGAAAAATCAAGTGCTTCCACCGCACAGCAAAAATCCTTTTGTGATAAGCTCACCTCACTCCTTCCCGAAGTGTAACACTCCATAGTAGTCGCATTCACGTAGCCCGTGTGCACTATAAAAGTGAACGCCAACAGAAGGCTGAGGCTTCTGGCAAAAACGGATGGCTTGTATGTTTGTGATTTGAACAAAAGGTTCGATCTGCTGTATTAACTTTGCAAAAATACGAATAATCTAAAGGACATGTTTCCAACCAGTATATACGCCGAACTCACCCCCAACCCAAACACGATGAAGTTTGTGGCTGACCGGGTAATTTTCAATTCTACAGATGCCGTTGAGTACAAAACAGCGGCTGAGGCCAAAGGCTCATCAGAGCTGGCGGGAAAGCTTTTCGACTTTCCTTTCGTACAGGGCGTTTTTATCGCGAGCAACTTTGTGACCGTTACCAAAACGGCCGATCTCAGTTGGGACTTGATCACTTTTGAATTGCGCGAATTTGTCAGAGAATTTCTGCTCAAGCACGAAACGGCTGTGGAGAAAATACCCGAGATGGAAATTGTAGCTGAAGAAGTGAAGGCTACTGAGCCCATTGAACCCAGTGAGTACGACGATGCCATTCGTCACTTACTCAATGAATATGTGAAACCTGCGGTAGAGAGCGATGGCGGTGCCATTGATTTTGTGTCCTTCAAGGATGGGGTGGTGAAAGTTCAACTTCGCGGTTCATGCTCGGGCTGCCCCTCTTCTACCGTTACGTTAAAAGACGGCATTCAAGCCCTCCTCACGACGGAACTGCCCGAAGTGAAGAGCGTCGAAGCGGAGTCGATCTAAATATCCAGCCCGTACCTTTCTCGTAGAATTCTGTAATGGTGCAGGTTATGCCCTGGGATAATCAGTGCCAGAGCTCTTGCCGATATGGGGTATCCGCTGGCGCTTCCAATGAATTCCATTGCACTGTCATCGGCATTCAGAAATAAAGACTTAGTGAAATCGCGCCCCACATCCCACTGTCTCACAAGATCTAAAACGGTGTGATTCTTGGCATTCGAATTCAACACAAAATGGTCCTGATCAAAGCTGGAAAGGGGCGTTTTATCTTTTCGCAAAAGCCGTAAAATTCTACCTGCAAAAACCCTTTCCGTGTCAATGCAATGAAGCATTAATTCAGCGATAGTCCATTTTCCGGGTTCATAAGAAGTGTGGATATCCAACCCTTCGAGATTGGCCAAATTCTCAAACATGTCAATATCAGCCCAGAGTGCTTCAGATATCGTCATGCCTTCCACATTCTTTAAATAGTTGGCGTAAAACGCACCATACTCGTTCTGTTCGGGGGTAAATCTTTTGTAAATCTCCATGGACGGTCTTAAAAGTTTCTAATCGGAGCAAACACCGCTCCCTCTCGACTTATCTTTGCCGAGTATAAACATACATATGAAAAATTTAATTCTTGCCCTCCTCACCCTTTGCGTTTCCATGGCTTCCGCCAATGATCCAAAAGGATACATCCTAAAACTCGACTTGAAAAACATTGAAAATGACCAAGTCGAGGTAAATCTTTTTGTCCCGACCATCTACCGAGATACGGTGATTTACAATATGCCCAAAATTATTCCGGGTACTTATAGCATCAGCGACTTCGGTCGATTCGTTGAGGATATCAAAGCCTTCGATTCAACGGGTGTAGAACTTCCCATCGAAAAATTGGATGAAAACCGATGGCAGATTGCGAATGCGAAAGGCCTGAGCTACCTCAATTACAAAGTAAAGGACAGCTTTGATGAACCACGAGCTGCGGGCATATTCGAACCGGCCGGAACGAATATAGAGGCAGGCGAAAATGTAGTTCTCAATACGTTTGGTTTTGTCGGTTACCTCGATCATTTAAAAAAATCACCTTACGAAGTAGAGATTCTCCGACCTGAGAAATTTTACGGAGAAACCTCTCTACCGCGAGTAAGCACCGGTGATTCTCTGGATGTATTTACAGCCAAGGATTACTTCCAGCTCCACGATTGCCCCATGCTTTACTGCGTGCCCGATACCGCGGCAATGTATGTAGACGATACCCGAATCGTCGTCTCAGTTTATTCCCCTACGGGAAAAGTGAAGGCCACCGAAGTGCTGGACTTGGTTGACGAGCTGTTCCCCGCAGCTTCTGATTATTTAGGTGGCGACTTGCCTACGGATCAATATTCGATTCTCATTTATTTGACCAAAGGATTTGGCGGCAGTGGCGGATTTGGCGCTTTAGAGCACAATACCTCTACCGTATGTGTCCTGCCTGAAACTCCCATAGCTGCCCTTGCTCAAACGATTAAGGATGTGGTGGCTCACGAGTTTTTTCACATCGTCACACCGCTCAACATTCACTCTGAGCAAATTGCTGATTACGATTTTATGAATCCTCAGATGAGCAAGCACCTTTGGCTTTATGAAGGGTGCACAGAGTATGCGGCCCAACACGTTCAGGTTAAATATGGCCTGATGAGCGTCAATGAATTCCTGGATGTCATGAAGCAAAAAATGATCGCTGCTTCCTCTTTTGACTCGGGAATAGCATTTACTGAAATGAGTAAAAAGGCCCTCGACGAGCACGAAGATCAATACCTGAATGTATACCAAAAGGGAGCCTTGATAGGAATGGCACTCGATCTGAAATTACTTCACTTGAGTGATGGCGAATACGGCATTCAGGATTTGATGCGCGACCTCTCTGCCGAATATGGAGTAGATAAGCCTTTTGAGGATGACAGACTATTCTTAGAGATTGGGAAGGTGTCCGGTTACCTCGAGATCACGCCTTTCTTGGAAAAACACGTTGGCGGAACCGAACCGCTTCCCTTCACGGAATTGTTGAATTATACCGGAATAGACTACGAGGAAGAAATCACAAAAAACGTTGTTTCAGGAGGTGGAGCCGCAATAGGATTCAACCCAAGAACCGACAGAATGGTAGTAGTCGGAGTGGACAAACTGGATGACTTCGGAAAAGATCTGGGCTTCGAAAAAGGCGATGAAATCATCAGCTGGAATGGTGTCAAAGTTGAAAGCGATAATTTCAGAGAACAGCTTGATGCCTTCAAGAAGTCAGTTTCTAAGGGCGATAAGGTGACCGTGCTGGTGGCTCGAAAGAAAGACGACGGCACTTATCAAGAGAAAAAACTGAAAGCAAAAGTAAAAACCGTAGAACGGACGCTGTACAACTACTTTGAAGTAAAAGACGACATTACTGAAGAGCAGAGGCGCATTCGGGATGCATGGCTCGTAGGCTAATGGAAGAATCACCGGAAAAATCTTCCTTTTTTGCTCCTACCGAGTTTGAAGCTCTCCGACAAAAGACTTTGCTACAAATCGAAAAAGATTTTGGTTTGCAGGGCATTGACATCAAGATACATGATGAGGCACTACCTTATGATGAACTGGTAAAGCTCATTTCTAAAATTCTTGAGGACCTTCAAGTGCAGCATAGTTCCAAATTGCAGCCCTTGCTTTATCAATTGGACATTTCAGAGAAATTCGTTCGAGCAGAGATCTTATCAAAAAAGGAAGAAGAACACTCGGCTTTGCTGGCAGACGCAGTGATCAAGCGCTGTTTTGCCAAGGTGGTTTTTCGGAAGAAATACAGCTAATCCTTTTTTCAGCAAAAAGTCATAAAAGGAGGGAACTATTCCTGTGGGAGCCGTTCATAAAATTGTATTTTTGCAATCACATTCTGAAAATCCTTATGGACAAATTTTCATTCCTCGGCAACGCTTCCATCGATTGGATAGACGAGCAATATGAAAAGTATCGACAAGACCCCAACTCTATTGAAAAGGATTGGGCTCACTTTTTTGAAGGCTTCGAATTCGCCAGAAAAAACTACGACACAGATTCTGAAATTCCGGAAAACGTTCACAAAGAATTTAAAGTCCTCAATCTGATTGAGGGCTACCGATCTCGTGGACATCTCTTTACCAAGACCAATCCGGTAAGAGAAAGAAGAAAGTACACTCCTACGTTGGAGTTGAAAAACTTTGATCTCTCGGATGATGATTTAGACACTGTTTTTCAAGCAGGTGAAGAGATTGGCATAGGCCCGGCACCTCTGAAAACGATTGTTTCTCACTTGGAGAAAACGTATTGCGAAAGCATTGGTATCGAGTACAACTACATTCGAAAACCCGAACGCAAAAAGTGGATTCGTGAGAATATTGAGCTTGCCAATCGACCGAAGTTCACAGATGAAGAAAAGCGCATTATTTTCAATATGCTCAACCGCGCGACTTCGTTTGAGCAGTTTTTGCAAAAGAAGTTTGTCGGGCAAAAACGCTTCTCTTTAGAAGGTGGTGAAGCATTAATCCCGGCGCTTCATGCCTTAATTCAACGAGGCTCACGCTTAGGCGTAAAAGAAATGATCATTGGGATGGCCCACCGAGGTCGTTTGAATGTTCTTGGGAATATCTTTAAAAAGCAATTCAAAGAGATTTTCAGCGAATTTGAAGGCAAAGAATACGAAGAATACGATGCTTCCAAAGAATTTGACGGGGATGTAAAATATCACTTAGGATATAGCAACAGAGTTATTACCGAAAGTGGAGAACCCATCCACTTAACCCTATCGCCTAACCCTTCTCACCTTGAAGCAGTAGATCCGGTGGTAGAAGGTATCGCAAGAGCAAAAATTGACAATTACCTCAAAGACGAGAAAGCCATTCTTCCGATTTTGATCCATGGAGATGCCGCCATCGCTGCACAAGGCGTAGTGTATGAGGTGATACAGATGGCCCAATTGGACGGGTACCGAACAGGAGGTACCATCCACATCGTCGTGAACAACCAAGTTGGTTTTACCACCAACTACTTAGACGCTCGTTCTTCTACCTATTGCACTGACGTAGGAAAGACAACGCTTTGTCCTGTTTTCCATGTAAACGGCGACGACATTGAGGCGATGGTTCAAACCATTCTCATAGCCTTTGAATACCGTCAAAAATTTGGAATGGACGTGTTTATCGACTTGCTGTGCTACCGTAAGTACGGACACAATGAAGGTGATGAACCAAAATTTACTCAGCCAAAGCTATACGACCTTATTGCAAATCACCCGAATCCAAGAGAAATTTACCTCAAACAGATTATTGAAGAGGGAATTATCACGCAGGAGGAAGCCGATAAAATAATCGATAAGTTCGGAAATACGCTGGAAAAGAATTTCGACGAGTCGAAGGAAATGCAGAAGCTTGGCGTGATGCAATTTCTTAAAAGCACTTGGGAAGCCTTAAGCCCTGCAGTACACGAAGACTTTGACCAATCTCCTGAAACAGGTTACAAAAAGGAAAATCTGATCCGATTGGCTAAGAAATTCAATACCCTCCCTGAAGACAAAAACTTTTTCAGGAAACTGAAAAAGCTGATGAAGGACCGTCTCAATATGATTGAGGATGATGGACTGGATTGGGCGATGGGTGAACTATTGGCTTATGCCACTCTATTGGAAGAAGGATATGATGTAAGAGTTTCAGGGCAGGATGTCGAAAGAGGAACGTTCTCACACCGTCATGCCGTGCTGAAAACAGAAGATAGTGAAGAAGAATATGTTCCGTTAAACCACCTCGGTGACGATCAAGGAAACTTCTACATTTACAATTCACTGCTCAGCGAATATGCCGTACTAGGCTTCGATTACGGTTATGCTTTTGCGAGTCCTCAAACCTTGAGCATTTGGGAAGCGCAATTCGGCGATTTCTTTAATGGTGCCCAAATCCTAATCGATCAATTTCTAAGTTCTGCTGAAGACAAATGGCGTACCATGAATGGATTGGTCATGTTGCTACCTCACGGCTACGAAGGCATGGGTTCAGAGCACTCCAGCGGTCGCATGGAACGTTTCTTGCAGCTTTGCGCAGAGGACAATATGCAGGTATGCAATGCTACCACGCCCGCTAACTTTTTCCATTTGCTCAGAAGACAAATGCACCGTCATTTCAGAAAACCATTAATCGTATTCACTCCTAAAAAATTGCTTCGCTACCCGAAAGCCAAGTCCAAGATGGATGAATTGGCAGAAGGCAGGTTTCTGGAAGTAATAGATGATCCGAATGCGGATGCTAAAGAAATCGATACAGTCGTATTCTGTTCGGGTAAAATCTATTACGAGATTTTGGAAGAGAAGGAGAAAACTGAAAGTGGTGAAAATATAGCGGTTGTCCGATTGGAGCAGATTTACCCTTTGCCCAAAAAGCAAATGGACGCTATTATTGAGAAATACTCAAATGCAAAAAAACACCTTTGGGTTCAGGAAGAACCGAAGAATATGGGTGCCTGGTCTTTCGTAGCCTTAAATTACGAAACCGTCAAACTACACTGTATTTCAAGGCTGGCCAGCGCCAGTCCTGCAAGTGGATCGCCGGTTACATCAGCCGCCAGACAGCAGGCCATCCTAGATTCCTTATTTTCGCACGCCAAACAAACCGTTAAATAACCTTACCACCCATGTTTGAGATGAAAGTGCCCAGTCCGGGCGAATCCATATCTGAAGTAGAAATTGCCGAATGGCTTGTAGCCGATGGCGACTATGTAGAAAAGGATCAAGTCATTGCCGAAGTAGATTCTGACAAGGCTACTTTGGAGCTTCCTGCTGAAGTAGCAGGAGTGATCACGCTCAAAGCCGAAGAAGGCGATACTGTTGGCGTAGGTGAGGTGGTTTGCCTGATTGATACCGAGGCTGAGGCTCCTGCAAAAAAGGAAGAACCTAAGCAAGAGGCTAAAAAAGAAGAAGCTCCCGCGGCCAAAGAAGAAAAGAAAGAAGCGGCAGTCGCTGCACCTGAGCCTGCCGGCAAAAAGAGCTACGCTGACGGACATGCTTCACCTGCAGCAAAGAAGAAGATGAGCGAGGAAGGTATCTCTGCGAATCAAATTAATGGGTCGGGCAAAGATGGTCGAATCACAAAGCAAGACGTAATCAAGGCTATGGCGGCCGGCTTCACCACTGAAGCAGCTGCAGGCTGGGGAGGAACGAGAGATACTGAACGCAAAAAAATGTCATCTCTTCGCCGAAAAGTTGCTGAGCGATTGGTAGGCGTTAAAAATGAGACGGCTATGCTCACCACTTTCAACGAGGTGAACATGAAGCCTATTATGGACATGCGTTCGAAGTACAAAGATGTATTCAGAGAGAATCACGGTGTTGGACTTGGATTCATGTCGTTCTTCACCAAAGCGGTCACCGAGGCACTCAATATGTTCCCTACCGTAAATGCTCAAATAGACGGCAATGAAATGGTGACTCATAACTATGCAGACATAGGAATTGCGGTGAGCTCCCCGAAAGGACTTATGGTACCCGTAGTGCGCAATGCCGAGCAGATGAGCCTCGCCGAAATCGAAGCAGAAATCAAGCGACTCGCCATAAAAGCCCGCGATGGAAAAATAACCATCGACGAGATGCAGGGTGGAACTTTCACCATCACAAACGGAGGAGTATTCGGCTCAATGATGAGCACGCCGATTATTAATCCTCCGCAGTCTGCAATTCTGGGGATGCACAATATCGTTGAGCGACCTATGGCAGTAAATGGCGAAGTTCAAATCCTCCCGATGATGTATTTGGCACTTTCTTATGATCACCGAATTATCGATGGAAAAGAGTCGGTGAGCTTTTTAGTGAAAGTGAAAGAAATGCTGGAGAATCCGGAGCACATGATCTTTGGTGGTAAATCGCCTGCAGAAGTTTTGTTGGGCCTCTAGCCTAAAGCGTAGCTTTGAGATGATTTACCAAAACCGTCAAGCCGTTTTGGTAGGTTGAATTGTTATTGATAATGATATCACAATGCTTTTTGTGCGGCTTCAGGTAGTTGTGATACGAAGGCATGACATGGTGTTTCCATCTATACCTCACATCGCTTTCGGGATAACCACGCTCGGTTAAATCCCGAATGATTCTGCGCTTGAGTTTTACATTTTCCAAAGCATCTACGTAAACCTTCAAGTTCATTTTTGCCGCCAACTCGGTATAATGGAAAACAAACAGGCCTTCTATAATCAAAATAGGTGCGGGCTGAATGGCTACCATCTTTGGATCTGCCGAGGGATTGTTAAAGGTGTATTCCTTTTTCACTACCACCCTGCCCTCTATTAAGTCATGTACATCCTGCTTCAGTGATTCTCTGTCGATGGCGGTAGGAAGATCGAAGTTTATCTCCCCGTTTTCGTCTTGAAACTGGCGCTCACGCTCGTAGTAATAGTTGTCTTGAGATATCAAGGCGACTTGATTAGGCTCAAAATGACTGATGAGATCGTTTAAGATGGATGTCTTACCGGAAGCACTTCCGCCGGCTACACCTACTACATATGGTGATTTGATCTCCATTCAGGCCGACAAAAATATGTAATTTCAGGCCATGAGAAATCTGAAATCAAAAATCGCGCGATACATATTGGTAATGCTTGTCTTTACTGGTTTTACCAATGCAGCATCCGCTCAAAGTATATATACTCAGAACAGGAAAGAAGCCTTCCAATACATGCAAAAAGCTGAATTGGCCAAAAGAGGTGGAAACTTTAACAACGCCTATCAAGAATACACTAATGCGATAACAGTCGATCCGAATTATGCCGAGGCCTATATGAAACGCGCACTTATGCTCCAGCAAATGGGCCGTTACCAAGAATCGTTGGAAGACTATAACAAGGCGATTGACATCAATCCATACAGCGATGTATACTACGACAAGCGTGCAAGACTGAGGCTACTGCAAAGCGATTACAAAGAAGCCATCGGTGATTTGGACAAAGCATTGGAATTAAGCCCATATGACGATTATCTGTTGGATTCGCGCGCATTGGCAGGGCTTGAAGGTGGTGACTACGACAGGGCGATTGAAGACTTCACATTTATCATTGAACTAAATCCTCAAGACACGCTTGCTTACCTGAAACGTGCCATAACTTACTTGCGAGCGGGGGACAGAATTTCTGCAGAAGATGATGTGAATGAGGCCAAAAAATTGGCTCCGCGATCGGCCTTGGTATTTGACGTTCAGGGATTGATTCACTTAAAATACCACGAAACAGAGAAAGCTATTGCAGCATTCACAAAGGCTATTGATTTGGAACCTACTTTCGCCATTGGCTACTACAACCGAAGTGTGGCAAGAAAAAAACTCGGTCAACTCACCGAGGCTACGAGTGACCTAAATATTGCCCTATCACTGAATCAGGATTTTCCGAATGCCTATTTTAACAGGGCCGTCAACAGCAAGAGAATGGGGCGCATAGAAGACGCTATTGATGATTATTCCAAAGCCATTGCAATTGAAGGTGATTTTACGGATGCTCTTTTCAATCGTGGTTTTTCTAAAAGTATGCTGGGAAGCTATGCTGAAAGTTTGCCCGACTTCGATCGCGCTGTAGAGTCGAGCCCAAAAGACCCGGAAGTATATAATATGAGAGGTAATGTGAAAGCCTTTTACGGAAAATACATCTCAGCACTTGAAGATTACGATCAGGCGATCCAGCTCAATCCCGAATATGCTGAAGCTTACCACAACAGAGGTATTACCAAGCTTTTGACTTACAAAGATCAATCGGGATGCGAGGATTTAGAGACCAGCGCAAAGATGGGCTACGAAAAAGCGCAGGAGAAACTTCCTTATTTCTGTAGAGGTTTAAAATGAGAAAGAGGCTGCCTTTTTCAAGACAGCCTCTTTTATATTTTCGTACCGGATCCGCAGTAATTTTTACTCAGATCCCGTAGGAGCTTCTTTCTCAGAAGCTACCCCCAAAAATTGGAGGTCTCTGTGAAACAAATTCCTGCTTCCGGTTTCGAATAGTCAGACATCTGAACACCTCCTTTTATTTAGTTTAACACTACTTGGGATCGTCCTCAATTATCTTATGATTTCGCTTCCCAAATCACCAAGCTTTTCTTGGATTTGAGTTCAAGTAACAAAGAAATTCTGATAATTGAAATCAAAATTTCCGTGATTATTAACAGAAGTAGTGTCGAAAAAGTTTAGGCGGGGATAACCGCTTTCAAGATGGATTCAAAAATCAGTCGTCCGTCTTCATTGCCAAGAAGCTCATCTGCAGCTCTTTCGGGGTGAGGCATCATACCGAAAACGTTCTTTTTTTCATTGGCTACTCCGGCAATATTCTCTAGCGAACCGTTTGGATTGGACTTGCTATTAAAGTGGCCGTCCTTATCGCAATAGCGGAAGATTACTTGCTGATTTTCATTCAGCTTTTTTAACACATCGTCAGGCGCGTAATACCTGCCTTCACCATGTGCAACAGGAATTTTTAAAACCTCATCCGAATCCAACCCTGAAGTTACGATTGTACTACTGGTGGCCGGCTTGATGAACAAATTCTTGCAAATGAATTTATGGTCCGTATTGTGTAGCAAGGTGCCGGGTAATAGTCCTGCCTCACACAAGATTTGAAATCCATTGCAGATACCCATGGCATAACCACCGTTATTGCAGTGCTCTATCACACTTTCCATCACCGGTGAGAATCGAGCGATGGCTCCTGAACGCAAGTAGTCTCCGTAAGAAAAACCACCGGGAACCATCACAAAATCAACCCCTTTAAGATCGCGGTCTTTGTGCCAAAGTTCAACTACTTCTTGACCGAGAATATCGCGAAGAACATAAATTAAATCATGGTCGCAATTGGACCCGGGAAAGATGATAACTCCAAACTTCATTTTGACGGTTTAAATGAGATTCAAAGTTAAGAGAATCTCATGGATTAATTGGCGAATACCATGAAGGATGCACAAGCGATAAGCCAGATATAAAACAGGATAATCCGAATGAGTGGTCGCTTACCTTTTCCGGAAAAATATACTGCCATAAAGACTGAGACAGGTACTGCAAAAATAAGCCACGTACCTGATTGTCGGGCATCCAACAACGAAACGTATATGTATTCCAGTACCATCAAGAAAAAGGACCAAAGAAAGATATACTTGGTACTCTTCTTCCGTAAAGTTGATTTGGCAATATCCGTGAAGAAACCAACCAACCCAAGAATGGAAAGCACAAAAAACAGGACAATTATAAGTAGTGTACCGGTTCTTCCTTCCTGCTCAGGTAAAACAAAAGAATTTCCACTGAAAATTAAGTATTCGCTTGCGTCCAGGTTGTAACCTCCAATAAAATAGAAGCTGAAAGCATAAATCGAAGCGGCAAGAATTGCTGTAATCGGAACAAGCCATTCTTTTAGATTGAATGGGCGAACTTGCAGAAAAACGATCCACGGAAGTGGAAGTATGAATACTGCAGGAGGAAAAAAGAAGACGGCCAATGATAAAAACAGTGTCGAGTCGAAACCTATACTTAGTGCAGATTCTGCTCTGTAAACTATAAGCAATCTCCGTAGGGCCAAGAGCATGAATAGGCTTGCAAATAGAGCGGGGTGAAGGTCGATATTGCGGAAGTCAATAGCCGCAATGCTGATAAACACCAGAGCAGGAAAGTAATTTTCAGCTGCAGAAAAATCGTGCTTATTAAAGATATTATTTAGCAGGACGGCATTGCTTAAAATCAATACCATTCCCAGCGATCGGCGCCACACAGGCGAATCTCTGAACAGATCCAGAAGAAGGTCGGAAGCGGGACCCCCGAGACCATATTCTCCAACCGTAACGGAATAAGCAGCCGCCACTGCCAAAGCGATTGCAGGCGCTATCAAAAACGACAGAACTATAGGTCTGTTTGATCCAAAAGCCGAGTGAACCATGAATCGCTAAAATAGTGTTTTCATGATGTTCAATTAATCTTTATTTTTGCAACCGAAAACTAGCAACATGCAGGAAATAGTAGGACCCATAGCAGCACTTATTAAATGGACTTTTGACGAGATACTCGTTCCAATCGGAGAGCTCCCTGATTTGGTTAATCCCAATTATATCTTTTTGGCACTCGGGTTTGTTGGTCTGTTTTATTGGCTTATTCTTCAAAAGAAGTACAATACTCAGGCTGACAATAATCCAAGTCAGATTAAATAAGTAAGTCCTTTCCAATATCTCTCCTGAGGTATTTTCCTTCAAAGTGAATTCTATCGGCTAAATCGTAGGATTTGGACAATGCTGATTGAAGGTCGCTGCCATAGGCACTGCAAGCAATTACACGACCGCCCGCGGTCTTGAGTTCGCCATCTTCTGATTTGGTTCCCGCGTGAAACAGAATCTGATCCCCGGCTACTTCGCCATTAAATTTTATCACCTTTCCTTTTTGGTAGCTTTCAGGATATCCACCTGAAACCAACATTACTGTGGTCGCAAACCTCTTATCCATTGAAAGCTGTTCGTGTTCCAGACTTCCCTGAGCGGCAGCTTTGAGATGGGACAATAAATCGCTTGTAATTCGCGGCAGCACAACTTCCGTTTCGGGGTCACCCATCCTTACGTTGTACTCAATAACCAAGGGATCTCCATTGACAATCATTAACCCGAAAAACAAGAATCCGACGTAGGGAATATTATCTCTCTCCAGCCCGAGCACAGTAGGGGCCACTACTCTTTCTTCTATTTTCTTGAGCAATTCAGCATCGGCAAATGGAACAGGGCTCACAGCTCCCATCCCTCCTGTGTTCAGTCCAGTATCTCCTTCTCCTATTCGCTTGTAGTCCTTTGCTGAAGGCAACATGAGGTAATTCTTACCATCGGTTAAGGCAAATGCCGACATCTCAATTCCATCCAAAAAGTTCTCGATCACCACCTTTTCCGATGCAGCACCGAACTTTCCATCGTCAAGCATCAGCTTGATTTCGTGGTGTGCCTCTTCCCTATCTTGTAAAATGAGCACGCCCTTTCCTCCGGCCAGTCCGTCTGCTTTCAACACGTATGGGGCATTTGTCTTGTCGATGAATGCTTGGGCTTCCTTAACCTGACCTCTACTAAATGTCGCATATGGTGCCGTTGGGATAGCGTGCCTCTTCATAAACTCCTTAGCGAAGTCCTTGCTCCCTTCCAGCATAGCCCCTTCCTTTCCGGGACCTATAATCATGAGGTTGCTAAACTCACCGGATCCCTCGAAGTATTCGCGGATGCCTTCCACCAATGGGGCCTCAGGCCCAACCACCAGCATATCTATTCCAAGATGTGCTACCTTTTCGGCTACCGAATAAAAATCGCTGATGTCTATTTTGACATTTTCAGCGACTTCATGAGTTCCGCCGTTTCCGGGAGCCACGAAAACCTTCTCGCAGAGCGGACTATCCGAAATCTTTTTGGCCAATGCATGTTCGCGGCCACCCGAGCCAAGGATTAAAACTTTCATGTTGTTTGGATTTTCACGCTTCAAAAGAACAAAAAAAAGGTATCCGACTCAGCCGAATACCTTTAGCAATTCAATTATATGAGAAGTCTTAGACTTTGACACGCTTAATGCTACAGCCCAATTGCTTGGTGCTGTTAGGGTCAACCTTTCCTCCTGAAACGTGCATTTTGATCGCATTTAAAAGATAAGGCTCTTTTACACTGTCGGCACTATCAACTGAATCGTCGATGGCTCCTTTGTAAATCAGCTTCATATTGGCATCAAAAAGGAATACATGCGGAGTAGTCAATGCTCCGAATGCATCGGCCAAGACATGATTCTCATCAAGAACGTAACGACCTTTCAGGCCTTCTTGCTCGTAGCGCTTCTTCATGTCGTCCATGCTGTCACCGGCGTCTCTCTTCGCTTCGTTGCTGTTTACCATTACCATGCCCATTCCTGCAGATGCCGCAGCATCGTATAGCCCCGGATATCGTCCTTCCCAGCCTTCGCTTTTGGTTCCGTTTCCGATCACAAAGGGACAAGTATTGCAGCTGAAAATCACCAACAAGCCGTTTTCACCCGCAATATCTTTCAAGGCTACTTTTTCGCCAGATACATCCATCATTGGCATATCGGTTTTAGGTGCCACCGCTCCGATTTCCAATATTTCCTCTCTTTCTTCAGATATGGTAAATGCTGTGGTAATGGCAAAAGCGGCCAAGACTAACACTCCCAAAGTCAATTTTAAACTCTTTCTCATTGTTTCGATTTTTTTCAAAAATAAAAGCGGGAGACCAAAAATGACCTCCCGCTTCGTTAATTATTCTGAATTAACAGTATTCCTCGTAAGCCATTTTCAGGTTCTCGGCGATCATTTCAGCCGGGCGACCTTCAATATGGTGTCTTTCGATAAAATGAACCAACTTTCCGTCTTTAAAAAGACCGATAGCCGGTGACGACGGCGGGTAAGGCAAAAAGTACTGACGAGCGCGATCAACAGCCTCGCGATCAACTCCTGCGAAAACAGTCGTTAATTTTGATGGCTTCTTGGCTCCGTCGAGTGACATCTTGATGCCTGGCCGAGCAGCTCCTGCAGCACATCCACAAACAGAATTCACTACCACCAGAGTAGTGCCTTCTTTTTCTGAAAGTACTTGGTCTACTTCTTCTGCCGTATGTAGTTCAGAAAACCCCGCTTTGGTGAGGTCTTCCTTCATTGGTGCAACTAATTCCGGTGGATACATAACTTAAAATTTGTTTTTGCAAAGGTAAGAAGGGATCGTCCAGATCAAATCGAAAATGTCTCCAAAATGATAGTCTCAGTCTATGACTTTTTCCTTTTCTCTTGAAAAAAGCGGCGCAAAAGCGCGGCGCTATCATCGCCCATCACGCCTCCCTTCACTTCGGTTTTGGGATGAAGCAGATTTTCGGAAAGCAGTGTATAGCCCTTTCGCTCATCGTAAGCCCCGAATACCAGTCGCTTTAATTGAGCCCAACCCAGCGCACCAGCGCACATCGGGCATGGTTCCAGAGAGACGTAGAGCGTACATTGATTGAGGTACTTTCCGCCTAAGAAATCTGCGGCAGCGGTAATCACTTGCATTTCGGCGTGAGCGGTAACGTCCGTCAACCTTTCGGTAAGGTTGTGGGCGCGCGCAATAATTCGATCATTGCAAACGACCACCGCCCCTACGGGTACTTCATTTTCTTCGTAAGCTGCCTGAGCTTCTCTCAAGGCTTGCTTCATGAAGAAATCATCACCACTTGTTTCCATTGCCATGAGGCAAATATAATCCAAGCCAACTAGCCCACCAATGTGGTGGAAACAATCCATCAAAGGATTACCTTTGCCCTCGAAATTTTTGAACTATGCATAGATCACATACTTGCGGAGAATTGCGCATCGAACACGTCGGAGAGTCAATCACCTTATCGGGCTGGGTTCAACGATCGAGAGATTTAGGAGGAATGACGTTCGTCGATTTAAGAGACCGCTACGGTCTTACTCAAGTGGTATTCAACATGGAGTCGAATGCCGATCTATGCGAGCAAGCTCGAAAATTGGGTCGTGAGTTTGTGGTGAAAATCGAAGGAACCGTTCGCGAGCGAAGCAATAAAAATCCCAATATGCCTACGGGTGATATTGAAATTGAAGCCTCAGCTTTGACAATATTAAACTCCAGTAAGACTCCTCCGTTCACCATAGAAGATGAAACCGACGGTGGAGATGAGCTGAGAATGAAGTACCGCTATTTGGACTTGCGCCGAAATCCGGTTCAGCAAAGTTTGATGCTTCGCCACAGATTGGCCATAGCCACCCGATCGTATTTAGACGGTCAGGGCTTTTTGGAAATCGAAACACCCTATTTGATTAAATCCACTCCCGAAGGTGCCAGAGACTTTGTCGTTCCTAGTCGAATGAATCCGGGAGAGTTTTACGCTTTGCCTCAATCGCCGCAAACATTCAAGCAACTGCTGATGGTGAGCGGGTACGATCGCTACTTTCAGATTGTGCGCTGCTTTCGCGATGAGGATTTGCGCGCCGATCGACAGCCGGAGTTTACACAAATCGACTGCGAAATGGCTTTCGTAGAGCAAGAAGATATCCTGAACACTTTCGAAGGATTGACCAAGAATCTTTTCAAAGAGGTTTTGAATGTCACTCTTGGAGATTTCCCACGAATGGACTATGCGATAGCCATGTCAAAATACGGTTCGGACAAACCCGACATCCGCTTCGGGATGGAAATCAACGATATTTCTAAATACGCTCAGGGCAAAGGATTCAACGTATTTGACAGCGCCGAAGCTATTCTCGCCATCAATGTAGAAGGCGGGAGCGAGATGACGCGGAAGCAACTTGACGCGCTCACGGACTGGGTGAAACGACCACAGATCGGGGCCAAGGGATTGGTTTACGTGAAGTACCAAGAAGAGGGAATTCTCAAATCTTCGGTAGATAAGTTTTACTCTTCGGAAGACCTGGAAGAATGGTGCAAAGCCTGCGGCGGAAAGGTCGGAGACTTGTTACTCGTTTTGAGCGGAGATCTGAACAAGACCCAAAAACAAATCGGAGAGTTGAGACTCCACATGGCCAATGAACTTGGTCTGCGCGACTCGAAAGTGTTTGCTCCTCTTTGGGTTGTCGACTTTCCTTTGATGGAATGGGATGAGGACGAGCAGCGCTTCTTTGCCATGCATCACCCGTTTACTTCGCCCAAGCCCGAAGATTTAGGAAAGCTCAAATCAGCCACGGGTGAAGTGAGAGCCAATGCCTACGACTTGGTGATCAACGGAGTTGAGATCGGCGGGGGTTCAATCAGGATTCACGACAGAACCTTGCAGGCAGAGGTATTCGACTTACTCGGATTTACTCCCGAAGAGGCTCAAGCCCAGTTCGGATTCTTGATGAATGCCTTTGAATACGGTGCGCCGCCTCACGGAGGGATCGCATTCGGCTTCGATCGTTTGTGCTCGCTTTTTGGTGGGTCTGAATCTATCAGAGATTACATTGCTTTCCCGAAAAACAATTCGGGTAGAGATGTGATGATTGATGCTCCTGCAAAGGTTGATGAGGCTCAGCTGAAAGAATTGAGTTTGAAGCTCAATCTTGAAAAATAAGGTATCTGAAAGAGAGGGCGAATTCTTCTAACAATAGATTCCTTTTTGCCAAAAGCTCAATGGAGGGTTTATAGTCGGCAGAAAACTCAAGGGGAAAGGAGTCAAATCGGTATTTGATTCCCGCGATGAAATCGAATCCCAAGTTGATGTATTGTTGATCGCCGTTGAATCCTTCTCCGACAAAGTTGTTACGGTGGTGATACCCACCGTGGAGACCTCCTCCGTAAAACCAATTCCAGGAATCGGAGGAGAGCGGAACTTTCCTTTCGTACAGTCCCGTTAAGATGAGACCTCCCCAGCGCGGGGTAAGAATCACCTCGAAATCCTGGTCATCGGTGATAGACTGCACATAAGAAAGGCCTCCACCCCATCCGAGGCGGAGGCCTAACGACCTTTCTTGAGCAATTCCCGAAAGGGATATTGCTAAAACGAATATGACGGCGATCAGCTTACAGCGTACCTCGCGATTCTTGTTCACGCTCAATCGCTTCGAAAAGTGCTTTGAAGTTTCCTTTACCAAAACTTTTGGCTCCCTTACGCTGAATGATTTCGAAGAACATCGTTGGGCGGTCAACCACCGGTTTGGTAAAAATCTGCAACAGGTATCCTTCATCATCGCGATCAATCAATATTCCCAGTTTCTTGAGAGGTGCGAGATCTTCGTCGATCTCTCCTACTCTGTCGAGCACGGTTTCGTAATAGGTCTCGGGGACGTATAAAAACTCTACTCCTCGACTCTGCAAAGACGTAACCGTTTCAATAATATTGTCGGTGGCCAGCGCAATGTGCTGCACTCCTGCACCCTCATAAAAGTCGATGTACTCCTCGATCTGAGATTTTTTCTTTCCTTTTGCGGGCTCGTTTATCGGGAACTTGATTCGGCCGTTGCCATTGCTCATCACCTTACTCATTAAGGCAGTGTATTCGGTACTGATGTCCTTGTCGTCGAAGGAAATCAACTGCGCAAATCCCATGACTTTGGCGTAAAAGTCAACCCATTTGTTCATCTCTCCCCAGCCAACATTTCCCACCATGTGGTCAATGTATTTCAAGCCTGTGGGCTCCGGGTTGTAGTCGCTCTCCCATTTTCTGTAGCCGGGCAAGAAGACACCATTGTAATTTTTTCGTTCAACGAAAATGTGAATGGTCTCCCCGTAAGTATGAATGCCCGAACGAACAATATGACCGTCCTTATCTTCGATGGTCTCCGGTTCTAAAAATGATTTTGCACCTCGTTTGGTCGTTTCTTCCCAAGACTTGGTGGCATCATCCACCCAAAGCGCCACAACCTTTACTCCGTCGCCGTGCTTGCGAATGTGCTCGTTGATGGGGCTATCGGGAGTAAGCGGCGTCGTGAGCACCAATCTGATTTTATCTTGGCGCAATACGTATGAAACCTGATCCTTGCGACCCGTCTCCAATCCCGAGTAAGCCTCGGATTGAAAACCGAAAGCAGTCTTGTAATAGTGAGCAGATTGCTTTGCATTTCCGACGTAGAGCTCTACGTAATCGGTTCCGTTAAGCGGAAGGAAATCCTCTGCTTCGGCATTTATCTTTTTAAGGTTGAGTGTAGATTCTGAAGTTGATTCCATGTTGATGATATTTTAAAATTCGTAGGTAGTTTAATGTTTTAGTCGTGATCGAGCCAAGACTTCCAATACGTGTCATCGGCAATTTCGATGGCGTGAGTCGTCAGTTTTAGTGGTTTGAAGGTGTCGACCATCACGGCCAATTCTTCGGTATCCTTTTTTCCGATGCTCCGTTCAGCAGCACCCGGGTGTGGGCCGTGAGGTATTCCCGCAGGGTGAAGACTGATGTGTCCCGCATCAATGTCGTTTCTACTCATGAAGTCGCCATCTACGTAGTAGAGCACCTCGTCCGAATCGATATTGGAGTGATTGTAAGGAGCGGGAATGGCTTCGGGGTGGTAGTCGTAAATGCGCGGGCAAAACGAGCAAATTACAAACGCGTTGGTTTCAAAAGTCTGATGCACGGGCGGCGGCTGATGTACCCTTCCGGTAATCGGTTCAAAATCGTGGATAGAAAAGGCGTAAGGATAATTGTACCCATCCCATCCGACTACATCAAAGGGGTGAGTCGCATAGGAAAAGTGATAGAGCATATCTTCCTTCTTGATCTTCATGAGGAAGCTACCTTTTTCGTCAATTGGATTCAGGTTCTCAGGCCGTCGAATGTCTCTTTCGCAGTAGGGCGAATGCTCTAAGAGCTGACCAAAATAGTTTCGGTAGCGCTTCGGTGTATAAACAGGGCTGAAAGACTGAACGATGAATAATTTATTGTCCTCCGTTTCGAAGTGGATTTGATAAATCATTCCACGGGGGATAACGAGGTAGTCGCCGTAAGAGAAAGTCAGGTCACCTAAAAAAGTCTTAAGCGTTCCTTTTCCCCTGTGCACGAAAATCACCTCATCGGCATCAGCGTTTTTATAGAAGTAATCGGTCATTGACTTTCTGGGAGAAGCCAATTCTATATAGCAATCGCTGTTTACCAAAACGGGCTTTCTGCTTTCCAAAAAGTCGTCTTCGCTTGGCACTTGGAACCCCTTGAGGCGATACGATTTAAGATTCTTCTCTATGGCAATTTTTGGCGAAATATCCAATGTATTACCCAAATCACTGACCTGAGTAGGACGATGCAAATGGTAGAGAAGTGAAGACATTCCATCAAAACCTATGGTACCAAAAAGCTGCTCGTAGTAGAGCTCCCCATCGGGTTTTCTGAATACGGTGTGACGTTTGTGTGGAATCTTTCCGAGTTGATGATAAAATGGCATAGTGCTGTTTAGTAGTTGGTTCACAAATATACCAAATGAAAAGCGGAAGAGGCCAAGACAAGGCGATATTGAATGACAAATTTGCATCCAACAATTGTGTAAATTCGCAGCGCTCAATCTAACAAGTTTTTAATGTCTTCAAACATATTAGTGATCGGCGCTGCAGGCCAAATCGGTACCGAGCTCACCCTCAAATTGCGGGACCTTTACGGTGCTGATAAAGTTATTGCCACCGATATTAGAGATACTCCTCCCGAGGCTCTTATGGGAGGACCATTTGAGCGACTGAATATCCTCGACAAAGACAGACTCTACGAAGTGGTCAAGCAAAATAATGTCGACGAGATTTACTTGCTTGCTGCATTACTTTCGGCTACAGCCGAACAAAATCCCGCACTTGGGATGGGATTTGAATATGAATGGCTTGAGCAATGTGCTCGATCTCTCTAGAGATGGACACATTAAGCGGATTTTCTGGCCTAGTTCAATCGCCGTTTTCGGGCCGCACACCCCTAAAGACAATACTCCTCAGCACACTATCATGGAGCCTACTACGGTTTACGGCATCACCAAAGTGGCGGGCGAAAGCTGGTGCGAATATTACCACAAACGTTATGGCATTGATATCAGAAGTGTCCGTTTCCCCGGAATAGTTGGTTACAAAAGCGCACCAGGAGGCGGAACTACCGATTACGCCGTTCACATCTTTCATGAAGCCATCAAGAATGGACATTACGAATGTTTTCTCAGCGAAAATGCAGAGTTACCCATGATGTATATGCCCGATGCAATCAAGTCTATACTTGAGATCATGGATGCTCCGTCCGAAAATATCTCGCTGCGCTCGTCGTATAATATTTCAGGAGTTTCGTTTACACCCAAAACGCTCAGCGAAGCTATTCAAAAAGAAATGCCCGATTTTACCATTTCTTATAATCCTGACTACAGAGATCTTATAGCCAAGAGTTGGCCCTCTTCGCTCGACGATAGTCTGGCACGAATGGACTGGGGTTGGAAACCTGATTTCGGTCTTGAAGATTTGGTAAATGATATGTTGGTAAACCTTAGAGAGGTAGTCCGGTAGGAGAAACATTTTTGCCAATTTGGCGTATGCGGGGGAACAAAAGGTCTCGCTATGCGCACCCTACAAAATTCATTCTTGCATGTTTTCAGCACCTTCATTCTGGTGTTTTGTGTCACCTTAATCTGTCGTGGAGGAGAGGACATAAATGTAGTTGACGCCAATGGCAACCGGCAAGGCTATTGGAAAATATCAGGTGCTATGGCTCTGGAGGATGGCTTCCGAGATAGTCAAATAGTAGAAGAAGGAATTTACGAAAACAACAAAAAAACCGGGATTTGGAAAAAATATTATCCTTCGGGGACACTCAGGAATGAGATTACTTTCAAAAACAATCTGCCCCGAGGTCCTTATAAAGTTTACTATCTGAACGGGAAAATAGAGGAAGAAGGAAATTGGCAGGGAAATAAGAATGTGGGAGCATTTAAGCGATACCACAAGAATGGAGCTCTCGCTCAAGAATTCACTTTTACTTCCGCAGGAAAGAGAGATGGTGTGCAGAACTATTATTACGAAAATGGCAATCTCCAGCTTTCTGTGGAGGTTACAGATGGTGTTGCCAATGGCTTCTACAAGACCTTTTATCCTGACGGCAATCCCAAGTTGGCTCAAGTCGTTGAGAATGGAATCTTAGATGAAGGCTCTGTGAAGACATTTAAGCCAGTTAAAACAGAATATGCCAAGGTAGAAATGCCCGAAGTGCCGGAGAATATTACAACATCTGTAGACACTAAAAAGACCAGCGTTCCTGAATTTGAACAAAGCGGCCAAAATGCACTCTACAACCACAGAAAGCAAGTAACGCAAGTGGGTGAATTCAAAAATGGCCGACTATGGAACGGTAAATGGCATAGATATGATACGGACGGCACCCTAAAAAAAGTAGAGGTTTATCAGGAAGGTAAGTTTGTAGGATACGGCCCCCTCGAAGATGCCAACAATTAAGTATTTTTGGCCGCCAACGATTAACCTATTTATCCCCGCATGGAATCCAAACTCAAAATCTTCAACACCCTCACCAGGGAAAAAGTAGAATTCGAGCCACTCAATCCCCCACACGTAGGCCTTTACGTTTGCGGTCCCACTGTATACAGCGATGTGCATTTGGGAAATGTAAGATCATTTCTCGCTTTCGACATTGTATTCAGATATCTAAGCCATTTGGGTTATAAGGTGCGATACGTCAGAAATATCACCGATGTTGGCCACCTTTCTGATGATGCCGATCAAGGAGAAGATAAAATCGCCAAGAAGGCGCGGCTTGAGCAGATAGAGCCTATGGAGGTCGTACAGAAGTACACATACGGCTTTCACGATGTAATGCGGATTTTCAATATTCTACCTCCTTCCATTGAGCCTACGGCTACGGGACATATCATTGAGCAAATCGAAATGATCAAACAGATCATTGATCGAGATTTTGGTTATGTCGTGGACGGATCGGTTTACTTCGACGTTCGAAAATTTAACGAGGAGTTTGGGTACGGAAAACTCTCAGGTCGCAACATTGACGATTTGCAAAACAATACCCGAACCCTTGACGGACAAGATCAAAAACGGGATCCGCTCGACTTCGCTATTTGGAAGAAAGCAGAGAGCGGACATATCATGCATTGGCCATCGCCTTGGGGACAAGGATTTCCGGGTTGGCACCTCGAATGCTCTGCCATGAGCAGAAAGTATTTGGGAGAAGAATTTGATATTCACGGAGGTGGAATGGACTTGAAATTCCCACACCACGATTGTGAGATTGCACAAAATATCGGAGCTACCGGAAAGGCTGGTCCTCGCATCTGGATGCATGGAAACATGCTCACCGTTCAGGGAAGAAAAATGGCCAAGAGCGAAGGAAATGGATTCACTCCCGAGGAGTTGATCACAGGAAATCACAAGCTTCTGAACAAGGGTATTCCCTCCAATGACGGTGCGTTTCTTTATGTTGCAAAGTCATTACTCAAGCACTCTTGATTTTTCGAATGATGCGCTGAGAGGAGCAGAAAAAGGATTTAAACGCCTTATGGATAGCTATGGCCGCCTTCAAGAGCTGAAAAGTTCTGAATCATCCTCCCTAGGAATGGACGACTTGGTAGCGAAGTGTAAAGCAGCAATGGACGACGATTTCAATACGCCCATTCTTCTATCACATTTATTCGAAGGTGTGAAAATGATCAACCTCATCGATAGCGGAAAAGAAAAAATCTCTGAAGAGGATTTGAACAAATTGAAAACGCTTTTCGACGAGTATATTTTTGGTATTCTGGGTTTCCGCAAGGAAATGGATGAAGCAGCAGCAGGAGGCGAAGTGACAGACGGATTGATGGAATTGGTTATAAAGCTTCGTCAATCAGCCAAACTGAATAAGGACTTCACCACAGCCGATCAAATCAGAAATGAGCTTTCCAAACTTGGCGTCGTTCTGAAAGATTCGCCAGAAGGAACCACATACGAGATCGGATAAATCATGGGTTAGGCTGCGGCTTTGATTATATTCGAAGTCTGCAATTTTTTCTCATGACCCAAAAAAGACCCTCCCTATATCTACTTGATGCTTATGCTCTGATATACAGAGCCTATTATGCATTCATTCGCAATCCGCGGGTAAATTCCAAAGGAATGAATACCTCGGCTATGTTTGGTTTTACAAATACCTTGAATGACATTATTAAGAATTACGGCGCAACTCATATTGCCGTGGCATTTGACGTTCCCGGCGATGTATTTAGAAATGAGACCTTCCCGGAGTACAAAGCCAATCGGGAAGAAACTCCTGATGACATCAAATTATCGATTCCATATATTCGAAAGATTATCGAAGGATTTCGGATTCCGATTATTGAGCTTGCCGGATTTGAAGCAGATGACATCGTAGGAACTATCGCACGTCAAGCTGAAAAAGAGGGTTTTGATGTATTTATGGTGACCCCTGATAAAGACTATGGTCAATTGGTAACTGAGCACTCAAAAATGCTCAAGCCCGGCCGACAGGGAAATGCAAGTGAAATCTGGGGAATAAAAGAGATATGCGAGAAATTCGGAATTGAGCGAACAGAACAAGTTATTGACATCCTGGGCCTACAAGGCGATGCCGTAGACAATATTCCCGGTGTGCCCGGAGTAGGGCCAAAAACAGCCATGAAGCTCATTGCCGATTACGGCACAGTAGAAGGAGTCATCGAGCATTCCGACGAGTTGAAAGGAAAACTGAAAGAGCGAATTCAAGAAAATAAGGAGCAGGCACTACTTTCCAAAGAATTAGCCACAATCAATTGCGAAGTGCCTGTCAAATTCGTAGCTGAAGAAGTTATTTTGGAGGAGCCTGATCGTGAAGCGCTCAGAGAGATTTTCGCTGAGCTTGAGTTCAGAACCATGTCCGAAAGAATCCTTGGTGAAAAGATGGCTTCTTCAGGCGAACAAGTTGTTTCGTCGGGAGCACAGATGGATCTTTTCAGCAGTGGCGGACATACAACTCAAAGCACTGAGGAGGAGGAGTCTGTCACCAATATGGACGTTTTCGATCCCGAAAAGGTGACCTACAGCCTGATCGAAACTAAGGACAAACGGACCACCTTCCTCAATAATTTGATGAAACAAAAGACGGTTTGTTTTGACACGGAGACCACCTCGGTAGATGCCAACAATTGCGAGTTGGTGGGAATGTCATTTTCATGGAAAGAAGGCGAAGCTTTTTATATCCCCATTCCCGACAATCAAGCCGGGGCCAAGTTTATTTTAAAGGAATTCAAACCTTTTTTCGAGAATAAGGACATCTTGAAGATCGGACACAATCTGAAATATGACATCACGGTACTGAAGTGGTATGACATGGAGGTGTCAGGCCCCATCTTCGATACCATGATCGCCCATTACCTGATCAATCCGGACATGAAGCATAATATGGACGAATTGTCTGAGACCTATTTAGGCTATCGGCCAATTTCCATTGAAACTTTAATTGGAAAAAAAGGGAAAAACCAAAAGAGCATGCGGGATATTCCTGTGGAGGAAGTAGCTCCTTATGCCAACGAAGATGCGGATATCACATACCGCCTTTACACGCTCTTCAAGAAGAAAGTCGAAGAGTCAGACGAATTGAAAAATCTGCTCTATGATGTTGAAATGCCATTGGTTGCAGTTTTGGCAAAAATGGAATTTGCTGGTGTCAAGATTGACAATGAAGCATTGATCGAATTCTCGAAAGAACTGGAAAGAATAATCGTTGATCTGGAAAAAGAGATCTACCAATTGGCTGGTCGAGAATTCAATATAGGCAGTCCAAAACAGCTTGGAGTTATCCTATTCGACGAACTGAAGATCGACTCCAAACCGAAAAAGACGAAGTCGGGTCAGTACAGCACCAACGAGGAAACTTTGCTGAAATACGAACACGATCAACCGATCGTGAGCAAATTATTGGAGTACCGACAGGTGGTAAAGCTCAAGAGCACCTACGTAGATGCTCTTCCCGAATTGATTAACCCGAAAGACGGTCGAATCCACACCACCTACATGCAGGCTGTTGCGGCTACCGGAAGATTGAGTTCCCAAAATCCGAACCTTCAGAACATTCCTATCAGGACTGAGCTGGGCAGAAGAACCCGGGAAGCTTTTATACCCACGGATGAAAACCACATCATTTTCGCAGCTGACTATTCTCAAATTGAACTCAGACTTATCGCTCACTTGAGCGGAGACGAAGCGATGGTGAAAGCCTTCAAAGAAGGAGAAGACATCCACGTGGCTACTGCAGCAAAAGTCTTCGACGTGGACGTAAAAGAAGTAACGCGCGAAATGAGAAGCCAAGCTAAGATGGTCAACTTCGGAATTATTTATGGAATTTCAGCTTTTGGATTGTCTCAGCGCTTGCACGTAAGTCGATCTGAGGCTTCTGAACTTATCAATAATTACTTCGCCAAATATCCGGGAATAAAGACGTACATGGATGAAAGTATAGCTTTTGCCCGAGAACATGGCTATGTGGAAACCATTCTGAAACGCCGTCGATATTTGAATGACATCAATGGAAAAAATCCAACGGTTAGAGGGTTCGCAGAGCGGAATGCCATTAATGCTCCGATTCAAGGATCAGCTGCAGACATGATAAAAGTGGCCATGGTCAAGATAAACGATGTCTTTGAAAAAGAAGGTTTTAAGTCCAAAATGATTCTTCAGGTTCACGATGAATTAGTCTTTGATGCGCTAAAAGTTGAGCTTGACAAAATCAGACCTATCGTAGAAAAGGAGATGATGAATGCATTCACCGGTCTCAGTGTTCCAATGAAGGTAGATATGGACACGGGAAAAAATTGGTTGGAAGCACACTAAGAATTGAAACCTTTCAGGCACTAAATCGGTACACTCGCTCAACAATGTTTTGTTAGTCGTTCATAGGTTTTAAAAGCTATAAGCGCCTGTTGTAAGCCTAAATTTGTTTACACCCCTTATTTTAAACTGATGAAAATTAGATCATTCCCTATCGTTATTGCCATGTTCTCATTATCGCTTACGTCATGTGATGATGGAGCTGTGACTGATGAGAGCATCACCAATGCAGAAATATCTACTGAAGAACCTAAAGAAGCTTCTGATGAGAGCGTTACGAAAGTGAAAGAAATTCTTCACTCAGTACCGTCGCCACTTGATATGGCTGCCATTTTAAAAAAGTCAGGAGCCAGGTATGATGCCGACTTCCTGAACAAGGTGAGAAATGTGAATGAATACTCTTCTGCTCGTCAGCAAGCGTTGAACTTGGGTATTTACGGTGCCGATCTGAGCTATGCCAGTATATTCAATCAGAATCAGGAGTCAATTTTATACCTGAGTTGCACAAAGAAGCTGGCCGATAAGCTCGGTTTAAGCAAAGCTTTCAATGACGAGGTTATAGAAAGAATGGAGATGAATGTGGACAACCGAGATTCACTCCTCACCATTATTTCAGATACTTATTATAATCTCGACTCTTACCTAAAGGAAAATGACCGCGACCATATCTCTGCTATGATTATAGCGGCAGGCTGGATTGAAGGGCTTTATCTTGGAACTCAAATCGCCAATTCGAGCGAATCTCCTTCTCCAAAGTTGATGGAACGCATTGCCGAACAAAAAATATCACTGAATAATCTGGTAGCCTTGGTTATAAGCTACAACGAATCAGGAAGTTTGGATTTCATTCTTGAAGATTTAAAAAAGATAGAAGATGCTTACGCATCTGTTTCGATAAGCGAGTCAAAAAATACTCTAAGTGAGGGTGCAGATGGTGTAACACAAATCGGTGGTAAGACAGAAATTGTAATCTCCGATGAGGACCTTAACAAACTCACCAAAATCGTTTCTGAAATCCGTCAAGGATACGTACAAGTCTAATTAAGGAATTCTATTCTCCCCGAAGATGAAAAAGCTATTCATAATTTTATTTGCAGCAGTGCAAACGTCTCTAGTGATGGGACAGTGCCGAACATTTGTAAAAAACAACTGTGGCGATGCCATGGAAGGATTTATTCCAGGCGAAAGCTTTAATGCGGTTAAACTCTTTCCCGGTGATGCAGCCGAAGTAGAAATGACCTTTTACAGCGATGTAGATTACAGGCTATTGGTTTGCAGCCATGAAGTTTTGGGCGATGTCAACTTTCAACTCGTTGATAAAGATGGTGAAGTTGTGTACGATAATGCAGATCGCGAATACAGCGAGTTTTTCGACTTTCGCTTGGAAGGAACGCGAACTTTCGGGCTTAAAATCAAAGTTCCGGATCAAGAAGACAGCGCTATCAAAGCACAAGGCTGTGTAGCCATCCTACTCGGTAGAAAGCTTAAGGAATAGCTTTTAGTCTATCACCAACTTCTTTGCTGAAGAGCCTTTCAACCCTCGAACTTCAACCAAGTATATACCTGAAGAAAGATGGTTGAGCTCTAATCTATATTCTCTCAGGGTCTCTTTTGAAACTACTTGTTGATAAACTATCCTACCCGATAAATCGCGAAGAAGGATTGTCTCAACATCAGAAACATCATCAGGAAATTTCAATGTGACCATTGTGGTTGCAGGATTTGGGAATAGTGCAAACCGAGCTTCTGGAGACGATTGAAATGCTGTATTCAAAGTAGTTCCATCGATTAGGTTGATGTCATCCACGTAAATCGTTCCTCCGTTAGTCCCTCTGTACTCAAATCGAAATCTGAACTCCTCATTCTGGAAAACAGGAACAATATTATCTATTTGTATTGTCAGCCAATCCTCTTCATTAGGAATGTATACTCCGGGAAAAATTTCATCCGTCGTGTAAGCATCCCCTTCGTCATAGATTTTACGCGGACTCCAGAGGTCCCCACAATTTTTGGAAATAAAAACCCACAACTCACCTTCGCTGGATGCAGAACTTTTGGCACCGGCCCGCTTGAAAGAAAGTATCGGTAAGTCACCCACATCACTCATTTGAAATGTCTTGGAAACAAAGGCAGACCTGGGTATAGTAGAGTTTTGTGCCTCAGTTGCTCTGAAAACAGCTGAATGATTATCATCAAAGCCGGCTTGGGTGCTGATTTCCCAATTGTCATTGTCGTAAAGGTTTTCTGTATACAATGATCCGTCCTCCAAATCTGAGAAGTCTTCAATTGATTCAAAGCTCTGGGTGTAAGGGAGGCTCAGAGCTGCAGTGTCCAATACTTCCACAAACGACTCCTTAACCTCCGTAAGTTGATTACCAAAACTGTCTACTACAGCTAAACTAACGGTATATATCCCCGGAGTAGAATAGACTACACTGGGATTGGCAGCTTCTGTTGTAGCAGGAGATCCTCCTTCGAAAATCCAAAGCCTTTCTGCCACACCCGAATGAGACTGATCTTGATAGTTAATAGTCTCACCTATACAAACTGAGAAGTTGTCGGATGTAAAATCTGCATCGCAAAGTTGAGGCTCTAGCAAGACTCCCGTTTCCTCAAGATTCTCTTCTGTCCATAAATTACTTCTTTCAGCAATAGGAGCTGTTAAAGAAGCCAACATTCTGATTTTCTGACCTTCGGTAAACATCTTGCCGCAGTAAGAATACTCCATGAAATTCTCTACGTTATCCAAACTACCACAGGACTCGCCTGACAAATTGCAAGAAGTCCAGCCAATGGTGTTTGGCGTATCATCCACTCCATCATCAGTATCACAGTTGGATTCCACATTAGGATTATTAGTACTTCCCCATAGGTGAGGTAAATCTATCCAGTGACCAACTTCGTGCGTCAATACGTGAGAACGACCAATGCTACTCTCACCTATACTCCCGACATAGTCGTATCTGACTACTATACCATCGTTTGTTTCTCCAAAATCTCCGGCCAGTGAACTTGGGTAATAGGTGTAACCCGCGGCGCCGCTGGCTATATTCTTACAGACCCAAATATTCATGTATTTCGATCTATCCCAAATAGGGCTTACTGTTTTGAGGTTTTCGCCACCTGAAGTTGTGAGGTTACTCAGTGTTCGAACTACACCATTGGTGCAGTTTCCTTCGGGATCTATTTTCGCTAAGCGAAACTCAATACCAACATCACCGATGATTTCGGTAAATGCGTCTTGAACACTTTCAATTCCATCGCTATTGGCATTGAAATCATCGGTCATTACGCGAATAGCATCCTCAATTTGAGCATATGAAATGTTTTCATCACCATACTCATGAATGATATGAAAAACTACCGGGATAATGTAAGGGTCACCATCCTTTTGAAATCCGGTTCTCTCAAGTTCTTTGGCTCGTTTGAGAATTTGAGCACTCAGCACCTCAGCTGCTTCCTCTAGTTCAGGATCGCTTTCAAAAAGCTTGTCCTGCATTTCATAGGTATGGCACTTTACCAGGTTTTCTTCTGAGTTTTGAGCGAACAAAACGGTTGTGGCAAGAAATGCCACAGTGGCTAGATAAATCTTCTTCATTAGGCTTTAATTTGAGCAGAAAGGGGTGGTAAACCTATTTGACAATAAGCTTCCTCACTGCAATTCCTTCTTCACCCGTCAACCTTACAAAATACATCCCCGGCGTCAAGGATGAATCAAGTTGAATTTGGATGCTTTGCGTTCCTGAGGTCATTGCACCTGCAAAAGGAGACTGAACAACCCGACCGGATGCATCAACAACATCGATTCTGACGTTTTGGTTTTTGGAAAGATCCAATCGAAGTCTGACATTGTCAGTAGCAGGGTTGGGGAAAAGAGTTATCTCTTTCACCACTTCGTTATTATTTACGCTCAGTGTATTGGGATCATAGATATTAATATCATCGATATAGATATTATTACCATTTACACTCGTAAATTCAAATCGCACTCGAAACTCATCAGTAAGAAAAATGGAACTGATGTTATCAATTATTACCTCCTCCCAATCGCTATCAGAAGTGGGAATGAACTGACCGCCAACGTTTCCGCTCACTGTAGGCAGCTCGTCGATATCTCTGGTTTCTCGAAGATTCCAGTTTTCTCCGCAATTTCTTGAAATTCTAACTTGGAAGAAATCATCTGAATTCGAATTTCTTCGAGCGTGCGCATACTTGAAAGAAAGAACCGCATTATCCTCCAAACCCGAAAGATCAAAAGTTGGACTTTCAAGTGTCTCTATCTGAAAATCGGCATTGCTTCTTCCACGCACATATACTGACTGAGAACCTGAAAGGGCAGCTTGATCAGTGAGTGTCCAACGTATTATTGACTCATCCGGATTTACAACAACCCATTCATTGTTTTCTTCTATATCAGCCATATTCTCAAAACCCTCTTCAAAAGGAAGAGCATACTGTGCTTCACCAAGAACGTTTACCAAATTCTCTTTGGAAACAGTTTGCTCTCCTTCAGCATTGCTAACTGTCAAGGTAACCGAATAAGTACCGGGTGTTTCATAAACCACTACAGGATTATCATCTGTGGAGGAAGAAGGATTTCCCCCTTCAAAAATCCAAGACCTGTTTTCAACACCATTGTATGAAATGTCGTCGAAAACAATTTCTTGACCTGCGCAAATCTTAGGATCTCTGTCTGTAACGAATTCTGCAAAACAAATTTCATCAGGGTCTAGTACTCCTGTTTCAGCTAAATTGGCAGGAGAGTGAAGTTGATTTCTTTGCGCTACACTGCTATTCAGAGCCGCTCTCATTCGGTTTGCCTGACCCTCGGTAAACATTTTGTAACAGTATGAATAATCCATAAAATTCTCCACATTATCGAGAGAACCACAAGTGGCGCCGTCTAAATCGCAAGAAGTCCATCCAATAGTGTTAGGTGTATCAGAAACAAAATCGCTACTTCCACTGCCGCTGCAACTCGATGGATCTCCGGGATTATTATCTGTGCCCCAAGTGTGCTCAAGATTAACCCAATGGCCTACCTCGTGAGAGAGAGCATGACTTCTTGTAGAATTCGACGTTCCAATTCGCCCGACATAGTCATGTAAAAGGACTATCCCATCATATGCTTGACCAAATGAACCGCTTACAGTACTTGGAATAAAAGTGTAGCCTGCAGTTCCTTCTCCTATTTGTCGGCATGTCCAAATATTTAAATAACTAGATCTATCCCATATTCCCGCAGCATCCTTCATCTCAAAAAATCCTTCATTCGTAGTTTCTGAAGCGACGCGATTTATTCCATTCGTACAATTCCCATCGGGATCAATTTTTGCCAATCTGAACTCAAACTGAACATTGCCCACAATATCTGCAAATTCATCTACTACTTGATCTATATCACTATTGGCAGCATTAAAGTCCTCGTTAAGAACATCTATGGCGCTTTGAATTTGTTCATCAGAAATGTTCTCTTCGCCGCCTTGGTGAACCACATGGAAAACGACAGGAATGATTAGTATTTCATCTTCAGTATCTTTTGAAAAAGAAAAAGCTTCTGTTTCTGCCTCAAGTTGTTTTCGGGCTTGTTCGGCAATTGCTCTCTGCTCAGGATGTAATTGAAATAGTGCTTCGGTTGCTTCGTTCTTCGCACAAGTTAAATGTCCCGGATCTACAAATTCAGAATCCTGTGCAAACATTGATGTTGAGGTAAGCAATCCGGCAAAAACTAAAAGCAATAATTGAAATCTTCTCATGGTGGTTTTTTACAGTAAATTTTTCGGCATTGCGAAGTTACGAATAAGTAAAGTTCAATGCATCGCCAACCCGACAAAGAGGTTGGACGGTTATAATACAGTTTTACACATCGTTACCCTAATTGACAATAGAGTCCCGATGCACAAGGCCTTGGAAACCTATGCCAGCGCTTGTTCCAAATCCTTAATAAGGTCTTCGATGTCTTCTACTCCTACACTTAATCTGATCAGAGAATCCACCACACCCGATTGCCTCCTGACATTCTCCGGAATAGAAGCGTGAGTCATAGTAGCGGGATGTCCAATCAAACTCTCAACTCCGCCAAGCGATTCAGCCAAAGTAAAAACCTTACATCGGGCTACCATATCGTGAGCTGCTTTAACAGTGTCGGTTTTTAGTGTGAACGATACCATTCCACCAAATTCACGCATTTGCTTCTTGGCAATTTCGTGTCCGGGATGAGATACCAATCCCGGGTAGAACAGTTTTTCAATGGCAGGATGATTACTCAAATAGTTCGCCACTTCCATTGCATTCTCGCAATGGCGCTGCATGCGAAGATGTAGCGTTTTGACACCTCTCAAAACCAAGAAGCAATCTTGAGGTCCACAAACCGCTCCTGAAGAATTTTGAATGCGGAAGATTTCAGCGGCAATCGCCTCATCATTGGTCACTAAAGCACCCATGACTACATCGCTGTGACCACCCAAATATTTGGTCACCGAGTGCATTACTACGTCAGCCCCCAAATCGAGGGGAATCTGGAGATAGGGTGTTGAAAATGTATTGTCGACCACGACCATCGCATCTGAACCTTTTACGGCATCTGAAATCGCTCGGATATCTGCGATGTTGAGCATCGGATTCGTCGGTGTTTCAATCCAAACCATCTTTGTATTGGCATTTACCGCTGCCGCTACATTTGCCGGATCGTCCATCGATACGTAGAGAAATTTGATCCCGTATTTTGCAAAAACCGTATTAAACAAACGATAAGTTCCGCCGTAAAGGTCGTTGGTACTAATTACTTCATCGCCGGGGTTTAATATTTTTAGAAGGCAATCTATTGCTGCCAATCCACTTCCAAAACATGCTCCGTACTTGGCATTTTCCAAAGCGGCTAAGCTGCTTTCCAAGGCGGCACGCGTGGGATTCTGAGTTCTTGAATACGCATAGCCTTTGTTCACCCCTACCGCTTCTTGAACATAAGTAGACGTCTGAAAAATTGGAGTCATAATGGCACCCGTGGATGGATCGGGCTCTACACCGGCATGGATGGCTTTAGTGCCAAATTTCATAATTGCTTTTTCAATTTTTATCAATGATAAATCTAAGCTAATGCTTCAATTGCCTTTCTTTTCTCTCTTTTGTTTTGGTGATGTAGCACGCAACCATCGAGGTAGTATTATGGCACCAATAAATAAGTAAGGGTAGTAAGAGATCAGCCTCCAAAGCAATGCCAGTGCGCCAACCAACCCCAATGGAATAAATTCTTTTAAGAATCCTGAGAAGGCAAATTCGGCAACTCCTGAGCTTCCCGGCGTTGGACTAATCAACATGATCACCCACATGACCAACTGGCGCGCATAGATGAGAATTTGATCCAAAAAGCCATTGAGCAATGAACTGTCAGCAGAAGCAAAAGCCAGTATTAAAAAATTCACCACTATGTAGCGAGCCGTCCAAGAAACATAGGTCGCTCCAAAAGCTTTGACCCAGTAATTAAGCGGTTTTCCCTTTAGCTCTTCACTTGTTGTGATGATATCGTCTCCCACGTTGATCACTCCGTACCTCCATCTTCTGAGAATGGGTAGTCTGAATATTTGCAAAAGCAAGTATTTGAAGCCACGCGGTAAGGTGAAGACCGCAATGAGAATCGATGTCGTTAATATGACGATGAAACCATAGCCTATCCAAAAAATTCCCTGGGTGCCGAAAGTGGTCCCAAACAAGGTTTTTTGCATGCTTACGGGAAAGAGGTCGTCAGAGCCGATTGCCACCAAAACCACGACTACGGTTAAAATATAGAAGAGCTCATCGAGCAAAGCCGATACCAATACAATAGCTGTACTTTTCCCGAGTTTGATCCCTTCCCTATTGACAATAAACATGGCTATACCACTACCACCAACAATGCTCGGAGTAAGAGCTGAAGCAAACTCCCAAAGCATAATCACTCTGAAACTTTGAATCCAACTGAGAAGATTATCAGTCAGGACCCTTATTCGGTACATGTATGCCAGATCACGCAAGGCCATTGCCAATAATGCCATGAAAATCCAAAAAGTACTTGCCCATGTCCATTGGATATCTCTCAGCGTATCTTTGTAGGTGCGAAGATTGTATTCCCCTGCGCAATCTCCTACGAATTCAAACTCCTCTTCGCTGCTGTAATCAGGAATACCATTTTCGTTTGCATCAACCCAAGCGTAATCACCGCAAGAACCGTCGATTACTTCTTCGAAACGGGTGTCGGTGAGATTGAAATAAAGCAAAAGAACGGCCACGCTCAAACCCAAAAAAACAGGAAGAATAATCTTCCTTACACTCAACTTATCTACTATGTCGTTTTCTTTTGGGAGCAAGTATCTTTGAGGCTTTTCGCTTTAAATGATCGTGAATTACAAAATTAACTTAAACAAGCCCGTAAACAATGAAGAAGTTCTTTTATCTCGAAACCTGTAACACCTGCCAGCGAATAATGAAAGAACTGGCTCTAAGTGATAAAGTTGAATTGAGAGAAATCAAATCTCAACCATTAACCGAAGAAGAAGCTGATCGATTGGCAAAAAAAGCCGGCTCCTATGAGGCCATATTCAGCAAGCGGGCTAGAAAATACCGCGAACTAGGATTGAACGAAAAAGATTTAACAGAGCAAGATTACAAGAAGTACCTGCTATTGGATTACACATTCTTGAAGAGACCTGTTTTCGAGACTTCAAAAGAAGCAATTGCAGGTAATGCAAAGAAACAGGTCGAAGCAATGAAGGCATTGGCCTGATTGGAATTGGTTACATTTGGCGATCTAAGTTGACTTATGCTTCAATCAATGACGGGCTTTGGCAAAGCCTCTGCCCAATTTGCCGACAAAAAAATTACTGTAGAGATCAAATCGCTTAACAGCAAACAGTTTGATCTTTCGATGAAAATGCCTTCACTCTATCGCGAGAAAGAGTTGATCATCCGATCGATGGTGGCTAAAGTTCTCGATAGGGGAAAAGTGGACTTGTCGATCTACACAGAATCGCCCGAAGGAGATCGAAACGTCACTATCAATCACAAATTGGCTCAGCTGTATCTCGACCAAATAAGAGAACTCGGAGCAAAAACCGGCTTGAAAGAACCCGACGGATTGCTCACCTCAATTCTTGGATTTCCTGAAGTTTTAAAAACGGAGAGGCCTGAATTGAGTGATGAAGAATGGAATGTGGTGCAAGAAGCTGTAGAGAATGCCGCAGCAGCTTTGAATGAATTTCGATTGAGTGAAGGAAAGCGACTGGAAACAGACATCGTTCAACGTGTAAAGAATATTGAAACCTTGACAACCGATCTCGAGCCACACCTCGACGAGCGGATTAAAGAAGTGCGCCAACGCATCCAAAACAATATCGCCGAGCTCATCCAAAAAGAGCAAGCCGATCAGAACAGACTGGAGCAAGAAATCGTTTACTACCTCGAAAAGCTCGATATTACCGAGGAAGAAATTCGATTAAAAAGCCACTGTAAGTACTTCTTGGATACGCTCAATGAGTCTTCAGAAGCTGGAAAAAAACTCGGTTTCATTTCTCAGGAAATGGGTAGAGAAATTAATACAATGGGCTCGAAGGCCAATTATGTGCCCATCCAACAATTGGTGGTACAAATGAAGGACGAATTAGAGAAAATTAAGGAGCAGTTGCTCAATATCAAGTAATGACTCAGAGCGGAAAGAGCATAATCGTTTGCGCACCATCCGGCGCAGGAAAAACCACGATTGTTCGGCATTTACTAAAGACTTTCGAGAACCTGGCGTTTTCGGTATCTGCCACTTCACGAGAACCCAGAAAAGGCGAAACTCCGGGAATACATTACCACTTTATTTCAGCAGATGACTTTAAGAAGAAAATTGAAGCGTCGGAATTTTTGGAATGGGAAGAGGTATACACCGATCAGTTTTACGGAACGCTTAAATCAGAGATCAATCGACTTTGGAGCGAAGGAAAGCACGTCATTTTTGATGTAGATGTAGAAGGTGGTGCTAATTTGAAAGAGACCTTTGGAGACAGGGCTTTGGCCATCTTTGTGAGACCACCAAGTATTGAAGTTCTTGAAAAACGACTTCGATCGCGAGGTACGGAAACGGAGGAAAGTCTGCAAAAGCGGCTTTCCAAAGCCGAAAGAGAGCTAGCTTACGAGTCAAAATTTGATACCACGGTTATCAATGATGTACTCGAAGTAGCGTGCAAAGAAACGGAGGAGAAAGTGAAAAAGTTTTTGGCAAAATGAAAAAAGTCGGGCTCTACTTCGGAACCTTCAACCCCATACATGTAGGGCATCTCATCATTGCCAATCACATGGCCGATCATACCGATCTCGATGAGGTCTGGCTGGTGGTTACCCCTCAAAATCCTCTAAAGCAAAAAAATACTCTTTTGGCCGATTACCATCGGCTCGCCTTGACTCGCATAGCCGTAGAAGACAATCCGAAGCTTCGAGTCAGCGACGTGGAATTCAATCTTCCAAAACCTTCCTTTACTGCGGCTACATTGGCTTACCTGACAGATGAACATCGCGAAACTGAATTTGCTTTGATCATGGGCGAAGACAATTTGCGGACTTTTCACAAGTGGAAAAACCACGAAGTGATTCTGCAAAACCATCACATTTTTGTCTATCCACGCGTTTTGACTATTCAAGAGAAGGCCGATTTAAAACCTCACCGCACTATGTCTAAAATCGGAGAGCATTCCAACATCCATCAAGTTGACGCTCCGGTTATGAAATTGTCCGCCAGTTTTATCCGTGAAGCGATAAAAAGAGGTCACGATGTCAAATACCTACTCACAGAACCCGTCTATAACTATGTGAGAGAGATGCACTTCTACGAGTAAATATTCGTTTGGCACAGGTTTTGGTTTCGGCATTGAAATCAAAAACAAACGAACATGTCACAAGAAACATCTTACAAGAAAATCGTAGCTCAAGCGAAAGCCCTAATGGCAAAAGGTAATGTAACAGCCTATATCCGAGAATTGGTAAAAGCTGAACAAGTCCGAAGTATGCAAGGAGCTGTTTAATTTTGTCAAATCGTCTTACCTTCGAGTAATGGAAGATTTGAGGATCGATAAATTTATCTGGGCTGTTCGCCTCTTTAAAACCCGCTCGTTGAGTGCTTCAGAAATTAAGGCCGGTAATGTCTTGATCAACGAAGAAGGCATTAAAGCTTCTCAGTCTATAAAAGTTGGCGACGTAATTAAAGTCAAACGAAATCCGATTTGGAGGAGCTACAAGGTGAAAGAACTCTTGAAAAGAAGAGTTGGAGCCAAGCTGGTAGACCAATACATCGTAGAAGTGACCCCCGCTGAAGAAATCGAGAAGTTGGAAATGATGAAAATGATGCCCGGCTACGATCGACAAAAAGGAGAAGGCAGACCAACCAAGCGCGAGCGTCGAGACTTGGATAAATACAAGTGGTAAAATTGAGATTCCAAAAAGCCACCACTGAGGATTTGCCCTTGCTTTACCAATTGGCGGAGGAAATCTGGATTCCCGCTTTTGCGCCACTTTTCACTGAAACCCAATTGCGCGCGCTGTACGCAGGAATGTACAACGACGAGCTATTGATAAGGTGGCTCTCCCTAGAAGGAAACGAACTCTACTTCATCTACCAAAGTGAAAAGGCCATTGGCTATACAGCGGTAGAAAAGCATTCCGATTTTCTCAAACTCGACAAAATTTACATTCACCCTTCCCTGCAGGGAAAAGGATACGGTGGAGAAGCGATGAAGAAAATAGAAGAAATCGCAACTGAAGCCGGTCTTACCCGGATTCAACTTCGAGTCAATCGCGAAAATGACTCAGCCATTTCATTTTATCAAAAACGGGGTTTCAGAATCACTGAATCAATAGACTTCCCGGGGCCCGAAGGTTTTCTATACGAAGACTACCTCATGACTAAAAACCTTTGATAACGAGCTAATCCAAAACGAAAAAAGCCAATGACGAAATAAATCGCCACTGGCTTTGCTTTTTCAATAGGTGGTGGTCTATTAAACGACGCCTTGATCCATCATGGCATCAGCTACTTTTACGAATCCGGCAAGGTTGGCGCCTTTTACGTAATCTATTTTACCATTCAAACGGCCATATTTTACACAGGCTGCGTGAATGTCTTTCATAATACTGTGAAGACGTTCATCTACTTTCTCAGCAGGCCAAGACATACGAATGGAGTTTTGGCTCATCTCAAGTCCTGAAGTGGCCACACCTCCTGCATTGCTTGCCTTACCAGGGGCAAAGGCAACGCCTTTCTCTTGGAAAACTTCAATCGCTTCAGGAGTGGTAGGCATGTTGGCACCTTCTGCCACCAAGAAAACTCCTTTCTCAACGAGTTTTTCAGCGTCTTCTTTAGTTAACTCATTTTGGGTCGCGCATGGCAAGGCAATATCCACGTTGTAAGGAACATTCCAAGCACGCTCGCCTTCTACATACTCGATACCATCAATCTCATCAGCCAATTCGCTGATTCGACCGCGGCGCTCATTCTTAATCTCCTGAAGTTTGGTAAATGCATCACTGTGCAATCCATTCTCGCAATGAACATAACCTCCCGAATCGCTCACTGTTACTACTTTTCCACCCAGCTGAATAACCTTCTGGAAAGCATATTGAGCAACATTACCGGATCCGCTGATCGCTACGACCTTTCCTTCGAAAGAGTCATTTTTGAGCTTTAGCATTTCCTGAGCAAAGTACACGCAGCCGTATCCCGTTGCCTCCGGACGAATTCTAGAGCCTCCCCAGTTAAAACCTTTACCGGTAAGTACTCCCGTAAATTCATTTCGGATTCGTTTGTATTGACCAAACATGTATCCGATTTCACGTCCACCAACACCAATATCTCCCGCAGGAACATCGGTATCAGGACCAATGTGGCGAGAAAGCTCCGTCATAAAGCTCTGGCAGAAACGCATCACTTCATTATCAGATTTTCCCTTTGGGTCGAAGTCAGATCCTCCTTTACCACCACCCATAGGCAAGGTGGTCAGGCTGTTCTTAAAAACCTGCTCGAAACCGAGAAATTTCAAAATGCTCAAGTTCACCGATGGGTGAAATCGCAAACCGCCTTTATAAGGACCGATTGCTGAGTTAAACTCAACACGGTATCCGCGGTTTACCTGCACATTGCCTTCATCGTCAAGCCATGGTACCCTGAACATAATGGTTCTTTCGGGCTCTACCATTCGCTCCAAAATTTTGGCTTTTTTATACTTGGGATTTTCTTCCAAGTAAGGAATGATCACTTCCGCTACCTCCTCAACGGCCTGAAGAAATTCAGCCTCGTGTGGGTTTTTGGCGCGTACTTGATCCATAAATGAATCGATAAGCGATTGATGCGCTTTCATAGGTTCTATCATTAAAATAACGGGGCAAATGTAGGGTTTTTTCAAGTCCTGCAACCCACTCCAAAGCGCTTCGTGAAAGCACCTTTTTAAGTTGATTTTGAATTGGTTACGCTATTGAATCAAAGTGTTTAAATTACACTTTGAGCGTCAACAAGCTTCGTAAAACTTTCCAGGTTAACTCCTGACCAATCCGTTGAGCTCCAAGTTGAGCAAATGCACCATAGCCATGCTAACGGGCGATTTGAGGGAAAGACTCAATTCATCTATTTGAGTTCTTCCTTTTTCCTTCAACAGATTTAAAACGGCCTCCTCATCAGGACTCAGGTCGACAAATATCTTTTTTTGTATTGGCTTTGCCTTTGCAGGCAAATTCCATCCCATGACGTATTCCAGATCTTTTACCGATTCAAAAAGGGCAGCCCGATGACCTTTAATAAGCTTATTACATCCTTCCGACCTTAGATCGCCCACCCGTCCCGGAATAGCGAAAACATCGCGGTGATAATCATTGGCCAATTCTGCAGTGATAATGGAACCACCCTTGGCAGCAGATTCTACCACCAAGGTAGCATCACACATTCCGGCTACAATTCTGTTCCGCTGCGGAAAGTTCTCACGATCGGGTTTGGAGGCAATGGAGAATTCAGATATTAAAGCACCTCCGTTTTCTACCATCTCATTGGCCAATCGGGTATGTGCCGAAGGATAGATTTTATTCAATCCATGACCGAGCACTGCTATGGTCGGTACGCCAAAATCCACACAGGCTTTGTGCGCTTCACCATCTACCCCATAGGCCAAACCACTTACAACCGTGATACCATAAGGCACGAGGCTTTCCACCAGGCTCCGAGTCATTGACTTTCCATACTCGGTAACCTTGCGAGTACCAACGATGCTCAACATCCTACCGGCAGAAAGATTGGCATCGCCTTTTACAAAAATGACCAGCGGACCGTCCTCGCAATGCTTTAATCGATTGGGGTATTGGGGATCAGTATAAGAAATGACCTTGATCCCATTGGCTTCGGCGTAGTCAAACTCCTTCTCCACTTTATCCCAATTAGAAAAACCGGCAATGCCAATAGCTCTATGCTGAATCATACCTTGAACCTGCATGAGTTCTCTACCGCTAAGTCTAAAAACCTCTTGGGCCGAACCGAAATGACTAATGAGTTTCTTTGCCGTTTTTATTCCTACATTCTCCACTTCACTCAATGCGAGTCGGTAAAAAATCTCATCTTTATTTACGGGTATCTTTGTCATCTCCTTTGGTTAACCGAAGTCGAAAAATAAAAAATAAAAGATGAATACAGTCGGCATTATTCCAGCACGATATGGTTCAACCCGATTTCCGGGAAAGCCTTTAGCCCTTATCAGTGGCAAACCGATGATTCAAAGAGTTTATGAACAATGCCTTAAGTCAGATCTAAACTTTGTGCTAGTTGCCACCGATAATGATCAGATTTTTGACGCGGTCAATTCATTCGGCGGAAATGCCGTGATGACATCTGCCGATCATTCCAGCGGCACAGATCGCTGCCGAGAAGCATTGAAGTCTCTTCAGGATTCTTTCGATTTGGCCATCAATATTCAAGGAGATGAACCCTTTATTAACCCTGAGCAAATCAATCAAGTCATTTCAATTCTTGAAAACACAGAGGCAGAAATTGCCACTCTTGTGAGTCCGGCTCTGAATTTTGAAGAGATCGATAATCCCAATCGAGTGAAAGCCGTAACGGCCAAAGATGGGAAGGCGCTGTACTTTTCAAGGCACGGTATTCCTTTTCCAAGGAATGAAAAAGACCTAAAACCTGAAGACTACCTCATCCATTTGGGCATTTATGGGTTCACGGTAAGTGCATTAGAAAAAACCAAGCGATTCAAAATGAGCTCCCTGGAAAAAATCGAGGGACTCGAGCAACTGCGCTGGTTGCAAAATGGAATGTCAATTTATACCGCTATAACGAATGAAAGAGCAGATTCGGTAGATACTCCCGAAGATCTTCGTGCTATCGAAAAGAAGTATTTACTTTGACCGTGGTATCGGAAAAATGTAATTTCGAACTATCAATGAACACCGAACTGGATAAATACATTTCTGAGTTGCTTTTCGATTACGATTGCGTGATCGTCCCGCAACTGGGTGGGTTTGTAACCAACTACAAACCGGCTTACTTCGACAAGGGTATCGCTCACCCTCCTTCGAAAGAATTGAGGTTCAACAAAAATCTGACGAAAAACGACGGACTTCTTAGTCAATCGATTTCAAATTCAGAAGGAGTTTCTATTCAAGAGGCCGATGCCATACTTCACGAAACGGTAGAAAAATACCTGGGTACTTTAAAAGAAAGTGGTCGGGTAGAATTGAACAAAGTGGGCATTCTTTTTATTGACGAGAATAAGCAGCTGCGATTTAAACCTGATACTACCGTAAACTATTTGCGTCACTCTTTCGGCTTCGAATCATTCGCGATGCCTGCTGAAATAGTTGCTCAAATTCCCGTTGTAGAAGAAAAAGAAGTCGAAGCCGAAGCTGAAACACCAGTAATTCCTATTAGCGAAACATCATCCTATAATAAAAGTATCTATTGGGTGGCCGCAGCTACTCTACTTCCCTTTATAGGAATGAGCATCTATTTAGGAATGACCACTGATTTTAAAAGTCCGACTCAAATCACACCTGCGGAACTTATTCCGTTGGGCAATTCTGCCAGCCCCAAATACGCAGCTCGCGAAATTGCACTGAGCGAAGAGGAGCTGAAGGAAGAAACCAATTATCCCGAAAACACCCTGATTTTCCCCTTCGACTTTGAGTCAAATAAAGTAGACTCCTTAGGGGTTTGGATTAATATGAGCGACATTCACGAGGAAAGGGCTATTGAAAAGCCCACTTCTTCCCAAGGTCTTTATCACATCATCGGTGGTTGTTTCAGTGAAAAGGAAAACGCAGATAAATTTGTAGGCAGACTTCAAGCACGCGGCTACGATGCCAATATTTTGGATCTACACAAAGGACTTTATCGAGTCAAAGTAGAAAGCTTCGGAAATTACGATGAAGCTTTAAACGAACTCAAATCCACTCGTGATAACGGGACTTTTCCCAATGCGTGGCTATTGAAGAAAAAAACATCTTAAAATGGCTGAGCTTAAAATAGAACTGAAAAATTGCTACCTCGAGCTGGATGGAGATGGTATAGTAGAATTGCACATTCTGCCAAACTGCACCGTCGAAACCGACGAGATCGATGAAATTTTTGAGACCATTCATTCTGAATTCCCTTCCGCTCGTGGACTCCTGGTCACTGCGGGAAAAGAAGCGACACTGAGCCAAGAAGCAAGAGAAAAAGTCTCCGGAGGAAATGTGACAGAACAAATCGTCGCTGATGCCATTGTGGTAGAGCACTACCAACACCACATGACGGCAAACTTTTTCGTGAGGTACAATAAACCTCAACGACCAACACAGATATTCAAAACGGACAAAGAAGCCAGAGCATGGCTAAAGGAAAAAATTCAGAGCTAATCCTTTCTGAACTTTTTGTAAAGCATTATCCCAAAGCTGAGTAGCACGCCCAATCCCACAATTCCCAGAATCCCATAAAGGCCGCTCATGGTGTTCTTGAACGTAGCCGTAAACACAATAGCAAAGAGCAGAATCGTTGCTGCTTCATTGTAAAACCGAAGCTGCATGCTATTCATGGGATATTGATCGTTCTGCAACTTTTTGTACATCCATTGTAGCGACAGATGGTAGCCGATCAATAAAGCCACAAAACCGAGCTTTACGTGCATCCACGGCTGCTGAAGGTAATCCGGATTGATGATCAATAGCCAAATCGCAAAGCTTGTGGTAAGTATAAAAGCAGGCCAAGTAATGATGTACCAAAGCCTGTTTGACATCAGCTTTAGCTGATCAACCAATGCCCTTCTTTCGCTCTCGGGTTTCTGAGAAGCCTCCGTTTGATAAATAAACAGGCGGGGCATGTAGAAAAGCCCTGCAAACCAGGCCACCATAAAAATGAGGTGTAACGCTTTAGCCGTGTAGTACATCTTGGGCGCCAAAGGTACGAACATCGAATCTATAGCGGTATCTTTGCGGCCAGAATCCAACGGATATGAGAGAACAGAAATTTGCCCGCGAAACATATGCCACTACCTCAAAGATCATTTTACCGAATGACACCAACACATTGGGTAATTTGATGGGAGGGCAATTGCTCAATTGGATGGACATCAATGCAGCCATTTCGGCTCAGCGCCATTGTCGTCGTGTGGTGGTGACGGCAGCAGTGAACAATGTCTCTTTTAACAAGGCCATAAAACTTGGAGACATCCTCACCATTGAATCGAAAGTCTCTCGCTCTTTTGGTTCCTCCATGGAAGTATTTCTCGATGTCTCGGTCGAAGATCACCGAACGGGAAAGCGCACCAAGTGCAACGAAGCAATCTACACTTTTGTAGCGGTAGATCAAGTGGGGCAGCCTATTTATGTACCTGAACTCATCCCTGAAACTGATCTGGAAAAAGAGCGCTACGACGGCGCCCTCAGAAGAAGGCAACTCGGATTGATCCTGGCCAAAAAAATGGACCCAAAGGACGCTACGGAGTTGAAAGCCCTATTTGAGAATTAGCCGATTCGATCGCTTTTTTGATCGGCAATTCATCGATACAAAGGCACTCCTTGTACTTGCATTTTGTTCCTAGCTTGGAGCAAGGTCGCTTTGTTAAATGATCTGCGGAGATCCGTTCATCCAAATTTTCATTTAGATAGGGATACATCCCGAAATCGGGAACAGTAGCTCCCCAAAAAGAGATGATGGGTTTTTTGAAAGCCGAGGCAATGTGCATCATTCCCGTGTCCGGAGTAATCACCAACTTCGAATCTCGAATTAGCGCGGCAGACCCGTTCAAACTTAATTTTCCCGCGGCATTCCAAACGTGCTCTCCACAAGCAGCCGCAATTTCATTTCCGTCTTTTTCCTCAGTAGGACCACCCAACAAGACGATGGGAAAATTCACTTTTTGGCAAATCTCGATGTACTGTTTTACCCTCGGCTTTTTTCGCCAATGGGCCGCACCAATAGCTACAGCGACATATCCCGTTTTATGCGATTCCGGTAATTCTTGAGGTGGCGCGTCTTCTCCTTCCGGAAAAAAATAGTCCAAACCCTTGCCGTCATTCTCAATACTAAAAGGCTTCAACGTCTCCATATAGCGATCGACAATGTGCACCTTCGGCATTTTATTCACCCCGAAATTAACCAGCAACCACTTTTGCCAATTGTATTTCTTGAAACTGAATGAAATCATCTTGAGTGCACGTTTCACTCTGGCGGAGCGCAGGTTGACATGTAAGTCGATGACGTAATCGTACTTTTCCAGTTTGAGCTCCTCGATAATTTCATTGGTGCTCTTCTCAATTCCATAGACCTTTTTGATGTATGGATTTGGCTCAAGCAAAGACTTGAATCGAGTCTTGGTAAGAAAATGTATCTCTGCTCCTTCGTGCATCTGTTGGAATAGATTTCGCACTACAGGTGTCGTCAGGACAATGTCGCCGATGGAGCTGAACCGAATGATCAGGACTTTCGTCAAAGGAATTTTGAATTTTTTCAAATGTAACCGATTTACGTCATTTGTAGCCAATACCGGAAAGCGTGAAAATCATAGATACCCATTCGCACATGTACCTCGACCAATTCGATGAGGATCGGAAGGAATGCATGGAAAGAGCTGTCAAAGACAATGTGCTTCTCACTCTTTTACCAAACGTAGACGTGGAAAGCATAGAACCGATGAAACGAATCATAGAAGACTTTCCCGCTCAATTCATGGGGATGATGGGGCTCCATCCCTGCTCGGTCAAAGATGATTTTCGCGAACAGCTTTCCACTATTAAAAAGGAGTTGGATACGGGGAAATACCTTGCCGTCGGTGAAATCGGGATTGATCTCTATTGGGATAAATCAACTTTAGGCATTCAAATCGAAGCTTTTAAAGAACAGATAGAATGGGCTAAGGAGGCCAATCTACCCATAGTGATTCACGCTCGAGATTCTTTCGATGAGATTTTTGAGGTGCTCGACGAGGTACACGACGAACGACTCACGGGAGTATTTCACTGCTTCACCGGGTCTGTAGCGCAAGCTGAAAAAGCCCTCAGCTATTCGGGATTTTATTTGGGAATAGGTGGAGTCGTTACCTTTAAGAACAGCGGATTGGATATTGTTCTTTCCCAAATTGGTTTGGAACGCCTCATGCTCGAAACTGACGCACCTTACCTAACTCCTCATCCCTATAGAGGGAAAAGAAACGAAACGGCTTACACCAGATTGGTAGCCGACAAACTCGCCGTGACTTTTGAAAAATCGGTGGAGGAAATAGCACGAGTGACCACTAACAATGCCAAAGACCTATTCAAACTACGTGAGTTCTAAAAGAAATATTTTGCTCATCTATACCGGTGGCACCATCGGTATGGTTCAGGATTACAATACGAATCGCCTGATTCCTTTCGACTTCAGTGACTTCGAAAAGCAGATTCCTGAAATAAGGAATCTATCGGCAACCGTCCATGCAGAATCGTTCGAAAAACCTTTGGACAGCAGCAATATGGGCCTGGAGCACTGGCAAAGACTGGCTCATATGGTCTACGATAATTACGACCGATATGATGGTTTTGTCATTTTGCACGGAAGTGATACCATGGCCTACACGGCAGCTGCTTTGAGTTTTATGTTCGTCAATCTTTCAAAACCCGTCATTCTTACCGGGTCCCAGTTGCCCATAGGAATGGTGCGGACCGACGGGAAAGAAAACCTCATCACCGCCATTGAGATTGCCAGTGATTACCAGAACGGTGTGCCGATGGTTCCCGAAGTGGCCATCTATTTTGAGTACCACCTTTACAGGGGAAATCGCACCTATAAATTCAACGCTGAGCACTTTGAGGCTTTCCGCTCACCCAATTATCCTTTTTTAGCAGAAGCGGGAGTTACCATAAAGTACAACGACCGATTTATCAATAAACCATCTGAGCTACCATTTAGAATAGAAACGGACTTAGACAATCGAGTGGCTGTTTTCACGCTCTTTCCCGGAGTATCTCAACACATTGTTGAAGCCGCCCTGAACATTCAAGACAACCGCGTATTGATTGTAAGAACTTATGGAAGTGGCAATGCCATGACCTATCCATGGTTCTTGGAGGCACTTCAAAAAGCTTCCGATCGTGGATTGATATTGATCAATGCCACACAGTGCCGAGGTGGCGGTGTGACCCAAGGAAAATACGAAACGAGTGGCGAGCTGGAACGCATAGGGCTTATCAGTGCGGGCGATATGCAAACGGAGGCGGTGATTGCCAAGTGCATGTATCTTTTGGGACAAGGTCTTTCCAATGCCGAATTTCGCCTCTACTTCGAGCAAGATTTAAGAGGAGAACGAACCGCTTACAAACTCATCTCGACCGATTAACGATTTGTTAAAGTTCCCATTTAGTGTCGAAGGCAATTTTTTGTATTTTGGCGGCCTCTTAGCCCAAGAAAAACAAAGGATTTGAGAAAAACAGGAGAGGTGGCCGAGTGGCTGAAGGCGCACGCTTGGAAAGCGTGTATACGGGAAAGTTGATCGGGGGTTCGAATCCCTTCCTCTCCGCAATGAATTAATAGATTTTTAGTTTTATTTGTACCACAATTTACAAACGTTCGATTTAATCTTAAGTAAAAACCAACTTTTGGAAACCATGAAAAAATTACTGACCGCACTTACTTTGAGTGTTCTATTCAGTTTTGGCATTGCCAACATAAGCTACGCCCAAGACGGTGGAGATGAAGAAACTACCCAAATGGAATCGATGGAAGCTGACTCAGCTACCGAAGAAGAAGTAATGGAAGAGGCCGAGCCTGTTGTCGAAGAAACTATGTCAGAGACAATGGATGAGGAAACAGCTGCAGTTGAAACCGAACAAACATTTCACCAAAGAATAAAAGACACATTCATCGATGGTGGACCCTTCTTTATGTCTTTCGTATTGATCTGTTTGATCCTGGGATTGGCTTTGTGCATTGAGCGTATCATTTACCTCAACATGGCTTCTACCAACAAGGTGAAACTTCTGAAAGACGTTGAAGACGCATTGGCTTCAGGAGGAGTTGAAGCTGCAAAAGACGTTTGTCGCAATACGCGCGGACCGATTGCCTCTATCTTCTACCAAGGACTAGAGCGCTACGACGAAGGAATCGACATGGTAGAGAAATCAGTTGTTTCTTACGGAGGTGTTCAAATGGGTCTTTTGGAAAAAGGTCTTTCTTGGATTTCACTCTTTATCGCACTTGCTCCTATGCTTGGATTCATGGGAACGGTAATCGGTATGATCGACGCATTCGAAGCGATCGCTCGTGAAAACAACATCTCTCCCGGTGTAGTTGCAACGGGTATTAAGGTGGCCTTGATCACAACGGTATCAGGACTTATCGTTGCCATCATCCTTCAGATTTTTTACAACTACATCGTTTCTAAAGTAGATGGAATCGTAAATGACATGGAAGATGCTTCTATCTCTTTGGTAGATATGCTTCTTCGTCACAAAACTTCTAAAGCGTAGTAATTATGGATATGAAGAAATTAGGTACCGGATTGACCGGCCTTTCATTCCTGATTATCGTTATCGGATTGTTTCTTACCATCCGAATCGCTTCAGGATATGAGGCTTCAATCAGTCCGTCACTCTACCTCGTTTATGGTTGCATGATCGTAGCCGGTGGAGCTGCTATCATCTTCGGTCTTGTGCAGCTATTGACGAATCTGAAGAAAAATATGTCTCTTCTCATAGGGATAATCGGATTCATTGTTTTGGCATTCATTTGCTACAGCATCGCTTCCAATGACATAACAGGCTACGAAGACATCACGGCTACTACATCACAACTCAGTGGTGCAGGCCTTATGTTAATGTACGTTCTCGTTGTAGGAGCAGTATTCTTGGCAATAATCGGAGAAGTAGTACGTATATTTAAATAAACCCTGAAGACATGGCCAGAAGACCTTTGCAAGAAATAAATGCCGGCTCTATGGCTGATATTGCCTTCTTGCTTCTCATCTTCTTCCTGGTGACTACCACCATGGATCAAGACATCGGAATTTTAAGGCAATTGCCGCCGCCGATACCTGAAGATATGCCCGAGCCGCCACCTGTTAAGAAGCGGAACGTTTACGAGGTATTGGTAAACAGCAGAAATCAACTCCTGGTGGAAAACGAGCGGATGGATATTCGCGACTTGAAAGAAGGAGCAAAAATGTTCTACACCAATCCCAATCAGGACCCTGATTTGCCGATTTTAACTCGACAAACCAGAGCTAATGTGCAGGAGAACATCAACATACTTCAGCAGGCTTTAGCCAAAGATCCAACGAACAAAACGCTCAAAGCTGATCTCAAAAAGTGGCAAGGAAAAATGTCTGCTATCGAGTTGATCGGAGAGTTCGATGAACTTCCTACCTCTGCCTTGATTTCTTTGCAGAATGACCGCGGTACAAAGTACTCCATGTACATTACCGTACAGAACGAGTTGAGCGCGGCCATTAATGAGTTGAGAAACGAATTATCTGAAGAGAAATTTGGCGTTGCTTACAGCGAATTGAACCCAGCTCTTTCAGAAGATAAACCGAAGATACTTGCTATCAGAGCGGTTTATCCTCAAAGAATCTCAGAAGCCGAACCGAAGGATATTTCCGGAGGAAATTAAAAAAGGATATTATGAGCAAATTCACACGAAAAGGTAAAAAAGGACTTCCGGCAGTTTCAACGGCGTCTCTTCCGGATATCATCTTTATGCTCCTGTTCTTCTTTATGGTGGTAACTGTTATGCGTGAGGACGATCCAAAAGTATCGATCAGCAAACCTAGCGCTACGGAAACGGAGAAACTCGAAAAGAAATCATTGGTAGACTACATCAATGTAGGAACTCCAATCGATACGCGTTTCGGAACGGAGCCAAAAATTCAGCTTGATGATGCTTTCGCGGAAGTAGCCGACATCCAGTTTTGGATCAAGGAAAATCGCGATAAGAGAGATGAAGCTGAAAAACCACTCATTACAACTTCACTAAAAGTAGATAGCGATGTTCAAATGGGTGTGGTTACAGACATCAAGCAAGAGCTGAGAGAGGCTCAGGCTCTTAAAATTAACTACTCAGTTAATAAAGGATCAGCCTTAGATAACTAAGAATAATCGAACAAAATAAGAAGTCCATCGACCCGAGGTTGATGGACTTTTTTGTTTTAAGTACTTCGAGAAAACGCTTACGCGAAAAATGAAATCCTAACTTAAATTATCGGGCAAGGGCATTCATATCGCAATCGTTTAGCGACCTCTATAGAAGAAGAAAAGCTACTCTTCCTCGTCTAATTTCTTCTTCTCAGGTCCTTGTTGCAATAGCTGCGCCTGCCGATTGTCTTTCCAGCCCTTTGCGTACTTCGTGATGTAAAAAATTAATCCGCCTACGGCTATAGCCGAAACAGTTACCCAGAGCCAGTCGCTTAATTCAGGATCGAAAGTATCTGCATCTTCCGAGATATTCCCCCTCGCAATCAAGAAGAGTAAAAAAAGAGCCAGTGCATTGTTTATAAAATGCGCCAGAATAGGAGCCCAGATGGATTTTGACCAAACGAATAAATAGCCCAGCAAAGCTCCTAATACAAACCTTGGCAGAAAGCCATAAAACTGAAAGTGCATAGCGCTGAACAGGAAAGCCGAAATCCAAACCGCTACATGTACATTGCCCGTCCACTTTCTAAATATGGGAATCATCAACCCTCTGAAAATCATTTCCTCACCAAAGGCAGGCAAGAGTGCCACAACTACAATATTGAGCAGAAGTGATGCGACACTTCCCGTGCCTGCAATTGCCATGGTCAATTTTTGAGCAGTTTCCTCCATTCCGGCGAAAGCCTCTTCCAAACCCGATAAAAAATCAGGAAGTACCAATCCCTCGTTGAGCCATGCCAAGACATTTATCAGGGGAAGCGCGGCGACCATAACCAATACAGAGGCAATAGCGATGCGAGGCATTACAAAACGAAAACCGAGGTATTTCTTCCACGCGGTAGAACTCAAACGAGCGAAAATAATGGCGGGAACCACGAATAATCCCAAATGCTGAAAGAAAAGAAGCAGTCTATTCATTTGAACAACGTGCTCGTTTTCGTAGTCGGAAAGTGCGCCTGGATTCTCAAAGAGATTCACACCCCATAGGGCATTCAACAATCCTTGCCCCATCAGCATAAAGACGCCTACGCAGAAAAAAGCAATGAGAAAAAGAACGATTATCTGAAGAAACGGATCGGCGTTTGAAAAAGGCCTTGAACCCATCGGTTAGGAATGTTTAATTTTGCACGCAATTAAAGATGGCGAAGATAGCGAATATTGACTTGGGGGACTTTCCTCTTTTGCTCGCTCCGATGGAGGATGTGAGCGATCCACCTTTTCGCGCATTGTGCAAAAAACACGGTGCCGACTTGATGTACACGGAGTTCATCAGTTCCGAAGGTCTGATTCGCGATGCCGCCAAAAGCGTGCAAAAGCTCGACATCTACGAGTACGAACGTCCCATTGGCATCCAGATTTTTGGAAGTGATTTGGAACCGATGATGGAGTCGGCACGCATCGTTGAGCAGACCAACCCCGACATTCTCGACATCAACTTCGGTTGCCCGGTGAAGAAAGTAGCCTGCAAAGGTGCGGGAGCGGGAATTCTTCAGGACATTCCTAAGATGGTGAAACTCACGGAAGCAGTGGTGAAATCGACCAACCTGCCCGTAACGGTGAAAACCCGCCTGGGCTGGAGTGAGGATACCAAATTTATAGTCGATGTAGCTGAGCGCCTTCAAGATGTCGGCATCCAAGCCATTAGCATCCACGGACGAACGCGTCAGCAGATGTACAAAGGTGAGGCTGATTGGTCCTTGATTGCCGAGACCAAGAACAATCCGCGTTTGCACATTCCCGTTTTCGGAAACGGTGATATCGACACTCCGCAAAAAGCATTGGAATACAAAAACAGATACGGAGTAGACGGGGTGATGATTGGCAGAGCCAGCATCGGCTATCCTTGGATTTTCAGGGAAATCAAGCACTTCATCAAAACGGGAGAAATGCTAGCTCCACCACAAATGGGTGAGCGGGTTGAAGCTGCTTTGGCTCATTTTGAAATGGGACTAAAATGGAAAGGCGAAAAGCTCGGAGTAGTAGAAATGCGCCGCCATTACGGAAACTACTTCCGCGGGATTCAAGATTTTAAAGAACACCGCATCAAACTCGTGACGGAGGACAATCCCGATTGCGTGCGCGAGCTACTACACGAGGTGAAGGAGAAGTACGGGGATTTCGAGTTCGCATAGTTCGCTTATTCTTCCTCGATTAGGTTTTGGACCAGGTGTATAAGGTTCCCTTCGCTCACTTCTTTTCCACGAATTTCACGAATGCACACGAATAGATTTAGAGGACGGGTTCGCTTCGATCACTTTATTTAACCACGGCGACACAGCGGTAAGTGGGAAATAAGAACCTATTCTCATTAAATCAAGTGGTTTCCAAAGACTAGCTAGACTAGCTACTCACGACTAGTGACTAAAGACTAACCCGACGCATACTTCCGCGTGAAAAACCGCACGGGGGCGATACTGGACAGAATCCCGCAGAAAACCACCAAGCCAAAGATGGCAATGAAATCGGTGAATTCCATTTCGACCGGGTAGAACTCTACCAAGCCTCCTTCCAATCTGATCAGTCCTAGTTCCTGCTGGAGGTAGACGAATAGAAGTCCCAAGACCATTCCCACCAAAGCACCGATGGTATTGATCAAAGCTCCTTCCAGGAAAAAGATCCGACGGATGGATTTCACCGTGGCTCCCATTCCTGTCAATACGGCAATGTCGTGGCGCTTCTCATTGATCAAAAGCGTGAGCGCGGCAATGATGTTAAACGTAGCGATGAGCATGATGAACGCCATGATCAAAAAGGTAGCCCACTTCTCGGTCTTGTTCGATTTATAGATGATCTCATTTTTCTCGAGCCGACTCCTTACACGATAGTTCTCTCCTACTACTTCTTGAAGTCTGGCCTGAACGGTTTCCATATCGGCACCTTCTTCAATTCGAATATCTACGGTGGAATACTCATTGTCGAATTCCAATAAATTGGAAGCAAACTTGAGCGGCACAATCACATAGTCGGAATCAAAATCGATATTGATCGTAAAAACACCCGCCACGGGAATGTTCCTCTTATTGAGCGCCTCCGTAAGATTTCGCCGCAACTCCTTTCCACGAATTACCGCTGAAAGCCTGAGCGGATTGAAAGCCTGCTCGAAAAGTCGCAAATCGAGGTCGTACTTCACCCCGATACCAATCACCGCCTGCGGAGTATCTTCCAAGTACAATCGCGCTTCCCCGTCAATGATCATACTGTCCAAACCCGATTCTTGAATAAAAGAATCCTCGACTCCTTTCAAAATCACGATACGCTGATTGTCCTCGTATTGGGCGAAGACCCGCTCCTCGATGGAAAGTGCACAGTGCTTTACACCTTCCACGTCCTTCAGGTCCAGGCAGTCGAGGCTATCGGTGCTAAAAACTTTGTTGGTAAGCGGAATGACGGAAAGATCGGAATCGAAATAGCTGTAGCGGCTATCGATCAATGACTCGATGCCGTTAAAAGCTGATAGAATAACCACCATTGCCATCGTAACCGCTGCCACCACCAGCATGCTGATCATGCTCATGATGGTGATAATCGAAAGAGACTTTTTCGAAAAGAGGTACCGCTTGGCAATGAAGAAACTCAGATCCACGGGCTATTCCTTCAAAAGATCATCTATTTTCTCAGAGTAATCGAGACTGTCGTCAATAAAGAAGGCCAGCTCGGGAACGATCCGCAATTGCTTGCCCACCTTATTTCCGAGAATCCCCCGAATCTTAGAAGATTTCGAGCGAACGACTTCCAATAGCTCCTCTTTGGTTCCTTTGCCGGGAGCGAAAAAACTCAAAAAAGTCTTGGCAAATCCCAAATCGGGGCTCATTCTTACGACCGTAACCGTAATGAAAGCACCGTTGAATAAGTCTCTCGAATGTTGCTGAAATATAATGGCGAGCTCTTGCTGAATGAGTTTGGCAACTTTTTCTTGGCGTATACTGGGCATGGATTCGGTCTTTAGTACAGGTAATTGTGGTATGGATAGCGCTTGCTGTGAATCTCCTTTACTTGGTCGTAGACCTTTTCGCGAAGTTCTTCAATGTTCTGTTTTTTGATCGCCGAGATGAAAACGACTTCGTCGCCTTCAACGCGAGACATCCACGTTTTTTTCAATTGCTCCAGCGGATCGGTGATTACATCGGGGTCAATGTCCTGCGGATCAATCGGCTTTGGCTTGTAAGCATCCACCTTGTTGAATACAACGATAGTGGGCTTATCGGCGCTGTCGATATCGCTTAGGGTTTGCTTCACCGTATTGTAGTGGTCTTCGAAATTGGGGTGCGAAATATCGACAACGTGAATCAACACATCGGCTTCTCGCACCTCATCCAAAGTGCTCTTGAAAGACTCGATGAGCTGGGTGGGCAATTTTCGGATAAATCCAACGGTGTCGGTGAGTAGGAAAGGTAGATTTCCAAAAACCACTTTCCTCACCGTGGTGTCCAAAGTGGCAAATAGCTTGTCTTCGGCAAAGACTTCCGATTTGCTCAGCAGATTCATCAAGGTAGACTTCCCCGCATTGGTGTATCCTACCAAAGCCGTTCGAACGATCGCTCCTCGATTTCCGCGCTGAGTGCTCATTTGCTGGTCTATCTGCTTCAAGCGCTCCTTCAACTTGGTAATCTTGTTTCGGATCATCCTTCTATCCGTCTCGATCTCCTTCTCTCCTGCTCCACCACGTGTGCTCGTTCCTCCACGCTGTCGCTCAAGGTGAGTCCACATTCGCGTCAAGCGAGGCAGCAAATACTCTGATCGTGCCAGCTCTACCTGTGTTCTGGCTTGAGCCGATCGGGCACGAAGCATAAAAATATCGAGGATGAGCAAACTGCGGTCGTAGATCTTTTTCTCAAAATACTTCTCGATGTTGCGCATCTGAGAAGGAGTCAAATCATCGTCAAAAATGACCATGTCAATCTCGTGCGCATCTACATATTCTTTGACTTCCTGAATTTTTCCCTTTCCAAGAAAAGTTCGGGTATCAGGAAAATCGAGCTTTTGGGTGAACATCTTTCGGGTTTCGATTCCCGCTGTTCTGGCCAAAAAGGCCAATTCATCCAAATGATCATCTACTATTTCCGTCGTTTCATCGCGTGAAATGACGCCCACCAGAACGGCGGTTTCCACTTGTGGTTCAGTAGAGATATTTTGTGCCATAAATTACTTTAAAGATAAGGTATACTCCGCCACGGCTTCAATCTCCTCTTTCGACAAGACTCCGCTGTAGGGCATCATCGTGTTTCTTCCATTGGTGATCAATTGGATACGCTCTTCCAAAGTCAATGCCGACTCGGGCAGTATTTTCGCGTCGGCAAAGCCTTTGCGGCCATCATCGCCATGACAAATGGCACAATGTGTTTTGTAAATCTTCGCACCCGAGATTTCTTCATCTGTAGATTGAGATGAACCATCACCGCCGCAAGACCAAACCAAAAGGCAGAAAATCGATATGAAAGCTGAGCTCCTCATCTACATTCCGGGGAATAAACCTCTGGCGATTCCGGGCTCTCTGAAAGGCCAAGGGATATTTGCCAGAACGATCACCAGGGCAATCGTGAAATACCAAAAATGGCGTTTGTGTTTCGCTTTTGCGTTCGATGCTTTCTTAGCGCTTACTCGTCCTATGGTGACCAATGCAATGGCGATCAACATCGCAACGAGATGTTCCAAACTCCAAAACCGCACCACCGCGTTGGACATTTCGCCCAACTGTGCATACCAGCCTTTACCAAAGTAAAGCACAAGTCCCAAAACGAGTTGCAAGTGGAAAGTAATAAGCGTAATAAGCGACCAGCGGTTGTCTTTGGCGGTATACTCCTTTCCGCCCGTCATGCCGCGAAGTGATTGAAAAATCGCGATGACAATGGCGATAAGCGCCAACCAGCGAAGCAAAGAGTGTAGATGGGTAATCCCTGTTATCATTTCACATCAATTTCCTACAAAAGTAAGAAAAGGCGTGTAGCTCTGAGGATTCGTTATTTCACCTCGAAGAATTCGAACAACTCCTCCTTCATCTCGGGAGAATTCTTCACATCTCTTACCACTTTCCCGTGGTCGAGTATGATAATGCGCGTGCATACCTCGGCGATGTGATGCAGGTCGTGACTACTCACCAGAAAGGTTCGGTTGTCGGAATGTTCTTTCACGATATTCCTCACCCTGATCTGAGTAGAAGGGTCCAGATTGGAAAAAGGCTCATCCCAAAGAACGATTTCAGGATTTCCGATTAAGGCACCGATCAGGCCCACCTTCTTTCGATTTCCCATCGAAAGCTGACGGATGAACTTCTTTTGTCCGAGCACCTCTCCGTTGAAGATGGGCTCAAACTGCTGCACGAAGGTTTGCACATCCGTTTTACTGAAATCGAAGAGACCACCCACGAATTCGAAGTACTCATCGGGAGTGAGAAAGTTGATCAGGAAACCATCATCCAAATAAGCCGAGGTGTACATTTTCCAATCTTCTGATTGGCAAACATCCTTTTCCTTTGATAAAACCCTGCCGCTTGAGGCTTTGATTAGGTCTAAAATCAGACTGAACAGCGTGGTCTTTCCCGCACCGTTATTCCCCACGAGACCCACGATTTCTCCTTTCTCAATGCTGAGTTCAGGAATATTCACGACTTCCTTCCCGCTGTATTCTTTTCTGAGGTTTTCAACTTTTATCATAGTCTATGCTTTTCTAAACGCCGCCGCGATTTTGTATCGATTTCCTGTAAATAATTTGACGCAGGCATCAATGACCCGCTGATGAAAGATGGTGGCCAAAACTCCAACTACCAGAAGAGTAAGAATCCCACCGGTGGTAGAGCCAAATCCCAATTTTCCCGCATAGTATAAAACGATCGGAAAAGCCATAATCGGAAGGCCGATGAGGTAGTGCGCCGCCCCGAAACCACTCATACTAAGTGAGCCTCCTTCATCGGGATCCACTCGTAAGGAATTGTAACTCGCCAATGCCATATACATGTAAATACTAAAAGAAGTATTGATGAAAAGGAGAGCAGTGTTGAAGACCACGATCATCGGGTCGTAAAAAACGTAGGGCAGCGTTAGGACATAAGTCACCACACAACTCAAGGCCAAAATGTAATACTTCGCTCTGAAAATATCCTGAATGGTATTTCCTCGGGAGAGCAGCAAATCAAAATGGAGGCTGTTCCACGAAAGCATCAGCTGTCCGTGGTTCAAGGCAATCATGCCCGTCATAAACAGCCCGAAGAGCAAGTAATAAAACTCTTTTTCGGAGCCTTCCATAACGCCCATTGCCAAAGGCACGAACAAAATGGCCAGCGACATGATCAGGTAAGAACGGGCTCTTTTGGAGCGGAGGAGTAGTCTGAGCTCCAAGTCCATCAACTGACCTGCGCGACCAAAGCGACCGAAAAACCCGAGGCTGATATTCTGCAGATAGGTTTCGTCCTTCGATTCCTTCTCCGCTGTCAGGTACTTTTTGAAGTAGTTGAAAAGGTAGAGATAAACCCCTACGGATATCAGGATGGGAATGGCCCACCAAACGGGATTGGCGAAAAATGCGATAGCTGCTGATTCCAAATAAGGAAAGAAAGAGGTGATCCCTTTGAACTCCAAGAACAAAAAGCCAAAGAGCAAAAGCAGAAGAGCAATCGAAAAGGAATTGTTAAAATCCGAAGCTTTGGAAATCCAGAACGAGATGTAGTTGGACGAGACAATGATGCCCAAAACCATCACGACAAACCCGATGGCTTCCATGCCGGATGCATTTGGCAATACCTCTACCAAAAAGAAAGGAAGGGTGAGAAAGAGTGGTAGAAAACTGTAAAAGCTAAACAGCGATCGACGCAGCAGGTAGTGAATCATCGCCGATTTGGACACGGGTAAGAGCAAGTAGGGCTTGATGGAAAGCGTCGGAAACTTTTGCAAAAAGTACCGCATCAGAATATCCATGGGAAAGTAGTAAATCAAAAAGGCCCCTGCCATCCCAAGCACATTCCTTCCCGGGAAAAAATCGCGAATCAATTCCCCTGCAACCAATCCCGATATCAAGAAGGAGACGGCAATGTAAAAACCAAAAAATGCCAGAATCAGGGTTTGCAGGATATTCTGCGTCAAGGCAGGTGATCGACGAAACGACAACCAAGCGTGTTTTAGAAAGTTCGGCTTTTTCATAGAGTGCAATATAATATCGGAAGGAATAGATTTTTGGAAAAATTTTGATGAGTGGAAAATAGGAAGGATGGTTGAGGGTTTCAGTTGATGAGGTATGCATTGAAAAGAAAAGGTTGCACAGAGTGCTCAGAGAAAAGTGACGCACTTTCAGGCCTATGTATTTGAGATCACAGTTGAGGATCGCAGTCGCGATCGATGAGAGTTTCACCTGAACTTCCCAGTACTCATTATCTTCACCTGATCGCTAGCGATCCTCTGTGACCTCAAGTTTTTCACCTCTCCTTGTCCATTTTTCTTAGGGCTCTCCGTGCTATAACCCCAAAGAAGAGACCAACTCAGGTGGTCCCCGCAATTTTTTCCGCAGGCGAATGCAATTGATTTGCAATGAACCAAAGCTCTGAAGGAGCGAAATTTCTCAGCCCGGGGTGGAACCCCGGGTGTCAGAGATTAAACCCAAAGGATTTGGCGTGTGTTTTTTCTTTTCGAAAAAACCGTGACAAATCCGATTCCGTACCTTTGCGGCAATGAACAAACAAGTCGACATCAGGAAGCTGAGCAAGGATGAGCTAATCGCACTTTTTAGCGAGATGGGTGAGAAACCCTTTCGCGGAAAGCAAGTTTTTGAATGGCTATGGACGAAGAGAGCGAGAAGCTTTGAGGAGATGACCAACTTGCCCGTCGCACTTCGGGAAAAGCTTCAGGAGAAATTTCTCATCCGCACCATGCGCATTGCCGACAAGCAGGTCAGCGCCGACGGCACCATAAAGTACGCGTTCAAAATGAGCGATGGCCCTGTAGTGGAAGGCGTGCTGATTCCGACAAAGAATCGCACAACGGCTTGTATTTCCTCACAAGTGGGCTGCAGCTTGAGCTGTAAATTCTGCGCCACAGGTCGACTAAAACGCCTACGCAACTTAGAGGCTTACGAGATTTACGATCAAGTAGCAGAAATCTACCGCGACGCGGAGATCTTACGCGAGAAACCTCTTTCCAATATCGTTTACATGGGCATGGGCGAGCCTTTGCTCAACTACAAAAATGTATTGGAATCGACTTTTCGCATTTCCGATGACAAAGGACTCGGGATGTCTCCAAAGCGAATGACTGTCTCCACGGCGGGTATCGCCAAGATGATTGAGAAAATGGGCGACGATGAAGTGCGGTTCAATTTGGCGCTTTCGCTCCACGCGGCCAATGACGAGAAGCGCAACAAGATCATGCCGATCAACGAATCGAATAATCTCGATGTCTTGGCTGAGGCTTTGCGCCACTTCTACAACAAGACCGGAAGCAGGGTCACCTATGAGTACATCATCTTCAAGGATTTCAATGATACCCTCCAAGATGCCCGTGAACTCGCCGACTTCGCTATGGTCGTTCCATGCAAAATCAACATCATTGAGTACAATCCCATAGACGATGGTGAATTCCAGCAGGCCGATCCTGAAAAGGTGGACGCTTTCGCCGAATACCTCGAGAGTCGAAACATCATTGTGAACGTGAGACGCAGCCGTGGTAAAGACATTGATGCGGCTTGCGGCCAATTGGCCAATAAGAATAAGGCGGCGTTGAAAATCACAGAATAGCTGCGAGGCTGATTGAAACTGTTCTGCAAAACACCGGACTATGCGGGTTCTCGCAGAGGAAAATGAGAAGGCGCTGAGTCCGAAGAGAATTCTGCGCTTGACCTTTTTATCGATTTGCTTTTCTCGCCGGCATCGCTATTGATCTGTAGCGAACTCAGCGTTATTCAGGCATGCTCATCTCAATACCCTATACCCACTACCCTATACTATTTTAAAACCCAAACCCGATTCTCACTCCAAGCTCCCAACCAAAAACCACCTCTTCTAAATTTTCAATCGAGTAGGCTTCAGGGTCATTAGCAGACGTGGTTCTCACGATGTCATAATTCTTGAACCGAATAGCGGGACCCGTGTAGAAATCGGCAAACACATTGCTGGTAAGCGGAAGCGCTTGGTAGCCAATATTGAAAATCACCGACACAGATCGACGGTCATCAGTGAAGGTGAAATCGGTTAGTGCACCGGCTGTATCAATGACGGCAAATTCTTTTTTGTATTCGCGGTAATTCGCTCCCAGCGATAAATAAGCACCCCCAAGTTCTTCATAGTCTTCGAAGTAGCGTCGGAAAGAAAGGGAAATAGTAGGGCCTGTTTGAATATCAACGTTGTTTCCAAAGTTGTCGAGTTCGTAATCAAACCATCCCGAAGTGTAGTCTCTTCTGGTAAATCCCGCTCCGACTTGCACGCTATACCTCCCCGTAAGAAGGTGCTCGTAATAAAGGCGATAATCGCCATAAATAATCTGAACCGGATCTACCTTTATGGCGTTTCTAATGGAGTAAATCGAATCTTGAACGGCGAACTCTTGATCGTCTGTTTCTTGTGTTTGCCCAAAAGAACTCAAGGAGAGAAACGTAAGGAAGAAGAGGAAATATTTATACCTTCCTTTCACAATGACATGGTTTTTGTAATGACCACGAAGATATAGAGAATTTCATGCGACCTCGATCGATCTTACTTCTTCTTCTGACTTTTCTATTTTGCTCGCTAAGAGCACAAGATGGTGGCAAGGTGGAATTTTTTGTAGGCCCTGAATTAGCTGAGCAGAAAGGAAATCGCATTTGGGAAACCTTTGGCCATAGTGAAGAATTCTTCTTTTGCATACGCACCGATCGAAGAAAAAAAGGACAATTCATCATCGAAAAAATAGGAATTGACAGCCTCACCGTAGAGAAAACCCTCGCATTTACTCCCGCCGAAATCAGCAATAAGATTCCCGTTCTGGCATACCCAATCTCCACAGCCAATGGCAGTTTCTTGATTGCTACAGCCGAAGATCAAGGAGGAACGGATATCTACATTATGGCTTATCGGATTTCCGACGATTTACAAATCAGTATGGAGCCGATTGTAATAGGAATCGCCGATCGAGAGGCGCTCATTTCTGAACATGGATTCTTGATGTTTAAGAGTGAAGACGGCCAAAAAGTAACTCTATTTATTCCCGAAGAGAAAGACCCGGTTCGAAATGAAAAGTTTGCCTTGCGCTATTTCGACTCAGAGCTGAATCTGCTGGACACCAAAAAAATTGAAATCCCATACCCTTCTGATAAAGTATTACTTGAAGATGCCGTACTCACTCCAAGCGGAGTATTTCACGGAATAATCTCACTACGCAAAGAATCGGAAGTTCGGGTTTTGCCCGATTCATACTCATTGCTGACTTATAACCCTGCCGAAGAAGGTGTTAAAGAGAAGTCTTTGGCACTTGGAAACAAATGGTTCTACGACTTGAAGCTAACAGTGACCCCTGACACCAATTTGTGGCTTGCCGGATACTACAGCAATATGGTAGAGCCTTCGATGGTGGGAACATTCTCAGTGGTTATTGATTCAAATACGGGCAAGCTTTTAAATACAGGACTTTCACCTTTTGATCGGGATTTCCGCCTTATGTTTCGCAATGACATCAAAAACAATGAAGATGATTTGGGACTTTTCAAACTCGACAAGGTATTCCTGAAAAGTAACGGATCACTCTCTATGGTTAGTGAAAAAAGATATACACGCGAGTCTACTGTTTACAACCCCGCCTCAAGAATGTATACGGTCGTTCAAATACACTACAACGAAGAGCTATTGATTTCTACCATCCAACCGAGCTCGAAGATTATTGAGAATATCGTACTTCCGAAATACCAGTCACGATCTCAGGATTTCGGGCGATACTCCTCCTATGTAAGCACGCAATGGGGTGACAAGCTGCTGTTTTTTTATAACGATCATGTGCGCAATGAATCCCTCTCTCCGGTAGAGTACAATGATTACCGAGCGCTTAATAATGAAAACAACATAAACATAACCTACTGCATAATAAGTGATGGTTCAATTGCAAAAAAGTCTATAAAGCCTGACGCAATAGACGGATACTACCTGGATGCCGAACAGCAGTACAGAACGCCAAAGAGTCAGATACTAACCACCTACAAGGGGTACAGAACGAGGTACATAAAAGTACTGACCCCATAACAGCACAGAGTGAGTTTGAATTGTGATATTTGCCCGATCAAATGACAGGGGTTAAAGAAATAAAAGCTCCCATTTCTGCCGAAATGGATGAATTTGAACACCGCTTTCGCGAATCGATGAGGAGCAATACGCCCTTGCTCGATAAAATCACCCATTACATAGTGAAGCGCAAGGGCAAGCAGATGCGCCCCATGTTTGTATTCCTGTCGGCAAAGATGTGTGGCGGTATAAACGATAGCACATATGTAGCCGCCTCTCTGATCGAATTGCTCCACACGGCCACCCTCGTTCACGACGATGTAGTAGATGATGCCAACTTGCGCCGCGGATTCTTCTCCATCAATGCCCTTTGGAAAAACAAGATCGCCGTTTTGGTCGGGGACTTCCTCCTTTCTCGCGGACTACTCATGAGTGTAGATGAAGGAGAATTTGAACTCCTGAAAATAGTGAGCAACGCCGTGAAGGAAATGTCGGAAGGTGAGCTGATGCAAATGGAGAAAGCACGAAAGCTGGACATCACCGAAGAGGTTTACTTCGAAATCATCCGTCAAAAAACGGCTTCGCTGATTGCGGCTTGCTGCCAAAGCGGAGCGCACTCTTCCAAAACCGATTTGGAATCACAAGAGAGAATGCGCCTTTTCGGCGAAAAAACGGGAATAGCCTTTCAACTCAAAGATGACCTCTTTGACTACAACGTGAATGGCAAAATTGGCAAGCCAACGGGTATCGACATCAAGGAAAAGAAAATGACCTTGCCCTTGATTTACGCATTGGCGAAAGCCGAAAGTCGAGATCGAAAATGGCTGATCAACTCCGTGAAAAATCACCACGAAGACAAGAATCGAGTGGCGAAAGTAATCGACTATGTAATGGCATCAGGCGGTATAGAATACGCACGAGATAAAATGCTCGCATACCGAGATGAAGCCTTGGAAATTCTTCATACTTTTGAAGAAGGCGAGGCTAGAAATTCTTTAGAAGCCCTCGTCAATTACACGATCGAACGCAAAAAGTAAACTCTTCTCATTTATGACCATTCGCGTATTCTTTCTAATCGCGCTGATCTTTTGCGCCTGCGACTCGGTAACCGAACAAAGCGCAGATGAAAAAAACGCAACTTCGGACCTTAGCTCAAGAGAAATTGTGCAGGTAGTAGAGTACCACCCAAATGGGGCTGTAAAATTAAAAGGCGCCAGCCAAGGCGGAAAACGAATCGGAAAGTGGGAGTCATTTTACCCCACAGGATATCGCTGGAGCGAAGCCACCTACCGAAACGGATACCGAGAAGGTGATGCCGTAACGTATTATCCCAATGGAATGATGCGGTATCAAGGCAACTACTACAATGATGAGCCATCGGGCATTTGGACATTCTACGACACCACCGGCGCGATGGTGGAGAGGGTTGACATGGACGAGACGGAGAGTCAGAATATTTTCAAAACCGATTCTACGGGACTACGTTGATCAATAGAAACACCATAGACAAGATTTTTGAGGCGGCCCGAATTGAAGAGGTGGTCGCCGACTTTGTGCAGCTCAAAAGAGCAGGCTCAAATCTCAAAGGATTAAGTCCGTGGTCTGATGAAAAAACGCCTTCGTTTTTCGTATCGCCGGCAAAAGGAATCTTCAAGGATTTTAGTTCGGGAAAAGGTGGAAATGCCGTGACTTTCCTAATGGAGCTGGAGCATATGTCCTACCCCGAGGCGCTTCGATACATAGCCGATAAGTATGCCATTGAGGTGGAAGAAACCGCGATGGACCCAAAAGAGAAGGAAGATCAAAGCCTTCGCGAAAGCTTGGTGCTGGTCAACAAGTTTGCTCTGGAATCTTTCGAGCAAAACCTCTGGGAAAACGACGAAGGGAAATCCATTGGACTGAGCTACTTCCGTGAAAGGGGATTTTCTGACAAGACCATTAGAAAATTCGCTCTGGGGTACGCTTTAGAAAAAAATGATGCCCTCCTGAAAACGGCAGTAGATGCAGGGCATAAAGAGGAGCACCTCCTGAACTTAGGGCTGACCAAAGAGGGAAATTACGGGAAGTACGACTTCTTCCGAGGTCGGGTTATTTTCCCCATCAGGAATGTGAGTGGTCGCTGCATAGCCTTTGCCGGAAGGACGCTGAAAAGCGACAATAAGGTAAAGTACATCAACTCTCCCGAGAGTGAACTTTACGATAAAAGCAAGACGCTATACGGCCTTTACGAAGGAAAACAGAGCATCATCAAGGAAGACAAGTGCTTCCTGGTAGAAGGATATACAGACGTAATCTCCCTCAATCAAGCGGGGGTAGAATACGCAGTGGCCTCTTCGGGAACTTCGCTCACCGCAGATCAAGCCAAGCTGATAAAGCGCTACACGAAAAACGTGTCAGTGCTTTATGACGGAGACAAAGCGGGTATCAATGCTGCACTGCGCGGAATCGACCTTCTATTGACAGAAGGACTCCAAGTCAAAGTCTTACTTTTTCCTGAAGGTCACGACCCCGACTCCTTTGCCCGATCGGTGTCGCAAACAGAGCTTGAGGAATACCTCAATACAGGAGCGAAAGATTTTACGGACTTCATGATCGAAGTCTTAATGGACGGTCACGCCGACGATCCCATTAAAAGAGCCGAGGCCACGAGACGAATCGTTGAGAGCTTATCGCTGATAACGGATCAGATTACGCGGAGCATCTACATTCAGCGCTGCAGTAAGAAACTCGAAATTCCGGAAAAGGCCCTGCTCAACGAGCTCAATAAATTTTTGCGGAAGCGGACTTTCCGAAAGGCGGGTATGGATCCTGAAACCATTCAGGATGAGCCTCAGCGCAAAGAGGATCAGGAGGGAATTCTTCCCGTTTCAGATTCTACCATTTGGGAAAAGGAGATCACGCGCATTCTGATCAACTACTGATCTGAGGAGATCGAAGTGGATATACAATCTGAAGAAGGTGAGGATGAAAAGGTAAAAGTACAAGTGGCTGAGTACATTCTTCACGATCTGCTTCAAGATGAAATTTCTTTTAAATCAGAAGTTTACGGAGATATCATCGAGCGATTCAGAGCTCATTTCAAAGAAGAAGGGAGTTTTCCAACCACCGAAAAACTGGTGAGAAGTGCAGAACTAAGCGAAGCCATTGCTGCGATGATTTCCAGCCCTTACGAATTGAGCGAAAACTGGGCGGATAAGCACCGCATCTATACCGACTCGGAAGAGAAAGACCTGCGCCGGACCGTCTTTGATCCCTTGATGCGATTGAAGCTGAGTAAAATCAAAACCTTGATGCGCGAAGTCGAAGAAGCGATTAAGACCGCAGAGAGCGAAGAAGAACTAAATTTGCACATGCAGGAGAAAATCAAACTTGACCACATGAAGGTGCAGTTGAGCGATTTTTTCGGAAGTGCAATTATCTAGCAATATGAGCGACTTTTTTGGGTATAGCTTTTATGAGTCTGATCTATTACATGTTACGGTAGGAAACATTCTTACGCTGATCCTCATCATATTTGTAACGCGTCTCGTACTTCGGTTCTACAAAGTATTCGTTCACAAGCAAATCAGGGCGCTAGATGTCTTCGATAAGGAGAGAGAGGCTCTTTTTATCAAATCGGGAAAAAATATCATTCTTCTAATCGGGATCGGCGCAGCCGTGGTGAGCTTAGGGCTAATGCCGCTGTTGGGAGCTATTTTCGACTACCAGCTCATTACCACCGAAAAAGTAACGATCACCGTCGGGAATGTTTTCATTCTCATCATCATTCTCATCATTACGCGAATTCTTGCCAGACTAATTCGCATTATTCTGAAGAAAAATTTCTCGCGCAAAACCTGGGTTGACGAAGGAAAGGAATACACCGTATTTAAACTGACCAAATACGGCCTTTACGGTTTTGCCGTCTTGGTGGGTCTCACAAGCATCGGTATCGACATGAAGTTGATCCTGGCGGGAGCAGGTGCACTTTTGGTGGGTATTGGTTTTGGTTTGCAGCATTTATTCTACGATCTTATCTCGGGTTTGATCATCCTTTTTGAAGGGCCTATTAAAGTGGGAGATGTGATAGAAGTAGACGGCTTGGTAGCACGGGTAAAGCAAATAGACATTCGTACTTCCAAAGTATTAACACGAAACGGCAAATACATCATCATTCCCAATTCGAAATTGATCGGAGAGAAAGTGGTGAACTGGAGCCACGGAACCGAATTGACTCGATTTAATGTAGAAGTAGGTGTAAAATACGGAAGTGATACGGCGCTTGTTAAAGACGTACTTTACAATTGTGCTCTCCGCCATCCCGACGTTAGCAAGAACAGGGAGATCATCGTTCGATTTGACAATTTCGGAGATAGTGCTTTGATCTTTACCGTTTTCTTTTGGGCCAAAAAGACGTGGGTAGTGGAAACCTTGCAGAGCGAAATTCGCTTTGACATCGATAGGGAATTCAGGAAGCACAAAATTCAAATTCCATTCCCTCAAAGAGATCTTCACATCATTGCCCCTCCCAATCAAGATCCTTTCAAATCTTAATATCCTTAGCGACAAGCTGAAGCGTTCTTCGATCTTTCCACACGTTTTCTTCGATGCTGTAAGCCAGTTCAAAAGCTCCGCCTGAAGCCAGGTGATCGAATTTATCGGCGAAGCCAAAGGCGATGACGGGAAGTTCTCGTTCATCCTTTCCATCTTGATGAACAGTGAATTTCAAGTGCTTACCACCCACCACTTTCGCATTTCGCGCACGGCAATGTGGTGTAGCAAACACGGGCGGTAAATTTTCAGGGCCATAGGGCCTGAATCTGTTTAACTGAATGTAGAATTCCTGATAATCTGCATTGTGCCAATCTTCAAAGTTCAACTCCAAAGCAATCTCAATGGCAGGGTAAATTCTCTCCGTACCGAGCACCCTTTTGGCGTAAGCCTCAAAATCTGACTTAAACCGATCGAGATTTTCCTTTTTGAGGGTGAGGCCCGCAGCTGCAGCGTGACCGCCGTATTTTTCCAAATGCTCGGAACAAGCTGTAAGTGCCTCATGCAGGTTGAAGTCGGAGGTGCTCCTGGCGCTGCCGCTTAGCCAACCGTCAGTTTCGGTAAGGACAATGGTAGGTCGGTAGCAAGTCTCCATAAGCCGTGATGCTACAATGCCCACCAAGCCTTTGTGCCAAGACTCCTTGGCCACGATAGTAGCAGCATTCTCAAGCTCCGGGTCTTCGGAAAACATAAGCTCCAGTGCTTCTTCCGTTATGATAATATCTCTCTCCTTTCGGGAAATATTGAGCTTCTCGATTACCTCTGCCAATTCGTTGGCCTCTTCCTGCGAATTTGCCCGAAGCAGTTTCACACCGATATCAGCGTGATCCATCCTTCCTGCAGCATTGATGCGCGGGGCAATCTTAAATACCACGTCGCTGACTTGGATGGCCCCACCGCTGTGACCGGCATTTCCCAGCAGAGCCGACACGCCGTATCCGGGGTTTCTCGATATGACCTCGAGGCCTTTGGCTACGATTGCCCGATTTACGCCCTTGAGCGGCACGATGTCACTGCAGGTAGCAATGGCGGCGAGTTCGTAAAAACGGTCAAAATTAAAATCTTCGATTTCCAACCTTTGTACGACTTCCTTTATCAACGCCAAGGCCACACCACAACCACATAGGATTTTCTCTTCGTACGGACAGTCCTTTTGTTTGTGATTTAAAATGGCAAAGGCAGGAGGAACTGTTTCGCCCGTTTCGTGGTGGTCGCAGATGATGGTATCAATACCCGATTCTTTGAGCCGCTCGATTTTTTCTACTGCTCTGATACCACAGTCGAGGGTGATAAAGAGGTTTACTTCAGATCGAATCGCATCATCTATTCCCGCATCGCTCACACCGTAGCCCTCTTGGTACCTGTCGGGGATGTAGTGATCAAAATCCGCGTCCAGATTTTCCAGGAAAAGGCTCATCATAGCCACAGAGGTTGTACCGTCTACATCGTAATCGCCATAAAGTCTAATTTTCTTATTCTCTTGGAGAGCTACGATCAATCGATCTGCTGCCTTTTCCAAATCCTTCATTTTGGTGCCGCCTTGCAGAGCTCCAATGTCAGTAGAGAAATAGGCAGCGATCTCTTCTCCTGAATTCAAACCCCTCGCTATCAGCAATTCTGCCAGCACGGGATGTAGCCTCGGAAATTTTGCGTGGAGAGCACGCACCCTTTCTCGATTGGGAGCACCCAACTTAGTCCAGGTAAATTTCTTCCGCTCCAATTCGCTTTCTTTATTTACTAATCGATCCATTCTTTGTTTTTCATCAGTTACAAATCTAGCCCCTTCAGGTAACCGGAAACAACTTTACTTATATTTGAGCGTCTGAAGAATATACTTAATTTGCGGGCAAATACCCTGTTTCAACCCTTACCAGATGAAATTTAGAATACTGAGACTCCTCTTCATCACTGCTTCTGTGGCTTTTGCATTAAGTTCTTGCCGAAATGAAGATAATAGAATTGAGCCTACCTGCTTCGACGAAGTGAGAAATCAAGGCGAAATTGGCATCGATTGCGGTGGCCCTTGCCCCGAATGTTTGCCCACTTGTGACGACAGAGTCCTAAACGGCACAGAGCAATTTATTGATTGTGGTGGCGAAGATTGCGCTCCTTGTGCAACTTGTAATGACAATATTCAGAATTCACACTGGAAATTTGATCCGAACCTAACCATGGCGGACTTCAATTCTGACCCGAGCGTTGGAATGGCCGGTGGTGTTTTGTGGCGTTTGGTATTAGAGCAAGGGGTGGATTGTGGGGTACCATGTGATACTTTCTGTGTCGCCACTTGCGATGACGGAATTATGAACGGAGACGAGCAAGGCATTGATTGCGGCGGAACGAATTGTCCGACTACTTGCTTCCCTCCTACTTGTGGAGATGGTATTCAAAATGGTCAAGAAACAGGAATCGACTGCGGTACGCCGGGTTGTCCTGATTGCCCTACTCCTACGTGCAACGATGGAATCCAAAACATTCACATTGAGTATATCACTCCTACACCTCAGAATCCTCAAGGATATTTGGTTGTAGTAGAAACAGGTCCTGACTGCGACAACGATTTCCAAACATCATGTCCTGATTGTCCGATCCCGACATGCTTTGACGGATTGCAAAACGGAAGCGAAACAGGTATTGATTGTGATGACATTGACAACAACGGTTGCCCTCCTTGCGACCCTGTTCCTGCCTGTGGAAACGGTTACCAAGACGGCGATGAAACAGGTGTAGATTGCGATGATGATCCGCTCACTGATTGCCCTCCTTGTGCTACTTGCTCAGATGGTATTCAAAACGGTCCTGAGTTTGACGTTGACTGCGTTGACTATTTCATTCCTCCATACGATGGAGGCTCATGCCCTCAATGTATTTCCTGTCATGACCTCATCCAGAATGAGGAGTTATTTGAACTTGATGTGGATTGTGGAGGTCCTGAATGCAAGCCATGTGAGCAATTCCTAATAGCCGACATTGATGGTTCAGGCTTTACGGATCAATTCTTCTTCAACAGAACGGTAGCGCCGGGCAATCCTAATGATCCGGATACGCTTTTCGTACCAAATGCGCTAACGATTGGCCCCACGCAAGGGCAATTTCCAAATCCCGAAAATGCTTACCGCATAATCCAGGGAATTCAGCAAGTAGAAACAGCCAATGGAACATTCCAGAGAATCCTGAAGGTTTATATTCCTGCTCCGAACAATGTAGAAGTCGGGGATGATCCTATTGAGGTGGTAGGTTTTGAATTGGGGCTTACAGAGCCTCCTACAGTAGAACTTACAGAAGGTTTCTTAGATGGTCCTTTCGCTGGTTCAGCCACTTATCAATCAACTGATAATGACTATGAGCCCGGCGATCCTGATCCTGAGTTCAGTCTCTTCTACAAGTACGAAGTGAGTCCTCAAGGATATGCCTATCTCAAAGGTCAAATTACATTCACCAGAGTAAAACAGGCATTCAATCCTTTGAACACGGAAGTTATTCCAATCAATGATATTACGTTCCAAATTCAGTACAATTTCTACGAATAAGGAAAATCAATAAATAGAACTAAAAGCCCGCTGTATTCAGCGGGCTTTTTTTATCCTGTGTAAATTCAAAGTCATTAGGAAACCCCTGTGTAAAAAGAAAGCGGCATCCGACTTATTCGGATGCCGCTTTTTCGTTGGCTGTAGGGGAAGGATTCGAACCTTCAAGGAGCAGTTAGCCAGCCTGAGCTGATTTATTCTTTACCTCCACCCTCGAGACAGGAGGGCATGTCTGCCGGTTTCATCACCCTACAAGGATTAGTGCTAATTTATAGATTATACCTTTTCATTGCTATATTCGTTACAAATTGACTGTATTTTTATGAATGCATTATTTTTAATCATTTTCATTTTGAAATCCATAATAGGAACATAAATAGACATCTATGAATTATCATATCGATAAACTCGACCGTCAGATTTTGGAGATGCTTAGCGCAAATGCTCGAACGCCTTACACCGAAATCGCCGAAAAACTGATCGTTTCCGCCGGAACCATACACGTTCGCATGAAAAAAATGGAAGCGGCGGGCGTAGTAAAGGGAACTGAAATCGTGGTGGATTCCACCAAGTTGGGTTTTGATCTTACCGCATTTATCGGAGTCTTCTTAGACAAAGGAGCAGTGTATCAAGATGTGATCAAGCAGCTCAATAAGATTGAAGAAATCGTCGAAGCATTCTACACCACAGGTGGGTACAGCATCTTTTTGAAAGTGGTGTGCAGAAACACGGAAAACCTAAGAGAGGTATTGAATGAAAAAATTCAAAAGGTTGATGGAATCCAACGCACCGAAACGATGATATCGCTGGAGCAGAGTATCAGAAGAAAGGCACCTCTTTCACAGAAAGACTAATTAACTTTGCACCAATGAAAGTAGAGGCCATCATTGATGAATTGAGAAAGCTAGAGGCAGAAGGAAAGAAGATGTTTCTGACTTCATCATTTCAAACGCATTCCATACCGCTGCTGCACATCGTTAGCAGAAGTAAAGTTCCAATCCCGATTTACTGCCTGAACACGGGATTTCTATTTCCCGAGACATTGGCGTTTCGAGATGAAATAGCTAATAAGCTGAATCTGGATGTAAAAACGATCTCTTCTTCCACTCCTAAACATCAGCAGAAGGATGCCAACGCGAATTTCTTTTTCACTTCCAATCCGGATTACTGTTGTCACCTCAACAAGGTAGAGCCCACTGAAAGATTGCTACACGAATTCGACATTTGGGTAAACGGGGTGCGCGCAGATCAAAACCTGAATCGGCGCAACATGACCACATACCAAGCTGCAAAATTTGGTACTGAGCGATACCACCCTATGCTCGACTGGTCGGGGAAGGACATCTTTGACTACATCAAAGAGCATAACCTACCGAAACATCCTCTGGATGCGAAAGGCTACCAAAGTATCGGCTGCATACCGTGTACACGGAAAACGGATTTGAACGATCCTCGCGCCGCCAGATGGTTTGGCTTGAGCAAAACCGAATGCGGACTTCATACAGAATTGACGGAAAAATAGTTTGATGAGAATACTTATCACAGGAGGAGCAGGATACCTCGGTACCGAAATTAGCTTGTGGTTGATGAACCACGAAGACGTGGATTCTATCCGGATCTACGACAACCTCAGCCGAAAGAATTACAACATTTTCTTGGGCCCCGAGCGACTGAACGAGAAGACAAGTTTTGTCGAGGCAGATATTCTCGATTCGTATACCCTAAAGAAGGAAATCGCCAAGGCCGATTTGGTCATACACCTTGCGGCAAAGGTGAGTACCCCTTTTGCCGATATAAGCCCGCACCTCTTTGATCAAGTCAATCATTGGGGAACGGCGGAACTTAGCTACGTCCTCGAGGAGTCTGATTGCGAAAAAGTGATCTACCTGAGCAGCGCCAGCGTTTACGGTTCGGGCGAAGAATCGGCTACGCCCGAATCAACTCCAAACCCCAAAACCTTCTACGGAATTTCAAAGCTCAAAGGGGAAGAGCACATTGGTCGATTGGCGGGCAAAAAGGAAGTTTCGATTGTTCGCTGCGCCAATGTTTACGGCTATTCCAAAAGCATGCGCTTCGATTCGGTGATCAATCGTTTTATCTTTCAAGCCAAGAATTTCAACCGAGTAACCATCAACGGATCGGGAGAGCAACAACGCGCTTTCGTGCACATCGAACGGGTAGCCGACTTTATCGAAAAACTGTGTTTTGCGAAGAACCGAAAAGAAGGTGTACAACTTAGTTGATCCGGAATCTCTCGATAAACGTGTGGCCTACACCTCAAAGACATCATGCCTGAGATGGAGATGCTCTACGTCGACCAGCAGCTAAAGCTTAGAGAAATTCGAGTGAACGAGGATGCGAATGTGAAAGCCCTCATCGGAGTTCCCGATACTGAGTTTCAAAAGGAGTTGGAAGATTTTTTAGGGAAGATGGCTTAACCGCTTACCACTTGACCGCCAATTTTCCAATCGTTCCTCGGTTTTCCAAAGCTTTGTGCGCTTCCGCCAATTGATCTACGGAATAGGTTTCGTGAACGACCGGCTTCAAAACGCCTTTCTCAGCCAAGGCGACAGTTTCCTGCATACACTTAGCCACCACTTGGGGTTTGTAATCTCCCAGCTTGAGGATATTGATGCCAATCACCGATTTGGATCGCATGATAAACGTAAGCGGTGAAAAGAAACCCGTTTGCCAAAGCAACTTCAATCCTGAGATAATCCCTTTCGATCCTCCAACCCGCGAAGCCGCGCCGAAAATCACAAACTTTCCGCCTGCTCCGAGAAGCTTCAAATCCTTCTTGGTGCTCTTACCGGCTAATGAATTGAAAGTAGCGCCGAGCCTATCGTTTTTCAATATCTTTTTGATCGCTACGGAGTAATCCTGCTCTTTGTAATTGATGGGGTGCTGCACACCCAATTCCTTTAAGAAGTCGAGTTTCTTTTTTTGACTCGCCGTGCCGAAAACCTCACACCCTTTGGCCAAAGCCAATTGACACAGCATCAAGCCAACTCCTCCAGCTGCCGCATGGACGAGCACGCGGTCGCCTTTGTAGAGATTCATGCTTTCTTCAAAACACACATAAGCCGTAGTTCCTTGCGTTCCCAATGCCAAGGCTTTTGCCGCTTCGAAATCATCAGAAATCTCCGCCATAGCGCGGTAATCCGTTGCGGCGTATTCGGCGTAACCGCCAAAACGAGTCAGCGCTACCACCCGCTTTCCCACGTGGCCCGCGGGCACTTCACTTCCCGCTTCTTCGATTCTTCCCACCACCTCGTAACCGATCACACAAGGCGTAGGAGGTGTTTCGGGATACATCCCGCTGCGCGCCAATACATCAGCGAAGTTCAATCCAAAGGCTTCCACCTTGATCAAAACCTGAGTTTCCTTGCAAACGGGCTTGTCGGTTTCCCTGATTTCAAATGCTTGTTCGGGCTTGCCGAACGACTTTAAGAATACGGCCTTCATGATTTCTTAGTGTTATTCATTATCGTGTAGTGGCTGAACCATGTAGTTCGGTAACAAGGCGCACGAAGTTTTTAAAATCAGGGATTTGCCTTTTGGCAATGACCGTTTTAAAAACAAGTGCAACGCAGATAACGGACTGCATGGGCAGACACTATTTTTTTCCTTGTACGACTAAAACTATCTCGCCTTTCGGCGGATGATCGGTATATCTTGCCACAAGTTCACCCAAACTTCCGCGGACGGTTTCCTCGTGAATTTTGGAAATCTCCCTTACTAATGCGGCTTGGCGGTCTTCGCCAAAAAACTCAGCAAACTGAATCAAGGTCTTGACAATTCGGTGGGGCGATTCGTAAAAAAGCATGGTGCGCTCTTCTTCTGCCAAAGCGGTAAGTCGCTTGTTGCGGCCCTTTTTTGGAGGGAGAAAACCTTCAAAGCAAAATCGATCTGCAGGCAATCCCGAATTGATCAAAGCGGGAATAACCGCGGTGGCACCGGGAAGCGTTTCTACGACAATGTCATTTTCGGCGCAAGCCCGAACCAGCAAAAAGCCGGGATCAGGAAACTCGGGAGTTCCCGCATCGGTGATCAGCGCCAATTCATCTCCGCTTTTTAGCCGATCGATCACGCGTTCGAGCATCCGATGCTCGTTGTGCGCATGGAAAGGGATCATCGAGTTATTAATTTCGAAATGCTTGAGGAGCTTCCCCGATGTGCGGGTATCTTCAGCGAGAATGGCCGCCACCGATTTGAGCACTTCTACAGAGCGAAAGGTCATGTCGCCGAGATTGCCGACAGGCGTGGGTACCAAATAAAGTTTTGACAAGGCTAAAGAGTTTTGACGAATTCCACGAGCAAGGTAAAAACTTCCTCGTAGTTGCTCCAATCCACCACTTCAGGAAGATCATACACATCGTGATAAGCAGTAATGTTTCCCTCCGTGTAAATGAAAATAGCGGGCACTCCCATTTCGGAAAACCAGTAGTGATCGCTATTGGCTGCTTTTCCGCGAAGTTTGATTTTTGGCACCAGGTTTCTCTCGGTGTTAATGGCTGCCATCTCGGCCATGCGCTCTTGGTGCAAACGACCGTTTACGATGGTGATCCCTTTTTCGGCTGAACCCATCAAGTCGAGATTGATCAAAAACTTGACTTTGCCGAGATCGAAGGTGGGGTATTCCACAAAGTACCTCGAGCCGATCAACCCGGCTTCTTCTCCCGAAAAGAAGATGAAGTAGGTGTCGTACTCGGGTTGATTTTCGGTGTAGTAAGCGGCCAGATCGAGCAAAGTGGCCGTACCTGTTGCATTGTCGCTGGCCCCTGCAAATAGGGCTGTTCCCATTTTTCCCAAATGGTCGTAGTGTGCCGTGAAAACCACTAGGCTATCCGATCTTTCCCCATCAATTTTCGCGATAATATTTTCGGCTACAAAATCGATTTGGACCGGCTCGGTCTTTAAGCTCAACTTTTCTGCCTCTTCGGGAAATGAGGATGAGAGTACTTCAAAAATCGGATTGGGATAAGATTGATCAGCGACCGACCAAGTCAGTTTTTCTTTAAGAAGAATAACCGGTCCTTGGGCCAAAGCGGATTGTACAAAGTCGTATTGAACCGTCACCTCATCGGGCGTATCGATTCCTTTTGTATCGATCACGGCGATGCTGCCTTTCGGCAAAACAGGAATCTTTCCCGAAAGCAGCGAAGCCGAGTCTAGCTGAAAGATGTCCAACTTGCCTTGGTAAGCTCCCGATCGCGGGTCGATGATAAAATCATATCCCTCTTTTAGTTTTTGCTTCCCCACTTTCAGCGAGGATGTTTTGGGAAAAGTGTTTACCGCAAAACCATACGGCTGTATCATTGGCTCCGGCCCGATCTCTCTAAGGCGCCCTTGCAAAAATTCAGAAGCTTTTCCCAGACCGTTATCCACGTATCCCCTTCCCGCCAATTCAGGCGAAGCAAGCATTTCCAAATCTGACTTTACTTGATCAAGGTTTTGACCTTGCAGTTGGAATACAAGGATGATGGCTAAAAAAGCGAGAAGCCGTTTCATAGGTACCTGCGTTGAGCCAAGTCGACCAACTCCTGCACTACGGGGTCTTTGGGATTCCATCCATACTGCTCGCTCAAGGTATTTTGAATGTACTCGTCGGCCTCGATGTAAGAGCCAAACGTATTCAACTTTTGAATGGAGACCTCGAAAGCAGTTTGATCATCATTAAAAAGCTGACTGATAAAGCGGAATTTCAGGTTTATACCAATCGCTCCCACCATGTCTTCAATCGGCTTTTGCTTCAGCTTTTGAGCCAAAGACTTCTCTTCGCTTTTCTCGTGAAACTTGTCGTTTAAGCTTTGCTCCATCCGCTTGATTTCTTCAATGGAGTCGATTAAAGAAATCTGATTTGGAGAGACATCCGCACTTCCCATTGGGATAACGGGCCCTCTTACCTCTTCATCTTGGTCAGTATTTGACTCAGGTTCTTCTTCAGAAATAGCCTCAGTTATAACTTCTCTTTCGGTAGCGACAGGATCTATTTCAGAAGCCTCTGCTGAAGGCTCCTCCACTACTTCCGCTTCTTTTTCTTCACGGATCAAATCTTCGTAAGATTTGTGCCGAATTACAACCAGACGTTCATAGAGATCTCGGCTTAGATCAGCCATTTCTACTACTTCTTCTGCTTCTAATCGGCCGGCTTCCAATTTGGTGCCCAGCTCTTCGAGTTGTTTAATGATATCTTGAATCGTCATGAAACGCTTTGTCTTGTTCATAATTTAACGACGAGCCAATAGCACTCGTACCTCACTTGGCTATTGATTAATGTTAAATTTGCTGAACCACAAAACTAAGGCATATTGCCTGAATGGTTGTGTTTAGGATTATATGTTTTTAGAAGATAACGTCAGATCAAAAAGACCGGGAGGAGGCTGGATTGAAGTCATTTGTGGCTCGATGTTTTCCGGAAAAACGGAAGAACTGCTGCGCAGGCTCAATAGAGCTAAAATAGCCAACCAAAGAATCGAAATCTTTAAGCCTCGCGTCGACACTAGATATGATGATATTGAAGTGGTGAGTCACAATCGAAATTCGATTCGAAGCACGCCCGTAGATTCATCCGAAAACATTTTACTTCTCGCTTCTGATGTGGATGTGATCGGAATCGACGAAGCTCAATTTTTTGATACCAACCTGCACAATGTTTGCAATGAATTGGCCAATCAAGGTATTCGTGTGATCGTGGCCGGATTGGACATGGACTTCCAAGGCAATCCTTTCGGCCCCATGCCCAATATTTTGGCTGTAGCCGAATACGTAACCAAAGTGCACGCCATCTGCGTGAAAACAGGCAAGCTCGCCAACTATTCTCACAGAATAAGCGGAGGATCTGCTACTATTGAACTGGGAGAACTCGACCGATATGAACCTTTAAGCCGCGAAGCGTATTTAAGAGCAAAGATTGAAGAAGAAACTTCTGCCAAAAACAATGAGTAGAACCTCATACCAAATCTCAGAAATAGCTCGAATCATCGGTGCTGAAGCCTCCATAGGCATTGATGAATCCATAAAGGACTTACTTACCGATAGCCGCACTTACATCGGCGGTGATGGCTTTTTATTCTTTGCGCTGAATAGCGGTAAAAATAACGGCCACAAATACATCGAGGAACTTTACAGAAGAGGTGTTAGAAGTTTTGTCGTTTCAGACAAAATAGATGAAAACAAATTTCCCGATGCGAACATTTTACGCGTTGAAAATTCGCTAAAAGCTTTGCAAGCGCTGGCTGCTGCCCACCGCCAAAAATTTTCTTACCCCATAGTGGGAATAACGGGAAGCAATGGAAAAACGATTGTAAAGGAGTGGCTCTTTCAATTGCTACAACCCGATTTTTCCATCGTCAGAAGTCCGAGGAGTTACAATTCTCAAATCGGCGTTCCCCTTTCTATTTGGCTTATGACGGAGGAAAACGATTTGGCCATTCTGGAATGCGGCATTTCCAAAAAAGGCGAAATGAGCCAATTGGAGAAAATGGTAAAGCCCTCCATCGGTATATTCACGAATATTGGCCCGGCTCACCAAGAAAACTTTCATGACTTTCGAGAAAAAGCATCGGAAAAGCTGGAGCTCTTCAGCAATACCGATGTACTGATTTCTTGTCGAAATCATGCTTTGCTTCAAGAAGTTATTGCGGCTGAATACCGCGGGAAAAACCTGACATGGGGAGAAAATCCCGAATGTGATTTGGTCATTTTAGAAACCAAAAAAGAAGCGAATCAATCTATCATTCGAGGCAGGTACGAAGGTCATGATATGGAAGTAAGTATTCCGTTTTCTGATGATGCCTCCATAGAAAATACCTGTCATTGCTGGCTATTCCTGCTGCAAGAAGGCATCGATAAAAGTGACATTGCTCAACGGCTTTTAAACTTGAGCCCTATAGCCATGCGGCTCGAAAAGCGCACGGGTATAAACAGAAGTACCGTCATCAATGATTCCTATAATTCAGACTTAGCCTCATTGGACATTGCGCTGGATTTCTTGGCCATGCAAGCTCAAGGACGAGACAAGACTTTAATCTTGAGCGATATTTTGCAAACAGGAGAAGAGCCCGCCTCACTTTATGCCAAGGTAGCCGACATCATTGGCCGAAAGGACATCAAGCACCTCTTTGCCATAGGGGAGGAAATAGGTGCAAATCCTGAATTATTCGGCGATTTGGATGTACGTCTGTTCAAAAATACCGAGGAGTTTCTGGATTCATTCAGGGAGAAAGATTTTCAGGAAATGGCCATCCTTGTAAAAGGAGCACGGACTTTTCGGTTTGAACGAATCGTCCATAGGTTGGAGCAAAAGACACACGAAACCGTGATGGAGATTGATCTGAATAAGATGAATCAGAATCTTGACTACATCAGGTCATTACTCGACCCATCGGTTCAAATCATGGCAATGGTAAAGGCCTTTGCTTACGGGAGCGGAAGTTCGGAAGTAGCGGCGGCATTGGAATATGCGGGAGTAGATTATCTGGCGGTAGCCTATGCTGACGAGGGAATAGCATTGCGCGAATCAGGCATAAAAACGCCAATTATGGTGCTCAACCCCGTGTCCTCTGCATACGACTCCATGATAAGGTATGAGCTCGAACCGCAGATTTACAGTTTTCTGACCTTGGAAAAATTCACCAATGCTTTGTCCGTTCATTCAGAGAAAATGCCTTACCGCATTCATCTCAAAGTGAATACGGGAATGAACAGATTGGGCTTTGACTTGGATCAAATCGAGCGGTTGTCAGATGAGCTTCTCTCATTAAAATCGCAAGTCACCATATACTCGGCTTTTTCTCATTTGGCCGCCAGCGATGACGAAAAATTTGATGACTTAACCAAAAGTCAGATTAGTCGATTTCAAGAAGCCTGCAAAAGACTGGAGCAAAAAGGGATCAGCGGATTCATTCGCCACATTCTGAACTCCAATGGAATATTACGTCATAAAGAGGCTCAGATGGATATGGTACGTCTCGGGTTGGGTTTGTACGGCCTTTCGGCGAACGAAAAATTCAGGCAAAAGCTACAGCCGATCGGTCGGTTAAAAACGGTGCTATCTCAAATAAGAGTGGTTCCAAAAGGTGAAGGAATCGGATACTCCCCAAAAAAGATATTGGATTCTGAAAAACGAATAGGAATAATAGCGATGGGCTATGCCGACGGACTTCCCAGAGCAATCGGCAACGGGAATGGTCAAGTCTTTGTCAATGGTAAATATGCACCATTCGTAGGAAACATTTGCATGGACATGGCTATGATCGATCTATCTGAAATCGAATGCAATGAAGGCGACGAAGTGGAGATTTTCGGCGAAAATAATTCCATCTACACTCTGGCTGAAAATTTAAAAACGATACCGTATGAAGTTCTCACCAATATCTCGGCTCGGGTGAAAAGGGTCTTCTTTAAAGAATAGAATTCCAATATTCTGAACAAGAGCAGGGGTTTCTGAGTTGTTAATTTCTGATCTTGCAGTGCGAGAATTTAATTGAACAATACCACCACCAAACATGAGATTTAAAGCTTTACTCTTTACGGCTGTATTCATGGCCTTATTATCATTTCAAATGGACGGGCAGATGGCCCGAGTAGAAGGCGAAGTCTTGATTCAGCTGAATCAAGGAGTTACCCCTGAGCAGTTGGCAGCCGAATATGGAAACCTACAGTCAGGTAAACTCCTTTCAGGACCAATGAACATCTACCGTTTTTACTTTGATGAAAACTCAAATGCGCAGGCTCTTTTGGCAGACTTGCGGTCGAATCCAAAAGTAAGCTTGGCTCAATTCAATCACATTGTAAAAGAACGATGCGATGAAGTAAACGATCCTCTATACACCGCCCAATGGCATCTGGAAAATACCGGAGAAGATGGAGGTACGATAGATGCCGATATAGACATCGATCTGGCGTGGGGACTTACTACAGGAGGTACAACCGCCATGGGAGATACCATTGTGGTTTGCGTTATAGAAGGTGGGAATCTCAATCACCCCGACTTACAGGCCAATGCTTGGAGAAACAACGAAGAAATACCTGACAATGGCATTGACGACGACGAAAACGGATATGTAGATGATTACTTCGGTTGGAATGTTGCCAATGAAAATGACCAAGGTGTATTTCAAGGCGGACACGGAACCAACGTAATGGGAATGATCGGCGCAACGGGAGGAAACGAAATCGGAGTGATCGGTGCAAATTGGGATGTGAAAATCATGTCTGTAACCGGTGAGAATCTGGGGAACGAAGCCTCGGTTATTGCAGCCTATAACTACCCTCTCGTAATGCGTCAGCGGTACGATCAGAGTGAGGGAGAATCAGGAGCATTCGTAGTAGCCACTAACGCATCTTGGGGTATCGATTTCGGAGATCCTGACGAAGTCCCACTTTGGAGTGCTTTCTACGACACGCTGGGAACGTATGGTATTCTCAATTGCGGAGCTACTTCAAACCAAAACATCAATATTGATGTAACGGGAGACATCCCGACCGCAGCTCCGAGCGATTACATGATTAGTGTAACGGCTACGAATAACAATGATCAAAGAACTTTTTCAGCTTACGGAGCTACCACCGTAGACTTTGGAGCACCTGGTGAAGATGTGGTAACCACCGCAGGAAATAACGGATACACTTCTACATCGGGTACCTCATTTGCCTCTCCCCTGACAGCGGGAGTCATTGCCCTTTTGTATTCAGCTCCATGCGAAAGCTTTGCCGAATTTGTGAGAAATGATCCTCAAGCCGGGGCCGATTTAGTCCGTCAAGCATTATTTGACGGAGTAGATATCGTTCCAAACTTGGTTGGGGAAACAGTAACGGGCGGAAGAATCAACGCCTTCAACAGCTTGTTGGAAATCATGAACGGATGTCTCGACGAAAATGTCTGCATTCCACCTTTGGCTTTCGAATCTCAATTGGAAGATGACACGGTATATACGGTTTCTTGGGTTGACGTATCGGGAAATGGAGCCACCGTTAGGTTCAAACCACAAGACAGCGAAGACTGGATCGTAGTAGAAGGAATCGAAGGCACTTCATTGGTTCTTGATACCCTGAGCATCTGCACGACTTACGACTTTGAAATCGGCTCATCTTGCGAAGAAGGCGGTGAAGTAGTGTATACCTCTTGTTTGACCATTTCTACCTTGGGCTGTTGTGTCATTCCTGAAGCTTTCACAGCCGAAAGCTCTCTGGAAACTGAAGCCGACGTTTCGTGGTCTACAGATTTTGGCATAGCGTCTTACAATCTTTATTACCGAGTGCTGGGGTCAGACGAGTGGATTCTATTTGGAAATTATCCTGAAGAAAATGAGGCAACCATTGACGGATTGGACTCTTGCACCGAATATGAATTTCTGGTTTCGCCTTCTTGCGCTGAAGATCAAGAATCGGGAGTGACAAGCGAAATCAGAACCAAAGGCTGCGGCGCCTGCTTGGACAATGCATACTGCGAAAATTTTGGAGAGGACAGCTCGGAAGAGTTCATCGATGAAGTGACCATTGGTGACTACACATTCGAAACGGGAAATAACGGCGGCTACCAATTGTTTGAAGAATTTGATATCATTTTAGGCCAAGGCGAAACTTATGAAACGGTTCTAACTCCAGGTTTCGACGGACAAACATTTGATGAATTCTTTAAAATTTGGATTGACTTGAATCAAGACGGAGCTTTTTCAAATGATGAGGAAATGTTAAGTTCTGATGAGGGATCATCCGCACCTGTGGAAGGCGAAATCACCATTCCTGAAGATGCGCTGCTAGGTGCTACCAGAATGAGAATCGCTATGAAATATGTCGGTTTTGGAATTCCTGACAATGTAAATGCCTGTGAAGAATTTACATGGGGAGAAACAGAAGATTACTGTATCACCATTGCTGATGTAACTTCTGTGAATGAGAACAATGGCGTAGTGGCATTCAATGTTTTTCCGAATCCTTCCGGAAATACTTTCAACCTCGACTTTAATTTGACCAGAGCCGTGAGTGGAGAGAATGTGGTGTTCCGAATTTTCGACATTTCCGGTAAGGAAGTGAAAGCACTGAGGGTAAACGAGGGTTTGCAACAAATCAATGTATCAGAGCTTGAAAACGGGATGTACATCTACAGGCTGCAAACTATTGATGGAAAAGACCTTCGCTCAGGAAAATGGGTTAAGACGCTCTAGCGAGCTCTGGCCTTCTTAGGTAAAGCATGAATAAGCGCTTCAAGGTTTTCCTTGAAGCGTTTTTTTGTGTACTTCTCGCCGATATACTCCTGACATGTCTGCCTGAATGAATTCAGAAAAAGCAGGATCGACTACTTTCTCAAACACCTCGGCATTGTTCCTTTCAGTGTATATAATCCCGATCTTCCCATTTTCCAGTAGTTCATCTGAAACCAATGATTTTGGCGCAATCGGTAGAACACCAGCCATGAGAGCACGTCTGGTAATTCCCACAAAAGGCTCTCTTTCGGGATCGATAAATAATGCGTCTAAATGGGCATACATATCGGCATCGTGAGGATCAAATGGTGTAGCTCTGATTACATCTTTGAATGCGTGCATTTCAGGTATCTCAGCAAAAAAATCCTCAAGCTTAGCTCCTTGCAGATTCAAACAAACGTTTAAACCCTTATTTAACCTAAGCAATTGCAATAGCTTTCTGCCCGTTCGCTGAATCAGATCTTGTTGGCCTTCCGGCAAACTCCATCCTACAACCAGGCTCTCGGCATCACCGAAGAGAATTGACTTCCTCAGACTTCTTTCATCTTCATCAAATTGAAATGGTTTTCTGGGAATCGGAAGAGGCAAGACGTGAACTTTGTCGAGAGCCAGATGAGTGGCAGCCTTCACACTGTTGGCCGTTTGATTGATCGGTGTGATCCAAGCATCGATCTGATTGAAACGAAACGTGTGCAGAAAATCGGGTTTCATCTCAGACAAATGCCTGTCCTGTATGAATACCAGCCTCAATCTGCCTTTCATCAGAAACTTGGCAGTAACCAAGAGGTTGGTCGAACGATGATCCCGAAAAATAACGGTTGAAATGTCTTTGTCCTTCAGCAGCTGAGTGAACTTAAGAGATGCATTAAAATCATGACGACCCGCTATCTTGCCGAGCTTGACGTAATTGAGACGAGCATGCGACGCAGCTGCCTTAGCCTTGCTTTTGCTCATGCCGAAAAGGGATATACTAAAATCTCCCTTATTGACAATCCTCGCCGCGGTAAGAATTTCTCGCTTTGATGCGTCCATTTTCTTACCGTAAAGTAGAATTCCGATTTTCTCTTTATTGATCACACCATAAAGTTAGAGAAACTAATCCTCTGATGAAGCAGCGGAAAAGAGACTGACAAAGAATGAAAAGAAGGTAACCCCGGCTTGGGTCTCCAAGGTGTCTTCAGACAAGAAGGAAACCAGTGCTACAATGGCAAAGAACAGATATAACCTGTTGTTCTTCCACTGATAGATTAAAACCCCTAAAAAGGACAGAAAGTAAATGAAGCCTAACACCCCGAACGTGACCAAGAAGGTGATGTATTGATTGTGGGCGCGGTGACGATATATAGGCTCTATGAAAATGGGAAAATCGACATATGCATCTTTGAAAGATTGCTTCACATCACCTGTGCCAACACCGGTCAGAAGATTTTCGCGTGCCAGGGAAAATCCGATTTGCCAATACACGAAACGCTGATAGAATGAAGAACCTTGCAGAGTGCCTTTGGTCAAGTACAAGTGAGTTCCGTGTAAAAATGTATGGAATCTCAATTCCAATCCTGACTTTTCCACGTAAGCCAAGGCAGGAAAACCCGCTTCAATATTTGCAATATCATCAGAGGAAAGGCTTTCCACACCTCTCTTGTCTTTTGTCAGTCCCTTTGAGGTAAGGTAGCGCACAAGTCTGTCGAAAACGGCATCACTTTCCTTGGGATCAAAGTCTATTTTAAACTCGCTACGCTCGTTCCAAGCATCTACCATTTCATGCTCGGAAATATTGGCGTAGAGGTAATTCCCATTCTCTATCTGCAAGGTATCATAATGGTTGTAGCCGTTGCCTTCATCAGTCCTGTCCAGGATCGGAAGGGCATCATCTGCCAGCTCAAAGTAACTCGAATAGTAGCTCTTCATGGCAAAGGCTAAAATTACAGGGACCGCCAGCAGACTTCCCAAAACCACAATTCTCACACCCACTCTTGCCTTGATTAAAACCTGCCTGATGGCAAGAATTCCCAAGCCGCCAAAAAGAACGAAAAGCACGGTAAGCGTTTGAAGAAAGTAGAGAAATATCAACGCATTCACTACTGAAATGATGGACAAAATCTTCCATTTAGCATCTGCTTCGCTAAAAAATTCAAGGCATCCACCTATGAAAACAACGATCATCAGACTGAGTCTGATATGAGATATATCGGGAGCCATACTTCTGGGATCCATCTTTACCATGGGATCGGAAAAATATAGGTAGTACCCGACAGTCGTGGCTATAAATATCCCTATGCCCAAAGCCACGAATACCTTCTTTAAATCGTCTCTCGAAAGTTTAATGGTTCCCAATGCCAAAGCCAAAACAAGTAAGGGAAGCTTGATGCGCAAATCTTTGGCAGCGTAGGTCCAATCAGAAGTGTTGATCAGCCAGATGAGGTGTAAAGCAAAAAGCCCTGCCATCCAGGTCGCAGGGTTATTGAGTGTCAATCGACTGATTCCTTTTTTTACTCCGGGATCAAAAAACCAAAAAATGAACAATAGGATAATTCCGATGCTCATCAAGAGGTTCAAATTCGGCATTCCAATTGCCAAAAGGCAAATGACATAAAGCCTGTATTTGTGAAGCTTTCCGGATTCTAAGGCCAACTTATTGAGGCGTTAAGATTTGGCTGTATTTTTCGGTATTGGCAAAAATTGTCATGGCAGAATCGATCGCGGGATCTTCAGCCAAACTATTCTGGATTCTACCCTTTTGGTAATAGTATCGAGATACGATCTCGTTTTCAAGAATTGGTTCAATGTCGCCTCGGAAGATTTCCAAATCGTTGTTTTTCTTCGAGCTAATGGCCGCTTCCATCTGCTTAAAGGCCTCTTCGGTAATTCCGTAATACTTTTCATCCTTCGCTACGGTAACCAATTTTTCAAATTCCTTCTCGGTATCGGTTGTATAAGAGTAATTCTTTCCTTCTAAATAATTTACGAAATCACTGTATTCTGCATCGGTCAATTCAAAATCAGCAGCATCAGCAATAGTCTCTCGATCTTTCGCATAATCATTGGCATACTTAAAGAAGAGATTCTCTGTAAGTAAACTGATCACTACATGAGGGATTTCTCCATTATCCACTTTTACGTCAGGTTCAATTCCGCGTCCGTCCATCACAACTCGTCCGCCCTTGGTCTCAAATTTTTTCAATAGCGAATCTGGTACCTCTTCTACTTTCCCGTCTTCCGTCTTGTGAGAGTAGTCCAACTTCTGAATGCAGCGACCACTGGGAATATAGTATTTCGCTACCGTCAACTTCAACTTGCTGTTGTACTGCAAATCCTTCGTTTGCTGAACGAGCCCTTTTCCGAAAGTAGTGTTTCCCACTACCACTCCACGATCCAAGTCTTGGATGCTTCCCGAAACGATTTCAGACGCCGAGGCGCTTCCTTGATCTACCAGAATCACCAAAGGCATTTCCAAGTCCAAAGGCTCATTTAAGGCAACGTGGGTTCTGTCCCATTCAGAAATCTTGCCTTTGGTACGAACCACTTCTTGGCCTTTCGGCACAAAAAAGTTTACGATGTTGATGGCTTCCCTCAAGAGTCCGCCCCCATTTCCGCGCAAGTCGAAAATCAACTTCTTCATTCCTTGTTTGTCTCTCAGCTCTAAAAAGGCTTCGCGCACTTCTTTACTGGCAGTTTGGGTAAAGCTGTTCAGGCTGATATAGCCAACTTCGGCATCAAGCATTCCATAGTAGGGAACGTCGGGAATTTTTATTTCCTCACGAGTAATCTCCACATCGTTTATCATGCCGAATCTTTCGTAGGTCACCTTTAGTCCCGTTCCGGATTGGCCTTTCAGCAATGAGCTGATTTCTTCCTGATCTTTGTCACGAATGTCGGTACCATCGATCATTAAAATTTTGTCACCTGCGCGCAATCCCGACTTCTGTGCAGGAGAGTTTTCATAGGGCTCCGAGATGTACACATCTCCATCAATTGAGCGAATTAAACTTCCGATTCCACCATATTGACCTGTGGTCATAAAGCGGTAATCTTCGATATTGCTTTCGGTAATGTAGTTGGTGTAAGGATCGAGTGATTCAAGCATGGCGTCAATACCCGTTTTCATCAGGTCACCCGGTTGGGTTTCATCTACGTAATAGAGGTTCAACTCTTGTATAGCGTAGCGAATATTTCCAAGTTCTTGGAAACTTCAAAGAAGTTATCTCCGGGAGCTACTGCACGTATTCCCAAAAAACCTACAACCAATATGGCTGCACCTACAAAAATTCTCTTTCCCTTAACCTTCATATATCAGTGAATTGAGGACTAAAATTAAAACAGAAATCCAAGCTATCCTTCGCGTTGGCTTCTATTGGCAATTAAATCTTGTTAATCACTTTTGAGATCTCTTTTATCATTCTGATAAAGTTTGACTCTAACTGTGAATAGTTTGATCTTGGTTGCCCGTTGTAAATAACGGCAATCAAAAGCCTTTTATTGGAATTTACAAGTTCATTTTCAATGGCTTTTTTGTTGAGTCGAATGACTTCGCGTATTTGCCTCTTGAGGCGGTTCCGATCCACTGCTTTTTTTACTCGCCTTTTTGGCACTACCACGAGAAATTTCAAGTGAGGCCATTCCTGTGTTTCCTGCAGCAATAGCTTAAAGCTCAATGAACCCGAGCGCAAATTTTTGCCCTCATTAAAAAGTGCATCGATCTCGTACTTCGAACAAATTTTTTCGGCTTTTGGAAATCTAAAACTCATCAGTAGGCAATAATAAAAAAGGCAACCCGAAAGGTCGCCTTTTTCATTGATCTATATTCTTTTGAGGCTACTTCGATTTCTTGATGTAATGCTCAATGGCCATTGACATAGATGGAAATCCGGGAGCCGGAGCGTGCACATTCAAAGTCAGTCCTGCATCTTTTACAGCATCGGCAGTAGTGGTTCCGAAGGCTGCTATGCGAGTAGCGTTCTGCTTAAAGTCCGGGAAATTTTTGAGCAAAGACTCGATTCCTGAAGGACTAAAGAACACGAGCATGTCGTAGTTTACATCAGCCAAGTCAGACAAATCACTACAAACGGTTCTGTAAAAAATGGATTTGCTGTACTTGATATTGAAACTATCCAACAAGTCAGTAATGCTGCGCTTGTGGATATCAGAACAAGGAAGCAAGAACTTTTCGTTTTTGTGCTTTTTGATCACTTCCATCAAGTCTTCAAACTTCTGCTTCCCGTGAAAAATCTTTCTCTTACGGTATACCACATATTTCTGCAGATAGTAAGCAGTAGATTCTGACAGACAAAAGTATTTCAATGACTCAGGAACGTTCACTCTTGTTTCTTCGCACATTCTGAAGAAATGGTCAACGGCATTTCGGCTGGTCAAGATGATGGCCGTATGTTCCAATATGTTTATCCGTTGTTGGCGAAATTCCTTTGCAGGAACTCCTTCAACATGGATAAATGGCCGAAAGTCAATTTGAATCTTGTACTTATCTGCCAATTCGAAATAAGGTGATTTATCAGAAGCCGGCTTGGGCTGAGAAATCAGAATCGATTTAACTTTATCTGCCATATGCATCCATTATTGAACCCCTCGTGCGCCTAAGCAAATCTCTTGTTAAAGAGGCTCAAAAACAGCACAAAGGGCAAAATTTCGAGGGTGCAAAGGTACAAAATTATATAGATTCGAGAAACCTTGTAAGAAAAGCTCATCGCCAAGCCTTGGACAGTTCTGAACACAAAAGAAACAACAAACAGTAGGGCAGCCAACGGAAAAACCCATTCCAGCTTTCCAACATTAACAGAAACGGAAATAAGTGCCAATGGCAGATAAATCAAACCCAAAATTTTGCTGACCGAGAATACTTCAAATCGGTATTCTCTGAGTAATCCCTTGTCCTGATAAACCCACTTCAAGACTCCCATGAAAAGGAATTTTAGCAGGTATAACAGTAGAAAGCTAAACAACACAATGAGGTAGAGCGAAATACCGAGGCTTTCTTCCCCGATCACTTTGTAATAGCCAAGAGCCGCGTAGATAATCAGCGAAGCCATAACCACAAAATGAGCAAAGAGGACCAAAGAAGCCCGATGGGAAAACAGCAATTCCTCCCGCATTACCTGACGAAGAATCTGCAATCGAGCTGCCGTTTTGAGCAAGAGGGCGAACCGCTTGGAGTACACCATACGAATGTATCCTAAAGCTGCTAAAGCTATGAGGAACACCACTGTCATCCAGGGCTCAAAAAGGATCGGATTATCTCGTAAAATTGGCTCCATTCGCAGCACAAATCTGGCGATTTCTGCCGACAATATGCTTAACTTTGCGCCCGTAAAACAAAAGTATATGCGTACCGATCAATATCAAGGACACGATTATTATTTGATGGATGAGTTGCTCACCGACGAGCATAAGCTTATTCGCGATACAGCGAGAGCTTGGGTGAAGAAGGAAGTGTCTCCGATCATAGAGGAGTATTACGAAAAAGCAGAATTTCCCAAACAAGTTATTCCGGGCTTGGCAGAAATAGGTGCATTTGGCCCATACATACCCGAAGAATACGGAGGAGCGGGAATGGATCAAATCTCTTACGGATTGATCATGCAGGAACTTGAACGTGCCGATAGCGGCCTTCGTTCTACGGCATCAGTGCAGAGCTCTTTGGTGATGTTTCCGATTTGGAAGTACGGTACGGAAGAACAGCGTCAGAAATTCCTTCCAAAATTGGCTTCGGGAGAATTCATCGGTAGCTTTGGTTTAACCGAGCCCGACCACGGATCAAACCCAGCGGGAATGATCACCAACTTCAAGGATGCGGGAGACCACTACATTTTAAACGGGGCTAAGCTCTGGATTTCGAATTCACCCTTTTGCAATATCGCGGTGGTTTGGGCCAAGAATGAGGAAGGCCGCATACACGGTTTGATAGTTGAAAGAGGGATGGAAGGTTTTACCACTCCCGAAACGCACGGTAAGTGGAGCCTTCGTGCCAGCGCTACGGGCGAATTGGTTTTTGACAACGTAAAAGTTCCGAAAGAAAATTTACTCCCGGGAAGATCCGGATTAGGCGCACCACTCAGCTGCTTGGACAGCGCTCGCTACGGTATAGCTTGGGGCGCTATTGGTGCTGCGCTTGACTGCTACGACTCAGCACTTCGCTACAGCAAAGAGCGCAAGCAATTCGGAAGACCGATCGCCGGATTCCAGCTCCAGCAGAAGAAATTGGCTGAGATGATCACCGAGATCACTAAAGCGCAGTTGTTGACTTTCCGATTGGGTCAATTGAAAAACGAAGGCAGAGCCACCAGTGCTCAAATCTCTATGGCCAAGCGAAACAACGTGGACATGGCCTTGAAAGTAGCCCGCGAGGCACGTCAGATGCACGGTGGAATGGGTATCACCAATGAGTACCCGATTATGCGCCATATGATGAACTTGGAGTCAGTAGTAACTTACGAAGGAACACATGATATCCACCTGTTGATTACAGGATTGGATATTACGGGTGAGAACGCTTTTACCTAATTCTGTGTAATCCCTAAAACGTCAAATTATTTTATTTGGCGATCAAATCTAAGCTACAAACCCTCGAGATGAGCTTCAATTCGTTGAATGGAGCTTTCCTCTCCCGGGTCATTTGTCACAAGTATTGGAATGCTTGACTTCGCTTTAAGAGAGGATTTCGTGCTTTCGCCAAAAACCACAGCAAGAGATTTTTCGGGTAAGGAGTGTTTTGCCAAATAGGCCTCCACATTTGATGGAGAAGTAAAAATGTAGTAATCTGCTTCGACGAAAGGTATAGACTTAGCGGGCTCCGACTTATAGAACGGCCAGTCGATGATTTGCTCAGCGTTCAGCACTTCCCGCAATCGCTCAAAGCTTTTCTCTCCTCTGGCTTGTACGACGGATTGATTCGCATCGAGTAGGTCCGAAAATTCCCGAACAACTTCAGACGGATCGGTCGCTGAACCCACGAAATCAGGAGCCAAATCATGCTCTCGCATAGCTTGAGCGGTTCCTTCTCCCAAGGCTGCCACTAGATGTGTCGATCGTTCAAAATTCTTGGCGTAAAGCCTAACTGCACTTGGACTATAAAAAAAGATCCAATCCGCTTCTGGAGGTCCTTCTCTTGTAATTAGACTCTTTCGAATACAGGAAAAACAGGTAAGCTCCCAAGCTGATTTTTGGGCGTGATTGACTAAGACTTCGCTTGGATGATTTCGACTAAGAAATACCTTCAAGGGCTTTGGACTTTAGCTGAGCCACGGCTTCCTGAGCCAGCTTCTCCGGGTCGGTACCTGTCAGCATCACGTCGACAGGACTGTGATTAACCGATTCGGCCATAACGGCGCGCAACTCAAATTCCCCATTGCCGGTAGGCAAACAATACGCTCCCAAAGGCATCTGACAACCACCATGAAATAGGTTGAGTACTCGTCGCTCAATGGACGTAGTGGTAGCAATATCTTCTCGATTGAGCTTGGTCATCACTTCCTGCATCCGCTCGTCGTCTTCACGGATTTGCAAGGCTAAGGCGCCTTGAGCCGGTGCGGGAATAAACTCGGTGGGATCAAAAACGTGCACGTGTAAATCACTCACGTCGTGCTCCAAGCGATCGAGTCCGGCCTTCGCCAAAACGATAGCGTCAAACATTCCGTCGCGGAGTTTATTGACACGTGTGGGCACGTTTCCACGAATATCGTCCAGGCGAATATCGGGACGGTGCTTTTTCAATTGCACCTTTCGTCGGGCGCTGGATGTTCCGATCAAAGCTCCCGTTTTCACTTCCCATTTCTGAGTGGTGTCCACGTTTTCTTTGCGAATGAGCAATACATCACGCGGATTTGCACGATCAGTTATCGCTCCGATGGTCAATCCTTCCGGGTAATTGGTCTCCAAATCTTTGAAGGAGTGAACCGCGAGATCGATGGTTTCTTCCAAAAGCTCCTTCTCGATTTCTTTGGTGAAAAAACCCTTGCCTTCCATCTTGTCAAAACTCAAATGCTGAATAATGTCACCTTGGGTTTTGATGATTTTGATTTCCACCGCATGACCGAGGTCCTCCAGCTTCGACTTAATATGGTAAGCCTGCCAAAGCGCTAAATCGCTGCCTCTGGATCCTATTGTAATCTTATCGTTGTTCACTATTTTGAATTCAACATCACCTCACGTGCCATCTTCATTGGCACGGAAATGTATTTTTTCTCAAGGTAAGAGATCACCTTGTCTAGAACTTCTTTTGATTCGGGATTGAGGCCTTCGATCTCCTTCGCGTAAACAGTGCCTACAGCCTTTTCTCGGATTTCTTTCACCTTTCGGGGAATTTCGCGCATCGCCAATTCCACCATTCGCTCTTTGTGAATTTGGTCAAAGTCTGCGATACCTTCTTCTACGATGGCCTCGCACTTGGAAATATCTTGGGATCTTTCGTGAAGATTTTTCTCGGCGATAATTCGCAATTCCTCAATATTGATGTGCGTCAAGCGCAAATCGTTTCTATCAAAAACGCTCGCTTCGATATCGGCCGGAATAGCCAAGTCGATGAGCACCTTGGGAGTTGTTTCCTCACCGCAAAGGTGATCAAACAAGCCTCTGCTTACCACGTGGTTCTCTGAACCCGTGCAGGCGATTAAGACATCAAAACCTTTATCGTATGAATCAAGTTGATCGAGACAGTAACTCGATCCGCCCACTTGAGCTGCCAGCTCAGCTGCGCGTGATTCAGTGCGGTTGAAAATGGCGATATTCTTATATCCGTGCTTGGAAAGAAACTTGGCCATGGCCTTATTCGTTCTTCCCGCTCCCACCAATAAGCATTCTGGCTTCGGACAGTACGTTCAAATCTTTTAATTTGTGAAAGGCCAGAGAGACAACGGATACGGGCTTTCTGAAAATTGCGGTCTCGGTAAATACGCGTTTCGCCGACTCGATATTCTTTCGCATCAAAAGGCGCAAAAACTCTCCTGCCAATCCGTTCTCCTCAGCAAATTCGTATGATTTTCTCACTTGCGTGATGATCTCGCGCTCGCCAATCACCATCGAATCGAGAGAAAGAAGTCACTTTAAAGGTGCCTTACAGCGTCTTTTCCAAAGTGGATTTCTGCGTTTGATTTTGCGATTTGGGCATTTTCCTGTGAAAGATTAAAAAGGCCTGAGTCGAGAATGTCTTCTGCAGTTCTGACCTGCTTGGACACCATAAAAAACTCTACGCGATTGCAAGTGGATAAGAACATCAGCTCTTCCAACCCTAATTTCTCTTTGAGAGCAGAGAGAATGGTGGCTTGGTTGTCCTCATCAATATGGAACTTACCCACCACTTCAAGCGGTAACCGCTTGTGGTTGAAGGCAATGGTGTAAAAACGATTCAGCTCTTCCATATTATTGCGTCCACAAATGTCTTAATGTAGCGTCGGCGTAGTGTCATAGAACTGTCAGAAGCGTTTATTTAAAGGAGTTCTAAATAAGCTTCACTCCGTTCTTAGAAGCCAAATTTTTAGATTTCAGAGGTCAGAGATATATGTAACCGGTTAGAATGCAATTGGGACTCTGAGTTTCGAGTGAACGCAGAAGCGCAGAGGAGGCGCTGAGTGCGCTGAGAGCATCACTTGACGCAAGGATGAAACCTTACGAAAAAAGGCCACCTTTCGGCAGCCTTTTTCCAATCAAATAAAACAAACAGTAAAATTCTAACCGCTGCACATTTCACAATCAGGCCCATTCTCAATCGAACAAGCTTGTGCTGCTATCTCTTCCTCGGTCAGCGCTACAGGCTGCTCAAGTCGTGACTTGTCAACTGTAAACTTGATCGCATCGGCTGCAGCTCTGGTTCTGAGGTAGTAAATACCTGTTTTCAAACCTTGTTTCCATCCGTAGAAGTGCATAGATGTCAATTTCGCGAAATTGGCGCTCTCCATGAAAATGTTGAGCGACTGCGACTGACAGATATATGCTCCTCGGTCGGCTGCCATATCGATAATCGATTTTTGGCTGAGCTCCCAAGCGGTTTTGTAAAGTGCTTTAAGATTATCCGGAATTTCCTTGATGTTTTGCACCGATCCGTTGGCCGCCATTAGTTTCTGACGCATGTCCTCATCCCAAAGGTTGAGTTTTACCAAGTCGCGGAGTAAGTGCTTGTTCACCACGATGAACTCGCCTGACAATACTCTTCTGGTATAAATATTCGATGTATATGGCTCGAAACATTCATTGTTTCCAAGAATCTGCGCCGTACTTGCAGTTGGCATAGGAGCCAAAAGCAATGAGTTTCTCACCCCGTGCTCTTTGATCTCTTCTCGCAGTACGTCCCACTCCCATCGGCCGGTAGGCTTAACATTCCACATATCGAATTGGAGAATGCCCTGACTTACCGGTGACCCTTCGTAGGTCTCGTATGGCCCGTCTTCTTTCGCCAAATCTTTGGAAGCCGTAAGCGCTCCGTAGTAAATGGTCTCGAATATTTCTTTGTTCAATTTGCGTGCTTCCTCACTATCGAACGGGTACCGCAGCAATACGAAAGCATCAGCCAATCCTTGCACTCCGATTCCAATCGGACGGTGACGCATGTTGCTATTGCGCGCTTCGGGAACTGGGTAGTAATTGTTGTCGATGATTCGGTTGAGGTTCTTCGTCATCAGGTACGATACCTCGAAAAGTTTATCGTGATCAAATTTTCCGTCGATGACAAATTTCGGCAAGGCTACGGAAGCCAGGTTGCACACTGCCACCTCATCGGGAGCGGTGTACTCGATAATTTCCGTGCAGAGGTTTGAAGACTTGATCGTCCCCAAATTCTTCTGGTTTGACTTTTCATTAGCCGCATCCTTGTAGAGAATGTATGGAGTTCCAGTTTCGATTTGGGCCTCCAATACCTTAAACCAAAGCTCTTGAGCTTTGATGGTCTTGCGACCTTTTCCTTCCTTCTCGTACTTCGTGTAGAGCTTCTCGAACTCTTCTCCGTAGCAATCAGAAAGTCCCGGACATTCGTGTGGACACATCAATGTCCACTCTCCGTTTTCTTCTACACGTTTCATAAACAAGTCCGGCACCCATAGGGCGTAGAACAGGTCACGAGCACGCATCTCTTCCTTACCGTGGTTCTTGCGCATGTCGAGGAAGTCGAACACGTCGGCATGCCATGGCTCCAAGTACATTGCGAAAGATCCTTTGCGTTTTCCACCACCTTGGTCTACGTAGCGTGCTGTGTCGTTAAATACTCTCAACATCGGAACGATTCCGTTTGAAGTTCCATTCGTTCCTCTGATATAGGTTCCTTTTGCGCGGATATCGTGAATAGATAGACCGATACCACCCGCGCTTTGCGAAATCTGAGCGCATTGCTTCAAGGTATCGTAAATCCCGTCAATGCTGTCTTTCTTCATGGTAAGTAAGAAGCAAGAAGACATCTGTGGCTTCGGTGTACCTGCGTTGAAAAGGGTTGGTGTCGCGTGAGTGAACCAGCCTTCAGACATTTTGTGGTAAGTCTCGATAGCCGAGTCAATATCCTCTTTGTGTATCCCGACAGCCACACGCATGATCATTTGCTGCGGACGCTCAGCTACCTCTCCATTGAGCTTAAGCAAGTACGAACGCTCCAAGTGTTTTGAAACCGAAGAAGTCGTAACGGAAATCACGGTCGTAAATGATCGCAGAATCCAAAACTTGTCTTTGTTCTTCGCGATGATGGCATACACATCATCGGCAAGAAGCGCTGCAGGCTCGCCGGTATTGGGATCGATGTACTCGTAAAGTGCTTTCATCGCTTCAGAAAAACACTTCTCAGTATTCTTGTGAAGATTGCTTACCGCAATACGACTCGCCAAGAGGGCATAATCGGGATGCTTTACGGTGTTGGTGGCAGCTACCTCGGCAGCCAAGTTATCCAGCGCACTGGTGGTAACGCCTTCGTAGAGACCGTTGATTACTTTCTTTGCTACTTCAATAGGATCTACCGCAGGGTGCAGACCATAACAAAGCTTTTTGATTCTCGCTGTAATTTTATCAAACTGGATCGCTTCACGCCGACCGTCTCGCTTAAGTACGTATGACATAGTTGTTTATAAGTGAGTAATGGTGGATCAGAAGGATTAATTAAAAGTCGGCGTCCATGGTGAAGCTTTTTTGTCTTCAGCCGAAGTGTTGGATACGCCTGCTTTTTGGTATTCGCCTACACGCACTTCAAAGAAGTTTGACTTGCCTTGAAGGCTGATCATATCCATAAAGTCGAATGGGTTTGTTGCGTTGTAAACCTTGTCGTTTCCAAGCTCAACCAAAAGTCTGTCGGCCACAAACTCGATGTACTGAGACATCAAGTCGGCGTTCATTCCGATCAATTTTACAGGAAGGGCGTCCGTCACGAATTCCTTTTCAATGTTCACCGCATCATCGATGATCTTCTGGACTCGTTCCTTTGGCAAGCTTGTTTACGATGTGATCGTTGTAAAGCAAGCAAGCGAAATCGCAGTGCATTCCTTCATCACGAGAAATCAGTTGGTTTGAGAAACTCAAGCCCGGCATCAGACCTCTCTTCTTCAACCAAAAGATAGAACAGAAAGATCCGCTGAAGAAGATTCCTTCTACCGCAGCAAAGGCGATGAGCCTTTCGGCGAAAGAACCATTGTCAATCCAGTCCAAAGCCCACTTTGCTTTCTTCTTCACGCAGTCAAGTGTCTCAATGGCATTAAAAAGCGTGTCCTTTTCCTGCTTATTTTGGATGTACGTGTCAATCAATAATGAATAGGTTTCCGAGTGGATGTTTTCCATCATCACCTGGAAGCCGTAAAAGAATTTTGCTTCGGTGTATTGCACCTCCGAGAGGAAATTCTCTGCCAAGTTTTCGTTTACAATTCCGTCGCTGGCCGCGAAAAATGCGAGTACATGCTTGATGAAATAACGCTCATCGTCATTCAACTTATTGCTCCAGTCTACCAGATCAGCTTCGAGGTCGATTTCTTCTGCCGTCCAAAAGGAGGCTTCAGATTGTTTGTAGAATTTCCAGATATCGTTGTGTACGATCGGGAAAAGCACAAATCGGTTTTCGTTCTCTTCGAGAATCGGCTCGGTTACTGTGGTGTTTTCCGGGAGCACATTTTCAATCTCCACTTCAGTTTTTTTAGAGGTCACTTCGGCCATGATAAAAGCTCTGTTTTTTTATCGGTTTATTAAATAAGTACGTATAATCTTGACAGGTAAGCCCTTAACTGAAGAGCGAGAGGTCGCAATCGATTAAAAGAGAGGAAATCTCTCGAAATATTCTCGATTGACCGCCAACAAAAATTGGAAAAAAGGGCTCGCAGACCTATCTGTTTTAATTCACATTCGGTTCAAGTTTTCAACACGAAAAGTTGACATAGGCTACGGCTCAGTAGTAGCGGTAGATACAGAATTTGAGGAGTGTTAATCAACCAGGATATATTGCCCTTTGAGGCGAAATTCCCGGCACTATTTTTCGTGACAGGTTCCAAATGGGATGTCAAACACCCTTCATGTATTTGATTACATGCCACTTAATGAAAGATATCCTCTTGTTGAAAAATTTAGTCTCGGGAGAAATAGCATTTCTGAAGTGAATACGTAAGGGAATTTCCTCCCGTTTACGAAGCCGGCTGATGCTCAAATGAAATGGGGTGTATTCGGCCTCCTTGTTTGTCCGATTCTCTGAAAAAGGCTCACCTAATAAAAGGCAAAATGGAGTTCCTACTTTGAAGAAGACTCTATCAATTTATCTGCTTCAACGAGTTTCTCGAAAAATTCTTTCCCGAACTTCCTGGTAATGGGCTCTTTCAAAAATCGGAAGACTTTGACATCAAGCTTTGCCCCGCACGATCTGGCAGGATCGCAAATAGGCCAGTGGTGGTAATTCAAAGCGATGTAGTCTTTTAATTGAGTCAAGCGAATGGGATATAAGTGACAGGAAATCGGTTTCAAAAAGTCCGTTTTTCCATCTCGATGTGCTTGCTCGATGGAGCACTTTGCCGTTCCGTTGTCATCAAAGGAGACAAACGCGCACTCCTCATCGTTTACCAGAGGAGTGACATATTCTCCGTCTATGTCAATTGTAAAAACACCCGTCTCTTCGACTCTGTCTATTCCTTCTTGGCGCATGTATGGCTTTATGGCATCCAGCGCATCTTCAAGCATTCCCACTTCTTCGGGCTCGAGCGGAGCGCCACTATCTCCTTCTACACAGCAGGCTCCTTTGCAAGCTGATAAATCGCACACAAACTTTTTTGAAAAGAGGTCTTCAGAGAGCAGTGCGTTGTCAATTTGAATCATGGCTCAAAGTTAGGCATTCACCGTTTCAATATCGTCTTGATTACTTTACTTTTGCGCCTTCAGAGAAACAACGCTTTTCTGACTAACAAGATCGCAACATGAGCCAAAACGAAGATTTACTCAAAAAGATAATCGGCCACGCCAAGGAATATGGTTTTGTATATCCATCCAGCGAAATCTATGACGGACTAAGTGCCGCTTACGATTACGGGCCTTACGGAGCAGAACTGAAAAACAACCTAAAGCTCTACTGGTGGGAGGCGATGGTAAGGCTCAACGAAGAAATTGTAGGGCTGGACTCATCTATTTTTATGCACCCGACTACATGGAAGGCTTCCGGTCACGTCGATGCATTTAACGATCCGTTGATTGACAATAAAGACAGCAAAAAGCGCTACCGCGCCGATGTTCTGATCGAAGATTATCTCGAGAAGTACCGTCAGAAAATCGAAAAGGATGTGACCAAAGGAAAGAGTCGTTTCGGCGATGATTTTGACGAGGTACAGTTCATGGCTACAAATCCCAATGTACAGCGCAATCAGGCAAAGATCGATGAAGTGAATGCTCGTTTCAAAGATGCCATGGACAAGGAGGACTTGGCAGCGGTGAAAACGCTGATCGAAGACTTGGGTATTGCCGATCCTGAAACCGGTTCGAAAAACTGGACGGACGTGCGTCAATTTAACCTGATGTTCAAAACGGAACTTGGTTCTGTAGCGGGAGATGCCAGCACCATCTACCTGCGTCCGGAAACGGCTCAAGGGATTTTCGTCAATTTTTTGAACGTCCAAAAAAGCAGCCGAATGAAAATCCCTTTTGGTATAGCCCAAATCGGAAAAGCATTTAGAAATGAAATCATTGCCCGTCAGTTCATCTTCCGCATGCGCGAATTTGAGCAGATGGAAATGCAGTATTTCGTAAAACCGGGAACCGAACTGGATTGGTACGAGACCTGGAAAGAGCGCAGAAAGAAATGGCATGACTCGTTGGGGCTGGGACAAGAAAATTACCGTTTTCACGATCACGTGAAACTAGCCCACTACGCCAATGCCGCTTGCGATATTGAGTTCAACTTCCCTATGGGCTTTAAAGAATTGGAGGGAATTCATTCCAGAACGGACTTTGACCTTTCCAGTCACGAAGAGTACAGCGGGAAGAAGCTTCGCTATTTCGATCCTCAGGACAAGGAGAGTTACATCCCATATGTGGTTGAGACGTCCATCGGTTTAGATCGTTTGTTTTTGGCAGTGATGTCCGCGGCTTACACCGAAGAGAAACTAGAGGATGGCTCGGAAAGGACGGTACTGCGAATCCCACATGCATTGGCTCCCGTGAAGGTTGCCGTATTGCCACTGGTGAAAAAAGACGGATTGCCCGAAATGGCTCGCGAGATCATGGATCGATTGAAGCTAGATCACAACTGTCAATACGACGAGAAAGACGGAATTGGCAAGCGCTACCGTCGTCAGGATGCCATCGGAACTCCTTTTTGTATTACGGTTGATCACGACAGCTTAAATGACAATAGCGTGACCATCCGCGAGAGAGATAGCATGGCACAGGAAAGAGTTTCTTTAGACAAACTTGAAGAGGTGATCAGCGCTAAGGTTTCGATGAAGGGGATGTTGAAGATGTTGTAAGCAGCGCAGTATTAAGTAGTATGTACAAAGTATTAAGATTGTTAAGCGTCACACTTCTCTCTTGAACCTTATGAATTAAACGAAAAAGCCCCGCTGCGAAAATTGCAGCGGGGCTTTTTGATTTATTCAATTTCAATTACTCAACGATAAGCTTCAAGGTCGATACTTTTCCTTCGCTCATTGCTTGGAGAAGGTAAACACCAGGCTCAACATCATTTGTGTTGAACTCAAATCGCTCAGCAGAAGTGATGTTCCATTCTTTCACTCTTTGGCCAAGGACATTCATCAAGGCTACATTTTCGAGTGAAACAGGAGATTCGATCGTTACCATTCCGTTTGTCGGGTTAGGGTAAGCACTGAATTCGAATTCATCAGCATTATCAGTAGAGAGAAGACTTGTGGCCGTCATCTGCATGCAGAATTCACCATCAGCGCCTTCGTATCCGTCAATCATCACTTGGTAAGTCACACCTACTTCAGTAACAAATGTTATCCCTGCAGGATATTCCGTATCAGTAGCCTGAGGACCGTCTTCATTACAAGCAACTTGGGTCAAGTCTCCGCAGTCACCTGTAAAGATTGCCATTTGAGTATCCCCGTCGTCGATATAATCCGTTACTCCACCGCAGTTTACTGTTTCGATGAAGTACTCATTTCCATCTCCTTCGAAGCTAAACCAAACTGTAGCCGAAACAAGAGGATCTCCGAACCAGCAGTCTGCTTCTACGTCGTTTGGATTCGGGTCATCAACTGATGTAGCTCCTACATTAGAGAAGACTCCTGAAGTTTGGGCTTCATCCACGTTTCCTCCTGTAAGGTCAGTAATGCTAATCGCACCTGCACATTCATCATTTGCAGCAGCCAATCTTGTCATAGACAAACAGAAGTCTCCTGCTGCTCCCAAGTAACCGTCCACCATCAATGTATAGTCTTGTCCGGCTACCGTTGGTATTTCAACACCTGCGGCAAAGTTTCCGTCTGTTGCGTTCGGACCGTCTTCATTGCATAAGAACGGAGTTTGGAAAATTCCACAGAATCCGAGGTAAACTGCAATTTGCGTATCTCCGTCAGGAACATATTCTTCAGCTGTTCCATTACAGTCGTTCGTTTCCAAGTAGTATGTGTTTCCATCACCTACAAATTCAAACCACACAGTGTTTTCCAGGGAAGGAGCTGAACCGGATCCGTCAGGCTCGCCGAAACAATCAAATCCGCTTGTTACATCGTTATCTTCAACGGTTGCACCGTCATTTGAAAATTGACTTGAGAACTGGGCTTCGCCAATTGGTCCTCCAAGAAGGTCATCGATATTGATAGCCGCAGCACAATCATCGTTCACAGGTGGTGTAACGATTCCGCAGTCTTGAGATACAATGTCAGAGCTTCTTCGTGGAAGTAATTGATAGCCTTCAGTAAGAGGAGCATTGCTGTCAAACTGTCCTCCGATGCCTGTTACGTCAAAGGTACCGGAAGGAGCAGGAGCAGTGTAAAGATCTACATCGTTGTCGATTCTCAAAGTAAATTCAGTAGACCCATTGCTCACTGTCACGTTGAAACCTGATCCTGATCCCGTCCATTGTCCAGGATCAGTCAAGAATACACATTCCAATTTTACCAGTTGAGATTCCATCGCGTCAGTAAACTCCGTAATAACCGTTGGCTCTGCGATTTCATTACCTTGAGAAATCAAACTGATCGAAGAAGGGCTCATTTGGGTGAGTCCTGCAAACTGATTTATCGTACCTGTAAGCACAATGCTATCTCCTTCTGCTACTACGTAATCATCAACCACACTGTTGGAATAAACGCCTACTCCTCCTGTCTGATCGATAATAGTGAATGATATTCCTCCACCATTCATATTCTCACCGTATACCAGACCTGCCACGGTAAATTCTGTTCCATTATTTACTGCTACTCCGGTAGCGTCTTCCTCAGCAGCTACTGCAATATCGGTAATCTCAATGGCTGTATCATCATCCCCTATATTAAGTGTTAATTCTCCCGTAGAAAGAACTGCTCCATTTGTCGCATTCTGCAGGGTGAATATCACAGTACGATCCTCATTAGGATCTAAGTCATCTATGATTTCCACCTCGAATGATTGTGGAACATCACTACCGGCATCAAATGTTAATGTAGTCGGGTCGGTGAAGTTGTAGTTTGTACCATTTACGGCCGTACCTCCTGTTACAACTACATCCACAGTTGTTTCAACATCCGCAGGATTAATTATCTGTACTTCAATAGTAATGGTTCCTGATGTCTCATCGGCTCCAATAGCAGCTGCTTCAAATGCCAATCCTAGTTCGCTTGCATCTTCGTTCAAAACAACGTCTGCAGCATCTCTTGGGAAAAGTTTAAAGTTACTGAAACTGTAATAAGCGATACCGGTGAGGTCATATCCTGCAAGAAGCTGAGGGTCTGCATCATAAAGTTCGTCATCCACTCTGTAGTCTCCGGAACCATCGTTAATCAACCATTCGCCAAAGCCCAAGTTATTGTCTGTGCATGTTACTGCAAGAACCTGAATTAATACATTTTCAAACTCTTCCACTCCTGCTTCAGCCGTGGTGAGTACCTCAGCTGCCGGAAGGGCATTACCTGTTGAGGCAACCACTAGATCAGTCACGTTGTTGATTCGGGTAAGTCCGAAGTTTTCTTGAACGATACCGGTTACGGTAACGTCATCACCTACTGCTACCGTGGGGTTGTCTCCTCTTACATAAATACCACTCCAAGCACCTGTTCCGTCCTGAATCCAGTATCCTTCATCGTAAACAGCTGTTACGATACCCGAGGTAATCACTATTTGGTCTACCAACGGAGAGTCTCCATCAGGGTCAACCGTTTCTTGAATTTCCTGAATAGTAGCTTCTACAGGGTCGCCTCCGCCACCTTCAGTAGAATATGTTCCTGCAGGAAAAGGAAAGGTAGCTTCTGCGTTGGTCAAAAATCCATCGAGTAGCATAAAACCTTCTACCGGCCACTCTGATTCTACGAATGTTGCCGAAGGACCGGTTCCGTTTTGGCGATAAGCCCAACCATCGGTATAATCCCATGATTCACCATCACCATTCACATTGATGTCTCCGAAAACATCTACTACAACATCATTTAAGAATAGCTCTACGGCATCATCTCCATTGATGGCAGCTGCTCCCGCAAAGTAATCGGCATCAAATCCGAAATAACCGCTGAACAGTACGTCATCTCCGCCGTCAGCAGAGCTAATGTAAATAAAGTCGCCTGCAGTGGCAGCATCAGCCGGGAAGACGAATTCAACGCCATCAGTTCCGCCTCCATTGTTGGCCGATCCAATTCCATACACACTAAGGTCAGCAATATCATTTATTACGTAGATTTCGATGGCCTTAGGCTTACCACCCGGGAGGTCACCATCTACGACTCCTGAAATCAGAAGGTCGCTTTGAGCAAAGGCAGACTGAAAAGTCATGAGCATTGCTGTAAATAGCAAGAAGTAAATTTTCTTCATTTTAATTGGGTTTAATTTTGGGTGCAAAAGTATGAGTTAACGCCAAGTTAAGAAGTTTGTAGGAGTTAACTATTTGTTATTAAAAATTGTCATTGTTTGAGGGCCACCAATGGAGCAAAAAGAGAGACAAGTATCGACAGCGATCTCAATTCTTTCCGAAAGGGTTTTGTTTTCGGCGGGAGACCAATCGCCCAATACATAATCTATTTGCCCGCCCTTGTTGAATTCATCTCCTATACCTATTCTAAGACGTGCGTAATCTTGCCTGCCTAAAACGGCATTGATATTCTTGAGTCCATTGTGCCCTCCGTCGCTTCCTTTCATCCGAAGCCTTTGTTTGCCATAAGGCAAGGCCAGATCATCCGTTACTACAAGCAGCTTTTCAATGGGAATCTTTTCTTTTTGAAGCCAATAGTTTACAGCCTTTCCGCTGAGATTCATAAATGTGTTTGGCTTCAACACGATTAAGGTTCTGCCCCGATGTTTTATGACCGAGACTGCGCCATAGCGTTCTTCTGAAAACAAAGTAGCCGATCGCTCAGCGAGAGCGTCGGCTACTTTGAATCCTATATTATGACGAGTGTTGAGATACTTAACACCCACATTGCCCAAACCGACTATGAGAAATTTCAAGGTATCGGTCGGGTTAGATTTATTCTTCTGCCGGAGCTTCAGTAGAGGCTTCAGCACCTTCAGTAGCTTCGCCTTCAGCACCTTCTTCGCCTTCCTCTTCTTCATCATCGGCATCAACGGCACCACGAGCCATTTTCACTCCTACCACTACAGCTTTTGGGTTGTGTAGAATCGTAGCAGATGGTAAACTCAAGTCTTCAACTCGAATGAACTGACCGATACGTAGTTTTGAAATGTCAACTTCTACCGCTTCCGGGAGATCAGCAGGAATACCCTTGATATTGATTCGACGGAAGTTGGCCAAAAGTCGCCCTCCGTTTCTCACCCCGATTGAATTTCCTGATAGCCTTAATGGAAGCTCCATTCTAACAGGCTTTCCTTCAACAAGCTCCAAGAAGTCTACGTGGATAGTTGCATCCGTCACCGGGTGAAATTGGATATCGCGAATGATCGCTTTAACCTTGGTTCCGCCCAAATCCAATTCGTAGATAAATACATCCGGGGTGTAGATGAACTTGTTAAACTCAATATAATTAATGGAAAAATGTTTTTGATCATTGCCACCGTAAAGTACACAGGGAATTTTTCCCTCTGCTCTGACGAGACTAGCATCTTTTTTCCCTACGTTCTCTCTCGGAGAACCGCTCAACGATACTGTTTTCATTTTTGATTGTGTTTATGAAACGATAAAATATTTGCTAATGGATTGGTAATTGATCGCACTGTGAATAACGTCAGCGAAAAGATCCGCAATCGTCAACACTCGGATTTTGTCACTCTTCTTTTTGAGTGGAATAGTATCTGTAACGATCAATTCTTTGATGGTAGACTTTTCGATTCTGTCGTAAGCAGGACCTGAAAGCACGGCATGCGTACAAAGAGCGCGAACACTTTTGGCACCTCGCTCCATCATCATATCGGCAGCAGTAGTCAATGTTCCTGCTGTGTCGATAATATCGTCTACCAATAGTACATCTTTTCCTTCCACGTCTCCGATCACCGTCATACTCTCAATTTGGTTGGCTACTTTTCTCTGCTTGTAGCAGATAGCCATATCCACGTTCAGATACTTGGCGTAAGCATTTGCACGCTTGGTTCCTCCTGTATCGGGAGCAGCCATAATCAAGTTTGACGTATCAAGTGTTTCGATGAAAGGCAAGAAGATGGAAGATGCGAACAGGTGATCTACCGGCACCTCAAAAAATCCTTGGATTTGATCTGCGTGAAGATCCATAGTCATCACTCGATCTACTCCAGCTGCAGTGAGCAGATTGGCTACCAATTTGGCGCCAATTGCCACACGTGGCTTATCTTTTCTGTCTTGTCTGGCAAAACCGAAGTAAGGCAATATGGCAACAATTCTTTTGGCAGAAGCCCTTTTGGCAGCGTCTACCATGAGGAGCAATTCCATCAAATTATCTGAAGGAGGAAAGGTGGACTGGATAATAAAAACATCGTTTCCACGAATACTCTCCTCGTAAGAAATCTGGAACTCACCGTCACTGAATTTGGACATCTTCAGATTTCCCAATTCCTGACCGTATGCACGTGCTATTCTCGTTCCGATGTCTTCGGAAGCACTTCACAAGCGAATATTTTGACTGAATTGCTCATCTTTAAAAGGGCTGCAAAGCTACAATTATGGCCCTGACATCCAAAGAAATATTGAGTGCAATTTTAGCCTTTTGAGATTTTGTTTGGCTTATTGGTCTGAATGAGTAATTTTGCCGCTCTTAAATTGGTTGAGAACTTTAGCGAAAGCGGTAATTCAATTCTCAATCAAATGCCCGGGTGGCGGAACTGGTAGACGCGCTGGATTCAAAATCCAGTTCTTTCGGGAGTGCGGGTTCGATTCCCGCCCTGGGTACAAAATCATAGCGAGAGTAAGAGCGAAGAGCGATTACTCTCGCTTTTTTTTTACCGGCATTTTCATCTTGACTACACTCAAGCCTTAAAGACCTTTCACTTAATTTAACTTACCCCCTCGGCAACCATAGCCCACAATTCCGTTTTATCTTCGCATTTATGATTGCAGAAGGAGTTCTAACATTTGAAAACAAGGCAAAACAGCATCGATACGATGTGGCATATTTACGAATGGCCGCTGAGTGGAGCAAATTGTCTCATTGCACCAGAAAGCAAGTAGGAGCTATTATCGTTAAAAATGGCATGATCATTTCAGATGGATACAATGGCACGCCTGCTGGATTTGACAATTGCTGTGAAGACGACAATGGGGATACGCATTGGTTTGTACTCCATGCAGAGGCGAATGCTATAACTAAGGTGGCTCGATCAACCAACAATGCACAGGATGCTACGTTATACTTACCATTATCTCCTTGCAAAGATTGCAGCAAGCTCATTCTTCAAGCGGGTATCCTAAGGGTGGTGTTTGCCAAACTATACAAAGATGGCGAAGGCGTGAAGCTGCTGAGAGATGCAGGAATAGAAGTTGAACATATTGAACAGCCGGAATGAATCAAAATTCGAACAGAAATAAACTTATTATCTACTATCCGCTGATGCTGGCCTTTATGCTCGTATTCGGGATTTATTTGGGCACCTTTTTCTCAGATGATGGTTCGAGGAGCTTTTTGCCAACACGCAACTCGTCCAATGCCGATAAGATTACCCAGATCATCAGCTACATCGATCGGGAGTATGTGGATACGGTAGCGAAAAATCAAATGATCGAAAAGGCGATTGCATCTATTTTGGAAGATCTGGACCCTCACTCCTACTATATCAGCGCCGAAGAAATGGCTGCCTACACAGAGCCTTTGGAAGGAAACTTCGAAGGAATCGGTGTGGAGTTTTTGATTCAAGACGATACAGTAAGGGTGGTAGCAGCCCTTGATGGTGGGCCTAGCCAAGAACTGGGAATTCAAGCAGGCGACAAGATCATTAACGATCATAATGAAAACATTGCCGGTGTAGGTATTAAAAATGACGACGTGATTTCACGACTGAAGGGTGAAGGTGGCACCAAGGTGAAAGTTGATATTTTACGAAATAGCAAGCTCATTCCCTATGAAATCACCCGAGGCACTATTCCCATCAACAGCATAGCTACCTCACAAATTATTGACAATACGATTGGCTACATAAAAATCAGCAGATTTGCTCGAACCACTTATGATGAATTTGCCCAAAGCGCCGAGAGGCTGATGGGCGAGGGAATGAACGAATTGGTGATCGACCTCAGAGGGAATGGCGGTGGATACTTGACTGCTGCGGTCCAAATAGCAGAAGAATTTCTGCAAAAAGGACAGCTAATCGTCTATACCGAAGGAAAATCCAGTCCGAAGAAATCATACTTCGCATCAAAGAGAGGAGGATATTCTGATCTTCCTTTGGCCATATTAATTGATGAAGGGTCGGCCTCGGCCTCTGAGATTTTGGCAGGAGCAATTCAAGACAATGACCGAGGAGTGATCGTTGGTCGCCGCTCTTTCGGAAAAGGACTCGTCCAAGAACACATGAGCCTTCCCGATAATTCGGCATTAAGGCTCACCGTAGCGCGTTACTATACCCCTTCAGGCAGAAGCATACAGAAACCTTACGGAGAAAATATCGACTATGAAGCCGATTACGAAAACAGATTTGAAACGGGTGAGCTCGTCTCTGCAGACAGCATTCACTTCCCCGATTCACTGCGATACGTTACACCTGGTGGGCGAATCGTTTACGGAGGAGGTGGAATAATGCCCGATATTTTTGTGGGACTTGATACTGTGGGAGCGTCTGAATACCTCAGCATTGTGAGCTACCGAGGGATTCTAAACCAATTTGGCTTTGACTATGCTGATGCCCATAGAAAAGATCTGGAAAGCTTTAAAGGCTATCAAGCATTTGAACGTGACTTTGATGTAGACAAAAACCTGCTTGACAGCTTTGTGGGCTACGCCGAAGAGAAGGGTGTAACTCCTGACACAGGAGGAATAAATCTTTCAAAAGAAGTTTTGAAACTTCGTATCAAAGCTTACATCGCTCGAAATATTTGGGGAAATGATGGATTCTATGCCATTATGAATGATGATGATAAGGTGATTAGGGAAGCTTTGATTTCCATCTCGGATACGGCTTCATTGTAATGAACTGATTGAAGTTAACTGCATAAAAAAGTCCCGCCTGAGCGGGACTTTCCTTTTTTAGAATACTTCGATATTTCTTTTAGTTCACTATGAACCAATTATTTAATAAATTCTCTTTGTTGTACCTCATCTCTTCTTTTGTGGTGTGGTCCATGATGTTTTTTCCTGCACCTTTGGCTATAGCGTGACCTGCAGCAGTATCCCACTCCATAGTTGGCGCAAACCTCGGATAAACGTTGGCCGATCCCTCTGCTACAAGGCAAATCTTGAGCGAACTTCCCATTGACACGACTTCTATTTCGCCGTGCTCTTTTTTGAGTTCTTCAAAGAACTCCTCTGTTTCGGGAGACATATGCGATCTGCTTCCTACAGCTCTATACTGAGAGGAATCACTTGACACGGGCAATGATTCAGCTTTTGCTTTAAGCTCATCCCATTGGTAAGAACCGCCTTCGAATCCGGATATCTTGTAAGAACCCATCCCAACCGCTCCAAAGTAGAGGTCTTTTTTCACCGGAACGTAAATGACTCCGCCAACGGACTTCCCATCTTCGATTAGTGCGATGTTTACGGTAAACTCTCCGTTTCTCTTTACAAACTCCTTGGTACCGTCAAGCGGATCAACCATCCAAAAGCGATCCCAAGCTGACCGCTCAGTAAATTCAATGGACTTACCTTCTTCACTGAGAACTGGTAAATCCTCACCTAGGATTTCTACAATTTTCAAGTGAGCTCTCTTATCGGCTAGTGTCAAAGGCGACTTATCATCTTTGGTTTCCACGGCAAAATCACTTTCGTATACATCGAGAATTTCGAGGCCACCCAAGTAGGCTGCTTCAATTGCAGTAGAGATTAAATCTTTCATTTTGTTTTAGTTGAGGTTGTAGTAGCTATTTAAAACGAGGGTGCAAATTAAAAGGCAAATAATGGTAAGAGGCAAGCCAAACCTGAAATAATCGTTGAAAGTATATCCTCCGGGAGTATAAACCATCAGATTGGTTTGGTAACCGATAGGCGTAATAAAGTTGGCTGCTCCACCAAAGGCTACCACAAGAATAAATGGCTCAATGGGCATTCCCATATCATGAGCAATGGTTAATGCAACCGGAAGCACTATAGCCACCGCCGCTTTACTCGTCATAAATGCCGAAAGCAAATTAGTAACCACAAAAATTCCTGCAATGAGCCCATAGCCGCCGAAGGGCTTTAAGAGATTGAGTCCGCTATTAGCGAGTAAGTCTGCCAGTCCGCTGTTGATCATTCCTTTTCCTAAGGCTAATCCAAGCGCAATGATGACTATGAGATTCATGTCTGCATTCTCCTTTATTTCTTTCGTCTTTATGAGATTCAGCAAAATGCAAATAGTGATGAGTGCTACCAGGGAAATAAATAGGGGAACCATATTGGTTGCGGCCAAAAGAATAGCCAATAATAAACCTCCGATGATCACCAGCGTTTTCCACCACGAGAGATTATGTACCTCCTTAATTTGAGATAGAACATAAAAGTTTTGACTGGCCTCCACCCTTTTGATGAAACCATTTCCTGATAGAACCAACAGAACGTCCCCGCCCCGAAGTTCTACATCGCCGATTTTTCCTTTCAACCTTTCCTCACCCCTATGGATACCCATAATGGCTCCATTGTAGCGGTTCCTAAAGTCTGTGTTCTTAACGATTTCTCCTATTAAGGATGATTGTGGCGCAATCACCAGCTCAATCACCCGTGCCTGGCTCTCCTTGGGAAGTTGACATTCCTGAGGCAAGGAGAGCCCCAAAGAAGGTGTGGTAAGTTCAGCCACTCCTGCAGGATCTCCCGCAAAGAATAGTTTATCCCCCTTTTCCAAGACCATATCGGGAGGCACCGGTGTAATGTCCTTTTTCTTCCGTCGTATTTCTACTAGGAAAAGTCCCTTCAAATTTCTCAGAGAAGCATCTTGGATCGTCTTACCAATCAGTTTGCTGCCCGGCTGAACATGGGTTTCTACAAAGTATTCTCGCGATGCTGATTCTTCGGTCGCGGAGCGATTATTCGGAAGAAGGGCTTTAGAAAAGGCAAATAGATAGAAGCCCCCGATCAGTAATGCTGGAACACCTAGTATGGCAAAATCGAAGATTCCTAAACTCTCTTCGCCATATTCCATTGCCAAACCGTTCACAATAAGGTTTGTGGAGGTACCTATAAGTGTTACACAACCTCCGAGAATGGAAGCATACGAAAGCGGTATCAAAAATTGAGAAGCAGCTAATTTTTTCTGTTCAGACCAAGAATACACATAGGGCATCATCATGGCCACAAGTGGAGTATTGTTCAGAAAAGCCGAGGCCACACCCACACTTCCGGTCATCTTAGTCATAAATAACCCTCTGCTATCAGAAGGCTTGAAGAAACTTTGAAAAGCTCTATCCAGAAGATTGGTCTTGCGCATGGTGTTGCTCACCACCATGAGCATAACTATAACTGCCAACTGCTCATTGGCAAATCCGCTCAATGCCTCTTTGGGGGAAATAACGCCAAACATCAATAGCACAACCGTCACGATCATAAAAGCAATACCCGGCCTGATAAGCTCGCGATAAAGCACTATGATCAAGAACAAGATTGAGGAAGCTACAACTAAAGATTGAGCAGAAAATTCCATGTTCTATTCAGTGTTGACGGAGGGCAAATATATTCAGTTAATCGGATGATGTATGAGGCATGGTTAAATGATCCTATCAAAAAACCGAAAAGCCATAAAGTTAAGTTTGATCAAAATGGTTGATAAGGAAATCCTTTTACATTTGCCAAACCAATCGTCAATCGCTCTAATATGCTAACTCGAAGTTTTTTACCCATAATGAAACATATAAAGCTTTCATTTCGAATACATGGGAATAAACAACCGCGAACGGAATGCTAATTCTGCTCATAGAATTTGGTCTTTCCTTTTCGGTTTTTCATTTTAAAAACATTCGCAAGAAGTAATAATATCCCCTTAAATGAAGAAGTTAAGAAGATTTCTACCAATACTGTTTGTTGGTTTTATTCTCGCCTCTTGTATATCGAATAAGCGCATAGTCTATGTACAAGATTACTCTGAGAAAAAACCCTACAATTATTTGGCTGACACCACTTTTGCAAGCGAACCTGTTGATTACAAACTTCAAACGGGTGATGTATTGTATGTCAGATCTGATCATCCCGTCTTGTCGAAGTCTTTTGGTCAAATTGACCAATTCTACATGGACGATACAAGGATTGTACAATCCTTGCCCATTTTGGCGGGATTTACCGTAGATGAAGAAGGCCGGATCGATCTTCCACTTGTTGGAATGATCAATGTGGGAGGTATGACAATGCTTGAAGCAGAGACTGCTGTGAAGGAAGGCGCCTCTGCGGTATTTTCTGATCCTTCCATCAAGGTTTTCATGCTCAACTACTTCGTGACCATCCTGGGCGAGGTGAATAGTCCCGGGCGCTACCCCGTTTACAACCACCGGCTAAATATCTTCGAAGCTATGGGCCTGGCAGGCGATGCAACTGACTTTGCCAGCAGGGAAACAGTGAAGGTTATCCGATCTCGTGATGGAAAGAATCATCTTTATTCCGTCGACCTGACAGATCAAAATGTGTTGGCCTCAGATAAATTCTATTTGAAGCCAAATGACATCTTGATGGTGAAGCCTCAGAAGCGCAAGAAATATGCGACCAGAGATGTGCAAAACGTGTTCAACGCTATTTCTGCCACAGTTAGCGTACTTACCCTTTACTTATTAATTTCAGATAACCGATGATCGACGAACAAGAAATTATTCGAAAAGAAGAGGTCGACTTTAGAGGCGTAATAAACCGTTTCAAAAGAGGGTGGCCAATTATCGCCGTGTCGCTTGGTTTCTGGCTTGCCATTGGTGTATTGTTCCAGATTTCATTTCCTCCATATTACACAGCTAAGACCACCGTTCTTACAGAAGAACCAAAGGGTCAGGACGATCCGAGCATCCTAGTAACGGGAGAACCTGTATTCAGAAAGGCAGAAGCCTATTACTTCAATAACCAAAGAATAGTCTTTGCAAGCTATCCTCTGGTTTCTGAAGCGTTGCAGAGAACCGGAATGGTAAAATACATCAAATCGGGGCTTCTCAACAGAGAGATTTATGATTCCTCTCCTTTCAAGCTAGAACTGGATTCTACCTACATGAGTTTTGAGCGCTTTGAAACGCCATACGAAACGCCGTTCTATGTAAACTTTACCGATTTCAATAAATATACTATTGAAGGAGAAGGTGAGTATTTGGAAGGTTCAGGTGAATATTACTACGAGGGTGAATTTCAGTTTGGAGAATGGGTAACTCTGGGTCAAATGAAATTCCGATTGATTCCTCAAGACACCTTGATGAATCCAAATATCACCTTGAAAAATGAACTCTTTGAAGATGAGTTCGGATTTGTCTTGATGGATTTGCCAACGCAAATAGCCGAAATGATTAAATCGCTTGAGGTAGTAGATCAAGATATTGAATCTACCGTGTTCACTGCCTCACTCTCAGGTGTTTCGGCACCGCGACAGTTGGAGTTCTTGTCCACCTTGGGTGATGCCTTTATAGCCAATCACTTGGATTTAAAGACGCGCACACTGCGAATGGCTCTTGATTTTTTAGAAAAAGAAATTGAGAATACATCGAGCCTGCTTGAGGATAGCGAAGACTCGCTGAAGTACTTCAAGTCTGAAAATTCAATCACAAGCATCGACGCAGAAGGTGCTCTTTTGCTCAATCAAAGTGCAGAACTCCAAGACGAGAAAATCGAATTGGTTGTTAGGAACAAATACTTCAGTTACCTGGAAGAAACTCTTCGCACAAACGATGACTATTCCACTCTGATTTCACCCGAAGCATTTGGTATTACAGATGGTCTCCTTTTGCGATTAACGCAAGAGCTGGTTGAACTTCAACAGGATATAAAATCCCTAGAAGCTCAAGGAGCACAGGATAACCCGGCTTACGGGCAAGTGAAAAATGCAATTGAAGGAAAACGAGCTACAATTCTTCGATCCGTAGAAGGTTTCAAGTCGAGTAACCTTATGAAACTCGGTGATATCGAGAAACGGATTGCCGAAATTGACGCGAGTTCAAAAGAATTTCCAAAAGAACAGAGTGAACTTTTAAAATTGGAAAGACGATTCCGAATCAACGAGACCTTATACACTTCTTTGATGGAGAAGAAATCAAACGTGGAGTTGAGTCTCGTTTCAACAACCTCTGATTTTCGGATCATCGAACCGCACACCTTACCTCTGCAAAACCTATTATTCCTTGGGGTCCTCTTACGGTAACTGTTGCCGTGCTTCTCGGATTAATTATGGGAGTAGGAATTCTAATATTGATGTGGGTTTTTAACAGCGGTATTGATTCAGGAGTCGATCTCAGAAGGCACTTGCCTCAAGCTACGCTGCTTTCAGAAATATATTACACAAACATTCGTCGCCCCGGAGAATTGGAAGACTACCCACTCTCTACTCTGGCAAACCAGGTAAATGGTCTGATTTACAATATCGGAATCAAAAAGCCTGATGCTTCCAGTTTAGGTATCAGTTCTTACAAAAGAGGTGAAGGAAAATCATTTACCTCCGGTATGCTGGCGGTTCAATACGCTCAAGCGGGCTACAAGGTCATCGTTATCGATGCAAACAGAAGACATCCTTCGGTAGCCAAATTGTTCAGAATCTCTGGTGGCCACGATGAACTAAATTCTTTCGACATAAACGAGATTGACAGTGCTATAAAAAGCACCTCCAATGGAAATATTGATGTCCTGAGTTTAGGAAAAGTCATCTTTAATAACGTGGAGGTTCAGTCTTTCTCTGAGCTGTTACGCAGCTTGGGTTCTTCTTATGATCGAATTATCGTGGATACGGCCCCGATTGGAAATGACGCCAGATCATTGGCCATTTTGAATGCCACTGATATGCCGATAGTAATTACCAAACGCAGCCATACAGATATTCAAGATCTTCTGGATTTGAAAGAGCTCTACAAAAATGGTTCTTTGAAGGAATTGAATTGCGTGGTTACAGAGACTTTCAGCCCAAAAACGTCGCTTATCAATATGCGTCGCAACCCCTATCAGAAGAACAAAAAATTAAGTCTCAAAGAACGATTCAAAATAGTATTCGCTAAGGTCTAAACGGCGCTTTCTTGGAAGATGAAGATTTTGTTTCTGACTACTCAACTGCCTTACCCTCCCGTTAGCGGAGGAGTCATTAAGACTTGGAATCTGGTCAAGCACTGGTCTTCCAATGAATTGATGCTGGTTTGTGCATTGAAAGAAGGTGAGGAGAAGCATCTCGGTGAATTTCGCGAGAGAGTCCCTGATGTTGAACTTTTTACCATTCCCTTTGACAGGAAGCGAACTCCTTTGAACTTACTTAGAAGTTATTTTACCGCTCCTTCGCTCAACGTATTCAGAAATTACAATAAGCAGTTAGAGGCCAAAGTAAAGGAATGGGCTCCCAAGTGCGATTTGATCTTTATAGATCATTACGAAATGGGGCAATATGTTCCGAAATCGTTTCAAAAACCCGTGGTATTACATGAGCACAATGCCGAGTTTGTGATGTGGGAAAGATTGGGAGAAATAGAAAAAAATCCGCTCAAGAAAGCCCTGATCAACTTCGAAGCCTCCCGAATTAAGAGAGCAGAAAAAATGTATGCCAAAAATGCATCCGTAGTTTTTGCGGCACCCAACGATATTGAAGAATTGGCAGCGATCGGAGTCGATCGGAAAAAACTCAAACCGACCTATCATCTCGGTGAAGATTTCCTACTAGAACGGCCCGACTTAGAATTTGACCAAACCGAAAAGGCTCTGCTTTTTGTGGGAACTTTAACCTGGGAAGCAAATATTGACGGGCTCTTGTGGTTCTTGGATGAAATCTATCCATCCGTTTTGGAGAAGCATCCCGATATCCACTTTTATATAGTCGGTAAAAATCCCGATCCAAGAATAGTTGCCAGATCACAGAAATTTGAAAGTGTAGAACTGACCGGGTTTGTTGAGGACTTGGAGCCTTACTTCAAAAAAGCACGTGCTTTTGTCATTCCATTGCGTTTTGGAAGTGGTATAAAGGTAAAGCTACTCAATGCCATGTACCGCGGAATTCCTATCGTAACTACTCCTATAGGCACAGAAGGGCTGGAAGTAGTTTCAGGAAGAGACCTGTTCTGCACCCAGTCTGAAAAAGAGCAGTTGGAAGCTATCTCTACCTTAATTGATTCAAAATCAACTTGGGAAAGTCTGAGAGATCATTCGCGAGAGATAGCTAAAAATTACACTTGGAAAAAGCTGCTAAACGACCACGATGAGGTGCTCAATTCGCTAACCGTAGAAAAAGAATACAAGTAATAAACAGACGAGAAAATGCTTTTTAATTCACTAGACTATCTGATTTTTCTACCTCTGGTAGTTGTCGCATTTTATCTGATCCCCAATCGATTTAGGTGGATTTTGCTACTGGCCGCCAGTTACTACTTCTATATGTGCTGGAAGTGGCAATATATTTTCCTGATCGTTATTTCCACGATGGTGGATTTCTATGCGGGAATTCAAATCGCCAAGACGCCTGACAAAAAGAAAAAAAGGTGGTTTCTGCTACTGAGTCTTTTTGTAAACCTTGGGTTTCTCTTCTATTTTAAATACTTCAATTTCTTCACCGAGAATACAGCCATGGTGCTGTCTCAGTTCAATATTTTAGCGGATTTCAAGTATTATGATATCCTCCTGCCTGTTGGTATTTCCTTCTACACATTCCAAACCCTCAGCTACACGATTGATGTTTACCAAGGAAAATCAGAGCCGGAGACGCATTTGGGGTATTTTGCGCTATACGTCGCATACTTCCCGCAGCTGGTGGCAGGGCCTATCGAGCGCTCTACGCGGCTTATCCCACAGCTAAAAAGAGAACCTAAGGTTACACCTGATGATATTCGATACGCTGTAAATAAGATCCTTCTCGGCTTCTTTAAAAAACTAGTTGTAGCTGATACGGTTTCCCAGTATGTCAATTTGGTCTATGCCAATGTAGATGGTACAACGGGAACCCAGCTCTATTGGGCGGCTTTCCTTTTCGCCGTTCAACTCTATGCCGATTTTTCCGGATATACAGATATAGCCATGGGCTCAGCGCGACTCATGGGTGTGAAGCTCATGGAAAACTTCAAAAGGCCCCTCTGGCATGAGAACCACAGCCAGTACTGGGCCAATTGGCATATTTCTTTGACCAGTTGGATACGAGATTATGTCTACATCCCGCTGGCAAAGATCAACAGATCAAAAGGAGCCTTAATGTTCTGGTCGGTTTTCATTTTGGTATTGATCGGTTTTTGGCACGGTGCGAATTGGACGTTTATCTTGTTCGGCTTTGTGAATGGATGTGTCATGCTGATACAACGGTTACTTCGCGACACCAAATTTGGTAAAGCGATGAGAAGCAATATATTCACGCTTCAGCTTCAAAAATATTTCAACTTAAATCTTCTTCTACTCGAGGCGGTATACTTCCGGTCTATAGACGTAAATATGGCCCATAAAATCTATGGGAAAATATTTACAGAATTCAATCTGAATATCGGTGAGTTGCTGTCTCTTTACAAATTTGAATTCCTGATATCAATGGGCGTCAGCGGGCTGCTGTGGGCTACGGTTCTTTTCAATACACAGCTCAGATTCAAATACAATTGGCTCTACGTGACGGGGATGTTGTTTTTGATTATTTTCTTAGGCCAGGATTTAAAAAACCAATTTGTCTACTTCCAATTCTAAAATGATATGACACCATTCGGATCAAAACAAGGATTGAAATTATTCATTACTCCGCTGGTAATCGCTGCAATAGTGGCATTAACCATCGATCAGGTATTCGAACATATCGTATTACCAAAGAGAACAGATATTTCAAACTCTTATAAGATCGAACGTTTGCTTGGAGAAACTCCTCCCGACGAGATTCCCGTATTCGGAAGCTCAAAAGGAAGATCGTCGTTCATCCCCGATTCTTTGGGTGAGGATGTCTTCAACTACTCCATGGAAAAATCAAATTTTGATGTGATTTTCTTTTTGCTGGAAACAGAACTCGCAAAAGATAAAGACGGGCCGATTATCATAGAGTTCAACACGAGATCATTTGTTCACCGCCCCGATCACACCATTGATTTGTCGACTTTCATGCCCGTTAAAGACAGTCCTGAAGTGATTGAATATTTGGCCGAAAATGATCGACTGGACAAATTCCAGCTTCTACCGGGAGTTCGCTATTTCGGGAGTTACATACGTTACTTGCGCTCGCTTACACGAAAAGTCACATCAAATAAGATCACCAATCGAGGTGGAATTTTTATCGACTACTACCCGGGAGATAAACTGCTGAAAAGATTTACAGATAGCCGGTACAAAATGATGGAAAAGCGGAAAGAGCTGGAAGCAAAAAAAGCTTCAGGAATTCCACTCACCTACATGGAAGTTCAGTTGCTGGACCAACTTCAGATGAGTGCTGATTTTGCCGAGAATACTGAAAGAATTCAAAAGTTTGAAACCATGGCAAAGGAGCATCCAAATCGTGATTTCATAATGGTTTTCACACCACATCATCCCAGTGAGCTGGTTGGCGTTACCAACCTGGAAAGAATCGATTCGCTTTTCAATCACTGGAATACGGATATTCCAAATATTCACGCTTTCGATTATTCACGGTTCGAATTGCCAGATAGCTGTTTCAAAAATTCCAGTCACATCAATCTCGAAGGGGCCAGAAGATTCTGCGCTGTTTTGAATGATGATCTGGATTCTTTGCTGAACTCAAATTAGATCAGCATTAGTGATGCGATAATCAAGAAATCGCTAATTAGTCTTTTTTCCTCAGTTCAGAAATAGCAATACCCAGAAACGGAAGGTCATCCCATAAGTATCTTTTCGCCAATCTGCGAGGCTCAGATATGATTCTATGAACGAATTCAATCCCCGCTTTTTGGTAGAACATGGGCGCTCTCTTCTTGGTACCCCAATAGAATTCGAAAGATGCGCCCAATAGAAATGTCTTAGGAAGCTTCTTGTTCGCAGCTTTAAGTCGATTGAAAATCTCAAGTGCTATATTCTCTTGCTTGGGAAAGCCTAGCCCTACGAATACATACTCAGGAGGATTCTCATCAAAAAAGGACATAACGTTGGTCATCACTTCCTCAAACTCCGCCTTATTCTCCAATTTGAAAAAGGGCGGCGCGTAGTAAACCGTATTAGGTCGCTCTTCAATAAATCGCTCTCCCAGGTCTTCTCGAGGCAAAACGAAAAGAACCCTCTTACCTGAGTCCTCTTTTAAAATTCGCCACATTTCAGGAAAGAAATCACTCCCGGTCAATCGGGCTTCAAGGCCCTTTTCTTTGCCAAACTTGATTCGGCTGAGCGCAATAACAGGCTGCCCATCAGGAAGTATCCATCTGGCTTTTTTCAGCTTTTCTCTAAGGTCGTGATTTTCCTTGCGGTCCAATTTTACGATCTGGTCCACATTCGGGGTAACCATCAAAGGAATAATTCCCTCTTCAATCACTTCATCTTTGTGTACGAAATCAGCAATGACCTTTACATCCTTGGCGGAATAAAAGTCAAAGCCTAACATATGTAATCGTTTTATCATTGAAAAAGTCTTCTTTTCAGGGTGTCGCCGATACTTCTCATCCGATTTAAATTAATGAGCAAGGCGAGCACCATTTTAAATGGAAAAATGAAGTATTTCCATGCCAACTCAATCGGGTTGACCTTAACCTCAATAGGCTTGTAATCATATTTATTCATGAGTTCTGCGCAGGTCTTCTGACAGATTTGGATCTCCGTCTTAGTCAATCCTTTTTCCAACCAACCCTTGGCTCTGGTTTTTCGAATGCCGAGCTCTGATTTCTTATCGGCCTCACTCGATGAACCCGCATGTGGCACCTGAAGCATCTCGGGCTCGAAGGGAAAATCGGCAAATTGACAAATAGATTTCACTGTTTCCTCGGGCTTTTGAAGAATATCCTCAAAGCGAACCGTTATAAATCGAGGCTCGCCGGCAAAAGGTTTTGCCGCTGAAACAGCTGCATTCCATAGCTTGCTAACCGCTAAAGGGTGATAATTGATCTGCAACCGCAGTGTCTCCCTTTTTGTCATAAAGTCAGCCCCTAATGCTCTGCGTTTCCATTTGCGCTTTTGCGAAAGCATCACTGCACGCGGATCGCGCACCATATTAATGATTCTGGCATTTGGAAATTTGTCTAAAATCTCCCTGACATAAAAGATGTTTTGGGGCGTCTTCTCACAAGGAATGGACTTTCCGTTTACTTCAGTTTCGTATTTCAAAAATGACGAGTAAACATCGGAAAGCCGTGAAGGGTCTTCACCAAGTTGAGCGACCAATTGATCAATCTCGGTTTTGTATTTGGCTACGTGCTTTTCTATCGATGAAAATTCAAAAAATCCGGCACGTTGCCATGTGAATAGTTTCGCGTAGAGATCGAAAGCTACCTTTGAATTAATCGGAACCCCATCGTCTTTGGGTGTCCACATCTTTTCAGAGAAGTGCGGCTCGTTGATCAAATGAACCATGCTGTAGTTATTCATGATCCGCATCATCATAGGTCGTTCCGCTGCGCGAATTACCTGACGATGAATACGACTGGGTCGTCGCTATTTGGTAACGTTATTGTCCATTCTGGGATTGCCCGAATTCAGGCCATTTCTGAGTGATATCTATTCCAGAAACTCGGACAATTGTCAGACTTCTGCTTGGTAATACTCGCGAAGCCATTCTGCATCAGCTTCCTGAAGTTTCGGCATATTCTGATCGGAATATAATGCTCCAGCCAGTTTTTGCCGCAAAGGCTTCGGCGTCAATTTTTTTGCAGTGGTCATGATCCCTGAGATTTACCAGAAAGCGGTTCAAACCGACATTACATGGTAGAGCTGAAGCATTGCTCTTTTCCGAGAAATCAAACTTGAAGGAATCGTCAATTTCCAGAAAAGCGACAAATGCTCGCCAAAACGTCCTCAGGGATTTTTCTTGTAGTCTTCGAAGAAGATCGGGAATACTCGTTCCTTTCCAAAAAGAATCAAAAATCATCCTCTTTGAGTTGTTCGCTGAATACTTTCCCAATTCCAGGTACTGATGGTTGACACCCCCACCTTCGGGTTTGATTATGGTCATTTTCCAACTCTTGAATGAAGTTGTCAGCATCGCTCTTAGCTTCGCGCAAATTCATCAAAAATGGAGACCAGGCTCTCCGAATCGGGTTTCTTAAAATGACCAGAATTTTAGACTCAGGATTGGAATCATGTATTGCTTGGCCGAGCTCGGGCAAATCATGCAGAAGTTGCTGATCTCGCCGATGGCCTTTTCGCTGTTAACTTTTGAAAACAAAGCCTCCTTAGTGACAGTCTGGCTTTACATGCAATGTGAATCGTTTCTATCATTCCACCTTTGATGTATTTATCGAGGTCGATATTTACATGTCTTGCGCATAGCCCTTTTGAAAGTCCTTTTCCGAAATATGTCTTCAGCAGCAAAATGGTTGGTCTCTTTAATGGGAGGCAGGAACACATCGGGGGTGTTGGGCTAAGTAGTGGTAAAAGGCTGGTGGTTCCACCTTTGACGACTCCGATACCAAAGAAATTCGGCATTTGATTATCAGTCATCATGATTAGTACTCGGTCTTTTCTCAATGTGGCCTTCTACCTTAATGTCTTCGATGGATTCTCCATTATTGACTCGGCTTCAATCACTTTATCTCTCTGGTAGAAGTAAAAAAATCAAGAGAATCATAGTTAGAGTTTGTCCTGAATAAAGAGTCAGGTACTCGGTGGTAATAGCATCGAGAGCATGGACGAGTAGCGTAATCTTAAGAGTGACCAAAAAAACATTTTGCTTGATATACTTGATGCCCGAGATGTATTTAATCGCCAAAACGAACTGAAAGAAAATTATGCTAAGACCCACGATTCCCGCTGAAAACAAGTATCCGAATATTCCTACATCCGATGTGTAGAAGAAACCATAAAAATGATTATATCCGTTAGGTAAGAAGTAGGCGTAAGGATCTTACCATTTCCAAAGATTGGACTTTTCAAAATCCCTTGACCGCAATGTCTACTTCCATCAGTCTGATATTGTCCTCGAGCGAACCAGAACCAGCCTTCCTGCGGTATTGAATACATCAAGGAACATCTTGTAGTACTTCATAAATTTCCGCCTTGAATAGGGCAACGATCAAAGCCACAGCCGCGACAGGGATAATCGCCTAAAAATGGTCAGCACCTGAGTTTTTAGGGAACAGCCGTCAAAAAGAAGAGGGTTAATCCCAAGCCCTAGTCCAAGGCAGTAAGGAGGTACGATCGAGACGTATGAAAACAACATAAAATATGAATAGGCCTGCGATGCCGAGATAAACCAAATTTTTCTGGTAAAACGATTTTACAGTAAAGTAGATCGATCCAAAGAAAAATAATGACATGTTGAGGCGGTAGTAAACTTCTCCCCCTTTCTCGGGGTTTGCTCCCGATATGGCGGTATCCTGAAATTGGACGGGATCAATAAAAATGGTGAGGAAATAGGAGAAGAACATGTAAATCAATGCTATTGTAACAAAAGAATGTTCCACCGTTTTAATGCTCACATATCCTCTGACCAAATTGTAAACGATCAGTCCACCAAACAAAAGATAAAAATCCCGATAGGTCGCTACTCCATAAAATATGGGTTGATCAAATTCCCTCCATGCCGCAAAAGCAGGTATAATGGGAAAAATAAACAGGATGCCGAGGTATATTTCGATCCCATTGAATGTGTAGTTCTTTTCGATGATTCTGCAAACCAAGCGGTAAAGGATATAAAGAAAGATGACACCTTCTAAGAGGGCCTCTAACAAAAGTTCTACGGGATACATCACGCTCGCCCAAAAACCTCCTGAATGTGAGTTGCCACTATAAGAGCGAGGCCAATCATTGTGAAAAAAGTTTTTTTCACTGCAAAATGATTGCCTTGCCTGTCTAATGAAAAATATGGGTTCTTTAGCATTTTCTAAGGGGGAATACCAATTTCTTAGAACGAAGTATCAGCAAGTTAGGTTTCAATTCAAAGATGACAAAATAACCCTATTTTCGCTTCATCGAGCAATGTAGGTTGGGATTCCAATTCAATCTTCGTTTCAGTTATCGACTTGATTCATAAAATTCAAAGCAACAAATTAAACACTTCGAAAAGAATATATGAGCAATTCTCACTTTCTATTTGTTGGAACGGCAAAGCAGGTACGACTTCCATTTTTGAATATCTCCGCCAACATCCCGAAATTGATATTCCTGTAAAGAAACATTCTATTTTCTACGCGATGTTTTTACGGATTTCAGCCTTGGCTATCCCGCACAGAGACCGACATAGAACTCATTTTAGATAAGTAGCAGCATTTGAATCACTCTACCCCGAAAGCAGCGAAAAGCTTTACGGAGAAATTGGTACTGGTTACCTCTACCACTACGAAAAGAGCATCCCACTGATCAAAGAAAGTTTTGGTGAAGATGTTAAAATCTTGATTATCCTTAGAAACCCTGTGAGCAGAGCCTATTCATCTTCTTACATGCACTTCGTAAAGGATGTACACGAACAATTAAGCTTTGAGGAATCCAAGAGCGAGATGGAAGCCCAGCGGAAAAATCAGAATTTTGACTTCATGTGGATCTGCGGGATATGGAGCTCTATGTTAAACAGGTCAAAGCATATCTCGAGGCTTTCAAAACGTAAAAGTCTTAATCACCGAGGAGTTCAAGGAAAATCAAGACGCAGAAATGAGGAGTATCTTGGAATTTTTGGAAGTAAATCCCGCCATTCAATTCAATACAAGCAAGGAACACAATAAGTCGGGAGAGCCTAAATTCAAGAGTCTTCAAAGGCTCATCACTCAAGAAAACTTGGTGAAGAAAACGCTGAGACCTGTTTTCAGAGCTGCATTCAATAAAGAGAAAAGAGCCAAAATGCGGAAGAAGGTCAAGAATATCAATATTGCCTCTTATCCTCCTATGAATGAGGAAACTCGACTCGAATTACTCAAATTTTATCGTGCGGATATTGAAGCATTGGAAGGTTTGCTGGGAAAATCCTTACAAAGGTGGAAAGTCTAAGCCTTAGACTTTTCGGTTACCGCATACCACTTTGACAAATCCCTGTCCAGAATCTTTTCGAGCTTTTGGATATCCGATTTGAAGTATTTCTCCGTCAGCTCCATGCGAACCTGTGGATCCATTTCAATCCTCTCAATCCCCCTTTCCATAAGCTTGGATTTCAGCGCGTATAGCTTGAACAGGGTTTTTCCGGCAGGGCCTTCTTCATAAAAGTTTTAAAGGATTCTGGTGATTCAATGCCGAGATCAAGCCCCTGTTCTTTGGGAAACCGCTAGGGTTCAATCTGGCTTCGGTGTTGATGTCTACATCCGTGCGCAGGTCACAAGCCGTCAGAAACTCATTCAGTAGCTCCGATCGTTTCAAATCACTGGTTATGTACACCACCGTCTGAGGAAGTTCCTTCAGAATATCCTTGATCCTTTCGGCGTATAGGCTTCCGCCAATGTAGTCGAATCCGAGTTGTTCCTTCTTTCGCCGCTCAACGATTTCGGGAGCCAAAGCTTCTTGAAAATCCAAATCTTCCAGTTGATTCTTGACGAACATCAAGTAGTGACTAAAAGATCGGTCAATCGGATTTCGAAGAATGATAAAGTCTTCAAGCTCCTTGGCTCGTTCTCCGTACAAGCGCCTTGATGTTTCGCAGGGTATGTTTGTGATTGGTAAATTGAGCCACCGAACTATCGCAGATTTTTTGGCTGCCACCAACCCCTGCATACATGTCGGTGTACTCCTTGAGGTCAACAATCTGGCGATCTCTGATTCCCGATGGAATCTCTGTCGCTTCTCGATCGTGATAGGCAAAGAAGCCGGGTTCTTTTCGAGGCATATACACGTCAGGATGCTGCTTCAAGAAAAAAGCCAGAGAAGTCGTCCCACTTTTTGCGGCACCTAAAATGAGAATATCCGGAAGGTTTAGTTCTTTGCCTTTTACGTTAACTAGCATAGGGAAGTGTTGCTCTGCAAATGTTGAAAATTAGAACGAGACTTTCTTTCAACTGGTTACATATTTCTCAATTTTGCGTCGATGTTCAACTACGATCACAAAGGCAAACCTATCGTCTACCTGATTTCATAATTCGGGAGCCGCCAAAAGTGGCACCACCACCTTGTATCAATTGCTATCGCAGCATCCTGATTTATATTTTCCTCCATCACGAAAGGAGCCGTTCTACTTTAGTTTTGGCGGAGAACGCCCAAATTACAGTGATGAACAATTCAATGCCATCCCTATTTGGGAAACGGAAAAATACCTGGAGCTCTTCGATACGGCAAAGGAAAATCAGCTTTGTGGCGAAGCGTCTACTTCATATCTATACACTTACCAAAAAAGTTTGGGTCTACTGAAAGACTTCTACGGTGAAGGGCTCAAAGATTTGAAGTCCATGATCATTCTGCGAAATCCAGTAGATCGCGCTTATTCGCATTATACCTACCTGATCCGCAATGGTTTTGAAAACCGCACATTTGAAGAAGCCATTTCTAAAGAAGGAATAAGCGAATGGAAAAAAAAGAGGTGGGGTTTTGACTACTTGGCCTATGGAAAATACGCCGATCAGGTTGCTGCCTTCAAAAGCGCTATTCCACAAACAAAAGTTTGGCTTTTGGAAGACCTCAAAAAAGGAAGCGAAACCACCAATGAAATGCTCAACTTTCTGGGTGTACCACTCATGGAGTTTGACACCTCTATGAAGGCTAATCCGAGCGGAATTCCCAAAAACAAAGGGGTTGGTCAATCTGCTCAGAAAAAATCCCCTGGCGAAGAAAATCGGGAAAGCTCTGCCCTCTTCTCTTCAAAGCAATTTGAAAAACAGGCGCGACAAGCTCATGAGTAAGCTTTTGACAAAAGAACCGATGAAGCCCGAAACCAGAGAAGAGCTTACTTCCTATTTCCGAGAAGACATTGAAAAGCTTCAAGAAATATTGGATCGGGATTTAGGACATTGGCTGAAGAGCTAGCTCTTTTTCAACATCTTAAAAATGCTGAGAGGATTGAAAAAGGTCGAGATTTTATACCTCTTGTAAATAAACTGCACCCCTACAATGTTCCAAGTGACCGTGCTCAGTAGCGTAGCAAATGCGGCTCCCTCCATTCCGTATTTCGGAATCAGAATAAGATTGAGAATGATATTCATGGAAGTAGTGACGGAAACAATCTTCGTGAAAAACACCTGATTTCCCGACATATTCAGAAAAACTGCGACCATCCCTGAACCTGCATTGATCAATTGCATAAAGGCAAATATTCTCAACACACCCGCTCCTTCAACAAACTCCTCATCAATAAGCGAGAGAATAAACTCAGGAAAGATCATTAGCAAGAGAGAAACGGGAAAAGCAAAGGCGAAGATGAAAAGAGTTGAAAAGTGAACGACTTTTTTGAGTTCATCCTTTTTGTCTGACCAAAATAGCTCGCTGATCTTCGGCATGGCAATGGCCTTCATGGCTCCAATGACGAAGTTGGTGATGATTGATAATTTGAAAGCCATCCCAAATACACCTGCAACTCCCGTATCGGAGAAATAGCCCAGCATCAAAATATCCACTCTTCCATTCAAGAGTTGGAATAAAAGACGTCATGATCATCGGAAGGGAGATCATCAAATGATTCTTAAACGAAAAGAAAGGTTCGGGCTCGGTTGCGATTTCTCCGTTCTTGGCAGCCTTTCTCAAATATTTATGAATGAAAATAGTGGTTCCGACCAGTGCCAGGAAAACGCTCCGCAGGCATAGGCGATCAAAGGATCTTCTGCCGCAAGAGAATAGTATGACAAGATCAAAGTGCCGATGAGAGCAGTTGCCTGTAGCACCAGCGTTCTGAAAAACTCACTGATCTGAATCCTCTTCATTCCCCTGATAAACTCCACATTGATGGTAGAGATCACCACAAGTGGTACTATGAATCCCGTGATCTTCATGGGAATATTCATCGCGGGATCTTTGAAATAATAGGTGGCCAAAAATTCCGATGAAAAGAATAAGATTGCCCCCAGCGCTATCCCGCTCAAGCTGGAATAGCGTATGATGACGCGGTAAAGCGTTCTCACCGTTGCGTGCCAGTTCTTGGCTCGGTACTGAGACACGAATCGAACGATGGAAGTATTAAACCCAAAACAACCGATCATCACCCAAATATTGAGCGTAGCAATACACAAGTTCCAAACTCCGATCCCTTCTTTTCCCAACTTCTTGGAAATGAGAATCACCAACCCATAGCTCACGCACATGGTAATAAGACGATAACCAAAGGCAAAAAGACCACCCTTGACAAGTTCTCCCAAGTTTTTATCGCCTTTTCCTGAAAGGGTTTTTTGGATAGATTTGAAGATTCATGAATCTTGTAAGGCTTTGTGCGGGACGACAATAAGATCAGTGCAAAGAAAGCAGATTTGACTTCAATGGAGTAGAATTTCAGGTAAAAAAAACTTATTCAAACAGTGAGACTTTTCTGACCCAAGTCATACATTTCTGCATTTTAATGAGTTATCGAGCATCTATAGTAACCTAAAGCGATGTAGAACCGTTAGTACAAGCCAAAGCTTATTTATTTCTTAAAGCGATAGAAACGTTATGCGCTTCATTTGCAGTCAAGTATTCGTACTTTTGCGCTCCAATCATTATGAAGGAAAGAGAAAACAACATTTTTACCTTTTACGACGAAGTCGTTCAACGAGGTGAAAAAGAAGAATTACTAAAGCAGAAAGCCGTGTCTATTTGGATGACTGGCTTATCCGGTTCAGGCAAAACGACGGTAGCCAAAATAGTGGAGAGAAAGCTCCACGATCAAGGGCGGCTTACCCAACTTCTTGATGGTGACAATGTGTCCATGGTTTGAATAATAATTTGAGCTTTACCCAAGAAGATCGCAAAGAAAACATTCGACGTATCGCCGAAGTGAACAAGCTCTTCAACGAATGTGGTATTATTACCATCAACTGTTTTGTGAGTCCTACGGTAGAAATTCGAAATATGGCCCGCGAAATAATCGGTGCCGACAGCTTCAACGAGGTCTTTGTAAACACTCCTCTGCACATTTGTGAAGAAAGAGATGTAAAGGGTTTGTACAAAAAAAGCCCGAAAAGGTGAAATCAAGAACTTTACAGGGTATTGATTCTCCATTTGAAGCTTCTGCCAATCCAGAATTAACTCTATTTACTGAAAATCAAACGGCGGAAGAATCTGCTGATCAATTACTGAATTTTATATCAACCAAAATCAAAAACGACTGATGCAATCTTACAGTCTAACACACTTAAAAGAACTCGAATCAGAGTCAATCTTCATCCTAAGGGAAGTAGCGGCTCAATTTGAAAATCCGGTAATGTTATTTTCCGGTGGAAAAGATTCTATTGTAATGTTTCACTTGGCCAGAAAGGCTTTCTATCCGGGCAAAGTTCCGTTTCCCTTGCTACATGTAGACACGGGGCACAATTTTCCTGAAACCATTGAGTTTCGGGATCGATTGATGGAAAAGACATGGAGCAGAACTTATTGTCGGATCCGTTCAGGAATCCATCGACGAAGGAAAAGTAGTTGAGGAAAAAGGATTCAATGCAAGCCGAAATGCCTTACAGACCGTTACACTTCTGGAATCATTGGAAGATGGAAAATACGATGCTGCCATGGGTGGAGGCCGAAGAGATGAAGAAAAAGCTCGTGCCAAAGAACGCTTCTTCAGTCACCGTGATGAATTTGGTCAGTGGGATCCTAAAAACCAGCGACCTGAATTGTGGAACCTCTTTAACGGAAGGAAAAATATGGGAGAGCACTTCAGAGTATTCCCAATATCAAATTGGACAGAGATGGATGTATGGCAATATATCTTGCTTGAAGAAATTGAAATTCCTTACCTCTACCTCAGCCACGAAAGAATGGTTTTCGAAAGAGACGGAGTGCTCTTGGCCGATACAGAGGTAATCGAAAGAAAAGAGGGTGAAATTCCCGTAATGAAAAAAGTGCGTTTCCGTACCATTGGAGACATGACTTGCACAGGAGCCGTAGAATCTGAAGCCGACAATCTTGAAAAAATAATTGAAGAAGTTTCTGCCACTCGAGTTACAGAACGTGGAGCACGATCTGATGACAAGCGAAGTGAAGCTGCCATGGAAGACCGCAAGAAACAAGGATACTTTTAACCTACCTCATCAAGCACAATGACTAAAGAACACGCATATTTAGATATGGATCTACTACGCTTCACCACCGCGGGAAGTGTAGATGATGGTAAATCAACTTTGATTGGTAGAATGCTCTACGATTCAAAAAGTATTTTCGCCGATCAGATGGAAGCGATAGAACTAGCTTCCAAAAAAAGTGGTGTGGAAGCCGAAGTAAATTTGGCCCTTTTAACCGATGGACTTCGTTCGGAAAGAGAGCAAGGAATTACCATCGATGTTGCCTACCGATACTTCGCAACGCCAAAGCGGAAATTCATCATTGCAGATACTCCAGGCCATATTCAATACACTCGGAATATGGTTACGGGAGCTTCAACGGCAAATCTGGCAATGATCCTTGTAGATGCTCGCCACGGACTGGTTGAGCAAACGGCACGTCACTCATTCATCGCTTCACTATTAAGTATACCGCACGTTGTTTACTGTGTCAATAAAATGGACTTGGTGGACTACAGCGAAGAACGATTTGAAGAAATCAAAGAAGAGCTCGAGGCTTTCAGCTCAAAATTAGAAGGTGAACGATATCAGGTTTATTCCGATAAGTGCGCTCAAAGGGTGATAACGTAGTACACAAATCCAAAAATATGGATTGGTACGAAGGAAGTACCTTGATGTACACTTTGGAAAACATCCATATTTCCAGTGATCAAAATTTGGTTGACAACCGTTTCCCCGTTCAATATGTGGTGCGTCCTCAATCTACGGAGTTCCACGATTACAGAGGATACGCAGGTCGCGTTGCGGGTGGTGTATTCAAAAAAGGAGATGATGTAGTTGTTCTACCTTCAGGCTTTTCTTCAAAAATTGCAGCGATAGATACCTTCAATGGTGAAATTGATGAAGCCTTCGCGCCGATGAGCGTCACCTTAAGATTGGAGGATGATATTGACATCGGTCGCGGTGATATGATCGTTAGACCGAACAATCAGCCTGAGGTAGGTCAGGATATCGAAATGATGATCTGCTGGATGGGTGAAAAACCTCTGATGGTCAATGGTAAGTATGCCGTAAAGCACACGACCAAAGACGCCAGATGCATTGTGAAAGAAGTCAAATACAAGGTTGATATCAATTCACTGCACCGCTTAGAGGATGATAAAAACATCCAAATGAACGATATGGCGCGCATCAAAATCAGAACAACACAGCCCTTTGTTTTACGATCGTTATTCGCGAAACCGAATTACAGGTAGCATCATCCTAATCGACGAGGCCACCAATGAAACCGTAGGAGCCGGAATGATCATAGAATAAGATAGTCATACACGAAATAAAAAACGCCATGATCTTGAGATCATGGCGTTTTTTCGTTTCAAGTAAAAGGAAATTACATTTCTTAGTCCTGCATCAAAGTGTCTGCAGCTTCTTCGATGTCCTCTCCCGCTTCTTCCATGGATTCTCCGGCGTCTTCGACCGCATCTTCCACGTCTTCTCCGGCGTCTTCCATCTCATCCATTAATTCGTCGGTCATTTCTTCTGCTTTCTCCTGAGCGTTTTCGGCTGGAGTGTCAGACTCACATCCCACGAATGCGAGAGATGCAACTAGGCTAAGGGTGATAAATACTTTTTTCATTTTATTGGCTTTATTGGGTTGAAAATTTAGGTCTATTCTACAGTAACGCTTTTGGCAAGATTTCGCGGCTGATCAACATTACAGCCTCGCATTACAGCTATGTGGTAACTCAATAATTGAAGAGGAATGACTGTAACCAATGGCATCAGGCATTCGTCCACATCGGGAATTTCAATGGTGTGATCAGCCATTTCCTTTATCTGCCGTTCTCCCTCAGTTATGATCGCAATGATCTTTCCTTTCCTCGCTTTCACCTCTTGTATGTTGCTGACAATCTTCTCGTAAGAGCCCTCCGCGAGGAGCAACTACAAAAACGGGCATTTCCTCATCAATCAGGGCAATTGGGACCGTGTTTCATCTCTGCCGCAGGATAGCCTTCCGCATGGATGTAAGAAATCTCTTTTAGCTTCAAAGCTCCTTCAAGAGCTACTGGAAAGTTATATCCTCTACCTAAGTAAAAAGCATTAGGAACATTCTGATAAATTCGTGAAATCTCCTTTGACATGAGCTCATTGGACTCGAGAATTTTCTCAATTTTATTCAGGAATACTGTCCAACTCAATCAACAATCGCTGAAATCTGCTCTCGGAATGGTACCTTTCTGCTGGGCTATATGAAGGGCCATCAGGGTTAGCACGGTTACTTGTGAAGTAAAAGCTTTGGTCGATGCTACTCCGATTTCAGGACCGGCATGGGTATATGACCCCGCATGAGTCATTCTGGGAATAGAAGATCCTATCACATTGCAAATTCCGATAATCGTGGCTCCTTTAGACTTGGCTAGTTCTATTGCAGCGAGGGTATCAGCAGTTTCGCCTGACTGGGAAATGGCAATAACAACGTCATCTTCGTAAATAACAGGGTTTCGGTACCGAAACTCTGATGCATATTCAACTTCCACAGGAACTCTGGCCAGATCTTCAAAAAGGTATTCGGCCACCAAGCCCAGCATGCCAGCTTGTTCCACAAGCAACAATAATTATTCTCTTGGCGTTTACAAACTTCGTAACATAATCACGAATTCCGCCCAACTCTACCTGTCCCGCATCTACACGCAAGTCTTCCGCGCATGGAGTCCTTACCGATCGGGGCTGCTCATAAATCTCTTTGAGCATGAAATGCTCGTAATCCACCCTTTTCGAGGACTTCCAGCTGCATTTCCAGCTCCTGCACATACGGTGTTTTCTTCTGATTCTTGATATTCATCAGAGTGAATCCGTCCACTCGATCCAAGATGGCTATTTCCTCATCGTCGAGATAAATGACATTCTTGGTATACTCGATAATTGGAGTGGCATCAGATGCAACGAAAAACTCTTTATCCTGACCAAGACCGACTACTAATGGACTCCCTTTTTTGCTGCAATGAGTTGATTGGGATTGTTCTTATCCAAAACCACAATAGCATATGCTCCGATAACTTCGCCTAAAGCTATGCGCACTGCATCAAACAGACTGTTGTTTTCGTTTTTCTGTACGTTAGAAATCAGGTGGATCAAGACTTCTGTGTCTGTATCGCTTTTGAAAACGTGGCCACGCTTTGTTAACTCCTCTCTCAAGGCTCCGTAATTCTCTATGATCCCATTATGGATGATGGCCATATTCCCATCTTCACTTTCGTGTGGGTGAGAGTTCACATCATTGGGGGGTCCATGGGTAGCCCATCGAGTGTGGCCAATACCAATGGTTCCGATCATTTCTTCGCCCTGTTCGACTTTTTCTTCCAGGCCGCTTACTTTCCCTTTCTGTTTGACGATTCGTAGTTCGTCATTTTCGAGGGTTGCAACTCCCGCACTGTCGTACCCGCGGTATTCAAGTCTTTTTAATCCTTTTATAAGAATAGGGTATGCCTTTTTGGTACCTATATATCCAACTATTCCACACATCGGTTGTCAAAAATTAGTAAAGAGTATTTCTAGTCTGAGGTTATCTTCGGGATTCTCGCTATTTGGAAAATCGGCTCCATTAAGAACCACTCGGTTTGCGGTAGTGGAAGCTCTCTGAACGACAATTTCCAAACCGTCAAATTCCCTTTCTTCAGTAAGAATCTGTTGTAAAAATCTTGTAATAAAAAATCGGTATTGCCCCTGTTGTGTGTCAAAGGATCCGTCTATGAATGAGTAATTCTGAGGATCTTGCAGGAATTCATCAAGTAAGAAGGCGTCTCCATTCTCATCTAAACCAAATATCAAAAGCCGTTCAGGAGTAGGGTATCTACCTCCGCTTTTCGAATTTACAGGTAAAATCAGTTGCGCTTTAGCAACTGCTATTCCCTCTACGTCGCGTAAATTTTCTAAATAAGGAAGGTCTACTCGCAATTTCACACCTCCCGTCGACTGTGCATACAGCGTTTGCTCTCCGGGAGAAGCGACGCCATTCACAACTTGTCTTACAAGCGAAGGCTCTCCTCCTCTCACGAAATCATGTTGAAATGAATTAAACTTCCCTGTGTTGCCCCTGATTTCAAAATCATAGAAAAGAGTATCGGGCTCAGGATCGTCATCTGTAACCAATGTATCGCGGTAATAAAGCTCCATGCGACTGGTTCCCAGAAAACTATTAAATGAGATAATCCCTGTATTGGAAAGGTTCACTCCTGCCGCATTCTCATCTACTGCTATCTTCAAGCCCTTTATCACTTCGAGAAACTCTGTGGCGCTTAGTCCATCCCCTTCACTGGCATCAAAGATTCTTTGACCTAATTCCTGCGTTAAAGGCAATCTGATTGATGGTCTGAATGCAACTCCATCGACTATGGAAGAATCACGGTAATTGGGAGTAACAAGGTTATGTCCTTCTAAAACCAAGTCTTCTTCAAGAACCGACAAGGATTGATTGCTGTAGTAAGCCTTTGTAACGTCCAGCGAATCTTCAACTTCAAAAACTTGAAAATACTGTGCTCCCGTGGACCCATATACAGGAACACCTTGACCAAACTCGAAGGCCAGATTCAAAATAAGGCTATCTATTACGAGATTCTCCAATGACGAACCTTCAGTAAAAAATATAGGATTCGATGATGTTAATCTCAACTCGGTATAGTGATCGGCTTTACTGTAGCCAAATATGGGATCAATATAAGCTCCGACCATACCGGTTACAACCCCATCCGTTCTCACCGAATCCTCGGGTAACGATACTGCTGTAACAGTGAAGGTATCTATACCTGATACATTTAAGATATCATCTTCGGGTTGCAGATCAATACCTACTGACCCTTCAGGTTTTTCACATGCCGTAAATGCGGCAAATAAAAAAAAGATAGCGGCCCACTTACGCGGCCGCTTATCTAAATTCAACATATTACCGTATTTAAGCCTATTCAGCGAGAATAGAGTTCTCTTCAAGTATTTCGTCGTAGAAATCACTGTAGTTTTTAACGCAATTTTCCGGATCGCAGTATCCAAGCTTTGGCTTATCAAAAGCTTCAATTTCTGACTTAATACCGTCAGACAAATCATCACTGGCTTCAATAATACCATCCGCATATTTAAATGCAAATTTGGTCAAAGTTTCAAAGTCAACGTCACCATTTTTCAAATCTCCCAAATCTTCATCAGAGAAACCGTCAAACTTCAGTTTATCGGCTACCTTTTTATCAAGTTTTCCTTCAAAATCTCGAGAATATGCAGAGAAAACAACTTTTGAATCTGCAAAATGAGGATCCTCATTGTAGAATTTCTTCAAGTAAAGTGGTAAAAAGGAAGTAAACCAACCATGACAGTGAATCACATCCGGAGCCCAGCCTAGTTTTTTCACCGTTTCCAAAACTCCTCGACAGAAAAATATCGAGCGCTCATCGTTGTCTTTAAAATACTTTCCCTTCTTATCAGAAAGCACGGCTTTTCTATGGAAATAATCCTCATTATCTATGAAATAGACCTGCATACGCGCTGTGGGTATTGAGGCTACTTTAATGATAAGAGGATGATCAGTATCGTTTACTACCAAGTTCATTCCAGATAATCGAATTACCTCGTGAAGTTGGTGTCTACGCTCATTTATAGAACCATATTTCGGCATGAATACTCTGATTTCTTTGCCTTTCTCATGTATTCCTTGAGGTAAATTTCTAGAAACTTCTGACAATTCATTCTTCGGCAGGAAGGGTGTAATTTCCTGTGACACATATAAAACTCTCGTCTTCTTCATAAAATGCTGGGAATTGTTTAGATAGTACAAAAATAACTAAATTTTCTCGGTTTCTCAATCTATTCGTTAGCTTTGGCCACTTTTGCTAAGGAGTTTTGAACCATAAATTCCTTCATTTCGGAAGCATATGATAGTGATCAGAAAGGCAGGTGAAATGACTTCTCTGGCTGAAAACTTGCCGGAAAAATCGATAGGATTTGTTCCCACAATGGGGGCATTGCACAAAGGTCATTTAAGCTTAGTAGAAAAGAGTTCTTCCGAAAATGACCTTACGGTTGTTTCAATCTTTGTAAATCCCACTCAATTTAATGATCCTAAAGACTTTGATCGATATCCTCGTGAAGTTGAACAAGATCTTGAGCTACTTAAATCTGTTAAGGTTGATTATGTCTTTTTACCTGATAATGCCGAAATCTACCCGGAAAAAGATGAACATCAGTATGAGCTCGGAGAGGTATCCCTAGTGCTGGAAGGAGCTTTTCGCCCTGGGCATTTCAACGGTGTTGCCTCTGTGGTAAAAAGACTGTTTGAAATAGTTCAACCGAAGCGAGCTTATTTCGGTTTAAAAGATTTTCAACAGTACCGCATCATAACGGAACTGAATAAGAATTACAATCTAGGCGTGGAAGTGATCGGATGCGACACTGTAAGAGATGAAGACGGTCTGGCTCTCAGCTCGAGAAATATGCTCCTCTCAAAAGAGGAAAAAAACCTGGCCCTGCATTTATCAAAAACACTTCGATTGATGTCAGAAAATAGTGAGTCAATGAATCATATTGAACTCGAAAATCTCGGGAAGAAGTATTTAACCGATTATCCCGAACTTGAGCTGGAGTATGTTAAGGTGGTAGATCCCAAAAAGTTTTGAGCCACCGGCTACCAAGCCCAAGAAGGGCGAGAGAATAGCACTATTAGCCGCAAAAATCGGCAAGGTGAGACTCATCGACAACATGAAGATTTGAATCTAGTCTGCTATGTTTAAAGCCAAGACCATCCAGCTTCTCAAGATAATTATCCCCGTTGGTCTGGGAATTTATTTGGTATGGCACATTTACAACCAACTCAGCCCGGACCAGAGAATCGAACTTTTTAGGGCTTTCGAAAGCGCCAATTATTTTTGGGTCCTGCTGTCATTCTTTATGGGTCTGCTGAGTCATTGGATCAGAGGATACAGATGGAAATTTCAGCTTGAGGCAATGGGCTACTCCCCCAGTACAGCCAACAATTTTATGGCGGTAATGATCGGGTATATAGTCAATCTGGCACTTCCCAGAGTGGGAGAAGTAAGCAGAGCCGCTGCCCTCACCAAATATGAAGGGGTTCCTTTCCAAAAGTCTTTTGGCTCCATTCTTTCTGAGCGAGCTCTTGACTTCATCATTCTGCTTATCATCACATTTACTACTCTTTTGCTCCAGTATGAACTTCTGGAAAAATATGCGCTGGAAATAATCAGTGTTGCTCAAAGCAAGGTTGAGTTACCTCTTCTATTGGCTGCAGGCTTCGCTAGTATAGTATTGATTGCTTTTCCACACTAGGGTTTTACTTCCTAAAAAAAGTTCGCACATATTCCTCTGGTTGGCAAAATTCGAAGCTTCATCAATGAGCTGCTAGAAGGGTTGCGAAGTATCGTGAGGATGGAAAAACGTTGGTTGTATCTCTTAGCAACCTTAGCAATATGGGGTCTGTACCTTGCAATGTTTGGCGTTTGCTTCTTCGCACTGGAAGAGACTTCAAATGTGGGGATCAGTGAAAATATTTGCAGGTTTCGTATTGGGTAATTTCGCCATTGTCATTATTCCCGATTGGTATAGGAGCTTTTCCTGCACGGATCATGCAAGCGCTTATGCTTTATGGAATTTCTGCCGAAAGCGGATTTGCATTGGGGTGGATTCTCTGGTTTTCACAAACCATAATGATCGTTTTAGTTGGTGGATTAAGCATGTTCCTCATGCCCATTTTCAATAAAAATCGCCTTAATGAGCAGACTGGATAGAATTACAGAAAAGATCATCGAAAATGACAAACTTGATTCTCTGGCTCAAAGGCTTAGAATAAAAGGGAAACGTATCGTTTTCACAAATGGGGTTTTTGACATTCTTCACAGAGGACATGTGACACTTCTAAATCTGGCTAGTGAACAAGGAGATTTTCTCATAGTGGGAGTTAACTCTGATTCATCTGTTAAGACTTTGAACAAAGGCCCTGAGAGACCCATCAACGGAGAGCAAGATCGCGCTACGGTTATAGCTGCTTTGCAGTGCGTAGATGCAGTAGTCATCTTTAGCGACGAAACTCCTTTTGATTTGGTGAAACGAATCGAACCGGACGTCTTAATAAAAGGCGGAGACTACGATCCGGATCAGGAAGATCCCATTCAATAGAATTTCATCGTGGGATCAGATATTCAACGCGCAAACCATAAGAGTACTATTTCCATTCCGCTGGTAGAGGGATACAGCACTACCGCGATTATAAAAAGATCGAAAAATGGCTAAAGCGAAATCTGTTTTCTTTTGCCAAAATTGTGGTTTCGAATCGCCTAGAAAGTGGCAAGGCAAATGTCCTTCTTGCGGAGAGTGGAACACCTTTGTTGAAGAAACGGTAGTGAAATCAAAAAAAGGTTTTTCATCAGAGAGAAAAAAGGAGAGCTTGCCCGT
>CALOFA010000001.1:0-14070 GCA_942492545.1 uncultured Cryomorphaceae bacterium | reverse complement strand
GTACGCTTCATGAAGACGAACTAGTCCACGTTTAAAGCCACATTATCCAGCTTCTTCACATAATAACGTCCCGTTCGGTTCAATCATCAGCGGCATTTATAACCAACTCAGCCCTGACCATAACTGAACTTTAGGTTTGCGCGCCAGTCATCTGGTCCGCGAATGTCTTTCAGCAATTGTTTGTTTGACTGGAGATGATGACAATTGGTTGAGGAATAAGCCCCAGTACAGCAATACCCCGGTAATGGTAATGACGTTACGGCCAATCTGGCAACCACGGGAGGCGCGAGCTGCCCGTCCATCAAATATAGTCTCTTCTCGTTTTTGGTTCATCTTTCGGTTGAGTCGACTTCACGACGGCTATCATCACATTTATCCATCCAGCATAACTCAACATACAACAACACCCGCAGTACGTCCACCATTATTACCTTCATTGTTGCAGGTTTGTTAACAGCATTGATCGCTTTGTATTTTACCGCGCTCGCACATATCCTTTACGGTAACCCAGGTTCACCAATACGGCAATATTGCAACATTGTGAGGATGAAAAACGCGATTGATCCCGAAAATCAGCGTCCGGGTCTGCATCAATAAGCCAGCGTTTGCTTCTTCACCAGAATAGACTTCAAATGTGTGACCAGCGCATATTTGCTCGCCTGGGTAAATCACCAATAACAGCCCGTGGTATCGGTTTTTCCGTCAATCGCGCACTTATGTTTATAACATCCATACGGTATTGCGGATTCTCTGTTTGCCAACCATACGACTGCTTTAGTTGGTGATTGCTGTTTCGCCCGCTTTCAATAAACGCGCTCAACGAGCAGACTGATGAAGTCCACAAAAAGATCATCGAAACCATTGTTCGGTTCTTCGGCTCAAAGGTTTGTTAAAAAGTAACGTACTGTTCACAACAGTTTTGGAGCATTCTTCATATTGCGGGACACCGTATCCACAGCGGTTACGAGATCTTTCAGCAGGGAGCATCCTTTGATCCATCTATTAAAACCTTGCTGGTGTCTGAGAGACCAATAACGAGCAAGATCGCGCCATACGCGTAGCTGCTCAATGTGATGGAAAATACCAGCGACGAAACCTCTTTTGATTTAATATCCAGAATCGAACCGACGAACAAAAAGTACATCATTGATCTGATCACGATCCCGCGAACAGAATTGCACGACCGATATTTAATCATAAACAACCATAAGAGCATTATTTCCATTCCGCTGGTAGAAGGATAAGAAAATTACCGCGACGGCAAGATCAAAAATGGTTAATGCCATCCGTCTGGCGTTAAAACGTCCGTGGTTTCTGAACGTTCCACGACAACAAGGGTCTTCATGATGAATGGAACATCACGAAGAAACCGATGAAACTGGGTATGGTTTCATCAGGCGAAAAGGAAGTCTTCGTCCAACAAGCGAGGTATGCGAGACAGTGTTAACCACAGAAGGAGAAGAGGATCAGTGTAGGGATATCCCATTTACGATGGATACATGAACCGAATTATAAATGTCCAACTTTTCAAGTCAACCACAACATGAAAGTGACAACAGCTCGTCCGAGAAGACAAGCTGGAATGGTTGATTCGTGTTTGTCATCTGGAGAACTTGACCCATATACTTCCCAACGAACTGATCCGATGCCACACATCACTTGCGAAATCTTGTCCGATTTTAGATGCAATATCCCAAGTTCAAATGTCCGAATGCATCATGAGTCCAACTTCCGGATCGATCAGCTTTGATCCGAGAAAGTAGCTCGCCCGCAGATTTGCCAACAAGGAACCTTTTCGATCCAACACAAGAGGGAAATATCGCGCATTGAAAGTCTTGGAGCATTATAGATGCCGTACTTCATTTGATGAGACGAACCATGGGTTTTTCGCTGCACTATTGAGATGTATCAGGAACGATCAAAACACCAACGAATCAATATCATCGAATGAGGATCAGGATCAAAGTGGAAACCCTTCGAATCCTACTGATGCAAAGAAGCATAATTTGGCGGTTCTGCCGCATTCGCCATTAATAATGTCTGTCCATTATGTCCATTACCGTACTGTTGTTATGAACTCCTCAACGATCTGCAACCGGATATGACAAGAAGACTGAATATGGTTGTCAAGTTCAACACGGGAACAACTGCAGGAAGACGTTTTAAACATTGCCTGATATCCAAATCACGACCATCCATCCCATTGCGCCGGAAAGATTGTCGAGCGAGATTTGAGCCTTCCCGTCAAACTGTTCAGATGTGAGAATATCGTCGAGAATAATCACCATAATGAACAACTATCATGGCATTGACAACAGGGTTCAAACCATTCATTCAAACATCACCAGTTCCAGTTCACCTTCGGCAAAATGACTATCTGAGACGGCAAGTGATATGTTGAAGAATAGCGACAACTTTATCACCATTTTTGCCAATTCATTGAGTTTAGAAGAAGATACTTGAATTCGGCGATTTTTCGCCTTGTTATTTAACATCGGGTATGTCACGACTCCGCCTGCAGCATCAATATCCGTCAAGATACTGACCGACACATTATTGTTGATGGGTAATTTTAAGAACGCTCAAAACCATTTGGATCGAAAGGACTTCTGAATTCATTTGCGTCGGTATGACCTTCCAGCAACTATATCAAGATCAGCCTCATCACTGGAGTCGCCATAATCGAGGATCACTTTCTGTTCTTTATCCGCAGCTTTTCCTGTATACAGCTGGCTCTCGATGCATCACATAACGATCACGTTTCATCCATTCTATTACTCACCTCGGCGAATGGCCGAACATCACGCAGTTGTTCAATTGCATGAGTCTTTTCACTGATCGCTGCCTACCTTGGAGGTCTTGGCTTCTTCTAGTTCTTCTTCGCATTGGACGTTGTCGAAATATCCACTTTTTCAAGAGCGACAATCGAACGTTTGCCTGGTCAAGGCTTGCTTCGTCCATTTTTCTCGCAGGCTGGAAAAATTGGAGAAGGATCATTTAATGTCGACTTGTCAATATTTTCAAATATGTAAGTACCCCAATACTGTCACATTGATTTTACGCATCAATTTTTCGCTCCAGACACGTTATACTTCGTGTCGAACTCATTCAAGTCTGTGCTCAACTTTTCATTTTGGAGCCTGAGCTGCTCATTTTCACGTTCACACGCTTCTTGCTTTTGGGCTACATCCATGAACTTCCTGTTAGGAACGCATGAGACCAACGTAATAATTGCAAGAATGAAAAGAATTACTTTAGAATAAGAATAAGACATATGGCTAGTTTAAGATTGTTGAAAAGGCTATTACAAATTTCTTACCTTTTTGCTTTAGGAATAACAAAGGTCGGCAACTTTTATTCACCAATAGAGTATTATTACATATGAGTAGGCTTAGCAATGATTGGCTAATTGAGCCTGTATTCGATTACGACTATAAAACCTATCAGGTGTTGGCATACACATCTCAAGCCCAACAACGGTTTGAGGAATCAATGCTATTCCCGTACCTCCCCGACATTCAAAATCATCTAAGAAAGCTAAATCTTTACAAGCAAAGTGTTCTCAATCTCGAAAATGAGCTGAGAACCAATTTGATCGGTATTGACTTGAAACAACAAAGGTTAATACGCGAACGTCTTTCGGATAACGGTGTGATGAGTACCCTCAACGATGTGCTGGAATTTGCACTGGAAAAACTCTCTTCTACCTACCAATTGGGGATTTCTGAAAAGGAAAACCTGATGGAGCAAATCAATATTCGCCCTATCGGACTATTAAGCCCACAGAGCAAAGGAGGACTGATTCTATTGAATAGTTCCAAAAAAACCAGAATCTACAAGTACACATATCGCTTCGTAAGAAGACCGTACGAAAGTGAATCTTACAAAGACGTGATGACTCAGTTTTTGGATGAAAGGGACACAGGAAGGTTTCCGAATTTTCGTGAATTGAAGATGGAGTATCGCGAAACCCATGAGATTAACACGTATCTGATAGAAACAGAAACGGAGATTCCCATCTTCGAAACCCTACTGCCTGTCGCAAAGGAGTTTCTTCTTCAGAACGAAAAGTGATTCCTAGTCCTGTTCTTTCGATAGATAAACTTGGGAAAGGTCAAGATTTCCCATTGGGCTAACCGAAAGGTTCTGAACTCGTTTATTTACAAGCCAAACCCACTGTTCGTAATAAAGAGGTGCAACTGCAGCCTTATCGATCACAACGCTATCTGCTTTGAACAGCAGTTTCTTTCTTAATTCAGAATTCGTCTCTCTTGTGGAGAGCTCAAAAAATTCATCAAAGTCGGGGTCATTAAACCTCACGGTGTTCAAGTATGAGGCTTTTACCGAATCATCAGGTACCAGCTTACCGTGAAACAGTTTCAAAAAGTTCTCCGGATCGGGGTAGTCAGCAATCCATCCGTCTCTCCAAATGGCCACATTTCCCAATTCAATTTCTTCATAGTGCTTATCCCTCGGTAGAATTGAAAGTTCTACGGTTAATCCGAGATTAACAGCGAGCATTTTTTGAACTGCCTCAGCCACATCAAGTGCGGTAGGGTTACCATCATTTATTTGAATAGTTAACACGGGAAAATCCTGAGAATCTTCAAACCCTGCGCCGATCAATAACTCTCGAGCTCGATCGGGACTGAAAGTAAAACCCTCAAGACTCTTCGCATTGTACCCCGGAGCCGAAGGAGGAACAAAACCATATATGGCCGGCTCTCCAAACCCTTTGAGAACACTGTCCACCAAGAATTGTCGATCAATCGCATAATTTATCGCCTTGCGAACATCTTCATTTTCGAACAAGTCGCTCCTATGCTGAAAACCATAGTATTCCACACGCATTCCCGGAATGGTCATAATGCTATAAGCTGCGCCCGGATTTTTTGCAGACTCCACCAATTGCTGAATATTCTCCCTCGGTACGCTGAAGATTAAATCGAGATTTCCTTCGAGGAAGGCGTCAAGTTGATCTCTTTCATTTTCTACGAAGTTGCAACGAACCGCATCCAAGTATGGTAGCGATCGTCCCAAGCTATCTATCTCTCGATAATGCTTGTTTCGTTGAAAAATAATCACATCATTCATTTTAATGGTAAAGGCCTTGAAAGGGCCTGTGCCAATACACCAATTGTTAATCTGATCTTCATATTCATACAGCTCTTTGGGAAAAACCCAGCAGCACGGATGGGTCAGAATAGCCAAGAAGTTCGGTGTGGAATGCTCCAATTCGATTTCGAGGGTGTAGTCATCTACCAATCGCAATCCTTCAGGACTCTCAGATGTCTTTTTCCCTTCCATTTTGGATTGTCTGAATTCAGCAGCTCCCTTGATAAGGTCGATCACATAAGGATAAAGTGCATTGTTTTCTGATGGCTCGCAGAGTTTGGTAAAGCAGTGAATCACGTCCTCGGCTTTAACTTCTCTTCCTTTTCCTCCCGGAAAAATCGGGTCATCGTGAAAGAAAACTCCTTTTTTAAGAACGATTGTATAAATCTTCCCGTCCTCACTAATACTATATGATTCAGCCAATTGAGGTTTAAAACCATTCGTCTTCTCGTCTAGTTCGAAAAGACCTTCATAAACCTGATTCATCAAGTTAAAGGCCGCGGCATCCACCAAGTTGTGCGGAAAAATGCTCAGAATATTATCTGAAAGACTCATTTTAAAAAGTCCTCCACTCAATTCGTGATTGACCTCGCCGTATGATTCTGTGTTATCCGATTGTGAATTATCACAACCATTAACCAAGAAAAACAAAAAAGCTACGAGAAGAAGGCGGTTTAGAAACGAAGGAAATGTTCTAATCATTTAAATTAAGTTCTAGGGAAACAGGGCAATGATCACTATGGAACACGTCGCCTAATATATCCGCTTTAACGATAGATTCCTGCAAAGGTTGCGACACCATATGGTAGTCTATGCGCCATCCCAAATTCTTTTTCCGTGCATTAAAGCGATAAGTCCACCATGAGTATTGATCCGTCACATCGCCGTTTACATTTCTAAACGAATCGATAAAACCCGATTGTAAGAATTGAGTAACCCAGTCCCTTTCTTCAGGAAGAAATCCACTTGAATTTTTATTTGAAACAGGATTGTGAATATCGATGGCTCTATGGCAGATGTTGTAATCTCCTCCTATAACAAGGTTGGGTCTCTCTACCTTAAGCTTGTCTATAAAAGTAGCAAAGTCTGCTAAAAACTCCATCTTAAAAGCTTGACGATCCTCGCCGCTACTGCCCGAAGGAAAGTACGTGCTCAAAATGGAGAGGTCTCCGTAGTCAGCTCTTAAAACCCGACCTTCGCGATCATATTTCTCAATGCCGCATCCTTCTATGATGTTGTCAGGTTCTATTTTGCTTAGAATTGCCACTCCTGAATAACCTGCCTTTTCTGCACTGTGAAAATAGGCCTTGTAACCCAATTCCTCTGCTCCCGAAAGGTCGATTTGTTCGGGCTTTGCTTTGGTTTCTTGTATTAAAACAACGTCAGGTGAAGCATCCTTAAGCCAATCGTAAAAACCCTTTCGAATGGCAGCACGAATGCCGTTGACATTATATGATATAATTTTAAGCTTCAAATTGCGTATTCTTAGGAGCCCACGTGGGCGAATCGATGTTCTTTCAGACGCTCAAAGTTAATAGATTCCCTCTACTACCGTGTTTTTGTCGTCTAAAGAAAACGGCATTATCAGGGTTGTTTCTTATCGCGCTTGTCAGCGGTACGACTAGTCTCTGCGCTCAAGATTTTGGGTCTTTGAGAAGCAAAAAGCTTATCCCTCAGGGTGATACGATTTCTATTGATACCTTAAGTATTGATCCGGGCTCATTCATTGTTAAGTCAAACGGTGAAATTGTGCCTGACTCTTCGTATTTGCTTTTGCCCGCAGAGGGAAAACTCGTCTGGAAAGAAGGTGTGGCTCCCAAGTCCCTTGATGTCTCGTATCGGGTATTGGCTATAGATTTGACGCGAAAATATCAGAGACGCTCACCCTCCATCATACAGAAAGGAGAGGATTATTATTCTGATCCTTACACTTTTCGCCCCGAAGCTCAGCAGGAGTCTGTTTTTGGCTCCACACGATTGAATAAAACAGGAAGTATTTCGAGGGGCTTGGGGTTTGGTAACAACCAAGATCTTACGGTAAACAGCACGCTCAGTCTTCAACTCAGCGGAAAGCTCACAGACGAAATCAGTGTCTTGGCATCTGTTACTGACGACAATATTCCCATTCAGCCCGAAGGAAATACCGCCCAGTTGCAAGAGTTTGATCAAGTTTTCATTCAGCTCTACGATGATCAGAACAAGCTGACCGCAGGTGATTTTATCATTCAACGGCCATTGGGCTATTTCTCGACATATTTCAAAAGGGCTCAAGGAGCTTCTTACGAAACACGTCGCAAGATGGGCACAGGCGATTATACCTTCTTTACCCAAACCAGTGCAGCAATTTCACGCGGAAAATTTGCCAGAAATATCATTCAAGGATCTGAGGGAAATCAAGGTCCTTATCGCTTACGCGGAAATCAAAACGAATCCTTTATCATCATCTTAGCAGGAACCGAGCGCGTTTTCATTGACGGAAAGGAGATGGAACGCGGCCAGCAAAACGATTATGTAATTGATTACAACACGGCAGAAATAACCTTTACGGCCAATCAACTCATCAATAAGGACAAGCGGATCGCCGTGGAGTTTCAATACACCGATGCAAATTATACCCGTAGCCTCGTCCAAACTTCAACGGGAATGGAAAACGACCGTTTCCAATTCTTCATCAACTTTTTTAGCGAACAGGATGCTAAGAATCAACCTCTCCAGCAGGATCTGACAGACGCTGACCGGTTGATCTTGAGCAATGCAGGTGACAATCCTCAATTGGCCATTGCTCCGGGATTTACAGAAGTATTTGAGTACAGCAACGATCGAGTCCTTTACACTTTAGTCGATTCGCTGGGCTTTGACTCTGTTTTTGTGCGTGTCACAGCCCCCACGACTCCCCTCTTCAACGTCAACTTCAGCGAAGTGGGAGAAGGAAACGGAGACTACATCCAAGAAGGTTTTGATGCTACGGGAAGGATATTTCGATGGGTCGCGCCTGATGTGATAGGCGGAGAGGTATTTCGCAATGGAAATTACGCCCCTGTGCGCCAACTCGTCTCCCCAAAGAGAAACCAGCTTCTGATGGCCGGGGCCAATGCAAAATTCACAGAAAAAACAAAAGCCAGCTTGGAGGCCGGCTTTTCAAATGACGATCAAAACACTTTTTCAGAGATCGGTGACAGCGATAATTTAAGCCCTGCATTATTTGCAAAAATCGAGCACTTCGAGCCTCTCTCAAAAAAACCCGATGCGGCAGAGGTTTTCGGGAGAGCAATGGTAGAGTCGCGAGGGAAAAACTTCAGACCCATTGAGCCTTACCGCTCAGTTGAATTTACGCGCAACTGGAACTTGAACGATAGCCTCGAGAGCAACGCTCAAAATATCATTACCGGTGCTGTTGGTATTAAGAAATCCAATAAGTATGATCTGACTTACTCTCTAGACCGCTTCGACGCGGGAAGTGATTACAACGGGATAAAAAACAACTTAAACGCAAATCTGAATTTAGATGGTTTCAGAGGCTGGTTTATCGGGAGCATACTGGAAACAGAAGGGGCCATTAAATCCCGATTTACCAGGCATAAATCTCTCGTCGAAAAAGATATGTGGATTACGAAAATCGGCTTCACTGATGAGCGTGAAGACAATCTCCGCTTTCAGCCTGGCAGTGATACCCTTTCTTCGACAGCTTATAAATTTTATGACTGGCAATTCTACATCGCCAACCTGGATTCTGCAAAATTGGGTTACAAGGTCTTCTACCGAGAGAGAACAGATTTTGCCGCCGCCACCGACGATTACTCCGAGAGCACGCATGCCATTCACTACGGTGCTGAAATGTCGCTATTGGGCAACCCTAAAAACACCTTAAAAGCCACCGTATCTAATAGAATATTGGAAATTGTAGACGAAGAGTCGACCACCCAAGAACCTGAAGAAACGCTATTGATGAGAATTGAATATGCAGGTAGATTCTTTAAAAACACCATTACCGCCAATACATTTTATGAAATCGGTTCAGGACTGGAGCGCAGACAAGAATTCATCTACATTCTTGATCCAACAGGTCAAGCGCCTTTTACTTGGATCGATTACAATAACAATGGGATAAAAGAACTCAACGAGTTTGAGACTGCCCGACCCGAAGACGGCGAGCGCTACCTAAGAGTGTTTACTCCAACGGATGATTACGAAAGAGCTTATTCCAACCAGTTTTCGCAAAGCCTCAACATCAGCCCTGCGGGAATATGGATGAAGGAAGAAGGGATTAAGAAAATTCTGGCCAGATTCAGCAATCAAACTGCCTTTCGCGTGCAGCGAAAAACCCGGCAAGAAGATGAAGTGGATCGCTTCAACCCATTTGCAGACCCTGCGGGAGCGGAGAATTTAATCTCTCAATCGTCGAGCATTCGAAACACATTTTTCTTTAACCGAACGAGTTCCAAATTCGGTGTGGACTATACTTACAGCGATCAAACAAGCAAGACACCTCTGACTTCCGGTTTTGAAGAGCGAGAAAACACAGCGCACATTTTGCGCTTGCGCTACAACTTTACCGCTAAGTACGGAGCTATCTTGGAACAAGAAACAGGAACCCGCTTAAGCGGTTCAGACTTTCTTGAAGGACGCAACTACGCCATCGATTACATATCGCTAAAACCGACTTTTTCTTACCAACCGAGCACGGCCTTCAGGGCAAACCTTTCAGGAACTTATACGCTTAAGGAAAACGCAGAAAACTTAGGTGGAGAACAGGCAGAAATAATCGACTTCGGCGCCGACTTGCGCTTGAGCAAAATTGAAAAAGGAACCTACTTCGTTCAATTAAACTATATAACCATCGACTATATCGGGGCGACAAACAATAGTTTATCCTACGAAATGCTCGAGGGGTTACAAAATGGCCGGAATATTACTTGGGCTGCAGGAGTTCAACGAAATCTCGGAAAGAATCTACAGCTCAGCTTGACCTATAACGGTCGCAAATCTGAAGAAACGCGATCCATCCATACCGGGAATGTCCAAGTGAGAGCGTTCTTCTGATTATTTCAAATCAAAATCTGCCTTACCGATAAGCGCTCCGCCCTCATACATCTCTACGATGTAGTTTCCTTCGGGAATTACCTGATCTGTAGGAACGTTGAAGAAAACACAAACATCGGTCGCCTCATTGGCGTAATCAAAGGTGCGTTTCACAGAATATTTCCCGCTTACGTCATCAAAATCGAAGCTTTGATCTTCAGACATATCCGGTTGCAATACCACCCCGTCTTGAGAAATAATCCTCAGGTAAATCGTTTTTCGGCCAGGGGTGGCGATCCTGTTCTCTCCAATCTTAGCACAGGTTCTAATGATCTCCGTCTTGTCCGCCCGATTTGTTTCTTTCTGCGTTCCGTTATTCCTCATTCTCAGTCCTACAGCCGAAATATCAAGCGTTTGAAGAATAGATCCGGTGGCTACTATGCTTTCTAAATTCTCCTTAGTGCTTTCCAGCTCTTTGGTTTTAGTCTTTGCCTCAACCAGCTCTTCAGCCAAGTAGTTATTATCCCTGATTAAATCTTGGTTCATCGTGTTCAAAGAATCGATAGTCACCAAGTAGCCCTTCATAATATCTCGCAAAGTGGCAGCTTCTTTTTTCAATTTGGAAATGATGTAGGCATCATCCTTATGCTTTTCAATTTCCTTCAGCATCTCTCTGATTTGCTCCTGCTGAGCTGTAATCTCCGCAGATAGTTGTTCGTTGGCTACAGTTACCGTATCATATTGAATCAACATATCTTGCAAATCATTCTGAAGTTGAAGCTTTTCTACTTCCAATCCCGAGATAGAATTTTCTCTTATCTCAACGGTTTGTGATTTGGTAAAAACCAATATCCCCAAGACCACCGTGGTAACGGCCAGAATAATAACTGCTATAAGAAGCTTCTTACTTTTTGTATCCGCACTGTCAGTCATAATTTCAGTTCTTTAGAGGTTATCAAAATTCCTTGTTTTCAGTATCTTTCGTTTATGGAACGCGAAAACTTGGAATAGAATGCAGCAAAAGTACAATTTTGGTTGGTTGAGTGATTTCGGTAAGTTATTCTTTCCAAAAATTTGTATCGGCTGTGCTCAACCTCTTAATTCATCAGAAGACACCATTTGTATAGACTGTCTCATAAAATTACCTCGAACCAACTATCATCGGCTCGAAACAAATCCCGTTTACAATAAATTCAGAGGCAGAATTCAAATAGATTCGGCCTCAGCATTTCTCTATTTCGCCCGCGGAAATTCATCCAGAGCATTTCTACATCATTTGAAGTACAACCGAAGACAAGATGTAGGAAAAAGACTGGGCGCGCTTTACGCTAAAGATCTGATGAATGATGGTTACCAAGCCCCTGATGTCATCATCCCACTTCCGCTGCATCCTTCAAAACAGCGTATCCGCGGATTCAATCAGTGTACCTCAATAGCCGAGGGGCTCCAAAAATATTTGGGATCTAAAATCGGCTCGGATTTTGTAAAACGCATTTCAAACAATTCTACTCAAACCAAAAAAGGGCGGTTTGAGAGGTGGGAAAATGTCGAAAGAATCTTTGCCGTATCAAAGCCGGAAGAAATTTCAGGAAAGCACGTTTTGCTCATTGATGATGTGGTGACCACAGGCTCAACTCTCGAAGCTTGCGGACATACCATCCTCGAAGCAGAACCAACAAAACTGAGTTTTCTCACACTCGCCACAGCTTAAATTTGATCTATCTTTGCGCCATGAATCGCAATTACGACCATGCTCTCCAACATATAGAAGGTGTCATTTCAGGGGAACCTGACTTGATTGCCAACTTGAGTAATATCGCGGCAATTCTCAAAGAACTGGAAGGCTACTTTTGGGTTGGATTTTACCTCGTAAAAGAAGGGGAATTGGTGGTAGGACCTTTTCAAGGACCGGTAGCGTGTTCGCGGATAGCCAAAGGAAAAGGCGTTTGCGGAACAGCTTGGAGTGAAAAGAAAACGATTGTCGTTCAAGACGTACGCACATGATTTCGGGCCATATTGCATACAGCCCCCTTTCTCAATCAGAAATTGTGGTTCCCATTTTCGACCAAGCCGGAGAGGTAGCTATGGTGCTCGATGTGGACAGTAGCTCGGTGGGCGATTTTGGAGAAAAAGATCAACTTTCCCTGGAAAAACTCGCGGAGATCATCACTAAAATTATTCCCGTAAAGTGAGATTCTTATTGCTGTTCGCCGTCATACTCATTCTGGGTTGTGCCAAACAAAACAGCCTCACAGGTGGAGAAAAGGACGTAACACCACCGCAAGTCTTGCAATACAACCCTGCTAATCTCAGTACCAACTTTTCAGAAAAACGTTTCGAATTTGAATTCGATGAGTTCATTCAAGTCAAAGGTCTCTCTGAACAATTGATCGTTTCGCCGCTATTGAGTGAGCCTCCTGAATATTCCTTGAAGAGCAAGACGCTGATTATAGAATGGGAAGAGGATTTGCTTCCAAACACCACCTACCAATTCAATTTCGGTACGGCCATCTCTGACTTGAATGAGTCAAATGTCAATTCTGACTTGCTCTACGTTTTTTCGACGGGAGATTTGATCGACTCTCTTTCCATCACGGGTAAAGTCCTGACTGCCAAAGACAACAAACCCGTAGCAGGTGCATCAGTGTTGCTCTACCGTGGCGAAGCTGACAGCTTACCAAGAACCACACCTCCCGATTTTTTTGCCTTGACCAATGCAGAAGGCCTTTTTCGCTTGCGGTATTTGCCGGAAGGCGACTTTAAACTTTTTGTGCTCTCTGAGGAAGCGTCCAACTACATTTACGACGGGCCACCTGAAATTATAGGCTTCTCTCCTGATCGCATTTCTTCGGGAATTGAAGATTCTACTGAAACACAACTCATCATTCCTGCCTTCACAGAAAAAGACACGACTCAGTTTATTTCAGGTACTGAGAAAAAGGACTACGGATTCTACCAAGCCATTTTTAATCTCCCAACGGAGAAACCCGAGATAGTATTCAAAGAGGTGGAAACGGGCATTGTGCTTCCCGCATTAAATCTTCTCAACCCTACGAGAGACACTTTAAGCTCTTGGCTCCCTCTGTATTTGAGGAAGACACCCATCGAAGAAATTGAAGTATTGATTCAAGATGGTGATGCCATTCAAGACACCTCTTTCTGGTATCCTGAAATCGACCCAAAATTCAGGGAAGAACCGAAACTCAAGATCACCTCAAACTTGCAGCAAAAGCGATTAGATCGCTACGAAGAAATCAAGATAAACCTCTCGAATCCACTGGATCAGCTGGACACAACGCTAATCGTCATACTCGAAGACAGTTTAGAGATAGCTCCCCTGGCCTTCAAAAAATCCGTTAGTGGCCTTCACTTCTTTATTCATTTAGAGAAAAACCCGGAATCGGTCTATCAGGTCATCATGAAAGAAGGTGCAATTAAAGATCTATACGGAATTTACAGCGATAGCACGAGTTTTGAATTCAAACTCGAGGAAGAAGAATACTATGGCGACTTGACGGTTACCATCAACGACAGCCTTATTCAATCAGAGTCCAACCCGGTTTTTGAATTCACCAATGAGGCAGGAAAAATCTTGCTATCCGAACCTCTCGATAGACGGAATGTTTTAAAATTCGAAAAGCTTCAGCCGGGAAAGTATGGCCTCCGCATAAACTTTGATACAAACAACAACGGCGAATGGGATACGGGAAATTACGCTACCGGCACACAGCCCGAAGGAAGGCTGTTCTATCCTGAAGAAATCGAAGTAAGATCGAATTGGGACCTGGAGATAGACTGGACTCCCGCTCCTATTCCTTATGGAGTTATTTCAAATTGATCGGCATCCAAAGCTACCGGAAACTTTTTTCTGAAATCGTTCAAAGAACCCAAATCTAAGGTCGAGAAAATCCATTCTTCGCCCGTATTGGCAGCAGC